>NZ_JBIUBW010000015.1:114905-189624 GCF_044548465.1 Streptomyces sp. NPDC052023 | reverse complement strand
ACGGCGAGCTGGAGGGTGCCGGCATCGCGCGGCTCCTGAAGCCCGAAGGCCAGGAAGGTGATCCCCGAGGCGACGATCAGCACCACCGCGAAGAGGTCCGTGAACTGCGCCCCCAGCTGCCGCCACACGGCACGGCGTCCCGCACGCGGCATTTCGTTGGCCCCGTACTTCTCCAGCCCGGCCCGTGCCCGCGCCTTCGACAGGCCGCGCCGTGACGTGCCCAGCGCGGTGAGGACGTCGTCGGCGGAGAGTTCCAGCACCACCGGGGCACGCCGCCCGGATCCGGACGCGGCACCGACCGCCTCGTGTCCCCCTCCACCCGGCACCACCGGGGCCGTACCGGGCCGCATCAGCCGCGCCCGTAGGGTGACGGAGGTTTCGTTTTCTCTGGAACCGGCCGGGTTTCGCGGACGGCCTCCGGGGTCGTCACGGACTCCACGGCGGGTGGCGGAGCACTCGCCGTGGGAGGGCCGGCGGGCGAGAACGGGGACGCGGTGAACACGGCTCCGGGGCCGTTCGCCGCCTCACACCGGGACCGTGATGACCGGGCAGCGGGCATGATGCAGTACTCCCTGGGTCACCGAGCCCAGCTGCATGCCCGTGAACCCTCCGCGTCCGCGGGTTCCCACGACCAGGCCCAAGGCGTGTTCCGAGGCTTCCGTCAGGACCTGCACCGGGTGGCCGCGCACGACTTCGTGACGCAGCTCCACCTGCGGGTACGTCGCGGTGCGGCCCGCGACCGTCTCGGACAGCACGCGGCGGCTCTCCCGCACCGCGGCGTCCTCGTCCAGAACGCCCAGCAACGGCCGGTGCCACACGTACAGGGCCCGCAGGAGCGCTCCTCGCAGGGCCGCCTCCTCGAAGGCCATGTCCACTGCCGCGGCCGCATGCGGACTGCCGTCGACGCCGACCACGAAGCACCCGGGCTCCTGGGTGCCGTGCTCCGGCTCCGGTACGACCACCACCGGGCAGGGAGCGTGAACGGTGAGCGGCAGCACCACGGAGGCGGAGGAGCGCATCTCGCGCCACCGGCTCAGATGCCAGGAGCCCACCACGACCAGCGCGGCGCCCCGAGCCTCCTCACGCAGGACCCACGCCGGCTCTCCTTCCGCCAGCAGTGCCGTCACCTGCACCGCCGGGCGCCGGGATTCGACGAAGGCGACCGCCTCCTTGAGCACCTGATCACCCAGCCCGTGCAGCGCCCGGTTCCACTCCTCCCAGGACGGCCGTACATCCCCGGACCGGTATCCGCCGGTCGGCACACCTTGGGCGTGGACGAGCCGCAGCGGCAGGCCGCGCCGGTCCGCTTCGTCGGCGGCCCAGGCGAGTGCCGGCCGCTTCGAGGGGTCCGGGTCGACGCCCACCACGACCGCCCGACGCCCATCCGCACCACTCATGGCACCTCCAGTGATCTCCCCTTCGCCTGTCCGTCACTGTGTTTCCAGCCTCACCCCTGCCGCCGGGCGCCGCCAGGCCACGGCGGCGGCCCGGTCGCACGGCCCGGGGCTTGTCCCTTCGCCGCGCGCCCCACGGCTGGTCCCTGCCTGTCCGGAAGGTCCTAGGATGGCCGGGTAGGTCGGAGGAAGGAGCGGCAAGGATGTCCGTCGCCTCCCGAATCATGGTCATCGGAGTCGGGAACGAGTTCCGCCACGACGACGGCGTGGGCCGGGCCGTGACAGCACGCCTCGCAGAGCGCGCGGCCGACCGCCCGCTGCCGCCCGGCGCGGTCCTGGAGAACTGCGAGGGCGACCCGGCCCGGCTGCTGGGCCTGTGGGAGAACGCCGGACTCGCGGTGGTGATCGACGCCGCACATGCCGAACCGCCCCACCCCGGGCGCGTCCACCGGCTCGCCCTGGAGGACACACGACCCGCCCGGACGTCGACCACGAGCTCCCACGGGCTGGGACTGGGTGAGGCCGTCGAGCTGTCCCGCGTCCTGGGCCGGCTGCCGAGTCGGCTCGTGGTGTACGCGGTCGAGGGCGCCGACCGGTCGCTGGGCAGGGGCCTGTCCGCTCCGGTGGCGGCTCGGGTGGACGAGTTGGCACGCGCCGTCGAGGAGGACGTCGTACGGCACGCCGCGAGCGAGGAGCGGACGTGAACCAGTGGCGCACCCGGCACTTCGAGGTCATCGGCCCCCTTCCAGGGCGTCGGCCCGCGGCCGTACCCGCACCGCACGGCGGGCGAGCTCGGGCCGGACGGGGAACCGCGAAGCGGAAGCCCGTACGGAACTCACCGTCTGGGGGAGCCCCGGCGCCCACACGACCGTGACGGCGTGCTGCAGGCCGTGGCGGACGCGGTGACGGGCGGAGCGGGATCCGCCCCGGGCCCCCGGCCCCGGGCGAGCAGTCGGTTGCCTCGCGGGCCTCGGCACCGCCGGACCGGGGCCACCCGCCGCGGTGGGCGGGCAACCATCCGGCACCGCCCCGTCGACGCCGGCGCCGTGCCTGCGTCCGGGCCGATCAGGGCCGAACGGCCCCCAGCGAGGCACGGGTGGTCTGTGGCGGCCGACGGCGGGCGGGCGCAGGCTGTAGTCAGGAGTCCCGTGGTCTCCCGGAGGGCACGATGTCACAACGCCGCACGACCGCCATTCTGGAGCGTGCCGGACTCGACGACTTGGTCGAGGTCCTGCGCGCGCAAGGGCGTACGGTCATCGGGCCGACCGTGCGGGACGGTGCCGTCGTCCTCGCCGAGCTCACGGCAGCCTCCCAGCTGCCCTTCGGCTGGGGCACCCAGGTCGAGGCCGGCCGGTACCGGCTGGTTCCGCGCACCGACGGCGCGGCGTTCGCGCACACCACGGGCCCGCAGTCGTGGAAGGCGTACCTGCACCCGGAGCGGGAGAAGCTGTGGAGCGCCGACCGCACGGCCGACGGACAGCTGACGGTGACCGACGAGCGCCCGCCGCGACCTTCGTACGCCTTCCTGGGCGTGCGCCCCTGCGATCTACGTGCCATCGCGATCCAGGACCGGGTGCTGGCCGGGGGGCGCTACAGGGACCGCGACTATGAGGAACGGCGGTCGGGCGCCTTCCTGGTGGTCGCCGAGTGCACCGAGCCCGGGGCCACCTGCTTCTGCGCCTCCATGGGCAGCGGGCCGGGGGCCGACGAGGGGTTCGATCTGGCGCTGACAGAGCTCGTGGACGAAGCCGGTCATCGATTTCTCGTACGGGTCGGCAGCGACGCCGGGGGCGAACTCCTCTCCGCCGTCGCCCACCGCCCGGCCGACCCGGGGACGGACACGGCGGCCCATCACGCCGTGGACGCCGCGCGGGAGCGGATGGGCCGGGCCATGCCACCGGTGGACCTTCGGACCCTGATGGGCGGGAGCCTTGACGCCGACCGCTGGGACGATGTCGCCGCCCGCTGTCTGACCTGCGGCAACTGCACCATGGTCTGCCCCACCTGCTTCTGCACCACCACTGAGGAGGTCACCGACCTCTCCGGCGACCACGCCGAGCGGTGGCAGCGCTGGGACTCCTGCTTCGACCTGGACTTCTCCTACCTGCAGGGCGGCCCCGTGCGTGCCTCGGCCCGCAGCCGCTACCGGCAGTGGATGACCCACAAGCTCTCCACCTGGTACGAGCAGTTCGGCAGCTCCGGCTGTGTCGGCTGCGGGCGCTGCATCACCTGGTGCCCGGTCGGCATCGACATCACCGAGGAAGCCGCGGCCCTGCACGACGAACTCGCCGAACGGCTGCGGCAGGACGAGCGAACGGAGCCGGAGCGATGACCTCCACCACCGCACTGACCGGTGCCCTTCCGGCCGAGCACCGTGACCGGCTGATGCGGATCGCCCGCGAGGTCTCCTTCGAGCCAGGTGCCCGCCTGTTCGAGGAGGGCCGGCGCGCCGACCGGTTCTGGATCATCCGGTCCGGCATGGTCAACCTCGACCTGCACATACCCGGCCGCCGCGCCGCCGTCGTGGAGTCCCTCGGGGAAGGCGAGCTGGTCGGCTGGTCCTGGCACTTCCCGCCGTACACGTGGCACCTGGGCGCGGAGGCTGCGAGCTCGGTGCTGGCGTACGAGTTCGACGCGGACGCCGTGCGGGCGATGTGCGCGCAGGACGCCGAGTTCGGTCGTGCGATCGCGGTCTGGGCCGGCCGCGTGGTCGCCGACCGCCTGCGCGCGTCCCGCATCCGGCTGCTGGACCTGTACGGCCCCTACGGCAGTGGGGGTGCCGCATGACGGATGTCCCTGTGCCGTACCGGGTGACCCGGGTGTGGCCCGAGACGGCCGACACGGCCAGCATCGCGCTGGCGCCCGCAGGCGCGGCCACGCTCGCGCCCCTCGTGCCGGGGCAGTTCGCGATGGTGTACGCGTTCGGCGTCGGGGAGATCCCCGTCTCGGTGTCCCGCATCGACCACCCCGAGGTGGTCCACACGGTCCGCTCGGTCGGCCCGGTCTCGGCTGCGCTGTGCGCGCTGCGGCCGGGGGACCAGGTCGGCCTGCGCGGCCCGTTCGGCACGGGCTGGGACCTGGGGGAGGCCATCGGCCAGGACCTGCTGGTCGTCGCGGGCGGTATCGGACTCGCCCCGCTGCGGCCACTCGTCCTCGCCGCACTCGCCGCCCCGCACGCGTACGGACATCTGAATCTGCTGGTCGGTGCCCGAAGCCCGGACGACCTTGTGTACGCCCGTCAGCTCCGGGTCTGGGCGGCATCGCGCGGACGGCCGCACTGCGCGGTCACCGTCGATCGCCCCTCGCCCGCCTGGCACGGCCGGGTCGGTGTGGTGACCACCCTGCTGAACAGGACACGTTTCACGCCCGGGGACACCACGGCCTTCGTCTGCGGCCCTGAGGTGATGATCCGGGTGACCGCCCGGGAACTGGTCCACCGCGGACTTCCGCCGCACCGGATCCGGGTGTCGCTGGAACGCAACATGCGCTGCGCCACCGGGCATTGCGGCCACTGCCAGCTGGGCGGTGTCCTGCTGTGCCGGGACGGGCCGGTGATCGGCTGGGACCGGGTCGACAGCCTGCTCTCCACAAGGGAGTTGTGATCATGCTCGCCTCCACGGCCCCCACTCGGACGCTCGCGGTGTTCAAGCTGGCGTCCTGCGACGGTTGCCAGCTCACCCTCCTCGACTGCGAGGACGAGCTCCTCGCCCTCGCGGGCAGGGTGCGGATCGCCCACTTCCTGGAGGCCTCCGGCGCCGTCACGCCCGGTCCGTACGATCTCGGGCTCGTCGAGGGCTCGGTCACCACACCGGACGACGCCCGGCGAGTCCGGGAGATCCGCGCGCAGTGCCAAGTGCTGGTGACCATCGGCGCCTGCGCCACCGCGGGCGGTATCCAGGCACTGCGCGACTTCGCCGACGTGGAGGAGTTCCGCCGCACCGTCTACGCCCGGCCCGACTACATCGAGACCCTGGCCACCTCGACGCCCGTGGCGGCTCACGTGGACGTGGACTTCGAACTGCGCGGCTGCCCGATCGACCGTCGCCAGCTGCTGGAGGTCATCACGGCGTTCCTGGCCGGGCGCAGGCCCGACGTCCCGAACCACAGCGTGTGCTTCGAGTGCAAGCGGCGCGGCACGGTCTGCGTCACCGTCGCCCACGGCACACCCTGCCTCGGGCCCGTCACACACGCCGGGTGCGGGGCGATCTGCCCGGCGTTCGGGCGGGGCTGCTACGGCTGTTTCGGGCCGTCCGGTTCGCCGAACCTGCGCGCCCTCGTACCGCTGCTGCACCAGGACGGCATGGACGACCGCGACGTCGAACGCCTGCTGCGCACGTTCAACGCTTCGGCCTTCGACAAGGAGGTACGGCCGTGACCCACCGAAGCTCGCGCGTCCTGCGCGTCGGCTCGCTCGCCCGCGTCGAGGGCGAAGGCGCCCTGTTGCTGCGTGTGGCAGGAGACCGGGTGGAGGAGGCACGGTTGCGGATCTACGAACCGCCACGCTTCTTCGAGGCGTTCCTGCGGGGCCGGGCGTACACCGAGCCGCCCGACATCACCTCCCGGGTGTGCGGCATCTGCCCGGTGGCGTACCAACTGAGCGCCTGCAACGCGGTTGAGGACGCCTGCGGCGTCACCGTCGACCAGCCGCTCCGGGACCTGCGCCGACTGCTGTACTGCGGTGAGTGGATCGAGAGCCACGCCCTGCACATCTACCTTCTGCACGCACCCGACTTCCTGGGCTGTGACGATGCCATCGGCCTCGCCCGCACCCAGCGCGGCGCCGTGGAAAGGGGGCTGCGGCTCAAGCAGGCGGGCAACGTGCTCCTCGAGCGGCTCGGCGGCCGGGCCATCCACCCGGTCAACGTCCGGCTCGGCGGTTTCCACCGGGTCCCCACGCGCGCCGAACTGCGCCCGCTGGCCGAGCGATTGCGCCAGGCCGCTGACGACGCCTGGGAGACCGTGCGCTGGGCGGCGGGGTTCGACTTCCCCGAAGCCGCCGTCGATACCGACTTCCTGGCCCTGGCGGCCCAGGACACCTACGCCGTCGAATCCGGTATGCCGGCCGTACTGCGCACCGACGGCGTCCGCACCACCTTCCGGACGTCCGCGTTCCTCGACCGCGTCCGCGAGGAGCAGGTGCCGCATTCCACGGCGCTGCACTCGCGGCTCGACGGACGGCCCCATCTCACGGGACCGCTGGCCCGGTTCGGGGTGAGCGGGCACCTGCTGTCGGATACGGCACGTCAGGCGGCCCGCGAGGCGGGGCTCGGCGACCCGGTGGACGGAGACGTCTGCCGCAACCCGTACCGATCCATCCTCGTACGTGCTGTGGAGGTGGTGTACGCCGTGGACGAGGCGCTGCGCCTCATCGACGCCTACGAGCCCCCGCCCCGCCCCTGCGCCGACGTACCGCCCGTCGCCGGCACCGGCCACGGCGCCACGGAGGCACCACGCGGCCTCCTCTACCACCGCTACCGGCTGGACGACGACGGCACCGTCACCGACGCCCGCATCGTGCCGCCCACCGCGCAGAACCAGGGCGCCATCGAGGACGAACTGGCCCGAACGGCCCAGGCGGCCGTCGCCGGAGGCCGGGCGAGCGACGAGGAGCTGACACGGCTGTGCGAGCGGGCCATCCGCAACCACGACCCGTGCATCTCCTGCTCCACCCACTTCCTCGACCTCACCGTCGTGCGCACCTGACCCGCCGAGGAGAATGACCATGCACGGTAACCCACGCATCGTGAGCGACGTCATGACGCACACCGCCGTGGCGGTCGGCCGCGACGCCCCCTTCAAGGACATCGTCGGGCTCATGGAGCAGTGGAAGGTCAGCGCGCTCCCCGTGCTGGAAGGCGAGGGCCGGGTGATCGGGGTCGTCTCCGAGGCCGACCTGCTGCCCAAGGAGGAGTTCCGCGACAGCGACCCCGACCGGCTCACCCAACTGCGGCGGCTGCCCGACCTGGCCAAGGCGGGCGGCGTGAAGGCGCAGGAGCTGATGAGCACCCCAGCCGTCACCGTCCACGCCGACGCCACCCTCGCCCAGGCGGCGCGCATCATGGCACAGCGTGGCGTCAAGCGGCTGCCGGTCGTCAACGCGGAAGGCATGCTCGAGGGCATCGTCAGCCGGGCGGACCTGCTCAAGGTCTTCCTGCGGTCGGACGAGGAACTCGCCGACGAAGTGCGTCGCGAAGTCGTGGCTCCCCTTTTCCCTGTCCCCGTCGAGCCCATCCGTGTGGAGGTGAACGACGGAGTCGTCACCCTCACCGGCCGCGTCAGGGACACGTCGCTCGTTCCTGTCGCGGCCCGCCTGGTCCGCGCTGTCGAGGGTGTGGTGGACGTCGAGTTCCACCTCACCCCCGGCTCGGCTCGAGATGAACCGCGGTGAGCACGGTCACGTGCGAGGGCGTAGCGGCGCGCTCGCGCCCTCTGCCTCAATCCATGGCCACCGTGGTCGTGACGCGTACGACGCACGGCTTCGAGGGGGTCGAACCGAAGCCGAAACGTACGGGGGGCTCCACGCGGGCGAGGGAGCCGAGGTTCTCGCCCTCGTAGGTGGCGGCAGCAGCGGTGATCCCGCGCAGGTCCTGAGCGCCGTACCACTCGCGGCGGCCGTCGCGGGCGCTGCCACGGGTGCGCACCCCCATCAGCCGGGCGGCCGGCGCCATGGCCGTGGCCCACGCCGGGCGGGCCGCGAGCGCGGGCGGCACCGCGCTGAGCAGACGCCCGAGGAAGCCACGGCGGCCGGCGGCGAACCGCAGGGTCAGCGACGCCGCCGTCACGGTCCACTCACCCCCGGCGACCTGCACCCGCACCGGGACGACCCGCACGTCGTCGAAGACATAGGTGGCGGCGACGAACCTCGCGATCTCCGGGGACGGCGCCATCAGGAGCCGCCTGCCGTCCGCCCGTTCGAGCATCACGTCGCTGAAGGGACCGAACGGCGACGCGGGCCAGTGCCCGACCACCACGCGGGTACCGGACGAGGTGCCGATCCCCGCGATCCAGCCGTCGAAGCGCAGCCGGACCCGGCGGGTGGTCCCGGCCGCCGGGTGAGCCGGTGGCTGATGTCCGTCCATGCGCGACCTCCGGGCCTGTGGCCGGGCGGGTCCGCTCCCGCCGATGCCGAGATGCCGAGTACCCGCGTCCTCCCAAGCCGTTCGGCAGCCCCGGCGGCCGATCAGTAGTTCTGCCACTCGTGCCGCGTGTACTCGAGCACCGCGGGATCCATCAGCGTGCTCGCCCGGACGTCCTGCGGGCGGCGGTCGACCGGGAAGACGGAGGCCGCCTCCAGCACGGCGTCGTCCAGGAACCGCAGTCGTGGCGGGGCCTCGGCCAGCCGCAGCGCCGGGGCGGGCCCGTCGGCGCCGGGGGTGGCGAGGACGAACCCCCAGTTGCCGAAGCTGGGCACGTCCACCTGGTACTCGGTGGTGCGGTAGCCGGCCTGCTCGATCGTGGTGGCGATGGACCAGTACGACTTGGGGGCGAAGAACGGGGAGCCCGCCTGCACCACGACCTGTCCCTCGGGGTTCAGCGCATGCCGCAGCAGGTGGTAGAACTCGACGCTGTACAGCTTGGCCAGCGCCGCGGTGTCCGGGTCCGGGAAGTCGATGACGACCGCGTCGTGGCGCCGTCCGGCGTCCCGCAGCCAGTTGAAGGCGTCGGCGTGCACGACGTCGACACGGGGGTCGCCGAAGGCGTCGCCGTTGAGCTCGGCGAGCGGCCCGAAGGTGCGCGCGAGCCGTGTCATCGCCGGGTCGAGATCGACCAGAGTGACCTTCTCCACGTCGTCGTAGCGCAGCACCTCACGCAGGGCGAGCCCGTCACCGCCGCCCAGGATCAGGACCGAGGAGCGCTTGCCCGCCAGTGCCGGGTGCACGAGTGCCTCGTGGTAGCGGTACTCGTCGACGGACGAGAACTGCAGGTCCCCGTTGAGGAACAACCGGGTGTCGGCACTGCCCGTGAACGCGGTGGACCGGGTGACGACGATGTCCTGGTACGGCGTGGTCTCGGCGTGGATGATCGGGTCCCGGTACAACTGCTGACGCGCCGTCACCTCGATGTCGTCCGCCAGCACGTAGACCGTGCCCAGCACGGCGAGCACCGCGGCGGCCCCCGCCAGCAGTGCCAGGCGCACGGCACGCCGGGTCTCCCGGCGGAAGATCCACAGCACGACGACGACCCCGGCCACGGCATTCACCGCGCCCACCACCAGCGCTCCCCGCAACTGCCCGAACGTGGGCAACAGCAGCAGGGGAAAGCACAGCCCGCCGACCAGCGCCCCCACATAGTCCGCGGCGAACATGTCGGCGACCGCGCTGCCCGCCTCCTGCCGCCTGATCCGCTGGAGCAGCGTCATCAGCAGCGGAATCTCCGCACCGATGAGCAGGCCGACAGCGAACGACATCGCCACCATGGCCGGCATGTAGATCCGCAGCCAGGCGAACGTGACGTACAGCAGGAGCACGGACAGGCCGCCGACGAGTGCCAGCGCTCCCTCCAGCAGGGCGAAGGCCCCGACGGCGCGCCGCTGCATGGGCTTGGCGGCCAGGGAACCGATCCCCATGGCGAAGACCATGACGGAGATGACCACGGAGGTCTGGGTCACGGAGTTGCCGATGAGGTAGCTGCCCAGCGCGGTCAGCGCCAGCTCGTAGACCAGACCGCAGGCGGCGCACACGAACACGGCGAGCAGGAGCAGGAAACGCGCCGCCCGCGAGTACCCCGCGGGCGGATGTGCGACGGCCGGATCCACGCGATCCACGGCGGTGGTACTCACGGTGCCGGATTCAGGAGACCGCGGCGCCGACCATGAAGGCGGTGCCTATGTACATGGCCGTCTGGACCCATGCGGCGGGGTGCGGGCGTCCGTCCTGGTCGTCGAGGACGGTGTGGCCGAGACGGCCCGGCGTCAGCAGCCCCACCACGCACGCGATGAGGGTCATCACGACGACCCCCGCCAGGCCGTACAGCAGGGTGCTGAACAGCCCGTACCCGAGGCCCTGTTCGGACTCGCTGGCCCGGATGGACTGGTCGATGACGAGGCCGATGGCGACGGTCTGGCCGGCGAGGAGGACGGCCGCGCCCCGGTTGCGCTCCGTCCAGACCACATGGACCAGCTTGCCGGGGGTGACGAGGTCGAGGGCGATGAACCCGACCGCCATCACCACGAAGCCGACCAGGCCGTAGAGCAGGGCAGTGCCTGCGGACTCGAAGATCTCTGCCACGGGGTGCCTTTCGAGGACTTCGGATGGGTGGACTGCGGTGGCTTGCGGTGCGTGCGGTGGTGGCGGTCGTCGCGGCGGGTCACTTGCCGGAGCCGGGGCCGCCGCCCCGGAACGAGTCGCTGTCGGGATCCGGCCACACCGAGCTCAGGTGCGGCCTCCAGCGGTGGTAGCCGGTGCGGTAGTCGTCCATCTCGATACGGCTGCCGCCCCGGTAGGGGCTGACCGCGACGATGTCGTCCCGGTAGCGCAGGAAGACCATGGAACCGCTGGTGGTGCGGTCCTGTGCCGAGGTGTGCTTGTCGATCTCGTTCGCGACCGTGTTCACCGAATCGGTCCGGTCGTAGTAACCCCCGCCGCCGGACCGGTACTCGGTGCGGATCCAGCTCGACGGAACGGCGTTGCCGCCGGAGTCGCCGGAACAGGCGGCGAGCGCCGCCGTGGCGAGGAAGAGGACGCCGATGCGTCGGGCGGTCTTCAACGGACCTCCAGCTGGGTGTGCGTCGCCACGATCGTGCGGCTCTGCGGATACGTGTGCCAGGTACGCCAGCTCGGGCCTGTGCCGCGCCACTCGACGGTCAGCGCGGTGACCGCCTCCGGAGAGCCGGGGAAGATTCCGCACAGCGCGTGAGGGTGTGCCTCCGCCCGGCCCCGGATGCTCGCCACCCGCGAGCGGAACTCGGCCGCGGCGAAGTGCCGGACGTGGGCGCCGAATCGGTAGTTCCAGCCGTCGGCCTCGTGCTCCGCCGTCTCCGGCAGGCCCCCGGCCTGGCCGGGCAGACAGGCCACGGTCTCCTGGATCGGACCCGCGAAGACCTGGTGCGAGGCCCCCAGCAGCCTGAGCTGCACAGCGAGCCCGCCGACCGTCACGTCCCGCACGGCGAGCGCGGTGTACGGGGGATGGCCGAGTGCGAACGACAACTGGTCGGCGTCGGTGTCGAGATACGGCGCCGCGAGGGCTATGCCACTCATCCGGGACAACCCCGGCACATGACCCACGCCCCCGCGACGGAGCGCGCACAGCGCAGCTTCAACGAAAGATCCCCCGAGTTGGACCATGCAGAATGCGGCCGAGTATGGCACACGGGCCTCGGGCCGCGCGGTGGGGGCGGGGGCGGGGGCGTGCGACCCGGTGCCGGCCCGGGCACGCGCGCACGGCACCGGTCGCGGGTCTCGGGCCGTCAGGCGGCTCATGCCGGACGGCTGCTGTCCGAGGAGGTCGGGCACCGCGCGTGCGGGAACCGCGCCGCGCGGACGGCGGCACGGGCGTCCTCGTCGTGCGTCCTCGTCGTCGTGCACGAAGGGATTGCCGAGTGCGCGAAGCGATTGCCGGCGCCGTACCCGCCGCGGTCAACGAGACGGGCAGACGGATGGCGCCGGTGCGAAGCTCGCCCCGCTCGTGGAGCCGGGCGAGCTTCGACGGCACCGGGGAACGCTGCGGCGACCCGTCGCCCGTCAGCGGGTCCCGTTCCAGTTGTGCGCCACGTCCACCACGACCCGGTCGCTCAGCACCAGGACCCTGAAGGGCAGCCGCGCCCGCAGTCCGAGCCCTACCTGGGTGTCGCCCTCGAAGCTGCCGGCGAACCGCGCGTCCCTGAAGGTGCGGTATCCGGTGAGGTCCACGCCCGGCAGCGGGCGCCCCGCGCGGGCGGGATACGTCGGCTCGCCGGTCTCGGGGTCGTATGCCGGTGCCGTGACACGTACTTCGAGGATCGCGCCGCCGCGCACCGGTATGACGTTGCCCGATCCGTCCTGGCGGAGCTGGTCGACGTAGCCGACCCAGTAACCGAGTCCGCTGGTGCCCGCACCGGGGACGTCGACGACCATCCGGTCGTAGCAGGCCTGACGGCCGGTCCTGATGTTCGTGACCGACTCCGTCGTGCTGGTGGTGCGCGTCTCGGGCGTGCTGCCCCAGCCGGTCGGGCACGCCGTCGCCGGGGCGGCGGCGGCCGAGGCGGCGGGTGCGGCGGCGGGTGCGGCGGCCTGAGCCGGTGCGGCCGCCACCGCCGAGGTGGCGCCCATCAGTGCGAGCGCCACCCACACGGTTCGCTTCGCGGTCGTCTTCGTTGCCCTGTTTCGCGCCATTGCGGCCCCCAAGGTGTGCATGTCGGTGATATTCGCTATGACACCTGGAGCGACGAGAAGGTTGCACCGGCCGATCACCCATTGTCATGCTTTGCGGCTGTCGCGCCGTGTGACAGCCGCAGGCCCCCGAGGGTGCCCGTGCGTCAGGACACAGGCTCTCGGGGGCCGGGCCGCCGGGGGTCAGGAGGGGCCGGGCTTGATGCGGCCGCGCCAGCCTCCGGACTCGCCTCCGCGGTGCTCGATGTAGTCCTTGAAGCGCCGCATGTCGCCCTTGACGCGCCGGTCGATGACACCGGCCATGTCCGCGGTCTTCTCCGCGGCGCCTGTGGGTTCGACATCCATGACCAGTTCCACGCGGGTGTGCGTGTCATCCACGCGCTGGAAGCGGACGGAGCCCTTCTGGTGGGTGTCACCCGAGGTGGTGCGCCAGGTGATCCGTTCGTCGGGGAGCTGGTCGACGATCTCGGTGTCGAACTCCCGGCGTACCCCGCCGATCTTGGTGGTCCAGTGGTTGTGGCGGTCGTCGAGCTGCCTGACCTCCTCGACGCCCTCCATGAACTGGGGGAACTCCTCGAACTGCGTCCACTGGTTGTAGGCGGTGTGCAGAGGGACCTCGACCTCCACGGCTTCCTTGACCGTGCTCATGTCCGACCTCCTTGGCGATCGTGTGCGACAGGCGGTGGGCCTGCCGTGCGGATCTCGGCACGTGCGGCGAGTACCCGATGAGGGCGGGTCAACAGCACGGAGCGGCACATCGTGCTGCCGGCCGGTCTTCCGCTCAGAACGGCATGCGCCCGCGCGCCCGGCGGCCCGCCGAACCGCTGCGTCCGAGCGCCCGCGAACTGGACCGGAAGGGCTTGCTGAAGAGCCGGCCCAGCGGCCCTGGCGCCTTCGAACCGGCGCGCGACCCGAAACCGAGGGTGCGCTGAGCGCCGTTCTGCGGATGCCTGGACAGGCGGGGGAGGAGGAAAGCGAGGGCGGCGAGCACCACGCAGGCGACTATGATGCCGGCGATCATCATGAGGATCTCCCTGGTCACGATTTTGCGGTCACCACACCGCGTGCCCCGATCCGGCGTGAACACGCACCGTGCGCGGGGTGTGCGCACCGCGCCGCCGGTCTGGCGGGTGCCACCCGGACCGGCGTTTGGCCCCGTGCATCGGTGTGTACGAGGCTGTGTCCCGTGAGCGCTCCGCGCCCCTCGCCGGCTCGCCGCCGGCAGACGCCGCACCGGGAAGGAACGACCGAGTGATCATCTTCGGCACCAAGGGATACCTCTACCAGCTCGCGATACTCACGCTGCTGTGCGGCCGCTGCGGCAACCCCGCCGCGCACACGCTCAGGAAGCGCGTCACCAAGTTCACCCTGTTCTTCGTGCCGTTGTTCCCGTTCTCGACCAAGTACGCGACCCAGTGCACGTTCTGCGGTGCGGAACAGCGGGTGACCAAGGAGCAGGCGGAACAGTTGCAGGCGCAGGCGGCGGGTGGGCAGGGCGACCGGCCTTACGGGCAGCCGCAGCAGCAGCCGTACCGGTCCTGAGGCCGGCGCCCTGCCCGCGGACGCCCCCTCCAGGGCGTCCGGACGCCGTGTCAGGTCCCGGCCGCCTCCCGCGCGATGGCGTCGAAGCGGGCGCCCATCGCCTCGGCCAGGGCCTTCGCGGCCGACAGCGGCCGGACCATGACCATGAGTTCCTCGATCTTCCCGGAGTCGTCCACACGCAGGAAGTCACAGCCCTGAAGGTGCTTCCCGCCGACCGTCGCGGTGAACACGAGGGCGTGGTCGCGGGCGCCGGGGGCGCCGATCTCCCGTTCGTAGGTGAAGTCCTCGAAGACCTCGGCGACGGCGCGCAGGATCGCGGCGGTGATGGCCTTGCCGGTGTACGGCTTGAAGACGACGGGGCTGGTGAAGACGACGTCGTCGGCCAGCAAGGCCTCCACGGCGTCCATGTCCTTGCGTTCGACCGCCTGACGGAAGGGATGCATCGGGCTCACCTCGGGCATACGAATAGTCAACGAATTGAATAGGTCGCCGTGAGGCTACGGGGGCGGCGTCCGGCTTGTCCAGGGTCCGCACAGTCAATTCGTTGACTGGTCAACGCGGTGCTAGCTTGGCGCGATGGCATTGCGCAACGCGGTGATGGCCGCGCTTCTGGAGGGTGAGGCGTCCGGCTACGACCTCGCGAAAGGGTTCGACGCGTCCGTCGCCAACTTCTGGATGGCCACCCCTCAGCAGCTCTACCGCGAGCTGGACCGCATGGAGAGCGAGGGCCTTGTCGCGGCCCGCGTGGTCGAGCAGGAGCGGCGCCCCAACAAACGGCTCTTCTCGCTCACCGAGGCCGGACTCGAGGCCGTGCGGGCCTACGTCGCCGAGCCGCCCGCGCGGCCGACCGCGATCCGCGACGAGCTGCTGGTCAAGGTGCAATGCGCGGACGTCGGTGACACGGAGGCCGTGCGCGCGGCGGTCACCGAACGCCGGGAGTGGGCCAAGGCCAAGCTCGCCCGCTACGAGCGGACCCGGCAGCGGTTGCTGGACGGGCGCACGGAGGAGGAGTACTTCGCGCACGCCGAGCGGATCGGACCGTATCTGACGCTGCTGCGGGGGATGTCCTTCGAGCGGGAGAACCTGCGTTGGTGCGAACTGGCGCTGCGACGGCTGGAGCAGCGCGCGGCGATGCGCTGAGGCTCGGGGGGCGGCGACGCGCTGATTGCGGGGCCGGCCGGCCGGGGCCCGGCCGCTGTGTGGACCGTGGAAGTGCCGCCTGCCCGGTCCGGGGAACAGGCGTGCGCGGTCCGGGGGTTCGGTATCGGCGGGGTGGGAACCCGGCCCGGGCGCAGGGTGTCGAGTGCTCCGGCCGGACGGTGCGGGAACGTGCCGGGGCGCCGGGGTGGCCGGACCGCCGGTCCCGGGGCGCCCCACGTCGTACGGGACGTCGTACGGGCGCGCGTCGGTGACTGCCCGGTGGCAGACATGCGCACGGCCACGCCGTCCGGGACGGGACGGGATCACCGGTGTTGCGGGGGCACGCCTCCACATCGCCCGCGCGTGCCTCCGGCGCACGGCGGCACGACGGCGGTGGCCGGTGAGGACGGACGACGGGAAGGGACGGAAGACCGCTGATGAAGATCGGTCTGGCACTGAGCGAACTGCATGACGCCGAGGTGGAGCTGGTGCGCACCCTGCTGCGTACGGCGGAGCACCACAGGTCCGCCCACGACGTCCACCACCTCGCCCTCGACCTGGCCGCCTGGTCCCGCCGCCATCTGCGCGAGCTGGCCGCCGTCGGCGGGCGCTACGGCGTCGACCTCGTCCAGGACCAGGAGCCCGCGCACGGACGGCACGCCCAGGACGGCGAGCCGGACGCGGGCCTGCTCCTGCTGCGCGACCTGCGCGAGGTCCACGTCCGGGCGTCGGAGGTCTCCCTGGACTGGGAGCTGCTCGCCCAGGCGGCCCAGGCGACCGGCGACGAAGGGCTCCTGGACCTCGTACGGCAGTGTCATCCCGACACCCTGCGCCAGCTGCGCTGGGCGAACGCCCACCTCAAGGACAACACGCCCCAGGTGCTGGGGGATTGAGGCGTCCGGTCACGGCTGTGCACCCGGTCGGCCAGGAGCAGGCCTTCGACGCTCCCACCCACTCCTGGCCCTTGCTCATACGCCCTGTGCGACGACAGCGGCGCGGGCGAGAACGCCGTGCGTCGGCGGCGTCGACATGACCGGTCTCCCGTGCTCCTCGGCAGGCGGCGCCACGACCGGTGGGCCGGGCACATGGGTCGCCCCGCCCGCCGCGCCCCGTCTGCGCATGCAGGCCCGTCGGAAGCCTGGGATCCTGAATCCGGCTGTGCTGCCCAGGCCACCTGACGAACCGACGACCGCCTGATGAACGAACCGCCTGACGAACGACGGTGGTGATCGCCTTGAAGGTGAGCCACTACGAGGCCGGGGAGCCGGCAGGCCGACGCGTTGACCCGGCCGGGGTCCCGTTCCTGCGTACCCGGCTGGCCCCGCCGACCGGACCTGCCACGTTCCTGCGCCGTGAGCGGCTGCTCCAGCGCCTGGACCAGGCGACACCGGCGCCGTTGACCATGGTCAACGGACCTGCCGGTGCGGGAAAGACTCTGCTGGTGGCCGACTGGGCCGCCGCACAGGAACCGCCGATCGCCTGGCTGACCTGCGACGAGACCGACCGGGCCCCCGGCGTTTTCTGGGCGTACGTGCTGGAGGCCCTGCGCGGCGCCGGGGTGCCGGTGCCGGCCGAGGTGGGCGCCCCCGCTGAGGCGAGCCGCGTGGAACCCGGGCTGCTGGCCCGCCTCGCGGTCGGCCTCGACGGCGTCGAGCACCCCGTGGTCCTCGTCCTCGACGAGTACGACCGCGTGAGCGCTCCCGAGGTCGCGGAACAGCTGCGCTTCCTGCTCGACCACGCCGACCGCCGGCTGCGGCTGGTCCTCGTCACCCGCACGGAGCCGCTGCTGCCGCTGCACCGGTACCGGGCATCAGGCCGGATGACGGAGATCCGCAACGCCGACCTTGCCTTCACACCCGAGGAGGCTGCGGAGCTTCTGGCCTCACACGGGCTGTCCCTGCCCGCGGGCGGCGTGAAGGCGCTGGTGCAGCGGACCCAGGGCTGGGCCGCGGGTCTGCGGCTGTGCGCCCTTGCCGCCCAGCAGAGCCCTGACCCGGAGACGTACGTCAAGGAGTTCGAGGCCGGGCGCAGTACGGTGGCGGACTTCCTGCTGGCCGAAGTGCTGGACAGACTGGCGCCCGAGCGACAGGACCTGCTGCTGCGGGTCAGCGTCCTGGACCGGTTCTGCCCGGACCTCGTCAACGCGTTGACGCTGCGCTCCGATGCGGAGCCGACGCTGGCGGCGCTGCACCGGGAGAATGCCTTCCTCCAGCATCTGGGCCGCTCGTGGTACTGCCTGCACCCGCTGTTCGCGGAGATCCTCCGGGCCCATCTGCGAGAGCGTGCGCCCGGGCTGGAGCCCGAAATCCGCCGCCGGGCCGCGCGGTGGCTGCGCCGGTCCGGGACGCTGCCCGAGGCACTCGCCCAGGGTGCCGCCGCGGACGACTGGGAGTTCGCCGCCGGTGCACTGGTGGACGACTTGGCGATGGGACAGCTCTTCACCGGCCTGCGCGCGCAGGATTTCTCCGGCCTGTTCGGGCGGATCAGTCCCGAGGCGGCAGGCCCGGCCGCGGATCTCGTCCGCGCGGCCCTCGAGCTGGCCCACAGCGATCTCCGGCACGGTCTGTTCCACCTGGACCGTGCCGGGCGGGCGCTGGCCGGACACGACCTCGACTCGGGGGCGGCCCGGCTCAGCCGCGCCCTGCTGGAGGCCCTGGCCGCGCGGCTGACCGGCGCGCCGGTCAGGGCGGAGGAGGCGGTGCGGGCGGCGGAGGAAGCCAGGCAGGACGTTCCCGTGCAGCAGCTGGAAGCGCACCCGGAACTCACCGCACTGCTGCTGACGCACCTCGGCTCCGCCCGGCTGTGGGCCGGCCGGTTCGATGCCGCGCGTGCCGCCCTGAACGCCGTCGCGGGATGTGCGGGCGGAGCGTCGACGGCACTGGCACGCCTGGAGTCGGTGAGCCACCTCGCGCTGATCGACCACCTGCAGGGCTGGCCCGGCCGGGCGGAACGCAAGGCCCAGGCGGCGGCGGCCGAAGCGGAACGCCACGGCCTCACCCCGGAGGTCGGCTCCGGCGTCGGCCGACTGGTCCTGGCCGCCGTGGCGGTCGACCGCGATGAACTGGACAGGGCCGAGGCGCTCGTCAAGGAGGCCGGCGACCCCGACCGCGGGTGCCGCGATCCGGTGACAGCGGCGGTCCAGGCCATCGCGCGGGGCCGTCTGCTGCTGGCAAGAGGGGACGCGCGTGCCGCCCTGGAGACGGCGGACCCCGTCGTGGCCGCCGTCGCCCCCTCACCCTGGCTGCGGGATCAGACCGCCCTCATGACCTCCGCGGCTCACCTCGCGCTGGGCGACCCGGAGCTGGCTCTGCGCGATCTGGAACGCGCCTCGGATGCCCGGACGGCGTGCGCCGTCCAGGCCGCGCGGGCATGGCTGGCGGTGGGCCGGATCGACGAGGCCCGACGCCTGGTCGACCACCTGCCCGGCGAGGACCGGCCCGGTCCGGCGGTGACGGTACGGGCCACTCTGGTGCGCGCCCAGGCCGCCCACCAGGCCGGGGACACCGGAGCCGCCCGGCGTCTCGTGGCCCGCGCCCTCCTCGACGCCCGCCGCGAGCAGCTGCGCAGGCCGTTCCTGGAGGCCGGGCCATGGATCCGGTCCCTGCTGGGCGCGGACCCGCTGCGGGAGCTGACCTACGGCTGGCTCACCCCGGGCCCCGGCGGCGACTCCGCCCGGCCCCCCGGGCTGGTCGTGGAGGAGCTGAGCGCACGCGAGCGTGACGTGCTGCGCCGGCTGGCCCGGATGATGTCGACGGAGGAGATCGCCGCGGACCTCCAGGTGTCCGTGAACACGGTGAAGACCCATCTCAAGAGCGCCTACCGCAAACTCGGGGTCAACCGGCGTGGCGAGGCGGTGCGCCGCGCCCGCGACCTGCGGCTGTTGTGAACCGGGGACGGTCCGCCGCGCTCTTCCCGCCCCGCCTCGCCCGCGCAGGGTGAGGCGCGCGCCGTCATCGATTGCTGCGATGTAGCCGTGAAGCACTGGCGTGCACTGATGGTCCTCGGTACGGCACAGTTCCTGATGGTGCTGGACACCTCCGTGATGAACGTGTCCATCAGCCGGCTGGTCGAGGACTTCGACACCGAGGTCACCGCCATCCAGGCCGTCATCACGTTGTACGCCCTGGTCATGGCCGCCTTCATGGTCCTTGGCGGCCGACTCGGGGACGTCCTGGGCCGCCGCCGCGTCTTCCTCGTCGGGATGGCCGTCTACGGTACGGGCTCGGCCCTCACCGCCGTGGCACCCACCCTGGGGGTCCTGGTGCTGGGCTGGTCCGTGATCGAAGGGATCGGCGCGGCCATGGTGCTGCCGTCCATGGCCGCGCTCGTCGCGGAGTCCTACCGCGGACGAGACCGCCCGATCGCCTACGGCGTCGTCGGGGGCCTCGCCGGTGCGGGAATCGCGGTGGGTCCGCTGCTCGGCGGGTGGGTGACGACCTACCTCACCTGGCGCCTGGTCTTCGCCGGCGAGGTCGTCGTCGTGCTGGTGGTGCTGTGCTTCCACCGGGCGATCCCGAGGACCGCCGCCGACGGCCGGCGACCTCGGCTGGACCTCGTCGGCGCGGCACTGTCGGCGGCCGGGCTCGGGCTGAGTGTGCTCGGGGTGTTGCAGAGCGGAACCTGGGGATGGGTGCAGCCGCGCAATCCCCCGTTCACGGTCCTGGGCTTCGCACCCACGCTGTTCGTGATCGCTGCCGGGGCGGTCGTCCTCGCCCTCTTCCGTGCCTGGGAGCGGCGCCGGGCCGCGCACGGCGAGGACCCCCTGGTGCACCTCTCACTGCTCTCCCGGCCGCCGCTGAGATCGGGTCTGACGACCTTGCTGAGCCAGAACCTGATCCTCCTCGGCCTGTTCTTCGCCATTCCGCTGTACCTGCAGGTGGTGCAGGGCTTCGACGCCTTCGAGACGGGACTGCGCCTGCTGCCGGTCTCGGTCACCATGCTGGTGACCTCGCTGGGGGCCGCCCGGCTGGGCCGCAGGTACGGCGCCCGCAGGGTCGTCCGGCTGGCTCTGGCGACGCTGCTGGTGGCCGTCGTGTGGTTGCTGGCGGCCATCGACCCCGTCATCGACGACGCCCAGTTCTTCGCGGCCATGGCCGTCCTCGGTGTCGGCATGGGCCTGCTCGCCTCGCAACTCGGCAATGTCGTGCAGTCCACTGCGGGGGAAGAGGAGCGCAGCGAGGTCGGAGGCCTGCAGTTCACCGCCCAGAACCTCGGTTCGGCGCTCGGCACGGCCCTGATCGGTTCCCTCCTCGTCGGCGCCCTGGCACAGGCCTTCACGACGCAGGTCGCGGACGACCCCCGGCTGTCGGAGCAGGTCCGCCGGCAGACCGGCATCGCCCTGGAGGCCGGCATCAGCTTCGTCCCGGCCGACCAGGTGCGCTCGGCCGCCGAGCGGGCCGGCTTCCCGCCGGCGGAGATCGAGGCGCTCACCGACTCCTACGAGCAGGCGCAGCTCGCCGGCCTGAGGGCGGCCATCCTCGCCGCCGGCGGAGTCACCCTGGCGAGCTTCCTGGCCACGCGCCATCTGCCGGGCGCCAAAACCGTGCGCGACGGCACGGGAGCGACACCGGAACCAGGACCGGCCGCACCGGAACGGAGACCTTGATGCCCGGGACGCGCCGCACGTCCGCCCGGGCCGCGCGCTCGGCCGAGCGGCGGGCGCACGCCGACTACACGGGCGGTGTCTACGGATCGATGCTGGCCACCTCCGTCGTGGTCGGCGCCGGCACGTTCGGCGCGTTCCCACGGGTGGAGCTGGCGGTGCTGCTGCTGCTCACGGGCGTGGTGTTCTGGATCGCGCACGTCCATGCCCAGCTGTTCGGGGCGCGCCTGGCCCAGCAGCCGCTGGACCGCCGGGTGGTCCGGCACGTCTGCCGTGACGAGTGGCCGATCCTCAAGGCCGCCGTCCCGCCCGCCGCGGCGGTGGCGCTCAGCCCGCTGCTGGGCCTGGACGTGCAGGGCGCGGTGTGGCTGGCGCTCGGCGTCGCGCTGGCCGGGCAGGTGGGCTGGACGGTGGCCGCCGCCCACCGGGCCGGCGCGAGCCCGCGCATGGTGGCCGGCGCCGCGGTGGTGAACCTCGTGATCGGCATGCTGATCGTCGCCTTCAAGCTCGCGGTGACCCACTGACGCCGCGAACCCGCCAGGTCACCTGCACGGGGTGAGGCCGCGCGGGACATGGGGGCGCAGGATCGCAGGGTGGCCGCAGTCGGCCCGATGGAAGTCGCCCGCGGGAGAACAGCCCATGCGCTATGAGATCCGCGTCGACGGACAGGTGTCGGAGACGCTGACCGCCTCCTTCCCCGAACTGGAGCACGTGGTGATGGCCGGTCAGACGGTCTTCTACGGTCCGGTCGTGGACGAGGCGCACCTGTACGGGCTGCTGGCCCGCTTCCAGGCGCTGGGGCTGACCGTGGTGGAGATGCGCCGGCTGGCGGAGTGAGGCTCAGACGCCTTCGGCCGCTCAGACGCCTTCGGCCGTGACGCGGCCCGACCGGACGGCGGCCTTGAGCGCCTCGAAGTCCCGCTCGTTGCGGTCGGCGTAGGACTGGGCGAACTCCGTGAGCGCGCGCTCGAATCGGGCGCTGCCACCCAGATAGGCGGCGATGGCGACGGGATCCCCCGAGCGCGCGTGGGCGCGGGCGAGCGAACCGCCGCACAGCCCGCCGAACTGCGTCAGCAGGGCCGGGTCCATGGTTTCCGGGCGGGCGATCCCCTTCCAGTCGCGCAGCTGACGGATGTAGAAGTCACGGTCCCGGCCGTCGAGCCCGACCGTGTGGGTCCAGCCGAGGAAGATGTCGCTGGACGTCTGGATGAGGCGTTGCCCCGCCACGACGCGTCGGCCCTGGTTGTCCCAGGGCTCGCCGCCCGTGTACGGGGCGAGCACCGACTCCTGGGCCTCCTTCGCCTGGAGCAGCAGGGGGTCGTCGTCGTCCCGGCCGAGCAGCAGGGCGATCCAGCAGCGGGTGCCGACGCTTCCGACACCCACCACCTTGCGGGCCACGTCCACGAGCCGGTAGCGGCGCAGCAGATGCCGGCGCTCGGAGGAGAGGCTGTGCGCGTAGGCGTCCAGCAACGCGCCCAGCTCCTGGGCCTGGGCCTCCTCGCCCGTGCCCGGCACCAGGTCGCGCAGCGGTGTGATGAGCGGCGGGTCCGGTGCGATGCGGCGGCCCTGAGCCGTGGCCCGGGTGAGCTGCTCGAAGGCCTGGAGGTGGGTGCGGGTACGTGCCTTCGCCGTGGCCCGGTCGGTGCGCCGCCGGGCCTCCCGGCTCATCGGCGCGTCCAGCAGCGCGCGCAGATGGCCGACGTCGTCCTGGGCGTACCAGACGTCGAGCGTCCCCATGCCGGCGAACGCGCGCATCCGCTTCCGGTACGCCCGGACGCACGCGTCCACCGCGCGGTTCTGCTCCCCGGTGGAGAAGCCGTTGGCCCGCGCGGCGATCACGAGACTCGCCGCCAGGCGTTTCACATCCCACTCGAAGGGCCCGGCCAAGGTCTCGTCGAAGTCGTTGATGTCGAACACCAGATGCCGCTCGGGAGAGGCCAGCAGCCGGAAGTTCAGCAGGTGGGCGTCGCCGCACAACTGCACGGTCAGTCCGGTCCCGGGCAGCGGGCCGAGGTCCATCGCCATGATCGCCGCCGCGCCGCGGTAGAAGCGGAACGGGGATTCGAGCATGCGGCTGTACCGGACCGGCACCAGCTCCTGGACCCGGGTGGCGGACTGGCGCTCCAGCACGCCGACGGGGTCGGGCCGCTGCGGATCCGTCTCGAACCAGCCGTGGCACGAACGCGAGGCACGTGCGCGTGCCTGCCTGCCGTACGCGGCCCGCTCAGCCACGGTCGGGGGGTACGCCGGCGCGCTGGGCAAGGTCATGGTCGTTCTCCTCCCACGTCGTCCGTCGCGCTGCCGCGCCGCTGCTGGAGCCCCGCCTGCACCGCGCTCGCCACCACCCGGGCGGCGACGCCCACCAGCAGCAGCCCGCCCGCCATCTGGAGCATCGTCAGGACGCGTCCGGACTGGGAGCGGGCGGTGATGTCGCCGTACCCCACGGTGCTGAACGTGGTGAGAGCGAAGTACAAGGCGTCCGTCCTGGTCAGCGGCTCGCTGAAGGCCGCGGGAAAGGACCGGCCCAGCAGGTAGTAGGCGCTGGCGAAGAGCAGCAGGAACAGCGGAACGGTGGCGGCCAGCGCCTCCACGGCCTTCAGCCGCGGATGGGCGGAGCGTGCGATCGTGCGGACCTCCCAGAAGAAGACCACCATGACCGCCAGCAGGCCGCACACCAGCCAGGCCACGGTGTCCGCCGTGACGCCCTCCAGGGGCAGCAGGAAGTACGTGGTCACCAGACCGGCCGTGATGGCGGTCGCTCTGGCGAACACCAGGAACGCCACCCGGCGGCCGGGACGCGACGGACTGCTCATCTCCGCTCCGTTCCGCCGGGAACCGGTGCACCGCTCCAGCATCACCCTCGGCACACGGCGCCGCCCGCGGATCACCCGTCCTGGGTGATCCGCGGCCCCGGCGGGCGGCGCGAGGCTGGCCCGGTGCGCGACACCGCCAGGAGGAGCCATGACCGTTCCCCGTGAACCGGCCTCGCCGGCATCAGGACCCTCGGCCTCGACGGGCAGTACGGCCCCGGGAGCCGACCCCGCCGAGACGCTGGCCCGGCTCGGCGGGTCGTGGACATGGCTGCTGGGCTCGGCGCTGGCGACGCTGGTGCCCGGCATCATCCTGCTGGCCTGGCCCAACGGGACGCTTCACGTCCTGGCCGTGCTCGTCGGGCTGTATCTGCTGGTGATCGGCGGCTTCAGGTTCGTCGCCGTCTTCGCCCAGGAACGTGGCGAACGGCTGCCGGGGCTGCTGCTCGCGGTGCTCTACGTGCTCGCGGGGGTGCTGTGTCTGCGCAACCCGCTCCAGACGATCGCGGCACTGTCGCTGATCGTCGGGATCGTCTGGCTCGTCACCGGCATGCTGACCGCCTACGCGGCCCTCGCCACCAAGGCCCTGCCCCACCGTGGCGTCCTCTTCGGCGCCGGAGCGCTCGGGATCGTCGCGGGCGTCGTCGTACTGGCCCTGCCGGCCGAGTCCGCCGTCGCCCTGACCCGGTTGCTCGGCCTGTGGCTGGTGCTCCTCGGAGTGGTCGAGCTGGCGGTCGCCTTCGCCTGGCGGGCCGCCCTGCGCAGGGCGGTCGCGGACCACAGCGCCGATCCACCGGCGGCGGCGTGAGGAGGAGACCCCATGGCCGAGACCCCCGCACCACCCTCACCCTCCGGCGGCGACGCGGACAACCGGATCACCCTGACCGCCGAGGAGCAGGCCGAATACCGTCGGCTCCGACGCGCCGCCGCCGTGCGCCACCGCAAAGCCCGCTACACCGGCGCCTCCGTCCTGCTGCTGATCGCCCTCCTGCTGGCCCCCCTGGCCGTGGTCGCGACCTGGCTGGACGAGGAGGTCGCCGACACCGACCGGTACGTCGAGACCGTGGCGCCGCTGGGCTCGGACCCGGCGGTGCAGTCGGCCGTCACCGGCAAGCTGACCGACCGGGTCGTGGCCGAGGTGAACGTCGAAGCGGTCACCCAATGGCTGGGGAAGGCGCTCGCCGACGCCGGGGCGCCGCCGGCCGTCGTGGACCGCTCCGACGCGCTCACCGGTCCGCTGCGCGCCGCCGTCAGTGACGTGGTGCACCGGGTCGTCAACCGTGTGATCACCAGCGATGTCTTCGAGCAGGCATGGGTGGCCGCCAACCGGCGTGCCCACACGGCGATGGTGAACGTCCTGACCGGCAGCCAGAGCGGAGCCGTGCGCGCCGAACAGGACAAGGTCGTCCTGGACCTGGGGGCCGTGGTCGACGAGGTGAAGAAGCGGCTCGTCGACGCCGGCTTCGAGAAGGCCTCGGCCATCCCCGCGCCGGACCGGCAGATCACCCTCTTCGAGGCCGACAAACTGCCCCAGGCGCAGGCCGGCCTGCGGGTGCTGGACATCGTCGGCCTGTGGCTGCCCGTACTGACCGTGCTGCTCGCCGCCCTCGCCGTCTGGACCGCTCCCGCACACCGCGTGATGCTGCTGGTCACGGCCCTGGGCGTCGGCCTGATGATGGTCCTTCTGCTGGTGGCCCTGGCGGTGATGCGCCGGCTGTATCTGGACGCCGTACCCGCGTCGACGCTGCCGGCCGACGCCGCCCAGGCGATCTACGACACCTTCGTGCGCTTCCTGCGCGACAGCACGCTGACCCTGCTCGTCGTCGCCGTGATCACCGCGCTCGCCGCCTACCTGTACGGTCCGGGGCGCGTGGCCCGTGGTGTGCGCGGCCTGGCGGCGCGCGGCACCACCGCGGCCGGTCACGGGCTGCGGCGCCTGGGGCTGCGTACCGGGGCTGCCGGTCAGTGGCTGCAAACGCATCGTTCGTGGACCACCGGCGTCGTCATCGCGGGCGGTGTCCTCGCCCTGCTGCTGTGGAACCACCCCACGGTCGGGGCCGTCGCCCTGGTCCTCGGCCTGGTCCTGCTGGTCCTCGTCGTACTGGCGATCCTCGCGGCGGCGGGCGGCACTGGCCGGCCCGCGAGCCGTGCCCCCCAGCCCCGAGGGATCACCCCCGCCGGGTGAGGCCGACCCGTCCCACCCTGCGCAGTCTGGATCAGCGGGCGACGCCCGCCGGGCCCTGCTCCGAACGGAGACGACAGATGAGCACCCAGATGTATCTCGCCTACGACTATCCCCTCCTCAGCATGTTCTGGACACTGCTGTGGTTCTTCCTGTGGATCATGTGGTTCATCCTGCTCTTCCGCATCATCGGCGACATCTTCCGCGACGACAGCCTCAGCGGCTGGGGCAAGACGGGCTGGCTGGTGTTCGTCATCGTGCTGCCGTTCCTCGGCGTGTTCATCTACCTCATCGCCCGCGGCAAGGACATGGGCGGCCGAGAGGTGAAGCACGCCCAGGCGCAGCAACGGGCCTTCGACGACTACATCCGGGAGACGGCCGGCGGCGCCGGCCGCCCCAGCAGCGCCGAAGAACTCGCCAAGCTGTCCGAGATCCGCGCCCGTGGCGACATCACGGACGAGGAGTTCCGCCGCGCCAAGGAGCTCGTCCTGGCCGACCACGGCCCCTCCGCCGGTTCCGGCACCGCCACCTGAGCCGGCCCCCCACCAAGCACACAGGACAAGGAAACGAGGCAGAACATGACCGGCACACACACGCCAGGTACGCACACGGCGCGGCAGCAGTGGGCCGCGGGAGTGATGGTCTTCGGCGCCGTCCTGCTCCTGCTCGCCGGAATACTCGCCATCTTCCGCGGCATCATGGCGATCGCCCAGGACGACGTCTTCGTCACGACACCGAACTACGTCTTCGCGTTCGACCTCACCGGCTGGGGCTGGATCCACCTGATCCTCGGAGCGGTCGCCGTACTCGTCAGCGTCGGCCTGTTCCAGGCGGCGACCTGGGCACGGATCGGCGGCGTGACGATCGCCGGGCTCATCATCATCGCCAACTTCCTCTCGCTGCCCTACTCCCCGGTGTGGTCCGTCCTGATGATCGCGTTCTCCGGGTTCGTCATCTGGGCGCTGTGCGTCGCCCGCAAGGACGCCTTCGGCGAACCGCTCGACCGCGCACCGCGTGACGTGTGAGGCGGACGGGAACGCTCACCGGCACGTCCACTGCGAGCCGGCACCACCTGCTGCGGCCGGCGCCGTCCGCCAGGCGCACGCGAGGGGGCGGACGGCGCAGGGACGGGAGCAGGCACCGGGCACGTATGCGCCCTGTTACGGCGTTCCGCCCTGCGCCTACAGTGTGGCGCCCCGGTCCGCGCCGGGTTTTCGGCACGGCGGAGCCCGCAGAGCGAAGGGCACCGGCGACCACCCGCGCGACCGGCATCACCCCGTGAGTTCGCTCGGGCCGCGCGACCGAGTGTGCGCGGCACCGTTGCGCGTCGAGAACCGCTGGAGGTCGCCGTGTCCCACCCGTGCATCGCCCTGATCACCGACCCCACCTCGCCCGAGGGCTGCGCCGCGTTCCTCGCCCGCGCGGTGGAACTCCTCACCGGCACCGCGCCGGTCCGCATCGACTCCCGGCACTTCGCGACCGGCGGCACCGGGCGCGGCGTCCCCGCCGGGGACGGCTTACGGCTGCACGTCCCCGGCGAGCAACTCGACCTGGTGCCCGACATCATCGTGCTCTACGAGATCCCGCCGCACCGCCGCCACGAACTCGCCGCCTTCCAGCGCCTCCTCGAACACCACGACGTGGTCACCCTCGGCACCGGCGTCGCCGCCTGGCGGACCGCCACCGAGAAGGACCTCACCGTCGAGCGCTTCCGGCGGGACGGCATCGCCCACATGGAGACCGTCGTGCTGTCCCGGCCCGGCGTGAGCGACGCGCTGGCCGCGTTCGACAAGCTCGGCCGGGACACCTGGGCCAGGCCCGTCGTCGGCACCGGCGGCGGTGACACCTTCCACCTGACCACCGAGGACGGGGTGGAGCGGGCCACCGCCTTCTACGCCGACCGCGGCACCGACTGGCTGCTGTCGCGGGACGCGGGCAACTTCACCGCCGGCGGCGCCCGCCACCAGTTCCGCGTCTTCGTCCTCGGCGGCCGCGTCATCCACGCCCGCGAGCACATCCAGCCCGATACGGACACCCCCTGCAACACCTGCCAGGGCGCCACCGCCGTCCCCATCGCCCCGGCCGACCTGCCGCCGCGCCTGGCCCAGCTGGCGGTCACCGCCACCGCGTCGGTCGGGCTGCCCTTCGCCGGTGTCGACCTCGCCATCGAGAACGGCGGGGTGGTCTTCGAGGTGAACGTGCAGCCGGCCTTCATCGACGGCGAGGTCGAGACGGCGGCCGTGCCCTACATCGAGGCCCATCTCAACGCCCTGGCGGCGGCCCGCAGGGCACGCCCGGCACGGCGGCTGCCCGCGTGAGATCCTCACACCTGGGTTACGAAGTGTCCAACCACTGGTATCCGTGGGGTGATGCGGTGACGATGGAGACATGACTCTGGCCCAGCGCGCCCTGGAGCAACTGGAAACCTGGCCCGACCTCACGGCGGGACCGGCCAGTTGCGGCACGGGGCGGGCAGTTCGCTCCGCTCGCAACGAGATCGCCCACTTCCACACGGCTCACGACGTGGACCTGCACCTGACCGGCCGGGCCATCGGGCGGTTCGCCCAGGAGCTCACCGTCTCCACGGCGGTCCGGCTGGTGCCCGGCTCCCGGTGGGTGACCGTGCACCTCGACTGCGACACGGACGTCGACGTACTGCTGAGCCTGGTGAGCGTCGCGCTCCACGCCCACCAGGACGGGCCGCCGGAGCAGCCCGCCTCGCCCGCCGGGTGCAACTTCCACCGGGTCACGGTGCTGCGCCGCGACCCGGCCGGGGTGCCGCAGCCGGCCTGCTAGGGCCTGTCGTCCGGGTACGCCGCGGACGCGGGTCTGACACACGCGTCCGCCGGCCGGGTGCGCCGTCCCGGGTCCCGTTTCCGGCGCCGTTCCCGCTCGTCACCGGCGTGGGCCGTGCCTCGGGACAAGGTGCCGGGGAGAGACTGCTTCCGCACGGTGCCGAGACGGCCGTACCCGGTCTCGGCGAGCCGCCTGCTGCGGGAGGAGCACCGAGGTGACGGGCTGGACCTGGGAGTACGAGGGATACGAGCCGGCCGACGAGCGGTTGCGTGAGTCGCTGTGCACACTCGGCAACGGCTACTTCGCCTCTCGTGGCGCACTGCCGGAGTGCTCCGCGGACGACGTGCACTACCCGGGGACCTATGTGGCCGGCTGCTACAACCGGCTCACGTCCGACGTGGCCGGACGCAGGGTCGAGAACGAGGACATGGTCAACCTGCCCAACTGGCTGCAACTGCGCTTCCGGCTGCGCGGCCGCCCCTGGCTCACCCCGGACACCGCGAGCGTCCTCGAACACCGGCTGATCCTGCACCTGTCCTCGGGTGTGCTGGAGCGGCTGACCCGGTTCGCGCTCGGCAACGGGCGAGCCCTGACGGTACGCCAGCAGCGGCTGGTGCACATGGCCGACCCGCATCTGGCCGCACTGCGCACCGAGTTCACCACCGACGGCTTCTCCGGCGAACTGCACGTCGAGGCCGCCCTCGACGGCGGCGTCCGCAACGCCGGAGTGGCCCGCTACCGGGACCTGGACGGCCTGCACCTCACCCACGAGCACGCGGGAACCGCCGAACACGACACGGTGTGGCTGCGCTGCCGCACCCGCACCTCCGACATCCGCATCGGTATGGCGTCCCGGCTCACCGCCGACGCTCCCGTCACCGCCCGGCACGTCCGCCCCCGCACCACCCAGCGCATCCGGCTGCACCTGGAGTCCGGCCGCACCGCCACGGTCGACAAGACCGTCGCCCTGCACACCTCACGCGACCCGGCGATCAGCGACCCGCTGCACGCCGCCGTCGCCCGGGTGGGACGCGCCCCCGGATTCGACGAGCTGCTGCGCAGTCACCGCACCGCCTGGGCGCAGCTGTGGCGCCGCGCCGACCTCGACGTCGCCGGTGAGGCCGGCGGCATCCTGCGGCTGCACCTGTTCCACGTGCTGCAGACGCTGTCCCCGCACACCGCCGACCTCGACGTGGGGGTGCCCGCGCGCGGGCTGCACGGCGAGGCCTACCGCGGGCATGTCTTCTGGGACGAGCTGTTCGTCCTGCCCTTCCTCAATCTGCACTTCCCCGAGGTCTCCCGGGCCCTGCTGCGCTACCGGCACCGGCGCCTGGAACAGGCCTGCACCGCCGCCCTGAACGCCGGCCGCCGGGGCGCGATGTACCCGTGGCAGAGCGGCAGCGACGGCCGTGAGGAGACCCAGCAGCTGCACCTCAACCCGCGCTCGGGCCGCTGGCTGCCGGACCACTCCCATCTCCAGTACCATGTCGGCTCGGCGATCGCGTACAACATCTGGCAGTACTGCGAGGCCAGCGGCGACATCGAGTTCCGGCACACCAGGGCCGCCGAGATGCTGCTGCAGATCGCCCGCTTCTGGGCCGACGCGGCCCGCTACGACAAGACCCTCGGCCGCTACCGCATCCGGGGCGTGGTCGGCCCCGACGAGTACCACGACGCCTATCCGGGCGCCGAGCAGCCCGGCCTGGACGACAACGCCTACACCAACGTCACCGCCTCCTGGGTGCTCACCCGCACGCTGGAGCTGCTGCACGGCCTGCCGGAGCCACGGCGCCGCGAGCTCGCCGAGCGCACCGGCCTGGACGACGCCGAACTCGCCGAGTGGGAGGAGGTCTCCCGCGCCCTGCACGTGCCCTTCCACGAGGGCGTCATCAGCCAGTTCGACGGCTACGGCGCCCTCGCCGAGCTCGACTGGCACCACTACCGCAGGGAGTACGGCGACATCCGCCGGCTGGACCGGATCCTGGAGGCCGAGGGCGACACCGTCAACCGCTACCAGGCCTCCAAGCAGGCCGACGTCCTGATGCTCGGCTACCTGTTCTCGCCGGCCGAACTGCACGGCCTGTTCGCCCGGTTGGGGCTTCGCCTAGACGAGGAGACCTGGCGGCGCACCGTCGACCACTACCTCCATCGCACCAGCCACGGCTCCACCCTCAGCGGCCTGGTGCACGGCTGGGTCCTCACCCGGGCCCGGCGCGCCGAGGCCTGGCAGTTCGTGCAGGAGGCGCTGCGCGGCGACATCGCCGACGTGCAGGGCGGCACCACCGGCGAAGGCATCCACCTCGGGGCGATGGCCGGCACCCTCGACCTCGTCCAGCGCGGACTCACGGGCCTGGAGACCCGCGAGGGCGCACTGTGGCTGGACCCGGTGCCGCTGCCGGAGCTCTCCTCCTACGGCTTCTCCCTGCGCTACCAGAACAACTGGGGCGTCCGGCTCCGCCTGCGCCACGGCCGCCTGGAGGTGACCGTGCCGTCGTCCGACGCGACCCCCGTCGACGTCCGTCTGCCGGACCGGGCCGTGCGCCTGGAGCCCGGGGAGAGAGGGCGGCTGGTGCTGCCGGAATGAGCGGCCACCGCCGCGTGGCACCATCGGCCCGACGGGGTGACCGGGCGCGCGCGACCCGACCGGGCAGTGGCATTGTCGGGAACGACGGACCGAGCAGAGCAGCGATCACCGTACCGACAGGGAAGTCGACGCATGACCGACACACTCACCGTGAGCGTCCTGGGCACCGGCATCATGGGCGCCGCGATGGCCCGGAACCTCGCCGGGGCCGGACACACGGTCCGCGCCTGGAACCGCAACCGCGCCAAGGCCGAACCACTCGCCGCCGTCGGCGCGCATGTCGCCGGCACCCCCGCGGAAGCCGTGGAGGGCGCCGACGTCGTCCTGACCGTGCTGTACGACGGGGCCACCGTCCTGGACGTGATGCGCCAGGCCGCGCCCGCCCTGCGCCCCGGCACGGCGTGGGCGCAGTCGACCACCGCGGGCCTGGAGTCCGCCGCCGAACTGGCCGCCTTCGCCGAGGAACACGGACTGGTCTTCTACGACGCCCCTGTCCTCGGCACCCGCAAGCCCGCCGAGGACGGGCAGCTGCTGGTGCTCGCCGCCGGACCCGTCCAGGGCCGGGACGCGGTCACGCCGGTCTTCGACGCGGTGGGCAACCGCACGGTGTGGACCGGCGACGACGGCGCCGCCGGCACCGCGACCCGGCTGAAGCTGGTCGCCAACAGCTGGGTCCTCGCCGCCACCACGGCGGCCGGCGAGACGCTCGCCCTGGCCCAGGCGCTCGGCGTGGACCCGCAGAACTTCTTCGACGCCATCGCGGGCGGCCCGCTCGACATGGGGTACCTGCACGTCAAGAGCGGGCTGATCCTCGACGACCGGCTGTCCCCGCCCCAGTTCGCGGTGGCCACGGCCGTCAAGGACGCCCGGCTGATCGTCGAGGCGGGCGAGCGCAACGGCGTACGGCTGGATCTGGCCGCCGCGAGCGCGCGGCGGCTGGCCCGCGCCGAGGAGCAGGGCCATGGCGAGAAGGACATGGCCGCCGCGTACTTCGCCAGCTTCGACGAGACGCCCCCCGCCTGACCGCAGCACCTCCGCCCGCACCCGCATCCGCATCCGCGAACAGAGGAGACAGAGCCCCATGTCCAAGCCGCCGCTCCCGCCCGAGGCCGACGCCCTGCTGGCCGCTCCCAACCCCTGCGTGATGGCCACCCTGCGTTCCGACGGCACACCCGTCTCCACACCCACCTGGTACCTCTGGGAGGACGGGCAGGTGCTGATCAACCTGGACGAGGGCCGGGTCCGGCTGAAGCATCTGCGGCGCGACCCGCGGGTCACCCTCACCGTCCTGGACAAGGAGAACTGGTACACCCACGTCACCCTGGTCGGGCGCGTCACACGGACCTACGAGGACGAGGGGCTGGCCGACATCGACCGGCTCGCCCGGCGCTACACCGGCGACACCTATCCGGACCGGGAGCGCGGCCGGGTCAGCGCATGGATCGAGGTGGAGCGCTGGCACGGCTGGGGCGCCCTGAAGGACAGCGGCCAGGCCTCCACCTGAGCCGGGCTCTGACGTAGGCTCCGAGACATGCGGATCTCCGTTTCCTCGGACATGGACGAACCCGTCGCCCGCCTGCTCGTCACGGAACTGCGGGGCCGTGGGCACGAGGTGCTCACCCACGGCGCGCTGCGTCCCGGCGACGACCCGCAGTGGGCGGCGTGCTCCGCGGCGGCCGCCCGCGACGTGGCCGACGGGACGTCGGCGATGGGCGTCGTGTGCTGCTGGACCGGCACCGGCGCGTCCATCGCCGCGAACAAGGTGCCGGGGGTGCGGGCGGCGCTGTGCACGGACGCCTATGCGGCCGGTGGTGCCCGCCGCTGGAACGACGCCAACGTGCTGGCGCTGAGCCTGCGGCTGACCTCGGAGCCGGTCCTGAAGGAGATCCTCGACGCCTGGTTCGCCTCGGAGGCGAGCGAGGACGCCGAGGACCGGGGGAACGTGGCCCGCATCGAACAGCTGGACGACGGCCGCGTCATCCCGTGACGCGGGGCGGCGGCCGGGAGGTCCTGTATCTCCCGGCCGCCGCCCCGCTGACGCCGCCATGCCCTGGGCGGTCAGTGAGCGCCGAGCCCGCCGCCGCCGAACGAGCCGGTGGTGCCCTTGCTCCAGCGGGGCCGGTCCTTCGAGGTGCTGGGCCGGGTCTGCATGTTGGTCAGCTCGTAGGGCGTGAGGGGGCGGCCGCCCCTGGGTATCACGGGGACGTCGTCGGGCTCCCGGTTCTCCCGGACCTCGTGCACCGCGCCTTCCGGTGGCAGGTGGGGCTGCTCGTCCGGGCGTGGGCGCGGGGGTTCGTTGTACTTGATCCGGTTGCCGAGCCAGAAGCTGCCCGCCAGCACCGCGACGACGGCGATGGCCACCACGAACAGGACGAGACTGAGCAGTCCGCTTGGCGCGGCCAGCTGCATGGGGGCAGCTTGCAGGAATGCAGTGTTCATATCGGACGAATACCCCCAAATTCGCCCCTGAACCCGCTTGCCCGGAGCGGCCGGCGCGGGCCCCTCACCTCGTTCCCCGCCGGTCTCCTGGGGCCTTCCGGCCGTCCGGGGGCGATGGCGGAAAATGAGCCCTACCCTTCGTTCTGCACGCGTTTGGAGGGGGCCGCTAGGGCTACCCGCGCGGTGTGACTTCGACGACTTCGCAGCAGGACGTCTTCCGCTTCCTGGAAGACCGCTTCGCCTGCGCGCAGGCGTGCACGGACTGCGCCCGGGCGTGCGCGCTGCGCGCGAGCCTGGTGGACCCGGACGGCACCGAGGACCAGGAATTCCTGCGCCGCAAAGGGATCATGTGCGCGGAGGTCTGCGACGCGACCTGCCGCATGCTGTCCGAGCAGACCCTCGTCGACGAGGACGGACTGCGGGTCCAGCTGGAGTGGTGCCGCAGCGTCTGCCTGGAATCGGCCCACGCCTTCGACGGCCACCCCGCGGCCGAGGCCGCCGCCGAGGCGTGCCGCGCCTGCGCCCGGGCATGCACGGAGTTCCTGGGGACGCTGGGCTGAGCGGCGGCGCCCGGCGGTGGTCGTGCGGACCGGTTCTTCCGGGCCGTGGCGGGATGCCAGGTGGCCGGCGGTCGAGCCGGGTGCGGGTGAGCCCGGCCCGGCGCGGCGCTTCCGTACCCCCGACCCCCGACGCGGCCATTCCCGACCGGCGTCGCCATTCCCAATTTCTGAAACACGTTCTACGGTGTGCGCCGTCAGGCAGGACCGGCCCCGGGAGCCTGGAGGCGCCGTGCATCTCGAATACACGCCCGAGCAGCAGCGGCTGCGCACCGAACTGCGTGCCTACTTCGCCGAGCTGGTGCCGGCCGACGCGCATGGGCGGTATGCCGAGCCCGCAGCCCAGAAGCGCTTCTACCGCGACACCATTCGCCGGCTCGGCACCGACGGCTGGCTCGGTGTGGGCTGGCCGAAGGAGTTCGGTGGACGCGGACTGACCGCCATGGAGCAGTTCATCTTCTTCGACGAGGCAGCCCAGGCCGGCGTACCGCTGCCGCTGATGGCGCTGAACACCGTCGGGCCCACGATCATGCAGTACGGCACCGAGGAGCAGAAGGCGTACTTCCTGCCCCGGATCCTCGCCGGCGACATCGACTTCGCGATCGGCTACAGCGAGCCCGACGCGGGCACCGACCTGGCGGCACTCAAGACCCGCGCGGTGCGTGAGGGCGACGCGTACGTGGTCAACGGCCACAAGATCTGGACGACCAACGGTGACACCGCCGACTGGGTGTGGCTGGCCGTGCGCACCGACCCGAAGGCCGCACCGCACCGCGGCATCACCATGCTTCTCGTGCCGACCTCCGATCCCGGCTACTCCTGCACCCTCATCAACACCCTCGCCGGACACGACACCACGGCCAGCTACTACGAGAACATCCGCGTCCCCGTCTCCCGCCGGGTCGGCGAGGAGAACCAGGGCTGGCGGCTGATCACCAACCAGCTCAACCACGAACGCGTCACCCTCGCCGCCCACGGCACCATGGCGATCCGCGCCCTGCACGACGTCCGGCGCTGGGCGAGCCGCACCAAGCTCACCGACGGCCGCCGCGTCGTCGACCTGCCCTGGGTGCGCCGCCTGCTCGCCAGGACCCACACCCGCCTGGAGGCCATGAAACTGATGAACTGGCAGATGGTCAGCGCCGTCCAGCACGGCACACTGACCCCGCAGGACGCCTCCGCGGTCAAGGTCTACGGCTCCGAGGCCCGCCGCGACGCCTACGCCTGGCTCATGGAAGTCGTGGGCGCGGCAGGCGCGTTGCAGGAGGGCTCCGCCGGTGCGGTACTGCACGGCGAACTGGAACGCGGCTACCGCTCCGCGGTGATCTTCACCTTCGGCGGCGGCAACAACGAGATCCAGCGCGAAATCATCTCGTGGATCGGCCTGGGCATGCCCCGCGTACGCCGTTGAACCCCTGTGACGAGGATTTTTGGTTGGCACAAAAGAGGGATAGTTGGCACCAAGAACAGCAGCCTTTCAGAGGTGTTGGCGCATCACCTCTATGCATGTGGCTCGGGCCGCGTTCGATCGGTCCCGGGGGACGGGATTCCGAGGTTCATGCCGCTGTCGGTGGTGATCGGTGGGTGCTGCCAGGCGAGGCTCATCTGCGCGCCGGCTTCCGCTCGCGCCGTGGCCACGAGGGTCGCGTAGGTGCCCGCGACGGTTGGGCCTCGATCTGGAGCCACGCTTGGTGGAAGGCCATTCGCGCCAGCAGACTGCTGACCTCGTCGGTGAGCTGCTGTCGTACGGCGGACGAGGACTCGGAGCGGCGCCGGGCGGCAAGGTCGCATTCGAGCCGCTGCCGACCGTCGGGTGATACCTGGCGAGCCGATTCGGCGGCAGGGGAAGCCTGCTCCTATGGCGATCGGGACAGTGGAGCCGGCCCCGCGGTGCGTGGGCTCCTCAACCCGGTCCGCCCAGCATGATCTTCCACACCCGGGTGGCGACCTGCAGGTTGAGGCGGTCCTCCACGCTCGTGAGGTCATGGCCGCTGATCTCGCGGATGCGCTGGAGCCGGTAGCGCAGCGTGCTGCGGTGGATCGCCAGGGATTCGGCGGTCTCGGCGTAGTTGCCACCGCAGTCGAAGTACCGGGACAGGGTCTCCACAAGAGCCGTACGGTGCCGGCCGTCGTAGTCGACGAGGGGTCCGAGCCATTCCCGAACGAACGCCTCCAGCTCCTGGTATTCGTTTCCAGGCCCCAGGATGCGATAGAGGCCCAGATCGTCGAAGAACGTCGTGCCGTATCGCCTTCGGGACCGGAGGCGAACCTCCAGGGCGCGCAGTGCTTCCTGGTACCGGCCGGGGATACCGTCCGGGGTGTCGCAGCGGGAGCTCACCCCGATCGTCCCGTCCGGTGTTCCGGTCTCCCGGGCGAGCGTCTCGTACAAGGCGTGGTCGTGGGGGCTGCCCTCGGCGATCAGGACCACGTGGTCGGAACGCCGAGTCACCAGCGACGGCATGCCCACGGCCGAAGCCGCCCGGCCCACGGTCCGCGCGAAAGCGTCGTCCGCGGCCTGGTTCCTCCACTGCACGACGACCACGTACTGGATGTGATGCAGGTCGTGTCCGAACGCCTCGGACCGGGCGTAGGCGCTCGCCTCGTCCGTGCCCCCCAGGAGATCGTCGACCAGTTCGCGGCGCAGTCGCAGCTCGGCCTCCGCCAGATGGCGCAGGTGCGACAGTTCCACGGCGAGTGACGTGGTGGCGTGCTCCAGCGCGAACACGGTGTACTCGTCGGCGCCGTTCTTGGGATCGACCAGTGCCAGTACTCCGAGGACCTCACCGCGGGGGCGTACCAGGGAGATCAGCCGGTCGTTGATGCGCACGGGCCCGCCTCTCCGGGCGACCCCCTGGAGCATCTCCTCATGGCGTGCGGGGTTCGGTTCCGGATAGGGGTCGGGCCGGCCGGGACCAATCCAGGACCGCAGTCGGCCGAAGCGATCCTCCACCAGCACGGGAAATCCGGTGAGCTCATGCAGTGCGCTGGTGATGGCCTCCTCGCCGCCGCCCGAGGCCGCGACCTCGGCGAGGGCCTCGTGCACGGCCCGCCGATATCTCAGCTCGACCACGAGAGAGATCAGCCGCCCCTGGAAGGCTGTCCGTTCCCGTCGCAGTCGGTGCAGCTCCAGGGCGTCTTCCCGCTGCCGGCGGTGCGCGACGGCGACCGACAGGGCCGCGGCGGTGAGGCGTACGAGCGTGGCGAGCAGGAAGTGCTGCGCTTCGGTGGGCCGGGAGCGAGACGTCACCACAAGATAGCCGTGCAGTCCACCGGGGCCGTGCAGGGCCAAGGCCCGGCCCCTGGGCCGGCCGGGAACGGTCACGGGGACGTCCTGCCCTGTCAGCTCTCGCACTGTCCGGTCGACGGTTGACGCATGACCCGGCCCGACCTGCGGGCTGGGAATCATGTGGCCGTCCACCCTGAGGTACCCGGCCTCGGCTCTGTACGGGCCGACAGCCGACACGTGGTTCATGGCCAGGCGCAGGATCTCGCTTTCGTCCCGAGTGTCGAACAGGGCGCGAGAGAGTGCCGGCCACTTGTGGGATGCCAGGGTGGAAAGGGGCGGGCGAGCCCCGCGCCGCGAGATCGTGGGGTGCTGTCCCAGACGGCCCGGCGGAAGGCCGCCTTCCCGGTGGGGACGGCGTCGGTACACGTTCCGGCCCCTGAAGCCGCCCATGGGATTGCTCCCTTCCCTGAGCCCCCGGAGAGGTGACAGCGCCTCTTCCTCTACGCCTTGCCCGACCAAAGTACCCGAGATGTCCGGCGTGTCCCTCTCGTGCTCGCGGGGGGACGGGCTCCGTTGTTCTTTGACCTGCCGGGTGCAGGCGCAGAGCTGCTCGGTTCGCGAGTCTGGGGCGTGCCGGGGGCCGCCGTGCACACGGGCAGGAAGGACTGGGCGATGAGCGAGCAGCCTCGCAGGACCGTCGCCACGTACGAGACGTACCAGGAAGCCGAACGCGCCGTCGACCACCTCTCGGACCAGGGGTTTCCCGTGCAGCGGGTGGCCATCATCGGACAGGACGTCAGGCTCGTCGAGCAGGTCGTCGGCCGTATGGACTACGGCAGGGCCGCCCTGCACGGAGCGGCGAGCGGGGCCCTTCCCGGAGCGCTGATCGGCTGGCTCTTCGGCCTGGTCGACTGGGTGGACCCGCTCGTATCCGCCCTGCTCGTCGCCCTCTACGGCCTGATTTTCGGAGCGATCGTGGGTGCGCTGTTCGGCCTGCTGCTGTATGCCCTGCAGGGCGGCCGACGGGACTTCGCCTCCGTCCGCTCGATGCAGCCCAGCCGGTACGACGTCGTCGTGGACGAAGCGGTCGCCGACGAGGCGGTACGGCTGCTCGGCGGGTTGCCGACCGCCGGTGCCGGCGGACGTCCCGCCCATACCTGAACGATCGGATCCGCAGTGCCGGCGCTTGCCGCCGCACGGGAGGAGTTCCTCATGGCCAAGGCAGTGGGCATCGACCTGGGCACCACGAACTCGGTGATCGCCGTGTGGGAGGGCGGCGAAGCTTCCGTCGTGCCCAACACCGAGGGCAACCGTACGACACCGTCCGTGGTGGCCTTCACCGACACCGGGGAACGGCTGGTGGGCCAGCTGGCCCGACGCCAGGCGATCCTCAATCCCAAGGGCACCATCTACTCGGCCAAGCGGTTCATCGGCCGGCACTTCGACGAGATCCCGGACGAGGCCAGAGCGGTGGCGTACGACGTCGTCGAGGGCCCGGGCGGCGTCGCCCGCTTCAAGGTGCGCGACAAGCTCTACGCGCCCGAGGAGATCAGCGCTCAGGTGCTGCGCAAACTCGCCGACGACGCGTCCAAGCAGCTCGGGGAACGGGTCACGGAGGCGGTCATCACCGTGCCCGCCTACTTCAACGACGCCCAGCGCACCGCCACCAAGGACGCCGGGCGGATCGCGGGACTGGAGGTGCTGCGGATCATCAACGAGCCGACCGCGGCCGCCCTGGCGTACGGCATGGACAAGAAGCAGCACGAGACGGTGCTGGTCTTCGACCTCGGCGGCGGCACGTTCGATGTGAGCATCCTCGACGTGGGCGACGGCGTGGTGGAGGTGCGTTCCACGGCGGGCGACAGTCACCTGGGCGGTGACGACTTCGACCGGCGTCTGGTGGATTACCTCGCGGACGACTTCCAGAAGGAGAACGGCATCGATCTGCGCAAGGATCCGCAGGCCCTGCAACGCCTGTTCGAGGCGGCGGAGAAGGCCAAGACCGAGCTGAGTTCGGTGACGCAGACGCAGGTCAGCCTGCCGTTCATCACCGCCGATGCCTCGGGCCCCAAGCACCTCACCGACTCGGTCATGCGGTCCACGTTCGATCAGATCACCAGTGACCTGGTGGAGCGGTGCCTGGGACCGGTCCAGCAGGCCATGGCCGACGCCAAGGTCGGCGAGAGCGACATCGACGAGGTCATCCTCGTCGGCGGCTCCACCCGCATCCCCGCCGTCCAGTCCCTTGTGCGCCGGCTGACCGGCGGCAAGGAACCCAACATGAGTGTCAACCCCGACGAGGTCGTGGCCCTGGGTGCCGCGATCCAGGCCGGGGTGCTCAAGGGCGAGGTCAAGGACGTCCTGCTGCTCGATGTCACGCCCCTGTCGCTGGGTGTCGAGACACGCGGCGGCGTGATGACGAAGATCATCGAGCGGAACACCACCATCCCGGTGCGCCGCAGCGAGACCTTCTCCACCGCCGAGGACAACCAGCCCGCCGTCGACATCGTCGTACTCCAGGGCGAGCGCGAACGGGCCGCCGACAACCGGGTGCTCGGCCGCTTCCAGCTCACCGACATCCGTCCGGCGCCGCGCGGCGAACCGCAGGTCGAGGTCACCTTCGACATCGACGCCAACGGCATTCTCAACGTCAAGGCCCGAGACCGTGACACCGGCAAGGAACAGGGCATCACCATCACCGAGAGCTCCAACCTCGACCGTAGCGAGGTCGAGCGCATGGTCCAGGAGGCCGAGCGCAACCAGGGCCAGGACCAGGCCCTGCGGGAGGCCGTCGACGCCCGCAACGAGCTCGACGCCGTCGCATACCAGGTCGACAAGCGCCTCGCCGAGCTGGGCGACGCCGCACCCGCGCACGAGAAGGCACGCGCCGAGATGCTGGTGTCGGATGCCCGGGCGGCGGTCAAGGAGGAGGCAGGCGTGGAGCGGGTGCGGCCTCTGACCTCCGAACTCCAGCAGGTGCTGTCAGGGCTGTCGGCGCATCAGGGCGGCGCCACCACGGGCGGTCCCGATCAGGGCACCACCGGGGACGGTGCGACCGGCGGCGGCCCGAGCGGCGGTGGCGGTGACGACGACGTCATCGATGCCGAGTTCGACAAGGACTGAGGAACCGCCATGCCGATCCACCCCAGGGAACCCGACCCGGCCGTGCCGGACCCGGCCCACCCGGCTCCGGAGGGCGCCGTACGCCCTCCCCGAGGGGATCTTCCGGGCTCCGGCCCGCCGACCGGGACGGGGCCTGAGACGGACGAGGAACCCGGCCCCGACGCGGCCGGCGGCCCCGCACCGTCCGAGGACGAGCACACGGCCGAGCTGAAGGAACTCGAGGACCGCTGGCGGCGCGCGCTCGCCGACCTCGACAACCTCCGCAAGCGCCACACCAGGGAACTGGACCGGGAGCGGACGGCCGAGCGGTCCCGCACGGCGGCCGCCTTCCTGCCTGTCCTGGACAACCTCGAACTCGCCCTGACCCACGCCGGATCCGACCCCGGCGCGATCGTGGAGGGCGTCCGGGCGGTCCGCGACCAGGCGGTGAACGTCCTCGAACTGCTCGGCTACCCGAGGCACGCGGAAACCGGCGTCGCCTTCGACCCGGCCCGGCACGAGGTGGTCGGCGTCGTCCAGGACCCCGAGGCCCCACCGGGCACGGTCGTCGAGGTGCTGCGCCCGGGCTACGGGGACGGGGAACGGCAGCTCAGGCCCGCCGCCGTGACTGTCGCGAAGCGGGAGTGACCGGTCATGGCACGGGACTTCTACGAGGTGCTGGGCGTGTCGCGGACCGCGAGCCAGGACGAGATCCAGCAGGCATATCGCCAACTCGCCCGCAAGTACCACCCGGACGTCAACAAGGATCCGGGGGCGGAGGAGCGTTTCAAGGACCTCAACGAGGCATACAGCGTCCTTTCGGACCCCAGGACACGGGCCCGTTACGACCGCTTCGGTGAGGACTTCCGCAAGATCCCCGAGGACTTCGACGAACGGGTCGCGGCCGGAGCGGGCGGCGGCTTCCGCGCTCGGAGGACCGCTGGTGCGGGCGGCCCCCGCGTCCGGTACACGGGCTTCAGCGACGACTTCGCAGCGGAGGGCGTCGACATCGACGACCTGCTCGGCTCGCTCTTCGGAGCAGGCGCCGCCCGCGGCGGTGTACCGGGGGCCGACCAGGAGGCCGAGCTGCCGCTCACCGTCGAGGAGGCCTACCGGGGCGGCCGCCGCACCGTCACGCTCGCCGGCCCCACGGGGCAGCCGCGACGGTACGAGGTCGACGTACCGCCCGGGGTCACCGACGGGCAGCGCATCCGCCTGGCGGGCGAGGGCGGCCGGGGCAGTGGTGACGCACCCGCGGGCGACCTGTACCTGCGGGTGCGAATCCAGCCCCACCCCCGGTTCCGGCTGGACGGCCGCGACGTCCACGTACAGGTCCCCGTCACCCCCTGGGAGGCGGCCCTGGGTGCGACCGTGCCGGTGCCCACCCCCGGCGGCGGCACGGCCAAGGTCACGGTGCCCGCGGGCTCCTCCAGCGGCCGGCGGCTGCGGCTGCGCGGCGAGGGCATGCCGAACCCGCGCGGTGCGAACGGCGACCTGTACGCCGAACTCCGCGTCATGGTGCCGCCCGCCCTCGGCGACCGGGAGCGCGAGCTGTTCGAGGAGCTCGCCGCCACCTCTTCGTACGACCCCAGGAGGACGTGATGAGCGACCGACCCTCATGGGCGGCGACCGGCGGTCAGGCCGCCCGGGCCGACGCGGGCGGGCGTCCCGTACGGACGAGCGCCGGGTCCACGGCCGTACGGTACGCGCTCGTCCCCGTGCCCAGGCTTTCCCTTGACACCGTGGCCCGCCGCTCGGGCCTCCATCCCGACCTGGTCCGCCGGTTCGTCGCCCTCGGCCTGGTCGACGCCGAGCGCGACGCCGCGGGGCACCTCGTGTTCGACCCCGCCGCCCCGGCGGTGCTCGCCCGCGTCCAGCGGCTGCGCTCCGGACTCTGCCTCAACTACGCATCCATCGGTCTGGTGCTCGACCTGCTCGACCGCATCAGCCTGCTCGAAGCCGCACTGCGCGACCGCGGCAGGAGGAGTGACTCACCCCCATGGACATGAACCGTCTCACCCAGAAGTCACAGGAAGCCCTCCAGGAGGCGCAGACCGCCGCCGTCCGCATGGGCCAGACCGAGGTCGACGGTGAGCACCTGCTGCTCGCGCTCCTCGACCAGGAGGACGGCCTGATCCCGCGGCTGCTGCAACAGGCGGGCAGGGAGCCCGAAGAGCTCCGTGCGGCTGTGCGTGAGGAGCTCTCCCGCCGGCCCAAGGTGACCGGCCCGGGTGCGGCGCCGGGCCAGGTATTCGTCACCCAGCGCCTGTCCCGGCTGCTGGACACGGCCGAGCGGGAGGCCAAGCGCCTCAAGGACGAGTACGTGTCCGTGGAGCACCTCTTGCTGGCCCTGGCCGAGGAGGGCTCGTCCACCGCCGCCGGACGGCTGCTCAAGGAGCACGGCATCACCCGGGACTCGTTCCTGAGCGCGCTGACCCAGGTCCGTGGCAACCAGCGCGTGACCTCGGCAAACCCCGAAGTGGCGTACGAGGCGCTGGAGAAGTACGGCCGCGACCTGGTCGCCGAGGCCAGGGACGGCAAACTCGACCCGGTCATCGGCCGGGACGCCGAGATCCGCCGCGTCACCCAGATCCTCAGCCGCAAGACCAAGAACAACCCCGTCCTCATCGGCGACCCGGGCGTCGGCAAGACCGCCATCGTCGAGGGCCTGGCCCAGCGCATCGTCCGCGGCGACGTCCCCGAGGGCCTGCGCGACAAGACGGTGTTCGCACTCGACATGGGCTCCCTGGTGGCCGGGGCAAAGTACCGGGGCGAGTTCGAGGAACGCCTCAAGGCCGTGCTGTCCGAGGTGAAGGCGGCCCAGGGGCACATCCTGCTCTTCGTCGACGAACTCCACACCGTCGTAGGCGCGGGCGCCGCCGAAGGGGCCATGGACGCGGGCAACATGCTCAAGCCGATGCTCGCCCGCGGCGAACTCCACATGATCGGCGCCACCACCCTCGACGAGTACCGCAAGCACATCGAGAAGGACGCCGCCCTCGAACGCCGCTTCCAGCAGGTCCTGGTCGAGGAGCCGAGCGTGGAGGACACCATCTCCATCCTGCGCGGACTGCGCGAACGCCTGGAAATCTTCCACGGCGTGAAGATCCAGGACACCGCGCTGGTATCCGCGGCCACCCTCAGCCACCGCTACATCACCGATCGGTTCCTGCCCGACAAGGCCATCGACCTCGTCGACGAGGCGTGCGCCCGGCTGCGTACCGAGATCGACTCGATGCCGGCCGAACTCGACGAGATCACCCGCCGCGTCACCCGCCTGGAGATCGAGGAGGCCGCCCTCTCCAAGGAGACCGATCCCGCCAGCAAAACCCGCCTGGAGGAGCTGCGCAGGGAACTGGCCGACCTGCGCGGCGAGGCCGACGCCAAGCACGCCCAGTGGGAGGCCGAGCGGCAGGCCATCCGCCGCGTGCAGGAGCTGCGCCAGGAACTGGAGCAGGTCCGCCACGAGGCGGAGGAAGCAGAACGCGCCTACGACCTCAACCGCGCCGCCGAACTCCGTTACGGCCGACTCCAGGACCTGGAGCGCCGGCTCGCCGCAGAGGAGGAGCAACTGGCCGCGAAGCAAGGGGAGAACCGGCTGCTGCGCGAGGTCGTCACGGAGGAGGAGATCGCCGAGATCGTCGCCGCCTGGACCGGCGTCCCCGTCGCCCGCCTCCAGGAGGGTGAACGCGAGAAGCTGCTGCGCCTCGACGAGATCCTGCGCGAGCGCGTCATCGGCCAGGACGAGGCCGTCAAACTCGTCGCCGACGCCATCATCCGCGCCCGCTCCGGCATCCGCGACCCTCGCCGCCCCATCGGCTCGTTCATCTTCCTCGGCCCCACCGGCGTCGGGAAGACCGAGCTGGCCAAGACCCTCGCGGCGGCCCTGTTCGACTCCGAGGAGAACATGGTCCGCCTCGACATGAGCGAGTACCAGGAGCGGCACACCGTCAGCCGGCTGATGGGGGCCCCGCCCGGATACGTCGGCTACGAGGAGGGCGGCCAGCTCACCGAGGCCGTACGCCGCAAGCCGTACTCGGTTGTGCTGTTCGACGAGATCGAGAAGGCGCACACCGATGTCTTCAACACCCTGCTGCAGATCCTCGACGACGGCCGCATCACCGACGCCCAGGGCCGCACCGTCGACTTCCGCAACACCGTGATCATCATGACGTCCAACATCGGCTCCGAGCACCTCCTCGACGGCGCCACCGCCGAGGGTGAGATCAAGCCGGACGCCCGCGCCCTGGTGATGGGTGAGCTGCGCGGGCACTTCCGCCCGGAGTTCCTCAACCGCGTCGACGACATCGTGCTGTTCAAGCCGCTCGGCGAGCGGCAGATCGAGCGGATCGTGGAGCTGCAGTTCGACGAACTGCGCCGCCGCCTCGCCGAACGCCGCATCACCGTCGAACTCACCGACGCGGCACGAGAGTTGATCGCCCACCAGGGCTACGACCCGGTGTACGGGGCCCGGCCGCTGCGGCGTTTCATCTCCCACGAGGTCGAGACGCTGGTCGGGCGCGCCCTGCTGCGCGGCGACGTCCAGGACGGCGCGAAGGTCCGCGTCGACGCCGAGCACGGAGAGCTGGTCGTCACCTACGACCAGCCCGAGGACGTGAAGGGAGCGAGGGCGGCATGAATACCGTGCAAGCCACCAACGTCACCTGCCCGCACTGCGGGCGCACCAACCGGGTACCCGTGGCAGCCGAGGGCCGCCCCAGGTGCGCCAACTGCAAGCAGCCTCTGCCGTGGATGGCCGACGCGGGCGACGACGACTTCACCGAGGTCGTCGAGCAGGCCACCGTGCCCGTCGTCGTCGACCTGTGGGCCACCTGGTGCGGCCCCTGCCGCATGGTGAGCCCCGCGCTGGAGAAGGTCGCCGCCGATCTCGCGGGAAAGATCAAGCTGGTCAAGGTCGACATCGACAAGAACCCGCGCCTGGCGCAGCGGTTCGAGGTCCAGGCGGTACCGACGCTGTTGGTCCTCGACAAAGGGCAGACCATCGCCCGGCAGGCGGGTGCCGCACCTGCCCCCGCCCTTCAGCGGTGGGTGGAGCAGTCGATCGCGGGCCGCGAACCGGCCGGGAAAGGGTGATCAGCCATGACCGTACGAACCGACCCCCACCTCGCCCTCGTCCGGCCGGTCCAGCCACGGACCCCCGAAGGGTGTCAGGAGTGTCTGCTGCTCGGCTCCCCGTGGGTTCACCTCAGGCTCTGCCTGACCTGCGGCCACGTCGGCTGCTGCGATTCCTCGCCCAACCGGCACGCGCGCCGTCACGCCGCAGCCGACGGCCATCCGATCGTGGCGTCGCTGGAGCCCGGCGAGGACTGGCGGTGGTGCTTCGCCCACGAGGCGTTCGTGTGATGGCCGGCGACGAGACGCGGCCGGGCGCAGCGCCTGTGCCGGACGAGGCGGAGGAGAGCGTCCCCTTCGAGACCGCTGACATCTACGGCGCCTATCCCCGCCTGGCGGATGACCAGATGGCCCGCCTGGCGCAGCACGGTCGGCGGCGCGCGGTCGACGCCGGTGACGTGCTGATCCGGGAGGGGGAGCGGTGCGAGACGTTCTACGTCGTCCTCAGTGGTTCGGTCGCCATCGTCGAGGACCACGGCACGGCCGACGAACGCCTGCTGCGTGTGCACGGCCCCGGCCGCTTCATCGGCGAACTCGGCCTCTTGAACGGGCAGGTGGCCTTCTACACCGCCGTGGTCAGGGTCCCCGGCGAGGTCCTCGCCCTGTCCATGGATCAGCTGCGTGACCTGGTGACCCGGGACTCCGCCCTCGGCGATGTGGTGCTGCGCGCCTGCCTGGGCCGCCGTGCTCTGCTCGTCGGCCAGGGCGCCGGCTTCCGCATCATCGGCTCGCGCTATTCGCCTGACACCCGGCGGCTGCGCGAGTTCGCCGCCCGCAACCGGCTGCCGCACCGCTGGATCGATCTGGAGGCCGACGAGGAGGCCGAGGAACTGCTGCGCCGCTTCGGCGTCGGCCCGGAGGAGACACCGCTCGTCATCTGGCGGGACACCACTCTGTTGCGCAACCCCAGCAACGCGGAACTGGCCCGGCTCATGGGCCTGCCGTCGCTGCCCGCCGGAAACCATCACGGCGATCTCCTGATCGTCGGCTCCGGCCCCGCTGGTCTCGCCGCCGCGGTGAACGCCGCCTCGGAGGGCCTCGGCACGACCGTGGTCGAGGCCCTGGCCAGCGGTGGACAGGCCGGTACGTCGTCCCGCATCGAGAATCTGCTGGGCTTCCCCTCCGGCATCTCCGGCGCCGAACTCACCGAACGCGCCGTGCTCCAGGCCGACAAGTTCGGCGCCAGGATCAGCGTCCCGGCGGAGGCGGCTCGGCTCGAACCGCGCGGCGGGCACTACGCCGTCGGGTTCGCCGACGGCAGCGAGATCACCGCCCGTACCGTCGTCCTGGCCACCGGCGCTCGCTACCGCCGCCTCCAGGTGCCCGGCATCGAACGCCTGGAGGGAACGAGCGTCCACTACTCGGCGACCGTCTACGAGGCCCAGCAGTGCCGCACCGACCCGGTGGCCGTCGTCGGCGGAGGCAACTCCGCGGGCCAGGCCGTGCTCTTCCTGGCCGGGTACGCACCGCAGGTGTATCTGCTCGTCCGTGGGCCGAGCCTCGAGGCACACATGTCCCGCTACCTGATCGATCAGGTCGAGCGCCACCCGCGGGTGCGCGTGCTGCTGCACACCGAGACGACCGAGGCACTCGGCGACAAGGTCCTGGAGGCGGTCACCGTGGTCGACCACCGTACGGGCGAGCATCGGCACCTCGCGGTGCGTGCCCTGTTCGTCTTCACCGGCGCCGAGCCCCACACCGAGTGGCTGTCCGACGCGCTCGCCCTCGACGCGCGCGGCTTCGTCCTCACCGGGGCGGAGGCGCAGGCCTGCTCCGTCCCCGGACTGTGGCAGAGCCAGGGCCGCGACTGCCTGACGTTGGAGACCAGCCTGCCTGGCGTCTTCGCCGCCGGCGATGTCCGCAGCGGCTCGGTGAAACGCGTGGCTTCCGCGGTCGGCGAAGGCGCGATCAGCATCCACTCCGTGCACCGCCACCTGGGCCACACGGCCACGCCCGGCGGCACCGACCGCTCCCCGCACACCCGCCCGAAGGAGTCCGCTTGGCTCGGATGACTTCAAAGAGAGACGAGATCACGAGAAGGAGAAGGAGGCGACGGTGATGACTACGCCCGTCCGGCACCAGCGGGGTGCCGCAATGCAGGTCAGGCCGCTTGGCTGGGCACGCAATCCGCTGACGGAGTTCGACCAACTGCTCAGCGAGATGAGCGGACTGATCGAATCCACGGTGGGAGGCGCGGCGCCCGTAGTCGCGTGGACACCCCTGGCGGACGTCACGGAGGCCGACGACGCCTTCCACATCGAGATCGAACTCCCCGGCGTCAAGAGCAAGGACATCGACGTCGAAGCGAACGGCCAGGAGCTGGTGGTGACCGGAGAGATCAAGGAGAAGGAACGCAAAGGCGTCCTGCGACGGAGCACCCGCCGCACCGGAGCCTTCGAGTACCGGCTGCGGCTGCCCGGAGAGGTCGACACCGAAAAGATCAATGCGCAGATCTCGGACGGGGTGCTCACCATCACCGTCCCCAAAGCCGAGGTCGCAAAGCCCCGGCACGTCGAGATCAGCGAGACGAGTGAAAGCACCGGGGGCAGCGGCTGAGACGCGAACGCCGCGGTGCCGGACATCCGTCCGGCACCGCGGCCGGGCCGGCGAGGTTCGACACCCGGGGTGACTCATTCGGGACCGCGGGCAGTTCCGCAGGTGATGCCAGCTGGGCAGCCCTGACCAGTTCATCCAGCAGCCGCTCCCCGGACCCGACGGACACGTTCCTGTCCGTGACCTTCGATGATCCCTTCGAGGACGAGCTGTCACAATCTGAGCTCTCCGACACCCGAGCCGGGGGCCGATCAGGTCGCTGCGCAGCCGAGGGAGCAGAACGCGCTGACGCTGCTCGGCCGTGGCCTGCACCGCCTGTTCCGGTCGCCACTCACAGCAGGAGGTCGAAGACGGCTCGAGCCTCGTCCCAGTGCTGGGTCTGGGGGTTTTTCAGGTCGGGGTGGAGGATCTTGAAGCTCTGGGCAAGGGCCAGGCTGAGTCCGCCGATGATGTCCGGATAGGCCGCCTCGGTCTCCTCATCGGGCGTGCGGTCCAGAGCGGGATGGGTGGCGAGCTGTTCCAGGATCGGCTTGAGTTCTATTTCCTGGTCGATCTTCCGGAAGTGGTGAATGCTCTCCTGCAGGCCCTTCGTGATCGGCAGGTCACTGGTCCGGATGATGTCGCGCCCGTTGGCCTTGGCCGTGGCCTGGGCGACGGTGAGCAGATCGTAGAGCTTGGCGTCGACGAAGTCGCTGTGGCGCTTGAGATCGTTCTTGTCGACGTCCAGCCCTGCGGCCGCACGGAAGAACCTCTCGAACCTGGCAATGGACATCACGGTCATGACGGCAACCTCCGGCTGCGGGAGCCGGGCGGCTCCCGGCCCCAGGGCTTCCCAGTCAGCCTGGCCGACGAGGGCGCGCGAACGCATGCGCATGTCGGGCCCAATTGGCCTCCCTGTATTGCCCTGCCAGGCCCAACGTCCGACTGCCCGGGTGTCGGACGGGCGTGCGGACCGACAGCAGGGCCACAGAGCGCTTGGCAGAGGCCGGCCAGCGGCAGCCAGGCCCGGTTGACACGCTCCACCCCGCCCACCAGCCGCCCCGACGCCGGGCAGGGCGTAGCGCTGTGCCTCGCAGGCGTTCTGGAACTTTCCCGTGTGGCAGGACTTTGCCGGACTCCGGCTCCGGGACAGACACCGAAGCGGGGTGGTCGGTGGCGCGGCGTGCGGGCGTGCCGGGGGGCGCGTGAGCGGGTGTTCGCGATGGCGGACGCGATCGCGCCCGGTCGTGGGAGCAGGTCCTGTGCTGGGAAGATGAGGAGATCCGGCCGTACCGCCCGCACCTGCTGCCGGAGGTCAGCGTGTCACGCGGCGTCGGCGTTACCTCCGTGACGTCTGTGGGCCCTTGGGATCGCGGGGCAGCCGACGAGGAAGGTTCCCTCATGCGAGTGTCGTCTCAGGGCGTTACGGTCGTGGCTCTCCTGGCGGATCCGGACGCGCCGACGGAGATCGCGCAGCGCATGGCCCGGACACTCTCTGCTCGGCTTGCCGACAAGTCGGGCCAGGGGCGACGGTTCGACGTCGAGGTGGTCAGTGAGCCCTTCACCTCGGGGACGGAGGACCCGCCCACTTTGATGCGCCGGATCATGGACCGTGGCAGTGCGGAGAACTGGGACGTCGTCGTTGCCCTCACCGACCTTCCGCTGCACTCACACGGACGCAGGCTCGCTGTGAATCTGAATCACGAACACGGCTTGGCGCTGCTCTCTCTTCCCTCACTGGGGGGCCTGCGGCTGCAGACGAGGGCCCGGCGGGCCGTCGAAGAAGCCGTGCTCGACTTGGTAGGCCCGCACACCACTGGGGCTGAAGCACCTCCGCGAAGGAGGCCGTTTCTGGGGCCCTTCGTCAATCGTCTCGCGCCTGTTCGTCCGGGCCCGCTCGGTGAGAGGGAGACCGACGGTCTTCGGTACGTCGTCGGCGGGCCGCGCGGCTACCTGCGAGTGCTCTTCGGCATGGTTCGCGCCAACCGGCCGTGGCGGTTGGTGACGGGCTTGTCGAAAGCCCTGGCGGCCGCACTCGCCACGGGGGCCATCGCCACCCTGGACTCCACCACCTGGAGCCTCGCTGGGGCCCTGAGCGCGCCACGCCTCGTGATCGCCATGGTCGGGTCCGTCGGGCTCATGATCGGCTGGCTGATCGTGGACGGGGAGCTGTGGCATCGATCAACAGAAGGCTCACCGGAGGCGAGGCAGAGGGCCAGGCTCTACAACGCCTCGACGGTCGCGACCGTGGGTATCGGCGTGCTCGTCTGCTACCTGGGTTTGATGGTCATCAACTTGGTCTGGGCACTGTTCATCCTCAACGACCAAGTCTTCGCTTCCATGACGCGAACCCCGCTCCACGCCACGGAGTACTTGACGCTGTCCTGGTTCGTCGCTTCGGTCGCCACCGTGGGCGGCGCGCTGGGATCAGGCTTGGAGAGCGACGATGCGATCCGGGCAGCCGCCTACTCCAAGCGCGAACAGGAACGTCGTCACGCCCTCCAAGACCACGGTGACCAGCCTTCGACGTGAACCGGTACCGGCGCAACCGGCAGCGCGACGTCGGCCCGGGGCCGCGCGTCCGGGCGCGGTGCCGTCAGGAGGTGGCGGCGCGGCCGACGCGCCCCGGCAGGGCGTTCCGGCTAGGCTCACACGGGTGAGGTGGCTGCGGACCTTCGGGGAGGTCGTGCGATCCGGGCTCACGATCGAGGAGACGCGGCTGGAGCCCCTGCTCGCGCTGCGCACGGCCGCTGGGGTCGCGCTCGTCATCGGGCCGGCGCTGTGGCTGGTCTCCCCCGCGTACGCCGCGTCCGCCGCCCTCGGTGCCTATTCCGCGGGTGCGGCCACCTTCCAGCGCACCTGGCGTCCCCGCAAGGTGATCGCGCTCGGCGCGGGCGCGGGTCTGGCGCTCAGCACCTTCGTGGGCTACCTGGCGGCGGGGCGACTCGTGACGTTCCTCCCGCTGCTGGCCGTATGGGCCTTTGCCGCGGGGATGGCGTGGTCCCTCGGATCGACTGCTGGGATCGTCGCAGCGACGACGGTCGGCAGCATGCTGGTGACCATCACCCTGCCCACCAGCGTCGGGCGTGCCCTGGAACATGCCGGGGTCATCGCGCTCGGAGGCGTGGCGCAGGCCGTGCTGATCTTGCTGTTCCCGATTCGCCGCTGGGGGGCGCATCGTGACGCGCTGGCCGACGCTCTGGCCGCCGTGGCTGACTACGCCCGCCGGCTGCGGCACGACCCGACCGCGCCGTTCGACCCGGAGCCGCTGATGACAGCCCGGGACGCGGCCGCCGTGACACCATCACAGGCCCGCACCCGGCCCCCCGTCCTCCACGGCCCGCGGGGCCTCGCCGAGCGCATCCTGCCGGTCGTCGCCGCGCTCGCCGACCCGGACGTCGGCGCCCCGGCGGAGGGCCCTGGGCGGGACCGCGCACGGGAGTTGCTCGATGCGGCCGCCGACGTCCTGGACGCGGCCGCCCGTTCGATCCGCCGCGGAACTCTCGCCGAGGTACCGCCCCGCAGCGCGGAGGTCCTGCGCGTCGACGAGGAGGAGGGCGAGGTGTTGGAGGGGCCCGCCCGGCAGGCTGCCGAACGGCTCGTGGAACTGCTCGCCGAGGCGTTGGAGATCGCCGGGAGCGGCGGGGCGCGCGACAAGGCGCCTGCGCCGCCCGGGCCCGCGAGCGCCCAGTTCTTGGTGCGCCCGACCATGTTCCGGCTGCTCCCGGTCGTCGTCCGGGCGGTCCGCCGGGAGCTCCGCCGGGACTCGCCCGTGTTCCGGCACGCCGTCCGCCTGGCGGCAGTGGCCACGCTCGGCTATCTGATCGCTTCCCGGCTGCCCCTGGAGCACGGCTACTGGGCGCCCATCGCCTCGGTGATGGTGATGCGGCCGGACTTCCACCGGACGTACGCGCGTGCGGTGGGCCGTCTCGCCGGGACCCTGGCGGGGGTCGCGCTCGCCACCGGCATGGTGCAGGCCCTGGGCCCGGACGCCCCTGTGTTCGGCGCACTGGCGGTGGTCTCGGCGGCCCTGTCGTACACGCTGCTCCGTACCGGCTACGCCTACTCCCAGTGCTTCACTGCCGCGTACGTCGTCTTCCTGCTCGGCATGGGCGGCCAGGCATGGGAGCAGACGGTCCCGGAGCGGGTGGTGCTCACCCTGCTCGGCGGGGCCCTGGCGATGCTGGCGTACGTGGTGTTCCCCGCATGGGAGACTCCCCGGCTGCCGGGCCGGCTGGCGGACTGGCTCGCCGCCGACGGCCGCTACGCGGCCGCAGTGCTCCGCAGCTACGCCGAACCGACCCGGGAGCATCGCGCCGACATGCGCAGGGCCTTGCTGGCGAGCAGGGAGGCACGTGCCGCCTGGCAGGCGGCCTACGACCAGGCAAGGCAGGAACCGGTCGGCCCCAGAGGTCTGACATCGCGCGAGGCGGAAGAGGCGCAGGAGGCGCTCCAGGGACTCGACCGGGCGGCGATGCTCATGGAGAGCCACGTCCCGCGGGCCGGTAGTCGTTTCGCCCCCGAGGCGGAGCGGTTCGCCGAGGCATTGGAGGCAGACACCGCGCGGGCGGCAGTCGATGTGCGTGAGCACAGGAATCCGGACTGGGGGCGCGTGGAGGAGGCGCTCCACGCGTGGGAGGGCGCCGCCGGGGACCGGAGCCCGGTGCTACGGCACGGGGCAGAGCTGCAGAAGCGGGCCCTGGAGGACCTCGCGGCAGCAGTGAGCCGCACACCCCTGGAACGGGACGTCAGCTCCGCTCGCGAGGAGCAACGGGTGCGGGCGGCCGTGGCTGGGGAAGGTGACGGATCAGGACCCGCGCACCGGGGCGGGTGACGGCTCCGGCGACCGTGAGCGCCGCGCCTCCTGGAGCGGGACGTAGTCTCCCGGCCGTGTCGAGCGCCGCCACACGTACACCGCTGCCGCCATCACGAGAATCAGCCCCGCCAGGACGAGCAGTTCGATCCCCTCGACGTTCCACCGGAAGGACTTCTCCGCCGCGGCCGTCACGATGAGCACCTTGCGGATGCCGGCGATCAGGCCGACGACGAGGAACGGCTCCGCGTCGAGGGTCCGGTTCCTGATGGTGAGGCGGACTGTGTGGAGCAGCTCGGCCACGATGAACAGCACCAGGCTGCTGTCCAGGGCGGAGAGAACGACCGTCTCCACGCGGTACGGCCCTTGGACCGACCGGATGACGTCATGGACGACCCCGACGGTGAGGATCCCCGCGAGCAGTACGAGGAGCATGTCAGGAGTGCCCCGGCCCGCAGGCGCTGCGTGCTGGGCGAACGGGTGGACGGGCGGATCCCTCCCTGTCGTGGCAGCCTGGGGAAGCGGCGGAGCACGACAGGCCTGCCATGCAGCAGGGACCACGCGGTCCCGACGCGGACACAAACGGCAGGAACCTGCGGCCCGTCCTGGCGCCGACCCGGGGTCTGCCCTCTGTTTCGGCCCGGGACCTCGCCCCGGCCTGCGGGAGGAACCGCGCCGCCGCACCGCCAGGCGGACACCGATGGCGCCCCCTCGCGGCGAGCGAGCAGGTCGACGTGTCCGACGTGGCCGAAACGTCGGCACCGCCTGGAGGACGGCGGCGGGGACATCGGCGTCTTCCCAACCCAGGCCGACCCAGAAAGCAGAGCGCACTCCGTGGCGGGCGCACCGTGCCGGAGGACGCAGGTGCACTGGAGGTGTGTGATGAGAGCTGACCGCTCCCACGAGAGCCGTGATGGTCACGTACTGGTCCTCGATGCCGGCTCTTCGAGCCTCCACATAGCTCTGTTCGCGGCGGACGGTGAACGGGTGGCGGATCGAGACGCCTCGGAGCCTCCGGGTCCTGGTGCGGCGGCGGAACTGCGGAACTTCCTCAGCGAGGTGCCCGCTCCTGCGGCGGTTGGTCACCGCATCGTCCACAGCGGTCCGCACCTGACTGGACATACGCTGATCGACACACCCGTACGGGCTCTGCTGGAGGACGTCGCCGATCTCGCGCCGCTGCACGTGACCCCTGCCCTGCGTGTGGTCGATGCCGCACGAGAACTTCTGCCCGACATTCCTCATGTCGCCTGCTTCGACACTGTCTTTCACAAGGATCTGCCGGCACAGGCGCGCACATACGCCGTGCCGGAGCGATGGCGAGCCGAATACGGGCTGCGCCGGTACGGCTTCCACGGGCTTTCCTACTCGTGGGCACTGCAAAGGACGGCGCAGGCGTTGGGCCGACCCGTCGACAACCTCCAGGTCGTGCTCGTGCACATGGGCGGCGGCTGCTCGGCCTGCGCCGTCCGGAACGGACACAGCGTGGACACCACCATGGGCCTCACTCCGCTGGAAGGCCTGGTGATGAGCCGGCGCAGCGGCAGCCTCGACCCCGGCGCGCTGCTGTGGCTGCAGCGGCGGCACGGTCTGAGCACGGCCGAATTGGATGACACACTCCACCGGCATTCCGGTCTGCTCGGTCTCTCCGGTACCTCAGGAGACACCCGGGACCTGGTGCGCGCCCGCGCGGAGGGTGATGCCGCGGCCGCGTTGGCGCTGGCGACGTTCACACTCAGCTGCCGCAGGGGCATCGCCTCGATGGCCGCCTCGCTGGACCGGCTGGACGCGCTGGTCTTCACCGGCGAGATCGGCGAGGACCAACCCGAGGTTCGCGAGGAGATCTGCTCGGCCCTGACTGTTCTCGGTGTACGAGGCGGGCTGCTCGTCCCCGAACTGGAGGATTTGATGCGGGAAGGCCTCCGCCGCATCGATCAGGCGGTGAGAAGTGTCCCGGTCCTCGTGGTCGCAACCGGCGAGATACAGCAGATCGCCGCCGAGACCCGACGGGTGCTCGGCGTTGCCGACCGGACACGGTAGCTGTCACCAGTTGGACAAGTTTGTTGTCATGTCTGGTGCGTGGCCGGTCGTGTTGTTACCAGATGACGGACGTCGCCTTCGAGGACGACCGCCTGGACGAGGCTCGGAGCCAGGGCTGAAGCGTGCTCGCGGTGGGCCCCGCGAGCGTCGTCACGGACCCCCACGCCATGAGGGCGCTCGCCCCTCGCGTTGCCCCGCCCAACGTGCCGCCGACTCGCGAGGGGAAGCCTTACAGCTCGCCGAGCCCGAGAGTGCCGACCTTCTGTCACTGGCAGCCAAGGCCTAAGTGGCCTGGGCGGATTCGTACTCCCCATCCGCTCCAGCGACCGGCAGTGTGCGCCCTCAGCCGACCAGCTGCTGTCCGCCGTCGATGTCGTAGGTCGCGCCGGTCAGGGCCGTGTTCGTCATCAGGTGAACGGCGAGTGCCGCCACGTCGTCCGGTCCGACGACGCGGCCGATCGGGAGTGTGGAGCGCAGTTCCTCGCGGCGGGCGTCGAGGTCCTCGCCGAGCAGCCTGGCCGACAGCGGTGTGTCAACGAACCCCGCGGCGATCAGGTTGACCCGGACGGGCGCGACTTCGAGGGCGAGACTGGCGGTGAGCGCGGGCAGGGCGGCGGTGAGCGCCGGTGCGATCCCGAGGCCGGCTCGGACCCGCCGCGCCCCGGTGCCGCCCATGAACAGCAGCGTGCCGCCCGGTCGTACCCTGTCCGCGGCGTGGCGCGCGACCTCGATGGCGAGCAGCATGTGCCCGGTGATCGCCCGGCGTGCCTCGTCGTCGTCCAGGTCCAGCGCGCGTCCGTAGGTCGGATGGCCGGCGGTGACCATCACGTGGTCGACCTGCCCCGGCAGTTCCTGGAAGAACTGCCGCAGTTGCGCCGGGTCACCGGCGTCGAAGGCGGCGGTGCTGAGCGCGTCGACCTCGTCGGCCGCCGCGCGCAACCGCTCGGGGTCCCGGCCGGTGAGAATCACCACCGCTCCCTCGGCCCGGGCGTGTCCGGCGGTCGCCAGCCCGATGCCCGCGCTGCCGCCGATCACGACCAGGGTCTGTCCGGACAGCGCCGGGTCCCGCTGGTGGTGGGCGGCCGATGGCTCGGCAGTCATGAGTCCTCCTCCGCAGTGGCGGCAGGAACGTTCGGCGGGAATCGGTCCTCGCGCGCCGCGGCCGGGCGGGGCCGGTACCCGCTCACGGGTCGAGCGGTCGCGACAGCTCCTGCTTGATCTGCCTGGTCCGCTCGTCAGCGAGGACCTCGACCCGGTCGTTCGCCACGGCGTCCAGGGTCTGCTCCGCGACATCGGCCGCGCTGATCTTCGGCGCGTCCGTGAAGGAGCTGAGGTCCGTCTCCACGAAACCGGCGTGCACACCGACCACGAGCGTCCCCTGGGTGCGCAGGCCCTCCCGCAGCGAGCCCGTGAGCGACCACTGCGCCGCCTTGGAAGCCGCGTAGCCGGGGTACTCCGGCCGTGGGATCCAGGAGGCGGCGGAGAGCATGTTCACCAGCGCGCCGCCACCGTTGCGGGCCAGCACGGGCGCGAAGGCGCGGGAGACGGCCCAGGTGCCGAAGTAGTTGATCTCCATCGCCTGGCGGGCGTCGTCCAGGGAGCCCGTCAGCAGCTCGGTGCCGAAACCGCCCACGCCCGCGTTGTTGATCACGATGGTGACGTCGCCCGCGGCGTCGGCTGCCGCCGCGACCTGCTCCGGCTCGGTGACATCCAGCCGCAGCGAGGTCAGGTCCTCGTCGGCCACGCCCGCCGGATCGCGGGCACCGGCGTAGACCTTGGACGCCCCCCGTTCGATCAGGGCACGGGCGAACGCCCGGCCGATGCCACGGTTCGCGCCGGTCACCAGGGCGACCGAGCCTGCGATCTCCATCGCGACTCCCTCCTGCCGGGGCCGTCGGGCGGCCGGGGAAAGTGCTGCGTCTCCTCCACTGCCAGCCTGCACCGGATGCCGTGGCGTTGCATGCGGCAGCCTCGCGCGACCCTGCCCTCGCCGTGCGGCGCCGGAGCTGTCGTACCGCTGCGAGCTGAGGGAGAGTGGGGGAGACGGTGCTGCGACGACGGATTCCGGGCGGGGTGAGCTCGTTGGCCACACGTGAAGGGGGTGGGGGCGCCGGACGTCGGGCCCTGGTCCCGGCGCCGTCAGGCCGCCCGGCGGGTGATCCGGGACTGTTCACACCCGCTTCCGTGACCTGGCAGATGCACGGCGACCCGATGATGTGGATCGCGGGCATCCGCGCCCTCCACCTCCAGGCGCTGCACCCGGGCGCGGTACGCGGCGTCGTGCAGAACAGCGACTTCCGGCGTGACGCCTGGGGCCGCCTGATGCGCACCGCGAACTTCGTCGGCACCACGACGTACGGCACCACCGACGCCGCCGAGCGCGCGGGCGCCCGCGTCCGGAAGATCCACAGCATGCTGCGGGCAACCGACCCGGAGACCGGCGAGGAGTACCCGGTGGACGATCCCCGTCTGCTGCTGTGGGTGCACTGCGCCGAGATCGACTCCTATCTGCACGTGCTGCGCCGCTCCGGCTACCCGCTCACCGGCGCCCAGGCCGACCGCTACATACGCGAACAGCGGGTCGGCGCCCGCCTGGTCGGCCTCGACCCCGCCGGCGTACCGGCGGACCGGGCGGAGCTGGCCGCCTACTTCGAAGAGGTCCGGCCCGAACTCGCCGCCGGACCCGAGGCCAGGGACGTCGACGCCTTCCTGCGCCGCCCGCCGGTACCCCCCGCCCTGGCACCCCTGCGCGAGCTGGTGTGGAGCCGGGTCGCCGGGCTGGCGTACGCCTCGCTGCCGTCGTACGCCCACGAGTTGTACGGCCGTCCGGCCCCCGCACCCGACGTCGTCACCCGGCGCCTGCGCCGCACCGGCACCCTGCTGCGCGCCGTCCCCGCGCATGTGCGCTGGCAACTTCCGCCCCGGCACATCCTGCGCGCCATGGCCCGGCTGGGGCCGGCCGCCCGCCCGGCGCCGTACAAACTCGAACCGTAGGTCGCCATACTGGACGGGCCAGGGGAGGGCGAGGCTCACAGTGACGGGGGCGACGGCACGCGATGGGGGAGACCAGGCTGATCCAGGGCCGGTACCGGCTGCTGGATCCGATAGGCCGCGGCGGCATGGGCGAGGTGTGGCGGGCACGTGACGAGTCGCTCGGCCGGCACGTCGCTGTGAAGTGCCTCAGGCCCCTCGGCCCGCACCACGGGGAGTCGTTCGTCCGCGTGCTGCGGGAGAGGTTCCGCCGTGAGGCCCGCGTGGCCGCCGCGCTGCAGCACCGCGGGGTGACCGTCGTCCACGACTTCGGCGAGTCCGACGGGGTGCTGTACCTGGTGATGGAGTTGCTCCAGGGCCGCAATCTCAGCCAGGTGCTGGAGGACAACAAGCGCCGTCCGCTGCCGGTCCCCGACATCGTCGACATCGCCGAGCAGGTCTCCGCGGCCCTCGCCTACACCCACCAGCAGGGCATCGTGCACCGCGACCTGAAGCCCGCCAACATGGTGCGGCTCACCGACGGCACGGTGAAGATCTGCGACTTCGGCATCGCCCGCCTGGGCGCGGACATCGGTTTCACCTCCCGCCTGACCGGCACCGGCGTCGCCATGGGCACCCCGCACTACATGTCGCCGGAGCAGATCAGCGGGGACGAGGTGGACCAGCGCAGCGACCTGTACTCCCTGGGCTGCGTGCTGTACGAACTCGCCACCGGCGTACCGCCGTTCGACCTGGGCGACGCCTGGGCGATCCTCGTCGGCCACCGCGACACCGCGCCGGAGCCGCCGCGCACCCACCGCGCCGATCTGCCCGCCGATCTGGAGCAGATCATCCTGGACCTGCTCGCCAAGCTGCCCGGCCAACGGCCGCGCGACGCCACCGAACTGGGCCGGAGAATCGGCGCGACCCGGGCCGTCCCGGCGTACGTCCCGACCGTGATCTCCGTCGAGCCCGCAGCCCGTGAGGCGCGGCTGCCGTCCTGGACGCGCGGTATGACCACCGGCCACAAGGCGGCCGGCGCGGCATTGCGCGTCCCGCCGGCGGACGCGGGCGACGGCCTCACCGGCGAGTGGATCGCCCGCCCGGTCACCGGCCCCACCCCCCGTCCGGTGCCGCCGGTCCCTCCCGAGCCGGCCGAGGAGGCGCTCACGACCCTGGTCGGACGCCACAACGCGGGCCTCAGCCTGGCCCGGCTCGGCCGCTGGTCCGAGGCGGGCGAGGTGCACCGCGCGGTCGCCGCCGAGCGCGAGCACCTCCTCGGCGCCGACCACCCCGACACCCTCGCCAGCCGCTACGAGGTCGCCTTCACCCTCAGCCGCACCGGCCGCGCGGCCGACGCCCTGCGTGAGTACACGCACGTGGCCCGGGCCCGCGAGCGGCTGCTCGGTCCGGAGCACCCGGACACCCTCGCCGCCCGGCAGGAAATGGCTTATGTGCTCGGCCAGTTGGGGCGGCCCCTGGAGGCGCATCAGGGGTACACGTCGGTGCTCGCCGTGCGGGAGCGCACCGTGGGCGCCGACCACCCCGACACGTTGCGCTGCCGCCACAACCTCGCCTTCAACCTGAGCAGACTCGGCCGCCTGGAGGACTCGTACCGGCTGGCCCGCGAGGTGGCCGACGATCGCGCCCGGGTGCTCGGCGCCGGCCATCCCGACACGCTGGTGACCCGCTTCGAAGTGGGGTATGTGCTGGGCCAGTTGGGACGATGGCCGGAAGCGCTGGACACCTACCGCGAGGTCGCCGAGGCCCGTGGCCGGGCGCTCGGCCCCGACCATCCCGACACTCTCGCCGCACGCCATGAGATCGGCATCAGCCTGGGCCGCCTGGGCCGCGGAGCGGAGGCCCTCGAGCTGTACCGCGAGCTGGTCGAGGACCGCACCCGCGTCCACGGACCCGACCACCCCGAGACCCTGCGCGCCCGGCACGGACTCGGCGTCAACCTCGGCCGCCTCGGCCGCTGGCAAGAGGCTCTCGCCGAGTCCCGGGACGTGTGCGCGATCCGGGAGCGTGTCCTCGGCGCCGACCACCCCGACACCCTGATCAGCCGCCGCGAGGCCGCTGCCGGTCTCGGCCGGCTGGGCCGCTGGGCCGACGCACTCGCCGGCCACCGCGCGGTCGCCGGCGCCCGCGAACGCGTCCTGGGCCCCGTGCACCCCGACACTCTCGCCGCCCGCAACGACGAGGCCCACTGCCTGGAGCGGCTCGGCCGGGGGCAGGAGGCGGCGGAGCTGTACCGCAGGGTGGCGGAGCTGCGCCGGCCACAGGACCCCCGCGAGACCTGACCGGGCCGGACCCGCTCTGGCCGGGCGGGATCATCGCGTGTTACCAAGAAACATGCCTGCACACGAGGGATCCCGCGCGTACGACACCGTCATCGTCGGCGGCGGCCACAACGGCCTGGTCGCCGCCGCCTACCTGGCCCGCGCCGGACGGTCGGTACTGGTGCTGGAACGGCTCGACCACACCGGCGGTGCCGCCGTCTCCAGCCGCCCGTTCCCCGGCGTCGAGGCCCGCCTCTCCCGCTACTCCTACCTGGTCAGCCTGCTCCCGCAGAAGATCGTGCGGGACCTCGGCCTCGACTTCCGGCTGCGCACCCGCACCATCTCCTCGTACACCCCCGCCGAACGCGACGGCCGGCCGACGGGGCTGCTGATCGGGGGTGGCGAGGACCGGACCCGGGAGGCCTTCGCGCGGCTGACGGGCGGCGACCGCGAGTACGAGTCCTGGCAGCGCTTCTACGGCATGACCGGCCGCGTCGCCCAGCGGGTCTTCCCCACGCTGACCGAGCCGCTGCCCACGCGGGACGAACTGCGCCGGCGCATCGACGACGAGGACGCCTGGCGGATGCTCTTCGAGGAGCCGATCGGCGTGGCCGTCGAGGACCACTTCGCCGACGACCTGGTGCGTGGCGTGGTGCTGACCGACGCGCTGATCGGCACGTTCGCCGACGCGCACGACGGGGAGCTGCGCCAGAACCGGTGCTTCCTCTACCACGTGATCGGCGGTGGCACGGGCGACTGGGACGTCCCCGTCGGCGGCATGGGCGCGCTGACCGGCGCGCTGAGCGCCGCCGCGCGGGAAGCGGGCGCCGTGGTCGCCACCGGTCACGAGGCCGTGCGGATCGACACCGACGGCCGTACCGCGGAGGTCACCTACCGCACCCACGACGGCGAGGGCGTGGCCGTCGCCCGGCACGTCCTCGTGAACGCCTCCCCGCAGGAGCTGGCCGCCCTCACCGCGGACACCCCGCCCGCCCCCGCGGAGGGCGCCCAGCTCAAGGTCAACATGCTGCTGAAGCGGCTGCCGAGGCTGCGTGACACCTCGGTCGACCCGCGTGAGGCGTTCGCCGGCACCTTCCACATCGCCGAGGGGTACGAGCAGCTGGCCACCGCCCACGCCCAGGCCGCCGCCGGGGAGCTCCCCGCCGCCCCGCCCTCCGAGATCTACTGCCACTCGCTGACCGACCCGTCGATCCTCGCCCCGGAGCTGGCCGCGCAGGGCTACCAGACGCTCACGCTGTTCGGTCTGCACACCCCTGCCCGGCTCTTCGCCCAGGACAACGACGCGGTCCGGGACGCCCTGCTGAAACCGACCCTCGCGCAGCTCGACGCCCACCTCGCCGAGCCCCTCGCCGACTGCCTGGCCACCGACGCCGACGGGCGGCCCTGCATCGAGGCCAGAACGCCGCTCGACCTGGAGCGTGACCTGCGGCTGCCCGGCGGCAACATCTTCCACCGCGAGCTGTCCTGGCCGTACGCCCAGGAGGGCACCGGCCGCTGGGGAGTGGAGACCCGGCATCCCAACGTGCTGCTCTGCGGCGCGGGCGCCGTGCGCGGCGGCGGGGTGAGCGGGGTGCCGGGGCACAACGCGGCGATGGCGGTCCTGGAGGCCGGTGCCGGCCCGTCCCGGTGACTTTCGCCCCGGCTTGATGCCCGGGGCGGGGCGCGCGTTCCTCGTGCGGCGGGGTGACACCGCCGCCGGACACGGTGGCCGGGCCGATCCGCACGGCAGGCCCGCCCCGCGGAGACCGGCGCCGTGGTGCCGTACGGCTGCGGGACGGGCACCACGCCGCCGAGCCCCGCGGACCCCGCCGCCGCAACCGCCGTTCAGTCCTTCGAGGCCGTCCACCCCGTCGGCGTGATCCGTGCCGCGTCCGCGGGCCGGGCCTCGTCGAAGAGAACGGCTCCGCCGGCCTCGGCCCGCAGGCCGTCGACGTACGCTCCACGGCCGACGTACAGCCGGTCGGTGGTGTACCGCCAGCGCAGGGTGAGTCCCGGGGCGGGCGGCAGGGCCGCCGTGAACCGGTGCCAGGTGCGGCCCGACCAGCCGGTGACCCGCCCGGCCGGGTGCTCCTCGGGTTCCTCGCCGCGCCGGACCGTGGTGAACGGAACCGGCTGCCAGGTCGCGCCGCCGTCCGTGGAGGACTCCAGGACCAGACCGTCGGACCCCGGTTCGGTGTCCCACCACAGCGCGCCACGCAGCGATGCCCCGCCCGAGGAGGTGTCGAGCGCGGGCAGGGCGAGCGTCGCGGTCGTCGAGTTCGCCATCCCGGAGAACCAGGCGGTACGGCCGCGCGCCGGGCGGACGGCCACGGCGCGCGCCAGATTGTTCGCCGCGGCGACCCGGGGTGCCGAACCGGAGCGCCAGCTTCGCACCGGGTGCACCGAGTTGCCCAGCAGCACGAGGAAGGAGTCGGTCGTCGGGTCGAGGACGAGGGAGGTGCCGGTGAAGCCGGTGTGGCCGGCGGTGCGCGGGGTGGCCATCGCGCCCATGTACCAGTGCTGGTGGAGTTCGAAGCCCAGGCCGTGCTCGTCACCGGGGAAAGCGGTGTTGAAGTCGGTGAACATCAGCTCCACCGACTCCGGCCGCAGGATCCGCGCCCGGCCGTAGGCGCCCCCGTTCAGCAGGGTCCGGCCGAGCACGGCGAGGTCCCAGGCGCAGGAGAAGATCCCGGCGTGCCCGGCGACCCCGCCGAGGCTGTACGCGTTCTCGTCGTGCACCTCGCCCCACACCAGCCCCCGGTCCAGCCCGGACCACGGCTTGCGGGCGTCCTCGGTGGCCGCGATCCGCGGTCTCCAGGAGGCCGGCGGATTGAACCGAGTGCGGTGCATACCGAGTGGAGCGGTGATCTCCTTCCGGAGCAGCGCGTCCAGACGGCGCCCGGTGATCTTCTCCAGCACCAGCTGAAGCGAGATCAGGTTGAGGTCCGAGTACAGATATCTGGTTCCGGGCGCGTTGACCGGCGCCTCGTTCCAGATGAGCCGCAGCTTCTCCTCGTACGTCGGCGCGCCGTACAGCGGAATCCACGCCCGGAACCCCGAGGTGTGCGTGAGCAGCTGCCGCACCGTGACGTCCTGCTTGCCGGCGCCCGCGAACTCGGGCAGATACGAGGCGACCGGTGCCTCCAGCTCCAGCGCGCCCCGCTCGATCTGCTGCACGGCCAGGATCGACGTGAACAGCTTGGACACCGAGGCGAGGTCGAAGACGGTGTCCTCGGCCATCGGTATCTGCTGCTCGGCCGGCAGCTCGACCGCGGTGTCGGTCTTCTCGTCGTACGCCGCGTACCGCACGGCTGTCCCGATCGGCTCGTGCAGGGCCACGGTCCCGCCCCGCCCGGCGAGCAGCACGGCCCCCGCGTACCACGGGTACTTGGGGGAGGGGCCGAGGAACGCCTCTGCGTCGGTGACGAGCCGGCGCAGATGCGAGCCGAGCAGCCCGGCGCGCTCCGGCGAGCCGCGCCGCAGGGTCGGGCGGCCGGTGCCGGAGGGCGCGGCGGCCACCGCCGGTCCCGCCGGGAAGGGCGCGAGGGTGAGTGCGCCGCCCAAGGCAAGTGCTCTGAACCCCAGTTGACGGCGGCTGAACCCGTTCGCCATCTCTTCGCCCATCGAGGACCCTCCCGTACCCGGCTGAAAGTATCTTTCGAGGACCACCATGCGGAGTGAAACTTTCCTGTCAGGGGCGGGGGTGTGTCAATGGGGCGTACGGTCCGCGGATGAGAGCCCGACAGATCTGACACTGTGTCAGAAAAGCTCTTCCGTCGTCCGGAGGACTGCGGCATCCTGCGCCCATGCAGACGGAGCTGAGCAAGCAACTGGGAGCAGAACACGCGCTTTTCGGCTTCACGCCGTTCCCCGCCGTCGCCGCGGCCCTCAGCCGGGCCGGCGGTTTCGGAGTACTCGGCGCGGTCCGCTACACCGCACCCGGCGACCTCAGGCGCGACCTCGACTGGATCGAGGCCCACGCCGAGGGGCGGCCCTACGGCCTGGACGTCGTGATGCCCGCCACCAAGGTCGAGGGCGTCAGCGAGGCCGACGTGGAGGCGATGATCCCCCAGGGGCACCGGCGGTTCGTCGAGGAGACGCTCGCCAAGTACGGCGTACCCGAACTACCCGAAGGCGAGGCGGCCGGCTGGCGCATCACCGGCTGGATGGAGCAGGTCGCCCGCACCCAGCTCGACGTCGCCTTCGACTACCCGATCCGGCTGCTCGCCAACGCCCTGGGCTCACCGCCCGCCGACGTCGTCCGGCGCGCCCACGACCGCGGCGTCCGGGTCGCCGCGCTCGCGGGCAGCGCGCGGCACGCACGCAAGCACAAGGACGCCGGGATCGACGTCGTCGTCGCCCAGGGGTACGAGGCGGGCGGCCACACCGGCGAAATCGCCTCCATGGTGCTCACCCCCGAGGTCGTCGAGGCCGTCGACCCGCTGCCCGTGCTGGCCGCCGGAGGCATCGGCAGCGGGGAACAGGTGGCCGCCGCGCTGGCGCTCGGCGCGCAGGGTGTGTGGACGGGCTCCATCTGGCTGACCACCACCGAGGCCGACCTCCACTCCCCGGCCCTCACCCGCAAACTCCTCGCGGCCACCTCCGGCGACACCGTCCGCTCCCGCGCCCTGACCGGCAAACCCGCGCGTCAGTTGCGCACCGAGTGGACCGACGCCTGGGACGACCCCGCCGGACCGGGCACCCTGCCGATGCCCCTTCAGGGCCTGCTCGTCGCCGAGGCCGTCTCGCGTATCCAGAAGTACGAGATCGACCCCCTGCTCGGCACGCCCGTCGGCCAGATCGTGGGCCGGATGACCGGCGAGCGCAGCGTCCAGGCCGTCTTCGACGACCTCACGCGCGGCTTCGAGCGGGCCGTCGACCGCATCAACCGCATCGCGGGAAGGAGCGGCACGTCATGAACCACCCCACCGGCTTCTGGGCCCAGGCAGGCGCCGATCCCGGGCGCACCGTCCTCGTCGCACCCGACGGCGAGGAGTGGACCGCCGGGCGCCTGCACGCCGCCGCCAATCGCCTGGTGCACGGGCTGCGAGCCGCCGGCCTGGAACCCGGCGACGCCTTCGCCGCCGTGCTGCCCAACGGGCCCGAGTTCCTCACGGCGTACCTGGCCGCCACCCAGGCCGGGTTCTACCTGGTCCCCGTCAACCACCACCTCGTCGGTCCCGAGATCGCCTGGATCGTCGCCGACTCCGGCGCCAAGGTCCTCATCGCCCACGAGCGGTTCGCCGACGCCGCCCGCCAGGCCGCCGACGAGGCGGGCCTGCCGTCCCGTCACCGGTACGCCGTCGGTACACCCGCGGGCTTCCGCCCGTACGCCGAACTCCTCGACGGACGGCCGGAGTCACCGCCCGGCGGCCGCACCCTCGGCTGGGTGATGAACTACACCTCGGGCACCACGGGACGCCCCCGCGGCATCCGCCGCCCGCTGCCCGGCAAGCCCCCCGAGGAGTCCTACCTCGGCGGGTTCCTCGGCATCTTCGGCATCAAGCCCCACGACGGCAACGTCCACCTGGTCTGCTCGCCGCTGTACCACACGGCGGTGCTCCAGTTCGCCGGCGCCTCGCTGCACATCGGCCACCGCCTCGTCGTCATGGACAAATGGACGCCCGAGGAGATGCTCCGCCTGATCGACACCCACGGATGCACGCACACGCACATGGTCCCGACCCAGTTCCACCGGCTGCTGGCCCTCCCGGAGGACGTCCGCCGGTCGTACGACGTCTCCTCCATGCGGCACGCCATCCACGGCGCCGCCCCCTGCCCGGACCACGTCAAACGCGCCATGATCGACTGGTGGGGGCACTGCGTCGAGGAGTACTACGCGGCCAGCGAGGGCGGCGGCGCCTTCGCCACCGCCGAGGACTGGCTGAAGAAGCCCGGTACCGTCGGCAAGGCCTGGCCGATCAGTGAACTCGCCGTCTTCGACGACGACGGCAACCGGCTGCCCCCCGGTGAACTCGGCACCGTCTACATGAAGATGAGCACCGGCGGCTTCGCCTACCACAAGGACGACGACAAGACCCGGAAGAACCGCATCGGCGACTTCTTCACCGTCGGCGACCTCGGCCTCCTCGACGAGGACGGCTACCTGTTCCTGCGGGACCGCAAGATCGACCTGATCATCTCCGGCGGCGTCAACATCTACCCCGCCGAGATCGAGTCCGCCCTGCTCGCCCACCCCGCCGTCGCCGACGCCGCCGCCTTCGGCATCCCGCACGACGACTGGGGCGAGGAGGTGAAGGCCGTCGTCGAACCGGCCCCCGGCCACGAACCCGGCCCCGCCCTCGCCGCCGCCCTCCTCGACCACTGCGCCGCCCGGCTCGCCGGTTACAAGCGCCCCAGGAGCGTCGACTTCACCAGCGAGATGCCCCGCGACCCCAACGGCAAGCTGTACAAACGGCGGCTGCGGGAGCCTTACTGGGAGGGGCGGACCCGGGCGATGTGACGCACTCGGTCGCCTGCGGCCGACCGACCGGCCGGCAGACTCGGCGCGGACGTCATCCTTCGGCCGGTCACCCTCGACCTTCGGCCGATCCTCGCCCCCGCCTCGCCCTCCTAGCGTGGCCGTATGACGACCACGACCACGGAGAGCCGCCTGCGACGCGGGGGCGTGCGGCCCGCAGAACGGGCACTCGCCCCCGACCTCGCCCGCGGGTTCATGCTGCTGGGCATCGTCCTGTCCAACACGGCCTTCCACCTCTGGACGGCCCGGCGTGGCCCCTCCGGCTGGCAGCCCGCGGACGGCTCGTGGCTCGACCACGCAGTGCAGTTCACCATGATCACCGTGCTCGATCTGCGGGTCTATCCGCTCTTCGCGTTCCTCTTCGGCTACGGCATGACGCAGCTCTACCTGCGGCAGACCGCCGCCGGCACCCCGGAGCGCGACGCCGCGAGGATCCTGCGCCGGCGCAGCCTGTGGCTGATCGCCGTCGGCCTGGCCCACTCCAGCCTGCTCATGGCGGGGGACATCATCGGCTTCTACGGCGTGCTCAGCCTCGTCCTCGGCGTGGCCTTCCTGCGGCGCGGCGACCGCGCCCTGAAGTGGTGGATCGGCCTCGCGGTCGCCCTGCTGCTCCTCACCTCCGCCGAGCCGGTCGTGTCGGCGCTGCTGCGGGGCGAGTTGGGCACGCTGGGCGACGCCGGGGCGGAGCCCGGTTTCAAGGCCTACGCGGCGGACGAGGAGAACTGGCTCGCCGCCGCGGGCATCCGGCTGGAGACCGGCCTGTTCGTCACCTTCGCTGCCGCGCCGCTGTCGCTCGTCGGCGGGGGGTTCGGGCTCTTCCTGCTCGGCTTCCTGGCCGCGCGGCACCGCGTCCTGGAGGAGCCCGGCCGCCACCGGACCCTGCTGCGGTGGACCGCCGTCGCCGGCATCGCGACCGGCTGGCTCGGCGCCCTGCCCGCGGCGCTCGCCCACGTGGGCGCCCTGGACGTACCGCCCGACGCGCAGAGCGAGTCGGGGGCGCTCACCATCCTCCGCGACGCCACCGGCAACGCCGCCGGACTCGGCTACGTCGCCGCCGTCGCGCTCTTCGCACACTGGTGGACCGGCCGCGAGCGCCGGCACGGTGCGACGGCGGTGGCCGCGGTGTCGGCCGTGGGGAAGCGGTCGCTGTCCTGCTACCTCGCCCACTCCCTGCTCTTCGCCCCGGTGCTGGCCGCCTGGGGCCTCGGGCTCGGCGCGCACCTCGGCAGCGCCGGCATGGCACTGTTCGCGGCCGGCGTCTGGCTGATCACCGTGGCCGGCGCGTACGCCCTGGAACGCGCGGGCCGCCGCGGCCCCGCCGAAGCGGTGCTGCGACGGCTGATGTACGGGTCCACGGCGGGCCGCGCACGCTGACCGGGCGCTCGCCCCGCCAGGGGCGGCACCACCGGCCTCTCAGCGGCGCTCGCGCACCACCACGACCCGGAGCGCCGGCGAGGACCAGATGTCCCGCTCGCAGAACCGGGACGTCACCCACCTCTCCCCGGAGAACAGCCGCGTCTGATCGGCGAGATGCGCGGAGCGCGGGTTCGAGGACTGGGAGTACGACAGCAGGGTCCGGGCCACCGGGCAGGAACTCCCGTCCCAGCCCACGGCCTGGATGTAGCTGGAGCCCGTCGACACCTCCGCGTACCCGCCGCCCGCCGGGTCCCACACCGGCTCGATCTTGTTCCACACACCCAGCGACTCGGTACCGCCGGGCACCGCGATCCGCTGCCCGTTCCGTACGACCACCTGGTGCGCACCGAGCCGGGAGTCCGGCGCGATACCCGCGGCCCGCAGTTCGGCCACCGTGTCCGCGAGGGCCGTCGCGAAGCCGGGGGCCGTTGTGTCCAGGGTGTGAGGGGTGCCGACCGGATCGGCGGCGGAGAACGGCACCTTCCACAGCCGGGCGGCCGGGACCGTGGCCGTCAGCTTCCGCCAGAAGCGGTCGAAGAGCAGCGCGCCCCGGCTGGAGGTGTCCATGGTGCGGTCCCAGCTGCCCAGCACCCGGCACGCCTCGGAGACGTCGACGGCCCTTCCGTCGCTGCCGGTCGCCGTGCCACCCGGCAGCGCGGCACACCCCCGCGCCGCGTCCGCCGCGGCGAGGTCCCCGGCAGGCGCCCGGTTGGCGAACTGCTGTGCCTGGAGGTCCCTCACGGTCAGACGGCCACGCCCGGCCATCGCCGCCACGTCCTGAAGCGCGCCGCGCGTGCGCAGGCTGCGGGCCGTGCCGATGTTCCCGAAGACCCGCTCGTACCCCGTCAGCGGCCGCTCGGCGTTGGCGAGCCAGGCACTGTCGTTCGAGTTCTCGGCGTACGGCGCGTCCCTGAGCACCGGCATCCTCCCCGGCCCGAACATGCCCGGCTGCACGGCGTCGGTGTCCCGGCCGAGCGCGCAGTCGCCGCGCGATCCGTCCAGCACCGCGAGCCCCGACGAGGGGTAGGTCACCTGGCCGAGCGGGGTGGAGCAGCGCCCGGTCAGCTCGTCCGTGAGGCGCGGCAGGACCTGGGACTGCGTGAAGAGGGTGTGGCCTGCCGAGTCGGCCGCGATCGTGTTCACCCACGGCAGGCCCTGCGTGCGGCGCAGGGCGGCGAGGACGTCGTCGGTGCCGCGCGCCCGGCCGAAGCCGAGTGCGGTGTCGGAGGCGCGCAGATTGGCCGCGTTGGGATCGCTGAGCGCGTACGCCGTCGTACTGGTCCACGGCAGCGGCACCGTGGCGCCGAGCGAGGTGACCACCGGCCCATACCGGGTCCACCACTGCGTCCGGGTGACCGCGGGCCCGTCCTTGACGGCGACGGTGACATGACGTTGCGTCATCCGCTCGCGCCGGCCGTCGACGACGTAGACCGTCGGGTCGGCCGGATCCAGGGTCAGCTGGTGCAGGTTGAGGGTGACCCCGGTGGCCACCGTGTGGCTCCACGCCACATGCGCGTTGTGGCCTATGGAGATGGTGGCCGTGCCGAGCAGCGATCCGCCGGAGACGTTGAGATGGCCGGGAATGGTCTGCTGCGACTGCCAGAAGCGGCGGCCGCCCTGCCACGGGTAGTGCGGATTGCCGAGCAGCAGACCACGTCCACCGGCCGTCGTGGCACCACTGAAGGCGACCGCGTTGGAGCCCATGTCAGCGCTCTCGGCGGCGAACAGCTCCCGCGCGGCCCGTGCGGTGCGCTCGGCGTCCGGCGCCACCCCGGTGCTCGTGGTGGGCGGCTGGGCGGCCGTGATGCCGTCCACGCCCCGGCCCTGACCGCCGAGCACGGCGAGCGCGTAGCCACGCGCGGCGACGTCGAGGGTGGTGACCGGCCGTACCCAGGAGGCGTTCCGGCAGGCCGGGTCGGTGATCCGGTTCTGCCTCAGCCATGCGTTGTAGCCGGCCGCGAACCCCCTCATCAGGTCCTTCGCGGCGCGGCTCGGCCCGGCCGGCTCAGGCGTGGCGAGCAGCCGCTCCACCGTGCCCGCCTCGCGGACCCCGCGGAAGTACAGGTCGCTGGAGAGGTTCCGGGCCGCCGAGGAGAGGGCCGGGTCGGACGGCGCGTCGGCGCCGAAGTGGCGCGCGCGTTCGCCGCGTACCGTCACGAAGCCGTCGGCCAGCGTGCACACCTGGTCGGCGGCCTGCGCCCAGCCGGTGCCGAAGCCGAGGTCCGCGTAGCCGCGCGCGAGGATGTGCGCAACGCCGTACTCGGTGTAGCGGATGACGGCCGACAGGCCGCCGTGCGAGGGGTGTCGCTCCGGACGGCCCTGCGCCGGCGCGGCCGCGGCGGGCAGCGCGGTGGCGGCGGTGAGCAGGGCGACTGCCATGAGGGTGAATCGTCTCAGGCGGATGTGCATCGTGCCTCCCAACGTCATTGAGGGAAGGAGCGGTTGAGCGTACCAACTGGTATGTCCGCCGCGGACGGGTCCCTTGACCTCCGCCGTACGCGGACCGAGGATCATCAGTCATGACGCCCGGACACGGCAGCACGGTTGACGGGGTGCTGCGGCGCAGCGCCCGCCGGACCCCGGCGCGCGTCGCGGTCGAGTACCGCGACCGCCGCTGGACGTACGAGGAACTCGACGACGCCGTCTCCCGGGCGGCGGGTCTCCTGCTCGGTGAGGGCCTCGCCCCCGGTGACCGGGTCGGCGCCTACGGCCACAACTCCGACGCCTACCTCATCGGTTTCCTCGCCTGCGCCCGCGCGGGCCTGGTGCACGTGCCGGTCAACCAGAACCTGACCGGCGACGACCTGACGTACATCGTCGAGCAGTCGGGCAGCGGGCTGGTCCTCGCCGACCCGGACCTGGCGGGCCGACTCCCGCAGGGCGTACGGACGCTGCCGCTGCGGGACGCAGGCGACTCGCTGCTCGCCCGCCTGCCGTCCACGACGCCCTACGACGGCCCGGATCCGCGCGCCGAGGACCTGACGCAGTTGCTCTTCACCTCGGGCACGACAGCGCTGCCCAAGGGCGCGATGATGACGCATCGCGCCCTCGTGCACGAGTACCTCAGTGCGATCACCGCCCTCGACCTCGGCGCGGGCGACCGGCCGGTGCACGCGCTGCCGCTGTACCACTCGGCGCAGATGCACGTCTTCCTGCTGCCGTATCTCGCGGTCGGCGCGACGAACGTCATCCTGGACGCCCCGGACGGCGACCAGCTCTTCGACCTGATCGAAGCCGGGCGCGTGGACAGCCTGTTCGCTCCGCCCACCGTGTGGATCGGCCTGGCGAACCGGGCCGACTTCGCCACCCGTGACCTGAGCGGGCTGCGCAAGGCGTACTACGGGGCGTCGATCATGCCGGTCCCCGTCCTGCAACGGCTGCGCGAGCGGTTGCCGGGGCTGGCGTTCTACAACTGCTTCGGCCAGAGCGAGATCGGCCCCCTGGCCACGGTCCTCACACCCGGCGAGCACACGGCCCGTCCGGCCTCCTGCGGCCGGACGGTGCTCTTCGTGGACGCCCGGGTCGTCGGCGAGGACGGCAAGGACGTGCCCGACGGCACACCCGGCGAGATCGTCTACCGCTCACCGCAGTTGTGCGAAGGCTACTGGGGCAAGCCGGAGGAGACCGCCGAGGCCTTCCGCGACGGCTGGTTCCACTCCGGAGACCTCGCGGTGCGGGACGCGGAGGGCTACCTCACGATCGTGGACCGGGTGAAGGACGTCATCAACTCCGGTGGCGTGGTCGTCGCCTCACGGCAGGTCGAGGACGCCCTCTACACCCATGAAGCCGTCGCCGAGGTCGCCGTCGTCGGTCTGCCCGACGAGAAGTGGATCGAGGCGATCACCGCCTTCGTCGTCCCGCGCGGCGAGGTGACCCCGCAGGACCTGATCGCCCACGCGCGCGAGAGGCTTCCCCACTTCAAGGCGCCGAAGCGGGTGGTGTTCGTGGACGCGCTGCCGCGCAACGCCAGCGGCAAGATCCTCAAGCGGGAGCTGCGGGACCGGTTCGGCGACGGACAGGTCAGCGCGGACGCAGATCCACGATCCGCCTGATCTTGCCCACGGACCGCTCGAGGGACTCCGGTTCGACGATCTCCACCGTCACGGACACGCCGATGCCGTCCTTCACGGCGGCCGCGATGGCCCGGGCCGCGTCGTCGCGGGTCCCGGCGGTGGCGTCCGGACGGGCCTCGGCCCGGACGGTCAGGGCGTCGAGCCTGCCCTCCCGGGTGAGACGCAGCTGGAAGTGCGGGGCCACCCCGGGGGTGCGGAGCACGATCTCCTCGATCTGGGTGGGGAAGAGGTTCACGCCGCGCAGGATCACCATGTCGTCGCTCCGGCCGGTGATCTTCTCCATCCGGCGGAAGACGCGTGCCGTGCCCGGCAGCAGCCGCGTCAGGTCCCGGGTCCGGTAGCGGATCACGGGCATGGCCTCCTTGGTGAGCGAGGTGAAGACCAGCTCGCCCCGTTCGCCGTCGGGCAGCACCTCACCGGTGACCGGATCGACGATCTCCGGGTAGAAGTGGTCCTCGTGCACATGCAGACCGTCCTTGGTGTCCCCGCACTCCTGGGCGACTCCCGGGCCGATCACCTCGGAGAGCCCGTATATGTCCACGGCGTCGATCGCGAACCGCTCCTCGATCTCCCGCCGCATCCCCTCCGTCCAGGGTTCGGCACCGAAGATGCCCACCCGGAGCGAGGTGCCCCTCGGGTCGACACCCTGGCGCTCGAACTCGTCCAGCAGCGTCAGCATGTAGGACGGTGTCACCATGATGACGCCGGGCTTCAGGTCCTGGATCAGCTGCACCTGACGGGCCGTCATGCCGCCGGATGCCGGGATCACCGTACAGCCGAGCCGCTCGGCACCGTAGTGCGCGCCCAGTCCGCCGGTGAACAGGCCGTAGCCGTAAGCCACATGCACGGTGTCGCCGGGCCGCGCGCCCGCCGCCCGCATCGAACGGGCCACCATGTCGGCCCACATCGACAGATCGTTGTCCGTGTAGCCGACGACGGTCGGGCGCCCGGTGGTACCGCTCGACGCGTGGATCCGGCGGATGCGCTCCCGGGGCACGGCGAACATCCCGTACGGGTAGTGCTCCCGCAGGTCGGCCTTGGTGGTGAACGGGAAGCGGGCGAGGCCGGCGAGGGAGCGGCAGTCGTCGGGGTGGACGCCCGCCTTGTCGAAGGACTCCCGGTAGAAGGGCACGTTGTCGTAGGCGTGCCGCAACTGTGCCCGCAGCCGCTCCAGCTGCACCGCCCGCAGTTCCTGCGGGCCCAGTCGTTCCCCCGCGTCCAGCAGGTCCGTCGTCCTCGCCATGGGACCTCTCCTTACCAACCGCAGCATCTCGGACGACCGATCATTCGGTCGAGGTGTTGTGGATCAGTAATCCAGTCCGCCCCGGCGGAAGCAAGGCCCCGGCCCGCACTTTCTGCGGCGGGCGGAAGTCCGTTGCGCGGGCCGTCGCCGGGCGTCGAGGATGCTCGCCATGCCCACTTTCCTCGCCCCTGACGGCACCCGGCTCGCCTACCATCTGCGCGGTGACGGCGCGCCGCTGGTCGTTCTGCCGGGCGGCCCCATGCGGCGCTCCACCTATCTCGGTGACCTGGGCGGCCTCGCCGCCCACCGCCGGCTGGTCCTGCTCGATCTGCGCGGCACCGGCGACTCGGAGGTGCCTGCCGACCCGGCGACCTACCGATGCGACCGCCTCGTCGACGACGTGGAGGCGCTGCGCGTCCACCTCGGTCTGGAGCGGATGGACCTGCTCGCCCACTCGGCGGGCGGCAGCCTCGCCATGCTGTACGCCGCCCGCCACCCCGGCCGGGTGGCACGGCTCGCGCTGATCACCGCGACCCCCTGGGCGCTGGACATGCCGGCGACGACCGAGGACCGGCTGGCCGCCGCGCGACTGCGGGAGGGTCAGCCCTGGTTCGCGGAGGCGTTCCCGGCGTTCGAGAAGTGGCTGCGCCAGGGCGGCGACTTCGACCCGAGGTTCATACCGTTCTTCTACGGGCGCTGGGACGAGGCCGCCGCCGCGCACGCCGAGCGGGACGAGCAGGAGAGCAACGACGAGGCGGCCGGGCGGTACGGCTCCGAGGGCGCCTTCGACGCACCCGCGACCCGCGCCGCGCTTGCGGCACTGGACGCCCCGGTCCTCGTGTACGCGGGCGAACTCGACGGCGGCCCACGGCCCGGCCTGGCCCACCGCACGGCGGAGGTCTTCCCGCACGCCGAGGTGGCCGTCCAGCCGGGCGCGGGGCACTATCCGTGGGTGGACGACCCGAAGTGGTTCACGCAACGCACCGCGGCCTTCTTCGCCCGGGGCGCTCAGGTGCATTGACCGGCGGGGCTGCCGTCCCGGGCGCGGGTCGTGGG
>NZ_JBIUBW010000015.1:0-114807 GCF_044548465.1 Streptomyces sp. NPDC052023 | reverse complement strand
GCCTGGGGCCTGGTGGGTGTCGGGCGAGGTGCGCGGCCTTCTTCGCCCGGGGCGCTCAGGTGCATTGACCGGCGGGGCTGCCGTCCCGGGCGCGGGTCGTGGCCTGGGGCCTGGTGGGTGTCGGGCGAGGTGCGCGGCCTTCTTCGCCCGGGGCGCTCAGGTGCATTGACCGGCGGGGCTGCCGTCCCGGGCGCGGGGTCGTGGCCTGCGGTCCCGGCGTTGCCGACTGCGCCGGGGTGTCGGCCTCGCTGGGGCGGGGGGCACCCATCCGTGGGTGGACGACCCGAAGGGGTTCGCCCGGCGCACCGCGGGCCTCTTCGCCCGGGGCGCCGAAGTGCACTGACTGGCGGGGCCGCCCGCGCGCCGGGTCCTGGCCGCAGGCGGCGTGGCAGGGCGGTGAGCAGGGGCTGGTGGTGGCAAGAGGCCGGGTGCCGTGGACGTCCCGGGACGGCGGAGCGAAGGGGCGGCACGTGACACGACGTGTTGCCGTCGGCTGCCGACCCCCCGGCGCCTCGGGCGCGGCGCGCCCCGGCTGCTAGGCGTCCGCCGCAGCCGCCACCCGACGTGCCCACCGGTAGTCCGCCTTGCCGCTGGGGGAGCGGCGGATGGTGTCCGTGACGACCAGCTGGCGGGGGATCTTGTACCCGGCGAGGCGGTCGCGGCAGTGGGTCTGGATGTCCGCCAGGGAGGGCTCCGGGGCGCCCTCGCGCACCTGGACGACCGCCGCGACATGGTTGCCCCACTTCGCGTCCGGCACCCCGGCCACCAGGGCGTCGTAGATGTCCGGATGGGACTTCAGGGCCTGCTCGACCTCCTCCGGGTACACCTTCTCGCCCCCGGTGTTGATGCACTGCGAGCCCCGGCCGAGGACGGTGACCACGCCCTCCTCGTCGACGGTGGCCATGTCGCCGAGCAGCACCCACCGCTCGCCGTCCTTCTCGAAGAAGGTCTCGGCGGTCTTCGCCGGGTCGTTGTAGTAGCCGAGGGGCACGTGACCGCACTGGGCGACCCGGCCCACCTCACCGGCCGCCACCTGCTCGTGGGTCGCCGGATCGACCACTCGCGTACGGAGGTTGACGCGGATGCGGAACCCTCGTTCGGGCCCGGAGTCGTCCGTCGCCGTGCCGTTGAAGCCGGACTCCGAGGAACCGAAGTTGTTCAGCAGCATCACGTGCGGGACGAGCGCCAGGAACTGCTGCCTGACCGTCTCCGACATGATCGCGCCGGACGACGACACGCTGAACACCGAGGAGCAGTCGGTGCCCTTCAGAGGCCCGGAGAGGGCGTCGATCAGCGGGCGCAGCATCGCGTCGCCGACCAGGGACACGCTGGTGACCTTCTCCTTCTCGATGGTGCGCAGCACCTCCTCGGGCACGAACTTGCGGTGCAGCACGACCCGTTGCCCGAAGTTGAAGCCGATGAACGCCGTCAGCGTGGACGTGCCGTGCATCAGCGGAGGAGTGGGGAAGAACGTGATCCCCGAGCCACCCGCCGCGACCCGCTCGGCCAGCTCCTGCGGCGTCTTCACGGGCTCCCCCGTCGGCGCCCCGCCGCCGAGGCCCGCGAAGAACAGGTCCTCCTGACGCCACATGACGCCCTTCGGCATCCCCGTCGTGCCGCCGGTGTAGATGATGAACTGGTCGTCCCCCGAGCGCGCCGCGAAACCGCGCTCCGGCGAACCGCCGCTCTCCGCCTGACCGAACGGCACGCCGAGCGAGCCCCCCGTCCCGACCCGCACCGTGTGGCGCACCTTCTTCGCCCTGGGCAGCGCCGCCGTCACCCGGTCCGCGAACTCCGCGTCGAAGACCAGGGCAGCCAGATCGGCGTCCCGGTAGAGGTAGACGAGTTCCTCCTCGACGTAGCGGTAGTTGACGTTGACCGGCACGATGCGTGCCTTGAGGCAGCCGAGCACGGTCTGGAGGTACTCCACGCCGTTGTAGAGATGCAGCCCGAGGTGCTCGCCGGGGCGGATGCCGCTGTCGAGCAGGTGGTGACCGATCCGGTTGGCGGCCGCGTCCAGCTCGGCGTACGTCAGCCGGCGCTCCGCGCCCGTGCCGGGGTGGTCGAGGTACACCAGTGCCTCGCGGTCCGGCACCACGTCCACGACCGACTCGAACAGGTCGGCAAGGTTGTACTCCACCGCTCCTCCTGACCTCGCTGCCCCTCGGTTGCCGGTCATCAGAGCAAAGGGCGGCACAAGTGTGAAGGGTCCGTGCAGCAGAAATCTGACTGCCTGTCAGAAAACTCTTGAAGCCCCGCCGCGCCTGCTGCAACCTGTTCTCGTTCCTGCGGACGTGCCCGAGGCGGCAGGACGGGGAGGACATCCATGGGTGGCACCGAACACCTCACCGTGCAGCGCGAAGGCGCCACACTGGTGCTCACGCTCAACCGGCCCGAGGCCAGGAACGCGCTCTCGCTGCCGATGCTCGTCGGCCTCTACGACGGCTGGACCGAGGCCGACGAGGACGACGCGGTCCGCTCGATCGTGCTGACCGGCGCGGGCGGGGCCTTCTGCGCGGGCATGGACCTCAAGGCGCTCGCCGGCGGGGGCATGACGGGCGAGCGGTACCGGGACCGGCTCAAGGCCGACCCCGACCTGCACTGGAAGGCCATGCTGCGCCACCACCGGCCCCGCAAACCCGTCATCGCCGCCGTGGAGGGGCCCTGCGTCGCGGGCGGTACCGAGATCCTCCAGGGCACCGACATCCGCGTCGCGGGTGAGTCCGCGACCTTCGGGCTGTTCGAGGTCCGCCGCGGACTCTTCCCGATCGGCGGCTCCACGGTCCGGCTGCCACGCCAGATCCCCCGTACCCACGCCCTCGAAATGCTGCTCACCGGACGTCCGTACGGCGCCCGCGAGGCGGCGGACATCGGACTGATCGGTCACGTGGTGCCCGACGGCACGGCACTCGGCAAGGCCCTGGAGATCGCCGAACAGATCAACGCCTGCGGCCCGCTCGCCGTGGAGGCCGTCAAGGCGTCGGTGTACGAGGCCGCCGAGATGACCGAGGCCGACGGTCTGGCGGCCGAACTCCGCCGTGGCTGGCCGGTCTTCGACACCGCCGATGCCAAGGAAGGCACACGCGCCTTCGCGGAGAAGCGACCGCCCGACTACAAGCGCGCCTGACGCGAAGGAGTTCCCGGCATGCCCGAAGTCCTCAAAGCCCCCCTGGTCGTGGAGTTCCCCTTCACCCGCTCCCTGGGCCCCGTCCAGAGCGCCTTCCTGACCGGACTGCGCGAACGCGTCGTCCTCGGGGTGCGCACCCGCGACGGCCGCACCCTCGTACCCCCCGTCGAGTACGACCCCGTCACCGCCGACGAGATACGCGACCTGGTCGAGGTGGCCGCCACCGGCACGGTCACCACCTGGGCCTGGAATCACGCCCCCCGCCGGGGCCAGCCCCTCGGCACACCCTTCGCCTGGGTCCTGGTCCGCCTCGACGGCGCCGACACGGCCATGCTCCACGCCCTCGACGCGACCGGCCCCGAGGCGGTGCGCACCGGCATGCGGGTCCGCATCCGCTGGGCGCGCGAACGCACCGGCGCCATCACCGACATCGCCTGCTTCGAGCCGTACGACGGCGAGCCCGGCCGGCCGGGCGGCCACAGCGGTGAGTTCCCGGAACCGGTCACCGGGATCGTCGCGCACGCCCGGCTCGACTACACCTACAGTCCGGGCCGCGCCCAGTCCGCCTACATCCAGGCGCTCTCCGGCAGGCGGACCGTCGGCGAGCGCTGCCCGTCCTGCCGCAAGGTGTACGTGCCGCCCCGCGGAGCCTGCCCCACCTGCGGCGTAGCCACCACGGAACAGGTCGAGGTGGGCCCGCGCGGCACGGTCACCACCTTCTGCATCGTCAACATCAAGGCCGCGAACCTGGACATCGAAGTCCCCTACGTATACGCCCACATCGCGCTCGACGGCGCCGGTCTCGCCCTGCACGCACGCATCGGCGGCATCCCGTACGACCAGGTCCGGATGGGCCTGCGCGTCGAACCCGTGTGGACGGAAGGCTCCCGCTACCCCGACCACTACCGGCCGGCCGGGGAGCCGGACGCGGACTACGACACCTACAAGGAGCTGTTGTGACCCGTGAGATTGCCGTGGTCGCCTTCGCGCAGACCGCCCACCGGCGCACCAGCGACGAACTCTCCGAGGTCGAGATGCTCATGCCGGTCCTGCACGAGGTGCTCGACCGCACGGGCCTGAAGACCTCCGACATCGGCTTCACCTGCTCCGGCTCCAGCGACTACCTCGCCGGCCGCGCGTTCTCCTTCACCCTCGCCCTGGACGGGGTGGGGGCCTGGCCGCCGATCGCCGAGTCCCACGTCGAGATGGACGGCGCCTGGGCGCTGTACGAGGCGTGGACGAAACTGCTGACCGGCGAGGCGGACACCGCCCTCGTGTACGCGTACGGCAAGTCCTCTCCCGGATCGGTGCGGGACGTCCTCACCCGCCAGCTCGACCCGTACTACCTGGCCCCCCTCTGGCCCGACTCCGTCGCCCTCGCCGCCCTCCAGGCGCAGGCGCTCATCGACGCGGGCGAGACCGACGAGCCCGCGCTCGCGGCGGTGGCCGCCCGCAGCCGCGCGGCGGCGGAGGACAACCCCCACGCCCAGCTGCGGGGCCCGGTGCCGCACGGGGAGTACGCCGTACGGCCGCTGCGCACCGGTGACTGCCCGCCCGTCGGCGACGGCGCCGCCGCCGTGATCCTCGCCGCCGGGGACCGTGCCCGCGAGCTGTGCGCACGCCCCGCCTGGATCCGTGGCATCGACCATCGCATCGAGGCACACGGCCTCGGCGTCCGCGACCTCACCGACTCGCCCTCCACCCGCCTGGCCGCCGAGCGGGCCGGTGCCTTCGAACGGCCCGTCGACACGGCCGAACTGCACGCGCCCTTCACCGCACAGGAGATCGTCCTGCGCAAGGCGCTGCGGCTCGGCGACGCCGTGGACGTCAACCCGTCGGGCGGCGCGCTCGCGGCCCACCCGATCATGGCCGCCGGTCTGATCCGCATCGGCGAGGCGGCCGCCCGCATCCACCGGGGCTCCTCCGGCCGGGCCCTCGCCCACGCCACGTCCGGCCCCTGCCTGCAACAGAACCTGGTCGCCGTCCTCGAAGGGGATTCCCGATGAGCAAGGAGCCCGTGGCCGTCGTAGGCGTCGGCCAGACCAAGCACGCGGCGGCACGCCGGGACGTCTCCCTCGCCGGGCTCGTCCGGGAGGCGGCCGGAGCGGCACTCGGCGACGCCGAGCTGACGTGGGCCGACGTCGACGCCGTGGTCATCGGCAAGGCGCCCGACTTCTTCGAGGGCGTGATGATGCCGGAGCTCTATCTGGCGGACGCGCTGGGCGCGGTCGGCAAGCCCATGCTCCGCGTGCACACCGCCGGGTCGGTCGGCGGCTCCACCGCACTGGTGGCGGCGCAGCTCGTCGCCGCCCGGGTGCACGGCACCGTCCTCACCCTCGCGTTCGAGAAGCAGTCCGAGTCCAACGCCATGTGGGGTCTGTCGCTGCCGATCCCGTTCCAGCAGCCGCTGCTGGCCGGCGCGGGCGGCTTCTTCGCCCCGCACGTGCGCGCGTACATGCGGCGCAGCGGCGCGCCCGACACGATCGGCTCACTCGTGGCGTACAAGGACCGGCGCAACGCCCTGAAGAACCCGTACGCCCATCTCCACGAGCACGACGTCACCCTGGAGAAGGTTCAGGCCTCACCCATGCTCTGGGACCCGATCCGCTACTCGGAGACCTGCCCGTCCTCCGACGGCGCCTGCGCCATGATCCTCACCGACCGGGCGGGAGCCGCCCGCGCGCCCCGTCCGCCCGCCTGGATGCTCGGCGGCGCGATGCGCAGCGAACCCACTCTCTTCGCCGGCAAGGACTTCGTCTCGCCACGGGCCGGCCAGGACTGCGCCGCCGACGTCTACCGGCAGGCCGGCATCGCCGACCCGCGCCGGGACATCGACGCGGCCGAGATCTACGTGCCGTTCTCCTGGTACGAGCCGATGTGGCTGGAGAACCTCGGCTTCGCCGCCGAGGGCGAGGGCTGGAAGCTCACCGAGTCGGGGGTCACCGAACTGGACGGGGACCTGCCGGTCAACATGTCGGGCGGCGTGCTGTCCACCAACCCCATCGGCGCCTCCGGCATGATCCGCTTCGCCGAGGCGGCCCAGCAGGTGCGCGGGCTGGCGGGGGAGCACCAGGTGGACGGCGCGCGCAAGGTGCTTGGGCACGCCTACGGGGGCGGCTCCCAGTTCTTCTCCATGTGGCTCGTGGGCGCGCGGCCGCCGGGCCCCTGAAAGGTCCCCCTCACGTGGCCTGTCGGCTGTGGGAACCGATCGCTAGGCTGGCCGCGGACGACGAGTCGGGAGGAGCACGGACGTGGCCGAGACCACCATCCAGCAGCAGCCGCTCATGGGCTGGGACAAGCCGGAGCTGGACCTGAGCAACGCCGAATGGCAGTCCAGCAGCCGGGGTGTGGGGGATGTCCAGATCGCCTTCGTCGAGGGCTTCATCGCGATGCGCAACAGCGACCGCCCGGAGAGCCCCTCTCTCATCTTCACCCCCGCCGAGTGGGGCGCGTTCGTGTCGGGCGCCCGGGAGGGCGAGTTCGACCTGACCTGACCCCGCCGGCGTGTGCCGGGCGGCCCGACCGGCCCCCGGGGTGTCCCACCCGATTTTCCGGACACGCGACCTCCAGAGGCCTCCCGGGGCCGAGGCCTGAGCGAGGCTGGCCCCGGGAAGTGGAAGTCGCCACCGCGGAGGTGAGGAACCCATGAGCACCCTGCCGGTCATCGCGGCGTTCGACGGTTCGGACGACAGCCTGCGGGCCCTGGACTGGGCCCTCGACGCCGCCCGCGGACGCGGCGCCCCGTTGCGGGTGGTGCACGTGCGCCAGTACGCCGCCCGGATGCCCGCCGCCGTCGAGGTCACGCCGCTGCCGGAGCCCGCGGACGATCCCGTTCTTGCCAGGGCCCGCGCCCACCTCGGCGGGGCGCCGGACGTGGACTACCTGGGGCCCGAGGGCACACCCGCCGCCGTACTGCCCGAACTCGGCACCGACGCCCAGTTGTTGGTGCTCGGCTCCCGGGGCCGCGGCGGGTTCGCGAGTCTGCTGCTCGGCTCCAACGGCCTCGCCGTGGCCCGCGACGCCGCGTGCCCTGTCGTCGTGGTGCCCCGGCCCGGCCGCGAGGTCGACGAGGCCCCGCAGCAGGAACCGGGCCCCCGGGTCGTCGTCGGCCTCAACGTGGACGGCCCCGACGACGCCACTCTCGCCTTCGCCTTCGAGGAGGCCGCCCGGCGCGCCGCACGCGTCCAGGTGGTCGCCGCCTTCCCGGGGCCGCTGCAACTGTGGGCGGGCGCGGCCGGTGAGCTGCTGCCGGCCGGTATCGACCAGGACGCCGTCGAGGGCGAGACCCGCACCCTGGCCGACGGCTTCCTGACCCCGCACCGGCGGCGCCACCCCGGCGTCCGGGCGGAGCCGTACGTGGCACCCGGCGACGCCGCCGCCCTGCTCGTCGCGCACTCGCAGGGCGCCGAACTGGTCGTCGTGGGCCGCCACCGCCGCCGCCTGCTCGCCCCCGCCCGCATGATGGGCTCGGTCACGCACGCCGTGCTGCTGCACGCGGCGAGCCCGGTGGCGGTGGTACCGCCGGCGGCACCGGAGGAGTGAGGCGCGCCGGAAGCTAATGGTTCTGCCCGCCCCTATCATTAGCCTCATGCAGGACCCGACCAGCAGGGCCGCCGGGATCGCGCTCGACCTCGCCGTGACCATCCGGCACGACGGGCACGGCGGCGTCGCCGACGACCTGACCTGCCCCGAGGGGCTCACCGCCTGGGTGCGCGCCCACCCCGGCACCGTGCCGGACGCCGGCGCCTACACCGCCGACGCCGGGACACTCACCGCCGTGCGCGAGCTGCGCGCCGCCGTCCGCGCCCTCTTCGCCCGCGCCGTGCGCCCCGCCGCGCCGAGCCCCGCCGACGCGGCCCGTCTGCTGCCCGTCACCGAGGCCCTCGCCCGCCTCAACGCCGCGGCGGCCCGTACCCCCACCGTGCCCGTCCTGCGCTGGCCCGACGACGCCGACCCCGTCGTGCACCACCGGCCCGCGGACGGCCAGGCCGATCTGATCGCCCTCCTCGCGCAGGCCGCCGTCGCCTTCCTCGCCGGCCCCGGCCGCGAGCGGCTGCGCGCCTGCCACGCCCCGCGCTGTGTGCGCTACTTCCTGAAGGAACACCCGCGCCAGGAGTGGTGCACACCGTCCTGCGGCAACCGTGCCCGCGTCGCCCGCCACCACGAGCGGCACAGGAGGCCCGCCTAGGCACTCGGCCAGGGGTTCCTGGGCGCGCCGCCGGCCCACTGCACCGCCGTACCGACCCGCCCGCCCTCCCCGCGCCGACGACCTGCGGGCACGTACCATGGCGGCATGTCGTTCCTCCGCCGCCGCAGCGCCACCCCCGCCGGGCCCGACTTCGACGTGCTGGCCATGGACCCGGGCGACTGGCCCGGCAATCTGGGCGCGGGCCTGCTGCCCGCCCCCGACGGCACCTGCCAGGGCGTCTTCCTGCGCTACGACCTCTTCGGCGGCCGCGGCCCCGCGATGATCATCGGTAATCTGCCCGAGGGCTCCCCGGCCCGCGACGTCGTCGAGGGGCAGGTCCCGTTCGAGGTGGCCCAGCTACTGCTGGCGCTGGAGAACGACGAGGAGGTGACCGTCGTCGGCACCGAGGACATGCCCGTGATGCAGGGCGACAACCTCCTCATCGTGCGCCGCCTGAAGCTCTCCGAGAGCCGGATCTCCTGTGTGCAGTTCGACCGCAGCGACAACGTGCTGGTCACGATCGCCGCGTGGGACCGCCCCATCACCGACGACCTGTACGCCCTGCTGAAGCCGCTCCCGGCGGAGCTGTTCCAGCAGGGCTGAGCCGCTACGGCGACACCTGCACGTCGGCCGCCCGGACGAACGCGACCCGGTGGCCGAACTGGATCTCGTAGTACTGATCCTTGCCCACGACGACCTTGTGCCCGTCGGTGGCGAAGGTGACCGCGTAGTAGTACTCGCCGGGCACCTTGTCACCGGCGACGTACTTCTGGCCCTTGAGCAGCTTGTACGGCAGCGGGGACACCGACTGGGCCGGCACTCCCGCCGGGTAGGCGGACGCCTCCGGGTAGGCCCGGCCGTACACCGGGACGCTGTCCAGTCCGCTCCTCGGCGTGACGACCGGACCCCGCGCCGGGACCGCGGTCGGGGCCTTCGCCGGGTTCTGGAACCAGGCCTTCTGGCCCAGGAACCAGATCGCCGTCCACTCGCCCTGGCGCCCGGCCACCGCGTACTGCTGTCCGGTCGAGACCCGTGAGGCGATGTCGTTGACGCCCGTCGTCGAGTCGCCGCCACCCGGGCGCAGACCGATGTCCTTGATCAACGGGTAGCTCTCGCCGGGACCCGAGTACAGCCGCACCGCGCTCGAACCGTGCGTCGCGCACGGCTCGCCGGCCGTGGTGCAGCCGGTGTACTCGGGCCGGTTCGTGGCGTAGTCCGGCAGGATCGTGACCATGCCGCTGCCCGGACGGGCGGTGGGGCCGAAGGGGCGGCCCAGCAGCGTGAAGTAGTGCCGCCAGTCCCAGTACGGGCCGGGGTCCGTGTGCATGCCGGGGATCGTCGCCGTGGTCGTCCCGGGCACGGTGTCATGACCGAGGATGTGCTGCCGGTCCAGCGGGATGCCGTACTTCCTGGCGAGGTACTTCACCAGCCGGGCCGACGAGCGGTACATCGCCTCCGTGTACCAGGCGTCCGGCGAGGCCAGGAAGCCCTCGTGCTCCAGCCCGATCGACTTCGCGTTGACGTACCAGTTGCCCGCGTGCCAGGCCACGTCCTTCGCCTTCACGTGCTGGGCGATGTGGCCGTCGGTGGAGCGCAGCGAGTAGTTCCAGGAGACGTAGGCCGGGTCCTGCACCATGTCGAGGACGCCCTCCCAGGCGCCCTCCGTGTCGTGCACGACGATGTAGTCGATGCTCTGCGAGGCCGGGCGCCCGCCCAGGTCGTGGTTGCCGTAGTCGCCGTCGCCGAACTCCTCGTACGGCGCGGGGATCCACTCGCAGGAGACGGTGGCCGGGCATTCGGTGCCCTCGGTGGCCGCCTCGCGCAGGCCCGCCGACCGCAGCGACGCGGTGTCGGGGGCGAGTCCGGGCTGCGCGGCCAGCGTCACACGCTGTCCCGCGTCCGTGCGGCGCTCCTGGCCGGTGCGCAGCACGGCGTACACGTCGTTCGCGTACGTCGCCGCCGTCGCCGTGTCGTCGGCGCCCGAGAAGCGGGCCACCGCGCCGTACCAGTCCGCCGGGTCGTCGCTCGGCGGCCGGCCCAGCTCGCGCTGCGCCGCGGCGAGCAGCGCGGCGCCGCCCGCCACGTTCGCCGCCGGGTCGGTGCGCAGTTTTCCGGCGCTGATGCCGGTCAGCTCGGCGGCCCTCGTCAAGGTCCGCAGGCGGGGCGGGAGTCCGGCGTCCCGAGGCAGCTTCGCCTCCGGGCGCAGCGCCCGGCGGGCGTCGTCACCGCGCGGGTCCTCCGTGCCCTCGCTGTGATGCGGCGCGGTGGCCAGCGCCGTACGGGCGTCGGTGAGGTGCATCGGGCCGTAGCCGCCGGACACGCTCGGCGCGCCGCCGTGCGCGTCCCAGCGGGACTGGAGGTAGGAGACACCGAGGAGCACGCTCTGCGGCACGTCGTACGCGGCGGCGGCCCGCTCGAACGCCTGCTGGAGCCGGCTGTCCGGACGGTCGTCCGGTCCGGCGCCGGACGGGGCCGCGCCGATCAGAGGCAGCAGGAGAGCCGAGGCGGCCGCGGCGCCGGCGGACCGGTGCCATCGTCTCCGTCCGGGCGCTCGTCGGGGGTCGGTTGCGGATCCTCGCAAAGCAGCCTCCTGGGACGGTTGAGCGCGATGAGCCGTGCGGGGCCGGGCGTGACAGTGGTACCGGCTCTCCGACGATCCGTCAATCATGCGATCAGCGAGGCGAATTCCCCGGTCAGGGCGGGGTGCGAGGAGTTTCGTGGCGGCAGCCGACGGGCCTGCGGGGCGTCAGTGGCGTACACCAATGGGGCATGTCCGGGGGCCGGACACGACGAGGTCCGCGGTGCGCCGTTGTCCCGGCACACCGCGGACCGTCATCCCCCTTCAGCGAGTGCCGACCGCCGCGCGCACGGCCCGGCGGGCCAGCTGGCAGTCGTCGTGCAGCCGCCTCAGCAGCAGCCGCTGTTCCTCGCCGGACGGCGCAGCACCCGGGTGGGCCGCTCCCGGTGCCGCGGGGGCCGTGTCGTGCATCGAACGCTGCACGGCCGTCTCGTAGGTACGGATCTCGCGGGTCAGTACGAGCATCAGATTGACCAGGAACGCGTCCCGCGAGGCCGGCCCCGCGGACTGGGCGATCTGGCTGATGTGCCGCCGCGCGCCCGGCGCGTCGCCGAGCACCGCCCACAAGGTGGCCAGGTCGTACCCGGGCAGGTACCAGCCGGCGTGCTCCCAGTCCACCAGAACCGGTCCCGCGGGCGACAGCAGGACGTTCGACAGCAGTGCGTCGCCGTGGCAGAACTGGCCCATGCCCTGCCGGCCCGCGGCGAGCGCGATGCCGTGCAGCAGCTTCTGCAGGTCGCCCAGATCCCGGTCGGTGAGCAGACCCAGGTCGTGGTAGCGCGAGATGCGGGCCGCGTAATCCAGCGGCGCGTCGAACGTGCCCGCGGGGGGCCGCCAGGCGTTCAGCCGGCAGATCGCGCTGAGCGCCTGCCGGATGTCCGCGCGCGGCGGTGCCTCCGACGGGTGCCGCTGGAGGGCCGCGGCCCGGCCCGGCATCCGTTCGATGACCAGCGTGCAGTTGTCCGGGTCCGCCGCGATCAGCCGGGGCGCCCGCACGGGAGGGCGGTGCCGGACGAACGAGCGGTATGCCGCTATTTCGTGGCGGATCCGCTCGGCCCACGCCGGGGACTGGTCGAGTAAGCACTTGGCGACGGCCGTACTGCGTCCGGTGGTGCCGACCAGCAGCACGGACCGTCCGCTGCGCCGCAGTACCTGCACCGGGGCGAACTCCGGGCAGATCCGGTGCACCGACGCGATGGCGGTACGCAGCTGGGCGCCCTGCGGGCCGGACAAGTCGAGTCTCCCGCTGAGCGGTTGGGTGCCGAGCCCCGGGGGGCGCCGCGTCCGGCCCGCGCCGAGCACGGGGGCCGTCGGGCGCGGAGGGGCGAGGTAGGGGCCGCCGCCACCCGGCAGGGGCTCTCCCGGCCTCTGGGAGGCGGGAGCCGCGGGGCGCGGGCGCAGCGGCCGGGGCGGGGCGGACACGGAGGACGATGCTGCGTACATGGGGGAGACAGATCCCTTCGTGTGCCTGCGAAGTCGTTGCGCCCCCCGTCCCGACCGCCCGGGTGCACCCTGGGGAATGCACCGGCCGTATCAAGCAGGCGACCGGGTCGGGGTGGCGCGTTCCTACCTGACACCCGATGTCCCGTGGCACACCATCTGGCGCACCCTGGCGAACCCTGGCGAATAGTCGCCCGGCAACCTGCCCCGGGCTACTGTCAACTCAGCCGAGTACCTGGGGGCTTGATGTGAGCGGACAACCCAACACCCGACTGTCGGACCTGTTCGGCCTGGCCGGCTGGTCCAAAGGAGAGCTCGCGAGGCTGGTCAACAAGCAGGCGGCGGCCATGGGCCACCCCCAGCTGGCGACCGACACCTCGCGGGTGCGGCGGTGGATCGACATGGGAGAGATCCCGCGCGATCCGGTGCCGAGGGTGCTGGCGGCTCTGTTCACCGAGCGTCTCGGCCGTGTCGTGACCATTGAGGATCTTGGTCTGGTCCGGCACGGGCGTGCGGGGAAGCGGCAGGGCGGCGGGAGTGCTGAACATCCCGACGGTGTGCCGTGGGCGCCCGAACGGACCGCCGCGGTCCTCACCGAATTCACGGGAATGGACCTCATGCTCAACCGACGCGGCTTGGTGGGCGCGGGTGCCGTGCTCGCCGCGGGATCCGCACTCAGCAGCGCCATGTACGACTGGCTGCACACCGACCCGGCCCTGGCGGCCGACGCTCCCCACTTCGACGACCCCCTGCACGCCGACCCCGCCGGGTTCGACCGCTATGAGGCCGCCCCCATCGGGTCGCAGGAGATCGAGGAACTGGAGCGCTCGGTCGAGGTGTTCCGCGCCTGGGACGCGGCCCGCGGCGGCGGGCTCCAGCGCAAGGCGGTCGTGGGCCAGCTCAACGAGGTGGGCGGCATGCTCGCCTACCGTCACCCACCCCATCTGCAACGGCGCCTGTGGGGCGTCGCGGCCAACCTCGCCGTCCTCGCGGGCTGGATGTCGCATGACGTCGGCCTGGAGCCCACGGCGCAGAAGTACTTCGTCATCGCCGCCCATGCCGCGAGAGAGGGCGGCGACCGGCCCCGGGCAGGCGAGGCGCTCTCCCGGGCGGCCCGCCAGATGGTGCACCTGGGCCGGCCCGACGACGCGCTCGACCTGATGAAGCTCGCCACGTCGGGATCGGGGGAGGAGGTACTGCCCCGCACCCAGGCGATGTTCCACACCATCGAGGCCTGGGCACAGGCGTCCATGGGCAAGGGCCAGGCGATGCGCCGCACCCTGGGACAGGCGGAGGACCTGTTCGTCTCCGACAAGGGGGACGTGCCTCCGCCGAGCTGGATGCAGCTGTTCAACGAGGCGGACCTGTACGGCATGCAGGCCCTGGCCTACCGCACACTCGCCGAGCACGAGCCGGGCGCGGCGGCGCACGCTCAGCACTACGCGGACAAGGCACTGGCGCTGCGGGTCGACGCCCAGCAGCGGTCGAAGATCTTCGACTTCCTGTCCATGGCGTCCGCCTGCTTCATCGCGGACGATCCCGAACAGGCGGACCGGTTCGCCCGGCTGGCGCTGATGTCGATGGGGCAGAACTCCTCCCGCCGCACCTGGGACCGGCTGCGCCAGATGTACCGGCTCACCGCCGAGTACGCCGAGTACCCGAAGATCCAGCAGTTGCGGGAGGAGATCCAGCTGGCTCTGCCCAGGCCGAAGGGAAGGGGTGACAACAGCTCAGCCGTGTAGGGCGACTGCCCCTGCTCCCTGTCGTGTCTTCCCGCTTCCCTACGACGTGACCCGGGCGATCAGGACACAGGCGTCGTCCTGGCGTGCGGTCTCGCCGAACTGCTCCACGACCATCCGCACGCAGTCCTGCGCACTCTGCGCCTCGGCGAATCGCGGGGCGAGGTCGGTGAGCCGGTGTGCCGCAGCCGTGCCGTTGCTGCCGGGCACCAGCCCGTCGGTGTGCAGCAGGACCAGGTCGCCCTCCTCGAGGGCCTCCTCGGCCTCGCCGTATGCGGCACCCGAGGTCGCGCCGAGCAGGACGCCGTCCGGTGCGCTCAGCCTGCGCCCCGTCCCGTCGCGGAACAGCAGCGGGGCGGGGTGTCCTGCTTGCGCCCACACCAGGGTGCGGGTCTCGGGGCGGTAGCGGCAGCAGACCGCGCTGCCCAGGGCCGGCTGGACGGTGGTGTCCAGGAGCTGGTTCAGCCAGGCCAGCAGCTTGCCGGGACGGGTGCCCGCCATGGCCATGCCGCGTACCGCGCCGAGCAGCATCGCCATGCCCGACGTCACCGCGACGCCGTGACCGGTGAGGTCGCCGACGCTCAGCAGCGTCTCGCCGTCGGGCAGTTCCAGCGCGTCGTACCAGTCGCCGCCGATCAGTTCGCCGGGCGCGGCGGGCAGATGCCGGGCCGCCAGGTCCAGGCTGCTCGGGCCCTGGCGCGGGAGCCGCAGGGTGCCGTGCCACGGCGGCAGCACGGCTTCCTGCAGCTCGACCGCAAGCCTGCGCTCGGTCTGCGCGACGTGCCGCCGGCGCTGGAGCGAGTCACGGGTCTCGCTCACCGCCTGCTGGTTACGGCGCAGTTCGCTGACGTCGCGCAGCACGGCCCACATCGAGGCGGTGCTGCCGTCGGCGCCGAGCACGGGCTCGCCCATCATGTGTACGGTCCGCGTCTCGCCGTCCGGCCGCAGGATCCGGAACTCGCCGTCGATGCGCTTGGCGTCGACCAGGCAGTCCGTGACCATCGCGGTCAGCTGCGGCCGGTCCGCGTCGAGTACCAGCGAGGGCAGTTCGTCCAGGGTGAGCGGGGGAGCGGCGGCGTCGCGGCCGAGGATCTCGTTGAGCTCGCCGGACCAACTGGCGTGGTCCGTCAGCAGGTTCCACTCCGCGCTGCCGACCCGGCTGAGCAGGGATTCGCCGCTGACCGCGGGCAGCGCCGCCCCGGCCGGTTCGTCCTCCGCTCCGGTGACCGGGGGCGGTCCGTCGCGCAGCTGGGCCAGGTGCTCGTCGAGGTCGTTGAGATGGTGCAGCGCGAGGTCGTAGAGTGCGCGCTGCCAACGGTCCCGTGGGTCCGAGCCGTCGCTGCGCGCGTCCCGTCGTACGGCGTCCATGTCACCCTTCAGTCGCCGCGTCTGCGATATCAGCGCGTCGACCGTCCCGCGTCCTGGCGGCTGGGCGGCTGGGTGGTCCGCAGAGAGATGGGACGGCATGACGCACTCCGATGCGGGGACGGTACGACAAGGCTGACGGTGGGACCGTTACGACTGTTGCACAGCCCGCGACGCCCTGTAAGGGATTCGGCAACACACGATACGGTGGTGCTTCTGGCATATGCCAGCGTCTTCACGGAGTGCTTGTCGCGTAGTCGGGGCCTACGCGTCGAGACGGGCAAGTCGTAGACCACGTACGCGAATTGACGGAACGTCCGGCTCGCTCGCATGCGTTCAAATGGGTGTTCGTCGTATGCCTGTTCTGGGGTGTACGTGAGAGGCCGGAACGAGCTCGTAAGAGAACCGGCATGGAACCGGCCGCCCTCTCGCCGCAGTGGAGACCGAAGCATGGACATCACCCTCCAGCAGCCCGCCCGCGCCCGGCTGATCACGGCGGAGGAGCGGGAAGTCCCCGTCTCCGTCACCCTCCGCTACCTGTCCTCCGACCCCCTGGCGGTGCACTTCGACTTCCCGTCCGAGGCGTGCCTCGACGGTGACGCGCTCAGCTGGACCTTCGCCCGGGCACTGCTTCAGGAAGGGGTGCACGGCCCGGTGGGGAGCGGTGACGTGCAGATCTGGCCGTGCGGTCGGGCCCTGACCGTGCTGGAGTTCCACTCGCCCTGCGGGCTGGCGCTGCTCCAGTTCGACACCTCGGCCCTGCGCCGCTTCCTGCTGCGTACGTACGCGGTCGTCGCCACCGGTCAGGAGGACGTCGGCGGGGCCGTCGAGCGGGGGCTGAGCAGTCTCTTCGACGGGGTCTGAGAGGCCCGGAACGCCCCTCGCGTCAGCCGGTCGCGTCCGCGTACAGCTCCGGGCGCGTGGCGAGGTCGACGGTCACACGGCCGCCGCCCTCCAGCGCCCGGACCCCGGCCTCGGCGACGGCGGAGGCCGCGTATCCGTCCCAGGCGCTCGGGCCGGTGACCCGGCCCTGCCGGGTGGCGTCGACCCAGGCCTGCACCTGGTGGTCGTAGGCGTCCGCGAACCGTACGACGTAGTCCTGCGGCACCTCCTCACGTGCGGTGCCCTCCGCCGTGACGAGCATGGTGCGGCCCTCCCCGATCCGGGCGCTGCCCGTCTCGCATACGGCCTCGCAGCGCACCTGGTAACCGAATTGGCAGTTCACGAAGACCTCCACGTCGACCAGCGCGCCGGCCGCCGTCTCGAGGAGCACGAACTGCGGATCGATGAGGCCGTCGGGGGCGTTCGCGGCGGGCCGGGGACGCAGCACGGTCACCGCGGTCAGCTCCTGGCCGAGCAGCCAGCGCGCCACGTCGATCTCGTGCGAGACCGAGCTGTTGACCAGCATCGCGCTGGTGAAGCCGGGCGGCGAGGAGACGTTGCGGTGGACGCAGTGCAGCATCAGCGGCCGCCCCAGACGGCCGCTGTCCAGCAGGGACTTCAGCCGCCGGTACTCGGTGTCGTAGCGCCGCATGAAGCCGACCTGTGCCAGCCGCCGGCCGAGCCGCGCCTCGGCCTCGACCACCCGCAGCGCCCCCGCCGGCTCGGGCACCATGGGCTTCTCGCACAGCACCGGAAGGCCCCGCGCGAAGGCCGCGTGCAGCGCTTCCTCGTGGGCGGGGCCGGGGGAGGCGATCAGTACGGCGCCGACGCCGGGCGCGTCGAGCGCCGCCTCCGCCTCGGCATGCACCGTGACCCCGTCGATGCCGGCCGCCGCCTCCTTCGCCCGTGCGGGGTCCGGGTCGGCCACGGCGGCCACCCTGGCTCCGCTCACCACTCGGTCCAGCCGCCGTATGTGGTCGGCTCCCATGTGACCCGCGCCCAGTACCGCCACGCCCAGCAGCTCACCCACGTGCGCCCTCCCCTGTCACCGGCTGTCCCGGCGTAGCGTAGGCGCAGGGGCGCGGTCGCCGTCAGTAGCGCAGCACCCCCGCGATGCCGCCTGCGTCGGCCAGGGTGCCGTCGGGGACGAAGCGGACGTCGGCGCCGGTCTCCAGGCACTGTTCCACGATCTCGTCCACGATGTCGTCGCGGGCGTCGAGATCGTCGGTGGAGGCCGGGACGAGGTGGTCGCCGTCGTCGCGCACGGTCACGCGGTAGTTCTCCTCGACGGCCAGCAGCCGCACCCGGGCCTCCCGGGCGTTCTGCCAGACCTCGTCGACACCGGCCGCGAACTCCTTGCGGCCACGGGCGGATTCGAGCTCCTTGGTCACGGTGTCGATGGTTCTCAGGTCCTCGGACTCGACCACCGTGCGCACCGCCTGCCACACGGCTTCCGGAGTGCCCTGCGCGAGACCCCCGTGCGGGATCTGCAAGGCGGTCCGGGAGGCGTCGCCGACCTCGTCGAGGCAGGACAGCGCGGCCTGCTCACCGGTCACGTACAGCGGTCGCGGACGGTCCCGCAGCAGCGCGCCGAGCGCGGTGTCGGCCTCGCGCAGGAAGTGCCGGGTGCCCTCGTCGCGGAACGTGCTCGGCATGTCGCCGACCCGTTCCAGGCGTTCGGGATCGAAGTTCTCCGCCCGGCGGGTCATCGGGAAGCCGCCGCTGCGCTCCTCGGTGACGCGGCCCCCGCCGCCGTTCCAGAGGGTGGCGCGGTCGGCCGAGACCGACAGCACCCAGAACGGCCGCTCGGACACCTGGGCGGAGACCAGGTTGCGGGTGAGGAAGGTGTCGGAGAGCACCACCCGCTCGGGCACGGAACGGGCGAGCGACCACACCTGGTGCTCACCCGGGGCGGCGAAGATCACCAGGCCGTCCTCGGAATGGGTCAGATCGACCTCGCCGAGCGCCTGGTCCAGCTGGGCCGCCACATCGGCACGCCGCTCCCGGGTCACCGCGGGATCGGCCTCCAGCTGCCTCTTGGCCTCGGACACCACATTGCGCAGCCGGACCCGGTCCTGCGCGTTGTACGGCTCCCTGCGGTGGGTCGGCGTCAGCACGGACACCGCCGGGTAGGGGCGCGGCCGGCGCAGCTCGGACAGGGTCGTGGGACTGAGTGCGTGCTCCATGACACGACCATAGGACCGATTCACGTATCGGGCATTTGGGGCAGGGTGATCGTCATGGCGCCGCGCCCGCGCCGTCCTCGGGGCCGCAGGAGCTGCCGTTCGGCGGCAGGGTCCCGTACAGCAGGAAGTCGTCGACCTTGCCGCGCACGCACTTCGACGACATGTAAGCGGTGTGGCCCTCGCCCTTGTTGTCGAGCACCACGGCCGACGGCCCCAGCCGTTTCGCCGTCTGCACGGTCCAGCGGTACGGCGTCGCCGGGTCGCCGCGGGTCCCGACCAGCAGCATCTTGGCGGTGTCGACGTCCTTGACCTCGTTGCGGATGAAGTCGGTGCCCTTGGGGCGGCCGTAGCACAGCAGGACCTGGGTGAGCCGGAACGGGCCGAACACGGGTGACGCCTCCTCGTACGTGGCGCGCAGCCGGCCGAGGTTCCGGGTGATCTGCCGGGCCGTGGGGCGGTCGGGATCGTCGGCGCAGTTGACGGCCATCAGCGCGGCCGGGAGGTTGTCCAGAGGGACGTTCTCCTGGTCCACGAGCCCGCCGTCGCCGGACGGCGAGGTCTCCTGGCGGCCGTGCCGCAGGCCCGGGATCGCCATGCCGCCGGTGGCGAAGGCCTCCACCCCCCGTGTGTCCCCGTCCTCGACGAGCGAGGCCAGGGCGCGCTCCAGCGACGGCCACATCTGCCTGCTGTACAGCGCCTGGCTCAGCGCGCCGACCAGGTCCTGGCCCGTGAACTCGCCGCTGAAGGCCGTCGGGACCGGATCCTCGTCCATCGACCGGACCAGGCGCACGACCTCCTCGCGCGCGCCCCGTGCGTCCTCGCCGAACGGGCAGGCGACGTCCTTCACGCACCAGCGGATGAAGTCGTTCAGCGCGGTCTGCTGTCCCGCCGCGCCCGCCACGCCCTGCTTGGCGAGCGATTCCGTCAGCGTGTCCACGCCGTCCATCGCCATCCGGCCCACTTTCTCGGGGAACTGGGCCGCGTACACCGCGCCGAGACGCGATCCGTAGGAGAAGCCGAGGTAGTTGAGTTTGTCGTCGCCGAGGACCTGGCGTATGACATCCATGTCCCGGGAGACGTTCACCGTGCCTATGTGCCGCAGGACGGGCCCGGAGTGCTTGGCGCACTCGTCGGCCGCCTGCTTCAACTGCTTGAGCACCGCGTTCGGATCGCGGAGCGTCTCGTCGGTCCCGGCCGTGAGCTCCGCGCCGGCGTACGGGCTGTCGCCGCAGCTGACCGGAGAGGACCGGCCGACGCCGCGCGGGTCGAAGCTCACCACGTCGTAACCGTCGGTGAGGCCCATGAAGTCGTCGCCGCTGTGGGCGAGTTCACTGACTCCGGGGCCGCCGGGGCCGCCGAAGTTCAGCAGCAGCGAGCCGCGCTTGTCGCCGCTCGCCCGGTACCGGGCCAGGGCCAGGTCGAGGGTTCCGGCGCCGGGCCGGGCGTAGTCGAGCGGCACGGTGACCTTTCCGCACTGCAGATCGCGGGGGGTCGTACCGCCTTCGCACTTCTTCCACACGACCTTCTGCCGGTAGAACCGGGTCAGGTCGGGCTGCGGATCGTCGGTGGCAGTCGTGGGCACGCCGGCGCCCAGCATCGCCAGGCCGACGGCTCCGGCGACCGCGTGGCGTCGTACCGTGCGCCGCGGTGACAGCTTGGCCAGCATCGATGCCTCCCGGGGGCCCCGCTGGGGAACCGGTGTACGTCGCCCTCGCTCACGATAAGCGGCGCCCGCAGGAGCCGCCTCCGGGCCAGTGGGGCGCCGGGGGGCTGCCCTGCCCTGTCCGGCTCACTCGTCCGGTACGGACGGTTACGGAGGGTGGCAATGGTTCGGACATCTTTACTGCCAGTTCGACAAACCCGCCACTCGACGGGGTGATAGGCGGGTGAAAGACGGATAAGCCATAACTCGGATGGTTCACCTGCGTTTTATGCGGTGCGGGTGAGTGCCCGTAACCACGTCTGGAAGGCAGGGACCCAATGAAACGGGTTACCCGAAACGGTGTGATCGCCGTCGCCGCCGTGTCCGGCGCGATGGCTGTGACGTTTCCGGCGCACGCCGACTCGGCGGCCGACGGAGCCGCGGTCGGCTCGCCGGGGCTGATCTCCGGCAACACCATCCAGCTCCCGGTGCACGTCCCGGTGAACGTGTGCGGGAACACCGTGAACGTGGTGGGGCTCTTGAACCCCGCCGCGGGCAACCGCTGCGCCAACACGGGCGACGCCGGGGAGGAAGGCCCCGGTTCGGGGGCCGGCTCGGGCGGGGGAGCGACCGCCACGAGCAGCGGAAAGGATTCGCCGGGCGTGCTCTCCGGCAACGGGGTGCAGCTCCCGGTGCATGTGCCGGTGAACGTCACCGGCAACAGCGTGAACGTCGTCGGCATCGGCAACGGGGCCGTCGGCAACGAGTCCGTGAACACCCCCGGCGACCGGCCGGTCCGCCCCGAGCGGCCCGTGCGACCGGCGCCCGAGCCGTCGGTGCCGCCCAAGGCCCTGCCGAAGCCGGTGGTCCAGCACGCCGGGCCCGGGCTCGCCGAGACGGGTGCGGACGCGACCCTGCCCGCCTCGATCGGTGCCGCGGCGCTGGTGCTGGGCGGAGCGGTGCTCTACCGGCGGTCCCGCCCACGGGTGATGCGCTGAGACCACCTGGCTTGCCGAGTCCGTGCGGCTCGCCGAGCCCGCGTGTCCCGCCCGGTCCGTCCGGCCCGCCGGGCCCCTGAGGCTCCCGGCGGCCGCCAGGAGGCCCCATCGGTGCCGTTCCCCGATGGGGCCCTGGGTCTGGGTCATGGGCGCCCGGCCGGGCGGCTCAGCCCCCGGCGCGGTGGAAACGCCGGTGCAGCTCCCGCACCGTGTCGGTGAGCTCGGGAACCGGCCCCTCCACGGCCACGCCGGGCGCCACCTCGTTCACCGGCAACGTCCGCACCGGAGGCGGCGGTACGCCCAGGTCCGCCAGCCATGAGCCGAGCTGCTCGGACGACGCCACGTACACGATGCGGCCGAGGCCCACCCAGGCGTGCGCGGCCGCGCACATCGGGCAGTGCTCGCCGGAGGTGTACACGGTCGCCGCGGCGCGCTGATCCGGCGGCAGGTGTTCCGCCGCCCAGCGTGCCAGCTCGAACTCCGGGTGCCGGGTGCGGTCGCCGGAGGCCACCCGGTTGTGGTCCTCGGCGAGGACCACGCCGTCCCGGCCGACCAGCACCGAGCCGAACGGCTCGTCCCCGGCGTCCAGCGCCTCGGCCGCCAGCTCGACACACCGGCGCAGATGGGGCAGCTCGGCTTCGCTCACCATGGCGTACGGCCTCCTCGTCGGTCGGTGACGTCCACGCTCAAGTCCACACCCTTGCACCCTGCTGCGGGTCCGCTCGCGATTGACATGCAGGCAATTGCCTGCATAACTTTGAGTGTGCGATCAGAAGAGGACGACTTCCGGTTGGACAGGGTTTTCAGGGCTCTGGCCGACGAGACCCGCATGCGCCTGCTGGACCGGCTGCACGAGGAGAACGGGCAGACGCTCGGCGAGTTGTGCGAGCGCATCGAGATGACCCGCCAGTCGGTGACCCAGCACCTGGCCGTCCTGGAGGACGCCAACCTGGTCAGCACGGTGCGGCGGGGCCGGATGAAGTTGCACTACCTCAACCCGGTGCCGCTCCACGAGATCCAGGAGCGGTGGATCGACAAGTTCGAGCGTCCGCGCCTGCGTGTGCTCGGCGCCGTGAAGCGACAAGCCGAGGAAGCCATGACCGACAAACCCGCATTCGTGTACGTCACCTACATCGCGAGCACCCCGGAGAAGGTCTGGGACGCGCTCACCGACGCCGACCTCACCGCCGCCTACTGGGGGCACAGCAACGTCTCCGACTGGAAGCCGGGGTCCCGCTGGGCGCACGTCCGCACGGACGGGTCCGGCGTCGCCGACGTCGTCGGCATCGTCGCCGAGAGTGAGCGTCCCACCCGCCTGGTCACCACCTGGTCCGCTCCGGAGGACGAGGGCGACGAGGCCAGGCACTCCCGCGTCACCTTCGACATCCGGCCGCACGGCGACATCGTCCGCCTCACCGTCACCCATGAGGACCTCGCCGACGAGACAGAGCGTGCCGATGTGGCGTCCGGCTGGGCCGCCGTGCTGTCCAACCTCAAGTCGCTGCTGGAGACGGGCAGTCCGCTGCCGCAGGAACCGTGGCTGGTGCCCGGCGACTGAGGCACGGAAACGGCCGGTCCACCAGGCATGGCGGGCCGGCCTCGGTGCTGTTCATCGACTCCCTTCCTGTCGGGGATACCTATGGCTTGGGGACGCTCTTCGCTGCCGTACCGGCGCACACCAGGCCCAGGATCACGGCCAGAGCGCCGATGATGACGTTGTTCCAGACGACGCCCGCGTCCGGGCTCGCGCCGACGATCCACGGCGAGATGATCATCCACGCACCCAGGGCGCACATGGCCCAGCTGAGGCCGTACATGCGCTCGGGTGCGCGTGTGAACCCGAGTGCCAGCAGTCCGATCGCGATCCCGATGATCAGGTTGTGGGTCGCGAGCGCGGGCTGCCCGGTGGCGTAGTGGACCACCCAGGGGGACACGGCGCAGTACAGACCGAGCAGGAACACCGGTCCGTCCACGAGTGCCACATCGCGACCGCCGAGCACACGGGCGTAGCGAGCCCGCATCTCGTAGGCGTCGGGGTGGCCGGTCATGTCACCTCTGGTGGGCTGGACGTTGGCCATGACTCGTCTCCTTCTGACTTCGCTGGCCAGACCGCGGCTGGTGCGGTATGCGGTAAGCGCCGCGTATGCCCATTCTGCTCTTATTTGGCCTTTATGTGTAGAGGTCACTACTCTGATCATCGTGGACAGAATCGATCATGTGCGCGGCGCGGGTGCGCGGCGGCCCCCCGGGGGCGTCGACCTGCGGTACCTCGCCGTGCAGTTGCGCCGGATGAACGTCGAGATCAACCGCCTGGTCCACGGTTTCGCGGGCAACGGCCTGAACGCGACCGACGTACAGGCACTCGCGGCCATCCTGGACTCCGACGGGCCCATGACGCCGGGACGGTTGCGCGAACACCTGGGGCTCACCTCCGGGTCCGTATCCGCCTGCGTGGAGCGGCTGGAGCGCGCGGGGCTGGTCCGACGGGTCCGGGGCGGCGACGACCGCCGGGTGGTCCATCTGCGTTACGCCTCCGCCGCCCCTTCGACGGCCCACTGGTACTACCGGCCGCTCGCGGAGGCGACCGCCGCCACCCGGGCCCGCTTCTCCGAGGCCGAACTCACGGTCGCGCTGCGCTTTCTGGCGGCGCTGAACGAGGAACTCTCGCTGCACCGGGCAGCCGGCAGCTGAGATCGGTGGTGCCTGGCCGGGGCGGGACACCCGCCCGTCACCGCCTGTTGCGCGTGGTTCACGCGGATGTACATGATCGCGGGGATCGAGGGCAGGCGAATCGTACGGGAGTTGCCCGCGTCCGTCGAGGGTTCGGCGGGAGGACCTTGGAGGTGTCTGCGGCTATGGGTGCGAAGGTGATGGAGCGTTTTCCCGCCGGAGCTCCGCGAGGATCGTGGCCGGCGGAGGAGTACGCCGCCGCACTGCGTGCCGAGGGTGAGCCGGCGACGGTGGTGATGGACCTGAGGCAGGACGCGTTCCTCGTGGTGGTTCCGGCGCGCGACGAGGACTGACCACCGGCGGCTGAGCGTGCCCCGGGGCGCACGGACTGCCGGTGGGCGCACATGCCGGTGAACTCGCTGGTGCGGCGGGTCGAGCACCCCGGGCACGGCGTGCGCTGCCCCGGCTCCGCCGGCTTGTGCCGCCCGCTGCCGCCACTTGAGATCCCCGGCGCCCGCCGTCCCGCGCCCGGGTGTGCGCGGCGCGTCGAGGATTCCGCCCACGCCGGCCGGCCGCGCCAGGAGCTGCTGGTGCGTCATGAGATCAGGGCGTCGAGGTGCGCGCGCCGTGACTGCGCCGTCTGGCCCTGGACCAGCAGGAACATGGCCTCGCGGGCGAACCGCTGGGCCTTGCTGGTCACGGCCATGGACCGGCCGCCCCCGGACACCACGGCCGCCGTGGTCGCCGCGCGCAGCACCTCGTACGACCGCAGCCTGAGCGCCAGCCGCTCGTCCAGATGCTCGTGCGGCGCCGCCTCGTCGGCGAGCGCGTAGGCGCGAGAGCGGATCTCGGCGAGGCGGGCGCGCAGCGGCCCCGCGACGCCGTCGTCCAGCAGGCCGAGGGCGGCCTCGGTGACACCGAAGACGGCGGGGGAGGCGGCCACCGTCTTCGGGCGGTCCCCGGCGGCCCACTCCTCGTACGGTGTCCGCACGGCCACCGCCTCCTCGGGCAGCCACATGCCGTCGAGTTCCAGAGACACCGTGCGCGCCGCCGTGAGCGCCGCGAGCCGCAGGGGAGGCGAGGCGCGCATCCCCGGCCGCTCCCGCGCCTCGGTGAACGCGAACAGGGCCTCCCCGCCGTCGGTCACACCGGCGAGCAGCATCACGTCGTTGAGGCCCCACCCGGTGTACCAGGGCACCGTCCCGTCGAACCGCCACCCGCCCCGCTCGCGCACCACCCGCACCGGCGTCCGGGGGTGGGCCCGCAGGTGCGCGTAGGCGACGCCCGACAGCAGTTCACCGCGGGCCATCGGCCCCAGCAGCCGCTCCCGTACCGGCTCCGCGCCCTGCATCAGCGTCGCGACCGGCGTGTGGTGCTGCGTCTGGACGAACCAGGTGGAGCAGCAGGCCCCCGCCAGGATCTCCGCGGTCTCCCGGGCCACGGCGGCGGGTGCGGCCCAGCCGCCGTACTCCTCGGGCGCGCCGAGCCCCAGCAGCCCGGACCTTTTGATCGCGTCGATGTGACCGGACGGCACCTCCGTCTGGTCCACCCTCTCGGCGTCGGGGGAGAGGAGGTCGTCGGCCAGCTGCCGGGCGCGGACGACGAGCGGGTGCGGTGTGGTGGTCATGGGAAAGATCCTCCGCCGCCGTGGCGCGGGGTGTCGATTCCGGGGCGTCGTCGCTCCCGGGCCGAGGGCCGCGCGGCGGGTTCCTGACCCGGGTGTCTGCGTGCCCCGCTCAGCTGAGCGGGGCGCGAGTGGCGTGCTTACCCTGGAGACGTGGCTCGTTCCAACGATGAGGTGGCCGCGCTGTTCGCCGAGTACGCGGATCTGATCTCGATCACCGGAGGAGATGCCTTCCGGGCGCGCGTGTACGAGAAGGCCGCACGGGCGATCGGCGGTCACCATGCCGACGTGTCCAACCTCGACCTCAAGGGTCTGCAGGAGATTCCCAACGTCGGCAAGTCGATCGCGGAGAAGATCGTCGAGTACTTCGGCACCGGCCAGGTCTCCGCGGTCGAGGAACTGCGGGCGCGAATCCCCGCCGGCGTCCGGCGGCTGACGGCCATCCCCACACTCGGCCCGAAGAAGGCCATGGCGGTCTACGAGGAACTGGGAATCTCCTCGATCGAGGAACTGGCCGACGCCATCCAGCAGGAGCGGCTGCGGGACTTGAAGGGATTCGGGCCCAAGACCGAGGAGAACATCCTGCACGGCATCGCGCTGCTGCAGTCCTCCGGGGACCGGGCGCTGATCGACGCCGCCATGGACGTGGCCGAGGGCATGGTCGCCCAGTTGTCGAAGGTGCGAGGCTGCCGCCGGTGCGCGTACGCCGGCTCGCTGCGCCGGGGCCGGGAGACCGTCGGGGACATCGACATCCTCGCCGCGGCCGAGGACTCGGCGCCGCTGATGCGGGCCTTCGCCGAACTGCCGGAGACCGGCGAGGTGATCGCGCGGGGCACCACGAAGACGTCGATCCGCACCACCAAGGGCCTCGCCGTCGACCTGCGGGTCGTACCGCCGGACTCCTGGGGAGCCGCCCTGCAGTACTTCACCGGCTCGAAGGCGCACAACATCCGTACCCGGGAGCGGGCCGTGCACCAGGGGCTGAAGCTCTCCGAGTACGGGCTGTTCGACGTGGAGAGCGGAGAGAAGATCGTCTCCGAGTCGGAGGAGGACGTCTACGCGCGGCTCGGCCTGCCGTGGATCCCGCCGGCGCTGCGGGAGGACCGCGGCGAGATCGAGGCGGGGCTGCGCGACGAACTGCCCGAGCTGGTCCAGGAGTCCGACATCCGGGGTGACCTGCACACCCACACGGACCTCACGGACGGGCTCGCCCCGCTGGAGGAGATGGTGGCGGCGGCCCACGACCGCGGCCACTCCTACTACGCGATCACCGACCACGCGCCCAACCTCTACATGCAGCGCATGACCGGCGAACGGATGCTGGCCCAGCGTGAGCGCGTCCGTGAACTCGACAGGGAGTACGGCGGGCGCGGCGGGATGAGGCTGCTGCACGGCGTGGAGCTGAACATCGACCCCGACGGCGGCGTGGACTGGCCGGACGACTTCCTGGCCGACTTCGACCTGTGCGTGGCCTCGGTGCACTCGCACTTCAACCAGGCGCCCGACGCGATGACCCAGCGTTTCCTGCGGGCCTGCGAGAACCCGTACATCAACATCATCGGCCACCCCACCACCCGCATCATCGGCAAACGCCCCGGCGTGGACGCCGACCTGGACGCGCTCTTCGCCGCCTGCGCGCACACCGGCACGGCCCTGGAGATCAACTCCCATCCCGACCGGCTCGACCTGAACGACGAGCACATCCTGCGGGCCAAGCGCTACGGGGTGAAGTTCGCCATCGACAGCGACGCGCACTCCACCCTCCATCTGGCCCATCTGCGCTACGGCGTGGGCACGGCGCAGCGGGGCTGGCTCACCAAGGACGATGTGATCAACACCTGGCCACTCACCCGCCTGCGGCGCTTCCTGCGCAAGGGGCGTTCGAAAGCGGGGGCGAGCTAGGAGGGGGTGGCCCGAGCGCTCAGGGAGGAACGGAGCCGGGCCACGGGGCTGTTGGTGAGCGAATCCGCCGCCGTGCGGCACTGCCCGGCACGGTGCCGCCGAACTTCCCGGCGCAGCCGGCGCGGCCCGACCCGGCCGCGATGCCGTCGCGTGAGCGAATCCCCGGGGCAGCCGGTGGGCGGAATTCCGGTCAGTGCCGGGTCGTGAGGCGAGGTCCGGGCGAGCGGAGTCGTCCGTCGGGACGTCACATCCACGTCGGGTGCCACCGGGGGTCCGGCCTCCGCCACGGCGTCAGAGAGCCCGGGCGAGGGTGCCGACGGGTCGCGGGCCACCGACGCCGAGAGCCTGTCCGATGTGCGGCGTCGGTTCAGAGCTCTCGCAGGTCATACCTCCTTGATACGGCGCGCGAGCGGGGCTCGCGCGTCAACTCTGCCTGAGCTCCAGCGGAGTTGACTGGTCTACACCCTTGACTGGTACAGACCAACGCGGTTGAGTGTCGGACCAACCCCCCACCACGGCCGCCCCCACCCCCCTCCTCGGGGAGCGGCCGTGCACCGCAAAGGAGCTGAACCTGTGTCGAGGCGTCGTTTCCGCATCTCCGCACTCCTGAGCTCGCTCGCACTCGCGGGCACCGCCCTGGCCCTTCAGCCGGCCCCCACCGCGTCGGCCGCCGGATTCGTGGTCAGCGAGGCGCAGTTCAACCAGATGTTCCCGAACCGGAACTCGTTCTACACGTACAGCGGCCTCACCGCGGCCCTGAGCGCGTACCCCGCCTTCGCGAACACGGGCAGCGACACCGTGAAGAAGCAGGAGGCGGCCGCCTTCCTCGCCAACGTCAGCCACGAGACCGGTGGCCTGGTGCACATCGTCGAGCAGAACCAGGCCAACTACCCGCACTACTGCGACTGGAGTCAGTCGTACGGCTGCCCGGCGGGCCAGGCCGCCTACTACGGCCGCGGTCCCATCCAGCTGAGCTGGAACTTCAACTACAAGGCCGCGGGCGACGCGCTGGGCCTGAACCTCCTGGGTGATCCGTGGATGGTGCAGAACAATGCCTCCGTCGCCTGGAAGACGGGCCTGTGGTACTGGAACACCCAGTCCGGACCCGGCACCATGACCGGCCACAACGCCATGGTCAACGGCGCCGGCTTCGGGCAGACGATCCGCAGCATCAACGGCTCCCTGGAGTGCGACGGCAAGAACCCGGCGCAGGTGCAGAGCAGGGTGAACAACTATCAGAGGCTCACCCAGATTCTCGGTGTTTCACCGGGTGGCAACCTCTACTGCTGACGCCGGTTCGCGGGGCATGGTGTCATGCACCTGACCATCGCTCCGCGAAACGAAGGGCATCGTCATGCGTCGCACCCCCCACGCCCTGCTCGCCACGACCGCCGCGCTGGCCGCCGCGGTCGTGGCGCCCCCATCCCCGGCAGGGGCCGCGCCCGCGGCCCCTGCCTCCGGCACGTACTACCTGCAGAGCGCCACCACCGGCCTCAACGCCGCCGACAACCAGGGCGCGGTCGAGCAGCACAGACCGAAGGGCAACGAGGACCGCCAGCAGTGGAACCTGCGGCCGAGCGGTGGCTCGTACGTCCTCGAAAGCACCGACGCCACCGGCACCTGCCTCGGGCGCTCCGGCGACCAGGCGCGGACCGTCACCTGTACGAGCACCGACGCGGCCTGGGAGATCGCGCCCAGCGGCGCGGACCGGTACACCCTCAAGGCACCCGGGACCGACCGCCATCTCACGCTCGCCCCCAAGCCCACCGGCGCCAACTACCCCGCCCCGCTGGTGGTCGGCGCCCCCGGCGCCCTCGCGTCCTGGTACCTCACCCCCGTCACGCCGGCCACCACCCCGATGCCGCCGCAGGACCTTCGCACCCTGGACCAGGTCACGTTCCTCACCTCGCACAACGCCTACGCCAACGGCGTCGACGGCGGCTTCGCCCCGCCGTTCGTGAACCTCGTGCCGAACCAGTCGCGCGGCATCAACCAGCAACTCGCCGACGGCGTCCGCGGATTCATGCTCGACATCCACCAGACCCCCGACGGCGCGATTCTCTGCCACAACAGCTGCACCCTGGTCAGCAGGCCGGTCGCGCTGTGGGTCGACCTCCAGCGGATCGTGGACTTCCTGCGGGCTCACCCCGACCAGTTCGTCACCGTCTTCCTGGAGGACTACGTCGACCCGGGCGTCCTGCGCTCCGAACTCGCCCGTGTGAGCGGTCTGGACGACGTCCTGTACCGCCCCGACCGGACAGGCGTCCGCGACAGCGGCTGGCCCCGGCTCACCGACCTGATCGCCGCCAACGACCGGCTGCTGATCTTCACCGACCACAGCCGTTCCGCCGACCAGTCGGCCGGTCTGACCCGGGACAGCTTCGGGGTGATGTACCAGCGGGAATGGACCGTCGAGAACTACTGGTCGATGGGTTCCGGCCTCGGCTCCTCCGACTGGTCCTGCTACAGCCGCTGGTACGACGCCCACACCAACATCCCGCTGACCTGGACCGAGCCCGGCTTCCGCCCGTTGTTCGTGATGAACCACTTCCGTGACGTCCCGATCTCCGGCACGGCCCGCACGGACAACACCAAGCTCGCCGACCGGGCCCGCCGCTTCTGCCAGCCGGCCGCCCGCAAGAAGCCCAACTTCCTCGCGGTGGACCGCTACGAGCTCGGCGACACGGCGTCGGCGGTGAACGCCCTCAACTCCTACACCTACCCGTAGACGCCCGATGAGGTGGGCCCCGGTCGCCCGGGGCCCATGTCGCTCAGTGCCCGATGACCGGGTAGTGGTCCGACAGGTTCGTGTACGAGTAGTCGGTGCCCCAGCTCGACACCGTCCAGGGCGCGCTCTGCTCCTTGACGACGTCGTTCTTCCAGACCGCCGGCCGGGCGTGCCCCGCCCGGTGGAGCACGAAGTCGAGGTCCTCGCGCGGGTCGTCGGGGTAACGGTCCCGGGCGATGGAGTTCTCCGCGGTGTCGAAGGAGTACGGGTGCCCGGTGCGCGTGGTGCTGTCCACCAGCCCGGCGTCCGTGAGCATCGAGGCGTGCTCGGGGGAGCGGGAGTCGACGTTGAGGTCTCCGGCGACCAGCACCTGCTCCCCGGCCGGAATGTTCTTGCCGTCCAGGAACGCGTCGATCGCCTTGAACTGCCGGCTGCGCATCGCGGCCGCCTCACCGGCGCCGCAGCCCGGGTCGGTCGACTGGGCGTGCGTGCCGAGGACGTGCACCTTCGTGCCGTTCACGTTCAGGACGACGTACGCGAAGCCCTTGTTGGACCACCAGTCCGAGCCGCACGCGTCCTTGTAGACCCACTGTTCCTTGCGCAGGATCGGCCACTTGCTGAGAATGGCCACTCCGCCGTCCTCGGGTGTGGTCGCCGAGTACGCCCCGCCGGTCGCGTCCCAGCCGCTCTTGGCGCGACCTACCACCGGCGTCTGGTACGGGTACTGGCTCGCCGCGGCGCTCTTGAGCCCGTCCGAGGAGGAGTTGTCGAAGGCCTCCTGCACGACCACGACGTCGTTCCCACGGAAGAAGGGCGCCTTCGCGATCTGCGCGGCCCGGTGGTCCTGGCCCCAGTTCGGGTAGAGGGTCTTGCTGAACAGGAAGACGTTGTACGACAGCACCTTGAGCGGGGGTGCCTGCTCGGCGGCGACCGCGGCGGGCGCCGAGCCCAGTCCGGCGGCGCCGAGCGACAACGCGAGGACGACGGCGCCCTGAGCGCGGCGCGGTGCGGGAAGCGTCACTGGATCTCCCTGTGGGTGGAAGGGGGTGGGTGGCGCCGCACATCAAACCACCTGGAGTTACTCCTGGGTAACACCCGTGCAGGGCAGGGATGGCGGAACGGCGTATGCCGGTGGTCGGCGGCCGGCTCGCGTCACGGGGCAGAAAATGAGGTATTCCGGACGCGGGCGTAACGTGGCTGACATGGATCCGGCCGCGGCCTTCGGTCCGCGGGTCCAGCGCTTCCGCGCGGCTCGGTCCCGGTTGCCGCCGCAGTGTGCCGGCGCCCTCGTGCGACCTTGCCGCTTCGCCTTCCAGCAGAAGGATCAGCAATGGGCACGGTCACCACCTCCGACGGTACGACCATCTTCTACAAGGACTGGGGCCCGCGTGACGGCCGCCCGATCGTCTTCCACCACGGCTGGCCGCTCAGCGCGGACGACTGGGACAACCAGATGTTGTTCTTCCTCGCTCACGGCTATCGCGTGATAGCCCACGACCGGCGCGGTCACGGTCGCTCCAGCCAGTCCTCCACCGGCCACGAGATGGACACCTACGCCGCCGACGTCGCGGCGCTCACCGACGCGCTCGACCTCCAGGGCGCGGTGCACATCGGGCACTCGACCGGCGGCGGCGAGGTCGCGCACTACGTCGCGCGCGCCAAGCCGGGCCGCGTCGCGAAGGCCGTCCTCGTCGGTGCCGTGCCGCCGATCATGGTCAAGTCCGAGTCCAACCCGGGCGGAACGCCGATCGAGGTCTTCGACGGATTCCGCGCCGCCCTGGCCGCCAATCGCGCGCAGTTCTACACCGAGGTGCCGTCGGGCCCCTTCTACGGATTCAACCGGGAGGGCGCGGAGGTGTCCCAGGGCCTGATCGACAACTGGTGGCGCCAGGGCATGATGGGCGCGGCCAACGCCCACTACGAGTGCATCAAGGCGTTCTCCGAGACCGACTTCACCGAGGACCTCGAGCAGATCGACGTACCGGTGCTCGTCGCGCACGGCACGGACGATCAGATCGTGCCCTACCCGGATGCGGCGCCGCTGTCGGTCCAGCTGCTGAAGCACGGCACGCTGAAGTCGTACGAGGGCTATCCGCACGGCATGCTCTCGACCCACCCGGACGTCCTCAACCCCGACCTGCTGGAGTTCGTGAAGTCGTAGCCTGCCCGCGCGAGGGGGCGGCCACCGGGCGGCCCCCTTGGCACATGCTGACCCATGCCGCAAATCTAACTTTTGCGGCCTGTCTGTGCCCGTACGAGAATTAAGGGTGCTCTCTCTGGAGGTGTGCCATGTCCACTCGCGGCCAGGCCGTTACGGAAGCAGGCACCGCACAGGTGGAACGCGGCCCCGGTCCGGTCCGGGTGAGACTGTCGATCAACGGAGCCGAGCACACCCTGGACATCGAGCCGCGGGTGAGCCTGCTGGACGCACTCCGGGAGCGCCTCGACCTGACGGGCGCGAAGAAGGGCTGTGACCAGGGCACCTGCGGAGCCTGCACGGTGTGGGTGGACGGACGGCGGGTGCTGGCCTGCCTCACGCTCGCGATGACCTGCGAAGGACATGAGGTCACCACCGTCGAGGGACTCGCCGCGCACGGGGAACCGCACCCCATGCAGCAGGCCTTCATCGAGCAGGACGCCTTCCAGTGCGGCTACTGCACTCCCGGCCAGATCATGTCCGCCGTGGCACTGATCGCAGAGGGGCATGCCCGGAACGACGCCGAGATCAAGGAGTGGATGAGCGGCAACATCTGCCGCTGCGCCGCCTATCCGCACATCCGGGCCGCGATCCGCTCCGTCCGCGACCAGACGTAGGAGGCCCCCTCGTGCGGCCCATCACCTACCTCCGCGCGCCCGACACGGCGACCGCCGTCGCCGCCGTGAGCGCCGACCCCACCAGCGACTTCCTCGCCGGGGGCACCACCGAGGTCGACCTGCTGCGGCAGAACGTGCTGAACCCCCGACGGCTCGTCGACATCAACAGCCTTCCCCTGACCGGGATCGAGGGCACACCGGAGGGCGGTCTGCGCATCGGCGCCCTGGCCCGGATGAGCGAGGTCGCGGCGGCCCCCGTCGTCCGCGAGCGTTTCCCGCTGATCGCGCGGGCCCTGGAGCTGGGGGCGTCCGCGCAGTTGCGCAACATGGCGTCCATGGGGGGCAACCTCCTGCAGCGCGTGCGTTGTTCCTACTTCCGCGACGCCGAGTCCGCGTGCAACAAGCGTGAGCCCGGCAGCGGCTGCTCGGCCATCGAGGGCTTCAGCCGCGGCCACGCGGTGCTCGGCACCAGCGAACACTGCATCGCCACCCACCCCTCGGACGTGGCCGTCGCCCTGGTCGCGCTGGACGCACGCGTGCACACCCTGGGGCCGGGCGGCGAGCGCACCTATCCGATCGACGACTTCTTCCTGCTCCCCGGCGACTCCCCACACCGTGAACACCCCATGGAACACGGTGAGTTGATTACCGGCATCGAGGTGCCCCCCGCACCGCCGGCGCGCCACTCCCTCTATCTGAAGGTCCGTGACCGTGAGTCCTACGAGTTCGCCCTCGTCTCGGTCGCGGCTGCGCTCTCCGTCGTGGACGGCACGATCGCGGACGTGCGGATGGCTCTGGGCGGCGTGGCCACCAAACCCTGGCGGGCCAGGCGAGCCGAGGACTTCCTGATCGGCGCTGCCGTGAACCGGGACAACTTCGCCCTGGCCGGCCGCGTGGAGATGGCCGACGCCCGGCCGACCGCCATGAACGCCTTCAAGGTCGAACTCGCCCAGCGCGCGATCGTCCGCGCCCTCGACACGCTCAGCGACGGATCGGGAAGCGGGCCCGCGGCCCGGCCCGGGACCGGGAGCCCGTCATGACCGCCACCATCCCGTCCGCCCTCGGACAGCCGCTCGACCGCGTCGACGGTCTCGCCAAGGTCAGCGGAAGCGCCCGCTACTCCGCCGAGATCCCCCTCCCGGACATGGCCTACGCGTGCGTGGTCGGCTCCCGCATCGCCGCCGGGCGGGTCACGGACATCGACGCGAGCGCCGCGCTGGCCGAGGAGGGCGTCCTCGCGGTCCTCACCCACCGGACGCTGCCGAAGATCGCCGAGCAGCCGCCGCTCATCCCCTCCCTCGCCGGGACGGCGGCTCCCGGGCAGACCTTCTTCCCGATGCAGGACGACACCGTCCACTACGCGGGCCAGCAGATCGCCCTCGTCGTCGCCGACACCTGGGAACGCGCCCAGCACGGAGCACGCCTGCTGCGCGTCACCTACGAGGAGACACCGCCGGTCACCACCCTCGACCAGGGCCGCGACCGGACGTACGTGCCCGAGCGGATCTTCGGCGGCTGGATACCGGGCCGGAGCGAGCGCGGGGACGTCAACGCCGCCCTCGCGGACGCGGACATCCGGGTGGACGCCACCTACACCTACGCGGCGAACAACCACAACCCGATCGAATCCTCCTGCACCACGGCCCAGTGGGACGGCGACGAGCTGATCCTGTACGACGCCACGCAGGGGGTGAACGCCACACAGATGACCGTCTCCCGGCTGCTCGGCGTTCCGATGTCGAAGATCCGGGTCCTCGGTCACTACGTCGGCGGCAGCTTCGGGTGCAAGGCGATGATCCACGCCCACTCGACGCTCGCCGCGATGGCGGCCCGTGAGGTCGGCCGGCCGGTGAAACTCGCCCTCACCCGGGAGCAGATGTTCACCTCCGTGGGCCACCGCGAGGAACAGGAACAGCGCATGACCCTCGGCGCGACTCGCGAGGGCAGACTGACCGGGATCCGGCACCACAAGCTCTCCCCGACCTCCCACTTCGACGACTGGGCTGAACCCTCCGTCGGCGTCTCCTCGCAGATCTACGCGTCTTCCGCCTACGAGGGCGAGTACCGGCTGTTCCGCGCCAACACCATGACCCCCACCTTCATGCGGGCGCCGGGCGAGGCCAGCGGCATGTTCGCGCTGGAGTCCACGATGGACGAACTCGCCCACGAGCTGGGCCTGGACCCCGTCGAACTGCGCCTGCTCAACCACACCGACGTCGACGCCATGTCGGGCCTGCCCTGGTCCAGCAGCGGCCTGCGGGAGTGCTACGAACGCGGAGCGCAGCGCTTCGGCTGGGCCGGGCGTGATCCCCGGCCGGGCGTACGACGGGACGGGAACTGGCTGATCGGCACGGGCATGGCCACCGCGAGCTATCCGGTCGCGCCGCTCGCCAACCCCCAGCGCGCCCGCGCCCGGGTGTACGCGGACGGCACGGCCCTGGTCCAGGCCGCCACACCCGAGTTCGGTACCGGTGTCGCCACGGTCATGACCCAGGTCGCCGCGGAAGGCCTCGGCATGGGCGTGGACCGCTGCCGGTTCGAGTTCGGGGACACCGATCTGCCCAACATCGCCGCCGCCGTGGGCTCGGTCGGCGCCGGCATGATCAGCGCGGCCGTGCACAGCGCCGCCACCGCCCTGCGCGGGCAGCTGATCTCGAGCGCCGTCGGCGATCCCGGTTCACCGCTGCACGGCGCCGACCCGGTCGACGTCGTGGTGCGGGAGGGGGTGATGACCGCCGGAACCGCGTCCGAGTCGTACAGCGATCTGCTGGTGCGCAACTTCCGGCCGGACGCCGAGGCCGTGGGGCAGTGGAACCCGCCCCGCGAGATCCCCTACGGGATGATGACCTTCGGGGCACAGTTCGCCGAGGTCGCCGTGGACGCCGAGCTGGGCCTCGTCCGGGTACGGCGCATGACCGGGGCCTTCGCGCCCGGCCGTGTCCTCAACACCAAGACGGCCCGCAGCCAGCTGATGGGCGGCATGCTGTGGGGCCTCGGCCAGGCGCTCCTGGAGGCCAACCACATGGAGCCGGCCACCGGCCGCTGGGTCAGCGCGAGCCTCGGGGAATACCTGGTCCCCGTGAACGCGGACGCGCCCGACGTCGACGTGGAGCTCGTCGAGGTCGAGGACGACATCGTCAACCCGCTGGGCGTCAAGGGCGTCGGTGAGATCGGCCAGGTCGGTGTGGCGGCCGCGATCGCCAACGCCGTGCACCACGCGACCGGGCGGCGGGTGCGCAAACTGCCGATCACCATCGAGGACCTGTTGTGAGCCTCGCGCCGTCCGCCCGGAGGCGCGCGGCGGCCACGCCGGTCACGTCACGCCTGAAGGTCTTACCCCCATGGGAGCACCCGACCCCGCCGACGGACCGGACACGGTGGACGCCGCGGACGACTCGGACGATGCCGTCGACCGCGTCGAGGCGGTGGTCGGGGACGTGGGGGACGGCGCCGCCGCGGCACTGCGCGCCCTGCTGACCCACTCGGTCGCCGGGCTCGCCGTCTGGGACACCGACCTGCGATGCATCTGGGACAACGACGCCTTCGAACGCGTCGACGGCATCGACCGCGGCCGGCGCATCACCCTGCTGCCGGCTTGCTGTCTGTGAGGCTCCGCTCCCGGCGGAGCCGACCGCACGCTGCGCACTGGGCATTCGGCCTCGCCACGGGACGGGTACGACGACGGCTGGCGTCCACGAGGTTTTACGTATAACCTCTCCCGTCAATCAGCCCTCCCGGAAGGTCCCGATGACACGCATCGCCCTGGTCACCCTCGTCGTGGACGACTACGACGAGGCGATCCGCTTCTACACCGAGGCCCTCGGCTTCCGGCTCGCCGAGGACGCGCCCCGCCCCGACGGCTCCCGCTGGGTCGTGGTCGAGCCCGGGACGGGAGGCACCGGCACCGCCCTGCTGCTGGCGCGCGCCAAGGGTGAGGCGCAACAGGCCCGGGTCGGGGACCAGACCGGCGGCCGCGTCGGGTTCTTCCTGCACACCGACGACTTCGCCCGCGACCACGCGCGGGCGCTCGCCGCGGGGGTGAGCTTCTTGGAGGAGCCGCGGTACGAGCCATACGGCACGGTCGCCGTCTTCCAGGACCTTTACGGCAACCGGTGGGATCTGCTCCAGCCCGCCGGCTGACCGCGCAGCCCCGATCGCCCCGCACACACACAGTCCCGCTCGCTCAGACACTCCGCCCCAGGAAAGGCGCACCATGACAGCTACGCGCGTAGACGCCGAGACCCTCCGCCGCCTGCCCAAGGCCGTCCTGCACGACCACCTCGACGGCGGCCTGCGCCCAGCCACCGTCGTGGAGCTCGCCGAGACCGTCGGGCACACCCTGCCCACCACCGACCCCGACGCACTCGCCGCCTGGTACTACGACGCGGCCAACTCCGGCGACCTGGTCCGCTACATCGCCACCTTCGAGCACACCCTCGCCGTGATGCAGACCCGCGAGGGCCTGCTGCGCACGGCCGAGGAGTACGTCCTGGACCTGGCGGCGGACGGCGTCGTGTACGGCGAGGTCCGCTACGCGCCGGAGCTCATGGTCAAGGGCGGGCTGACCCTGCCCGAGGTCGTCGAGACCGTGCAGGAGGGGCTCGCCGCGGGCATGGCCAAGGCGGCGGCCGCCGGCACGCCGGTGCGGGTGGGGACGCTGCTGTGCGGCATGCGGATGTTCGACCGCAGCCGGGAGATCGCCGACCTCGTGGTCGCCTTCCGGGACGCCGGCGTCGTCGGCTTCGACATCGCCGGCGCCGAGGACGGCTTCCCGCCCGCCGACCACCTGGCCGCCTTCGCGCACCTGCGCGAGGAGAACGTGCCGTTCACCATCCACGCCGGTGAGGCGCACGGCCTGCCCAGCATCCACCAGGCGCTCCAGGTGTGCGGCGCCCAGCGCATCGGCCACGGCGTGCGGATCACCGACGACATCCCCGACCTCGCGTCCGGCAAGCTAGGCCGGCTCGCCGGTTGGGTCCGCGACCGCCGGATCGCGCTGGAGATGTGCCCTACCTCCAACCTCCAGACCGGCGCGGCCACCTCGATCGCCGAGCACCCCATCACGGCGCTCCGCGACCTCGGATTCCGCGTCACGCTCAACACCGACAACCGCCTGGTCTCCGGCACGACCATGACCCGCGAGATGTCGCTGCTGGTCGAGGAGGCGGGCTGGACGGTCGAGGACCTGCGCACCGTCACCGTGAACGCCGTCAAGAGCGCGTTCATACCCTTCGACGAGCGCAACGCCCTCATCCGGGACGTGATCCTGCCGGGCTACGAGGCCTGAAGCAGCCCTCGTGCATAGGCGGCCTGTCCGACGTGCTGAAGGTCGTCGGACAGGACGCTCACCAGCCGGGTGCCGAGGGTGACCGGCGGATCCCAGCGCTCGTCCACGACGCGTTCGAGGTCCTGGGCGGTCAGTCCACGCAGGAAACCCCGGGTCTGCTCGTGCACGGCGTCGTAGTAGCCGGTCAGCAGGTCCGGGGAGTCGACCCGAACCCTCGCGACCTTCGCCGGGCTGTGCCCGTAACCGGTGTCGTGGCGCGGCAGCCCGAGCCCGAAGCGCTTCTCCCAGTCCTGGCTGAGCCAGACCTGTTCCAGCCCGGCGGCGTCGGCGACGTGGTCGTCCTGGACGCGGGTCAGGTGCCAGACGAGCCAGGAGACGGAGTTGGCGGTGGGCCCGGGGCGGGCGTTGAGGCCGTCGGCCGTGAGGCCTTCGACGACGGCGTGGACTTCTTCCTGGATGCGGCTGTAACCGTCGCTGAGGATGTCCTTGGCATGCATACGTCCCACCATGGCGCATCGCCGGGATGCGCACGACGCCACATCGCCGGCGCCGCCGAACCTCACGAACTTCCGGTCACCGCACCGCCCCCGCCGGACCTCGGCGTCGGCGCGGCTTGAGCTGCCGGGCCTTGGTGGGCGGGTCTCGGCCGCCGGTATTCGGCTGCCGGCCGCACCCATCGGGGCTCAGCGGCGGAGCGGCACCCGCTGCGTCTCAGTAGCCGGGTCACACCCCCTGGGCCTCAGTCGGCGGGCCTCGCGTCGAGGAGGTCCATCAGGGCGCGGGCCGCCGGGCTCGTGGCCTCCGGGGGTGGGAGCAGGGCCACCGTCTCGTAGGCCGCCTCGTCGGTGCCCTTGAGCGGCAGTGCCGTGAGGGACGGGCGCTTGTGGCGGAAGTGATGCGGTACGACGGCGATGCCCAGGTTCTCGTCCAGCAGGTCGAGCAGGCTGTGCACGTCGTTCACCTCCAGATCCACCGTCCGCCGGACACCCGCCCTGGCGAAGACGGCGTCCGTCGCGCGCCGGGGCCCCCAGTCGGGATGGAAGTCGACGAAGACCTCGCTCCCCAGCTCCTGCGGCGTGACGGCCGCGCCGGCAGCGGCGAGACGGTGCGTCGGATGACACAGGACGGTCATCGGCTCGCGCGTCAGCGCCACGGAGCGCAGCTGGTCGGTGTCCTCCGCCGTGCGCACGGCGAAGGCGAGGTCCAGGCGTCCCGCGGCCACCTCCTCCAGCAGCGCGCCCGAGCCGGCCTGCCGCAGGCAGATCTCCACATCCGGGTGCCGGTGGCGGAACGCCGCGAGCAGCCGTGCCACGTTCACCCCCGCGATGCACTGCTCGGTGCCGAGCGCGAGCATGCCGCGCAGCACGCCCTGTACCGCGGCCACCGCCTCATGCGCGGACCGCACCTGAGCCAGGATCCGCTCCGCCTCGCCCAGCAGCGCCCGCCCGGCCGGGGTGAGCGTCACCCGGCGGGTGGTCCGTACGAACAGCGGGGTCTGCAGCTCGCGCTCCAGCGCCCTGATCGAGGCCGACAGGCCGGACTGGGACACCAGGAGCCGTTCGGCCGCCCGGGTGAAGTGCTGGTCCTCGGCGACCGCGACGAAGTGCTGGAGATGGCGCAGTTCCATACTGAGAAGCTTAGTCGCTGAATTCCATCGGATTCTTCTGTTGGACCACTGCCCGCAGGTCACGACAGAGTGGAGGCACACCGATCCATCCGTGCCAACCCCTCTGGAGTCGCGTTGTACACGGCACACCCCGACCGCTATACGGACATGCCCTACCGGCGCACGGGACGCAGCGGCCTGAAGCTCCCCGCCCTGTCGCTCGGCCTGTGGCACAACTTCGGCCCCGACCGGCCGGTCCAGACCCAGCGCGCCATCCTGCGCCGTGCCTTCGACCTCGGCATCACCCACTTCGACCTCGCCAACAACTACGGGCCGCCGCCCGGCGCCGCCGAGTCCGCGTTCGGCGAGGCGCTCAAGGCGGACCTCGCGCCGTACCGTGACGAGCTGGTGATCTCCACCAAGGCGGGCTACCTGATGTGGCCCGGCCCGTACGGCGAGTGGGGCTCGCGCAAGTACATGCTGTCCTCGCTGGACCAGAGCCTGGGGCGGATGGGACTGGAGTACGTCGACATCTTCTACTCGCACCGCCCGGACCCCCAGACTCCGCTCGAGGAGACGATGGGCGCCCTGCACTCGGCGGTCCAGCAGGGCAAGGCGCTCTACGTCGGCGTCTCCAACTACTCGCCGGAGCAGACCCGCGAGGCCGCCCGCATCCTGGGCGAACTGGGCACCCCGCTCCTCATCCACCAGCCGCGCTACTCCATGCTCTACCGGCGACCGGAGGAGGAGGGCCTGCTGGACGCGCTGGACGAGCTGGCGGTCGGCTCCATCGCCTACTCGCCGCTGGACCAGGGCCTGCTCACCGGCCGCTACCTGGACGGCATCCCGGAGGACTCGCGGGCGGCGGGCGACAGCCCCTTCCTGACGTCCGACGCGCTGACCGGGGAGCTGGTGAACCGGCTGCGCGGCCTCGACGACATCGCCAAGTCGCGCGGCCAGACGCTGGCGCAGATGGCGCTCGCCTGGGTGCTGCGCGGCGGCCGGGTGACCTCGGCCCTGGTCGGGGCGAGCAGCCCGCGGCAGCTGGAGGACAGCGTCTCGGCGATCGGCAACCTCGACTTCGACGCGGACGAGCTGGCCCGCATCGACGCGCTCGCGCGGGCCTGACCCGCCGTTTCCCCACCCGTGCCCCGGAGGTGAGCCACCACCTCCGGGGCACGGGTGTCTTCGGGGCGGGACAGGCGCCCGCCCGGAGGGCGGGATCGGCGCACACCCCGCCTGTGCGCGAGCCGCTCCCGCAGACGCACCGTGACCGTGTCGCCCGCATCCTTGCCGATCGCCCGGCGCACGCCGGTCTTGACGGGCAGCTCGTGGGTGCCGTCGCCCAGCGCCATGAAAGCGCTCTGGAAAGGGTGGCCGTCAATGGTCCCGCGGACCTTGACGAGCCCACGGGTGCCGAAGAAGGCGACGGATTCGGGCCAGACGACATACGTCCATCCGCCTTTGCTCGGACTCTTGTGCAGGACGGTTCTGAATTCCTCGTCGATGTTTCCTGTTGTCTCCATGCCTGCCTCCGCCGGCCGTGATCGCTGAATGTTCACTCATCAGACCTCGTAAACAGGAAGAACTCATCGTGGAGTCTCTGACTCCGCTACGGGCCGAAGATCCGTACCGCCCGGCCTGCGATCTTCACCCGTCGCGTTCCGGCCAATACGCGCGGTGAATATGCCAGGAGACTGGCCGGAAAGGCATGGTGACAGTGGTTCAAGAGTGAAGATACTCAGACGTCAGGGACTCTTTCACCGCACAGGCGCCGCACCGAAAGCGAGGCATCACCGCTGGCGGGCAATGCGACGGGGGAGGCGAACGTGCACGACGAATTCCTGTGCCATGTAACGGCGTACGGTATCTGCGGCGGACGGCGTATCGGCGTACCTCTCGGCACCTACCGGGCGCCCACGCTGGCCCTCGCGCTGTGGTGGCTGCGGGACCGCGCCGGCTGGATCGCGGAGCGGCTCGACCCCCAGCCCGGTGAAGCGCCGTATCCGCCGCGCGCGCTCATCCCGGTCGGCGCCGGTGTGGCCGACGTGCCGGCGGTGCTGCGCGCCTGGTGCGCCGACGCGGGCGGGCAGGAACTGATCGCCGAGCAGCTGGCGGCCGGGCGGCTGGTCAGGATCGCCACGAGCGACGACACCACGGAGTACGAACTGCTCGCCGAGTCCGTCGACGCCCTGCGGATGCAGCGCACCATCCCGGCCCTCGTCGTTCCCGTGGCCTGACACGTGCCATCGCCGGCCGCCGGCCGCCGGGACTGGACCTCCGGCGCGCCGTCCATCATGATGACGCTGCCATGACAACATCGTCGGGACGGTGACCCGTGCGCGCAGCCATCGTCAGGGCCGCTCTGGCCGCCGTACTCCTGCTGCTGCCCCTGGCACACACCCCGCAGGCCGCCGCCGGGACGGAGGCGACAGCGCGGCCGAGGGCCGACGCGGACTGGACGGCCCCCCTGAGCACGCGGGGACGCTGGATCGTCGACGCCGACGGTGACCGCTTCAAGCTGCGATCCGGCAACTGGCACGGCGCCAGCGGCACCTGGAACGGCTCCGGCAGCACGGCCGACGACAGCAACCACCACGCCGGCGAGAACTCCGGCCGGATCCCGCTCGGCCTGGACCGCGCCCCCATGGCCGAGATCGTCGCCGGATTCCAGGAGATCGGCGTCAACAGCATCCGGCTGCCCTTCTCCAACGAGATGATCCACGACACCGTTCCCGTCACGGACGACGCCGTCGCCGCCAATCCGGCCCTGCGCGGCATGACCCCGCTCCAGGTGTACGACGCCGTGGTCCGCGAGCTGACCGCCGCAGGACTCGCGGTGATCCTCAACAACCACACCAACACGACCCGTTGGTGCTGCGGCGTCGATGGCAACGAACGCTGGAACGCGAGCCGGCCGACACAGACCTGGGAGAACGACTGGCTGTTCATGGCCCGCCGCTACGAGGACAACAAGCGGGTCGTCGGCGCCGACCTCTACAACGAGGTGCGCCGCGACATCTGGGACGACCCCAACTGGGGGCTCGGCGACGACCACGACTGGTTCGCCGCCTCGCAGCGCGTCGGCGACCGCATCCTGACGGAGGCCAATCCCGACCTGCTGATCGTCGTCGAGGGCATCAACTGGACCGGCATCCCCGTCGACGGCTTCCCGCACGAACGCCCCACCCTGGAGCCGCTGCGGCGGCTGTCGCACACCCTGGTCGACTCCGGCAAGCTCGTCTACTCCGCCCACTTCTACGACTACACCGGCCCGAACCACAGCGGCGCCACCGGGACGGGCGAGACCACCGACCCCCGCTACCGCGACCTGAGCCCGGCCGAGCTGATCGACGTACTGAACCGCCAGGCCTTCTTCGTCACCGCCGAGCAGGACCGGCACTTCACCGCTCCCGTCTGGATCAGCGAGTTCGGCGTCGGCGGCCGGGACGAGACCGGCGCCCGGCAGCGGGCCTGGTTCGAGAACTTCGTCGACCATCTCATCCGCACCGACGCCGACTTCGCCTACTGGCCCCTCGTCGGCTGGCACGAGAACCGCAAGGGCAACGGCTGGGCGCTGCTGCACTGGGACGCGGCGGGCCGGCGCATGGGGCTGTACGACGGCGACGACTGGCGGGCCGCCGCCTGGCGGAGGCTCGTCGGCGCCACCGGCCGCACCGGCCAGGTGGCGGCGGTGCCCGAGTGGTCCCAGCTCAGCCCCGACCACGGCGACTTCGTCCAGTCGCGGCGCATGCGCGCCCTGCCCGACTGGGACTCCGGCGCCCGCAAGGCCGCCTGCCCCGACGGCCAGCGGCTGCTGGGCCTCAGCCACACCGGCAACCGGGGCCTGTGCTCGGACGTGTCCGCCTCGTGGGTCCCGGCCGGTGGACACGAGGTGGTCCGCGACGAGCGGCACGTCACGGCGGGCAACGACTGGGCGTCCGGCTACACCAAACTCCAGTGCGCGGCCGGCCACTACCTGACCGGCTACAGCGTCCGCGGCTCCGCCGTCTCCGCCGCCCTGTGCGTGCCCGCCCCGGCGGGAGAGCCCGGCGGCGCCGGCCGCACCGTCTGGTTCGACCGCGGCGACAACCGGGGACCAGCCCCCAAGGGCGGTGACTTCGCGGTCGGCCGCTACAAGGGGCAGTGTGCGGACGACGAGTACGCCGCCGGGATCGCCTACACGGGACGCCTGGGGTCGTCGCGGACACCGGACGCCTTGTACTGCCGGAAGCTCGCGTAGGTACTACCCGGCCCTCCGTACCTTGTACTGCCGGAAGCTCACCTAGGTACTGCCCGCACCCTCGCGCCTCGTGCCGCGCCGCCGCTCCACCGCTCTGGCCAGCAGTCCGCCCAGGGCACCGGTCACCAGCCCCCACAGCAGGGCGAGCCCCAGCGCACCCCAGATACGCGGCCTCAGGAACAGCTCTCCGGCGAGGTCGCCGCCCAGGTCGCCGATGCCGAGCACGGACAGGCCGTAGGAGGCGGAGACGCGGCCGACCAGGCAGATCATGAGCACGGTGAGTGCCAGCGCGACGGCCATGCGTACGGCGTGCTGCCACAGCGGCACCCGGGCCGGGGTGCGGGCTGCCATCACGAGGGCGGCCGCGAGCACCAGCACCACCGCCGCGACCACGAGCCACCACACCCGGTCGTCGTGTTCGGAAAGAGTGCCGACGTTCAGGGCCTGGACGTCCTCGGACCGCAGCACCTGGTCGAGCACAGGGGGCATCGGCAGGCTGAACGGCCCCTCCACCCGGCCGTCCCAGGTGGCGCCCATGCCCAGGGTGAGCCCGAGCCACGCGAGGTTCGGCAGCCCGAGCAGCAGCGTCGCGAAGGTCTCGGCGGGATGCCCACGGGTCCCCGCCGCGATCAGACCGATGACCAGGCCCAGTGCGACAGAGACGAGCAGCAGGGCCACCATGGCGTACGCGGCCGGACGCGCGGCCTCCCGGAAACGCCGCAGCGGGTCGCGCAAGGGGGCGCCACCTGCGGCCAGCAGGGCCAGTACGAGCACACCCGCCAGCCACAGCAGCCCGAAGAGCAGGGACAGCGGCACGTCCGTCGCGAAGCCGACCTCGGGTGTGAGACCGAACAGATCGCCGATGTCGCCGATCGCGCCCTCGCCGAGCGAGATCCGGAACGTCTGCCGAGCCCCGAGGGCAAGACCGAGAAGCCCCAGCAGCCACAGGACGGCCACCTTCACGGCCCACGCGCCCAGTTCCCCGGCACCCGCCGGCGCCCGGCGCCGCAGTGGCCGGAGGAAACCCGCGGCGATCACCAGGGCGCCGGCCAGCGTCACGGACAACGGGATCACGGTCAGCCCCGCCGTCGTCTCGGCCAGGCCTCCGGCACCTCCCGAGAACTCGACAGCCCCGCCCGCCGCGGTGACGACGGTCGCCGCGACCACCCGCGGAAACGCACCGTCCGGCAGCTGAGCCGCTCCCGCCGCCCACAGACCCAGTGCGGCCGTGACCCCCATGGCGACCAGCCCGGCCAGCACCACGAGAAGGGCCTGCACCCAGCCGGGGCGGGCCGGTGCCTGACCGGAGGTGGTTCGGGCGCTCACGCTGTCACGCTAAGCAGCGCGGGCACCGGGCGCGCGCCGGGAGGTCCGTCCGCGTCGGCGTGGGAGAAAAGTCGGAAACGTCACGATCTGCGGCTTACATCCCGCGCTTCCTCACGTCGCCGGCGGTGCGAAGCGTTCGTCCTGCGCGTACACGACCCCCTGAATGGCCCGCAAACGCTCCGGCTGTGTGACGTCTCCGGCACTATGGACTGGGGCGCCCGGCTCGGGGTACGAGGACTGGTGCAGCAGCGTCCGGCACGGCCGGCTTCGGAGAGAGACACGAATGATCGAGCACGGGGACGGGGCCGTCGTACCGACTGGTTTCGACGTGCCCGTGGAACCACTACGGCGGGCGGCGCACTACACGGGCGAGCCGGGGTGCATCGCCGAGGCGCGATCCCTCGCCGCCCTCTTCCTCGGCCAGCTCAGGACCGAGTGGTGTGCCGAGATCGACGACCGCGTCGAGGGAGCGGTGCTCCTCGTGGTGAGCGAACTGGTCACCAACGCGGACCGGCACAGCAACGGGCCGTACATCCTGGAGCTGGAGGGGACGGACAGCGCCCTGGCGGTGTCCGTGTACGACAGCAGTGCTGCCCTGCCCAGGCGGTTCCCGCGTGACCCGGCCCGTATCGGCCGGCACGGTCTGGAGATCGTGCACGCCCTAGCGGCCGAGGTGACCGTCGAGCGGGTGCCGGTGGGCAAGCGAGTGCGTGCGGTGGTGTCGCTGGAGGACACGGAGTGAGTCCCTGACGCGTGGCCAGGGACTCACCTACGGTCCGTATTCTTCTGGCCGGCCCGCGGTCGGGCTGCCCCGTCAGGCGCAGCCCAGCTCCCCGAGCATGCCGCGGCGGAGCCGCACGATGATCCGCTTGAGCAGCCGGGACACATGCATCTGGGAGCAACCGAGCCGCTCGCCGATCTCGGCCTGGGTGGCCTCCTCGACGAACCTCAGATGCAGGATCTGCCGGTCACGCTCGTCGAGTTCGGCCATCAGCGGGGCGAGTGACTGGAAGTCCTCGACGAGCCGCAGGCCCTGTTCCTCGACGCCGATGAAGTCGGCGAGGACGGACTCACCGTTCTCGGGGCCGTCGCCGGTGAGGGCGGCGTCCAGGGAGGCGGAGTTGTAGCCGTTCGCGGCGATCTGTGCCTCGACGACCTCCTTCTCCGAGATGTTCATCAGCGTGGCGAGCTCGGCCACCGTGGGGTCCCGGTCCAGCCGGCTGGCCAGTTCCTCGCGGGCCTTGGCGAGTTCGACACGGAGTTCCTGAAGGCGGCGGGGGACGTGCACGGCCCAGGTGGTGTCGCGGAAGAACCGCTTGATCTCACCGACGATGTACGGCAGCGCGAACGAGGTGAACTCGACCTCGCGGGAGAGTTCGAACCGGTCGATGGCCTTGATCAGGCCGATCATCCCGGTCTGGACGATGTCCTCCATGTCGTCCCCGCGGTTGCGGAACCGGCCCGCGGCGAAGCGCACCAACGACATGTTCATCTCGATCAGGGTGTTGCGCGCGTACTGGTACTCGTGCGTGCCCTCTTCGAGTTCGGTCAGCCGCGCGAAGAACTGGCGGGACAGCTCGCGCGCGTCGCGTGGAGCCACGGTACGAGGGTCCACGACTTCCGGTGTCGACCCCTCACCCGTCCTGGCCACGGGGCTGTCCTTGACGGCCTGTGCCTCCGGCCCGGTCACGGCGGTGTCCATTACCTCTCCCACGAAAGTCATGGTGCGACGTCTGCCTCTTCGGCTTCTGTTGTTCTCGGTGGTACGCGTTGTCATGCCCCGGTAAGTATCCGGAACCCGACGACGTACTCGTGCGTGTACCCGGGCTTTCCCCTCGCATGCCTGTCGATTTCGGGCCGGTCCGAACCGGGCACGCGGGCCTGGGACTCGGGCCGGTGGGACGTCTTCGCCGGAGCGGTGCCGGGCCGCCGGCGCCGGGCGGCGGGTGTCAACTCCTCCCGCGGGGACCCACGTTTACCGTTCCGGGGTGTTTCGTCCGATTCCACCGAGGGCGGAACGCCACGGGCTTCCGCTGACGGGCCGCGAACCTAGGCTGGAGTGGTGAGCAACCAAGCGCCGAACAAGCAGACGACGCCGAACGAGGGCCTCGTGATCCCGCTGCGTCCGCAGCCAAGTTCCGGGGGTGCTCGCCCCGCAGCCGGAGCGCGGCCCGGACCCCCGGCCCGTCCGGCAGTCAAGGAGCCGCTCTGGCGTGACCTCGTCGGTGAGGTGCTGCGGCGTGAGCGGCTGGCGCAGGAACGGACATTGAAGGACGTCGCCGACGCCGCCCGGATCTCGATGCCGTATCTGTCGGAGGTGGAGCGCGGCCGCAAGGAGGCATCCTCGGAGGTGCTCGCCGCCGCCGCCCAGGCCCTCGGGCTCGGCCTGGGCGATCTGCTGACGCGGGCGCACAGCGACCTCACCCGGCACACGCACGCGCGCGGCCGTGCCACGTCCGCCGCGCCCCACAACGGCCTCTGCCTGGCCGCCTGACGCCGACGCGGCTGCCTCAGACCGCCACCAGGCGCCGGCTCAGCACCTCGTCGGCCAGCCCGTACGCCACCGCCTCCGGCGCGGTGAACACCTTGTCGCGGTCCATGTCGGCGCGCAGAGTCGCGAGGTCGTGGCAGGTGTGCCGGGCCAGCACCTCCTCGACCTGGGAGCGGATCCGGACCATCTCCTTGGCCTGGAGGGCCAGATCGGACACCGTGCCCTGCCGGCCGCCGCTGGCCGGCTGCCCGAGCAGCACCCGCGCGTGCTCCAGGACGAACCGCCGCCCCGGATCCCCGCCGGCCAGCAGCACCGCCGCCGTGGAGGCCGCCTGCCCCACGCAGAACGTCGAGATCGGCGCCTGTACGAACGTCATCGTGTCGTAGATCGCCATCAGTGAGGTGAACGATCCGCCGGGGGAGTTGATGTAGATAGCGATCTCGTTCTCCGGCGCCGCCGACTCGAGGTGCAGCAGCTGAGCGATGACGACGTTGGCCACACCGTCGTCGATCTCGGTGCCGAGGAAGATGATCCGCTCCGACAGCAGCCGGCTGAACACGTCGTACGACCGCTCGCCCTGCGGGGTGCGCTCGACCACGTTCGGAATCGTGTACGTCCCCATGGCTACAGCCCCATCCGTCGCCGTGCGCCTGCCGGGCGGATGTCGGTGAACGACTCCACGACCCGGTCCACGAGGCCGTACTCCCTGGCCTGCTCGGCCGTGAACCAGCGGTCCCGGTCACCGTCCCGGGAGATGGTCTCCGGGCTCTGCCCGGTGTGCTCCGCGGTGATCTGCTCGATGGTCCGCTTGGTGAACTCCAGGTTGTCCGCCTGGATCTCGATGTCGGCGGTGGTGCCGCCGATACCGGCGGACGGCTGGTGCATCATGATGCGCGCGTTCGGCAGCGCGAACCGCTTGCCGGAGGTGCCCACGCTGAGCAGGAACTGCCCCATGCTGGCGGCGAACCCCATCGCGAGGGTGGAGACGTCGTTGGGGATCAGCCGCATGGTGTCGTAGATGGCGAGTCCTGCGTGCACCGAGCCGCCGGGGCTGTTGATGAACAGGCTGATGTCGGTGCGCGGGTCCTCCGCCGACAGGATCAGCAGCTGCGTGCAGACCCGGTTGGCGGAGACCTCGTCGACCTGGGTGCCCAGCAGGACGATCCGCTGCCCGAGCAACTGGGCGGCCAGGTGGTCGTCGAACCGGGTGGGCGGGGTGTCGCCCTCCTCGGCACGGGGCGGCAGCAGGGCGGTGCGTGCAGACATGTGCGCTCCTCGGGTCGGGGAGTGGAAGCGGGTGGTGCGCTCTCCACTCTCGGCCCCCGGCCCCGCGCCTGGCGGACTTCTCTGCCCGCCGCAGATTCGCCGAGGGCAGAGCCGCCGCTGCCGGCGGCGCCGGTCATCGGTCCCGCTGCTCGCGCAACTGCCGGAAGAACGCCCGGATGTCGCCCACCAGCAGGTCCGGCTCCTCCATCGCCGCGAAGTGCCCGCCCCGGTCGAACGTCGTCCAGCGCACGATGTTGTCGGTGCGGGCCGCCCGGTGGCGCAGCGGGATCTGGATCTCGGCCGGGAACAGGGCGACGGCGGTCGGCGCGGTCGACGGCTCACGCGGCTCGGCCCTGCGTGCCCCGGTGTGCGCATGCGCCCGCTCGTAATAGATCCGGGCCGACGAACCGGCCGTCCCGGTCAGCCAGTACAGCATCACGTCGGTGAGCATCCGGTCCCGGTCGACGGCCTCCTCCGGCAGCTCCTCCGAGTCCGTCCACTCCCGGAACTTCTCGACGATCCAGGCGAGCTGACCGACGGGCGAGTCGGTCAGCGCGTACGACAGGGTCTGCGGCCGGGTGGACTGCAGTGCGGCGTACCCGGTCCCCTCCCGCGACCACGCGTTCCACCGGTGCCAGGAGGTGAGCGTCCGCTCCCGCTCCTCGGCGCTCAGCCCCGCCAGCTCCTCACCGGTCGGCTCGGTGGCCGCCTGCGCGCCGGGCAGCAGGTTCAGGTGCACGCCGATCACCCGGCCGGGATGAGCTCGGCCCAGTTCGCGGGAGATGGCCGCCCCCCAGTCGCCGCCCTGCGCCCCGAACCGCTCGTAGCCGAGCCGGCTCATCAGCTCGGCCCAGGCGTCGGCCACCCGCCCCGCCTCCCAGCCGGTGTCCCGGGTCGGCCCGGACAGCCCGAAGCCGGGGATGCCCGGCAGTACGACGTGGAACGCGTCGGCCGGATCCCCGCCGTGTGCGGCCGGGTCGGTCAACGGTTCCACCACGTCCCGGAACTCCACGATCGAGCCGGGCCAGCCGTGCGTCACGATCAGCGGGGTGGCGTCCGGCTCGGGGGAGCGGACGTGCGCGAAGTGGACGTTCGCCCCGTCGATCGTGGTCGTGAACTGCGGCCATTCGTTGAGCTGCGCCTCGGCCGCACGCCAGTCGTAGGTGTTCCGCCAGTACCGCACGAGCTCGCGCAGATAGTCGCCGGGCACGCCGTACGCCCAGCCAACGCCGGGCAGCTCCTCGGGCCACCGGGTGCGGTCGAGTCGGTCGTACAGGTCGTCGAGGTCGCTCTGCGGGATGTCGAGCCGGAAGGGCCGGATGCCGTCGGCGGGCGGTGGCGTCGTCATGGTCGCGATGCTAGTTCCGCGTCCGTCACCTCCGCGGGATGAATGCCGGACGCGGCCGATGAGTTTCGCGGGCCGCGCGGGTCGATACGGATGACCGCTTCGCCGCACAGGAGGTGCCCATGGCCACCGACGGATTCACCACGTGCCTCTGGTTCGAGGACCAGGCCGAGGAAGCCGCACACCACTACGTCTCGATCTTCAAGAACTCCCGCATCGGTAGGCTCGCCCGCTACGGCGAGGGAGCCTTCCAGCCCGCGGGCTCGGTGATGACCGTGGAGTTCACGGCAAACGGCCAGAAGTTCGTCGCGCTCAACGGCGGACCGCAGTTCAAGTTCAACGAGGCGGTCTCCTTCCAGATCTTCTGCGCGGACCAGCAGGAGGTCGACCACTACTGGGCCAAGCTCACCGAGGGTGGCGGCGAGCCCGGACCCTGCGGCTGGCTGAAGGACAAGTACGGCGTGTCCTGGCAGGTCGTCCCGGAAGGCCTGGTCGAGCTGGTCACCGACCCGGATCCGGAGAAGGCCGCCCGCGCCACCCGGGCGATGATGTCGATGGGGAAGCTCGACATCGCCGCCCTGCGCAAGGCCCACGCGGGCGAGTGACCCACCGCAGGGGAGGGGCCCGCCACCACGCCCACCCGGCGCGGCGGGCCCCCTGCCGGAGCGCGTACGGCCCGGCCGCGCGAGCGGTGCCCGCCCGTGACCGCCAGAAGCCTGCCCTCACCCCCGCTCGGCCAGAACCTCCCCGATGACGTGCCGTGAGCTGGCGGCGAGCAAGGGATTGGTGTCGCAGTAGTACGGCAGCTGGATCAGCGAGAGGGACAGTGCCCAGCCACGCCCGCGCGCCCATTCGGCGGCGTCGGCGCCCAGGGCCCGGCGGAAGGTCCCCGCGCCCCCGCCGCCGGCGGGTTCCAGGCCACGATCAGATCGGCGGCCGGATCCCCCACCCCCACCAGACCGAAGTCGCTCACGCCGCTGAGCCGACCCTCGCGGACCAGCGCGTTGCCGGACCGTGGCCCCAGGCGCCGCGGCAGCCGCACCACCAGGTCGCGCCGCCCAGCCGGAACATCGCGTTCCCGGTCCCGGACGGCTCCAGCCGGCGCACGGGCGACGTCGCACGCCGTGTCGAACGATTTTCGGGCAGGCGGCCGCAGGGAGCGACCTCAGGGGGACCGGACCGCCTCACCGATCACCCGAGTGATCTCCCGCGCGATCCGCAGGATCCCCGGCGAGCGCACCGGGCACGGCCTCGGGGTGGATGTCGTGGGCGCCAGACAGAAGTGCAGGTAGTCGTCGTCGCGGTGGAGCGCGGTGCGGTCGCCGGCGGGCTGGGTGCAGTAGTCGGGGTGTGCCCGCTCGTAGGCGGTGCAGGGCAGGTACTGGGTCCAGGTGTAGCGGGCGCCGGCGGGGCTCACCGCACCGCCGGCGTCGGCCACCAGGTCACCGGCCGCCTTGGCGCGATCCTCGTACACGGCGTTCACGCGCCGCACCCGGTCGGGAGTCATCGGGTCCGGGCCCTGCAGCACCCAGACGATCCGCGGCCGCCGGTCACGGCCGGCCGCGTCGATCTGCTCGGCGAGTCGCCGTGCGTCGGCGGCGTACCGCTCCAGGTAGCGGTCACGGGAGGCGTCGTAGCTGATGCCGTCCATGCACGGCGTGTAGTCCCAGGCGTTCCCCCAGAACTGCAGGACCACGAAGTCCGGCCGCACCGACCGCACCAGGGCCGCCGCCTTGTCCGGATCCGGCACGAGGGACCGCATCCCCGTGCCCTCCAGGTAGTCGCACAACGTGGTGCCGGAGTAGGGAGCGCTCGTGTACCGCGCCCGCAGGTCCCGGCGGAGTTCCTCGCCGAGGACCTTCTGGTTCTCCATCGCCAGTGAGTCGCCGAGGTACAGCACCGTGGGAGCGCGTACGGGGACGCCTGGCGCACGCTGCTGGGTGGTGGCCGGTGTCTCGGGCACGGCAGGCGCGGGCGGAGCGGTCTCCGGCCCGGACGCGGGATCCCCGCAGGCGCCGAGCAGCACGGCACCGGCCAGCAGTACCCCGACCATCCACGGCCTGCCCATACGGCAACTCCCGCCCCGCCTCCGACAAGGCCACCCAGGCAAGCACAGCCCGGCGGCCGGCGGAAGACACCAGCCGGACAGCAGAGGGGCCGGTGACCGCACGCGTGTCCGGTTTCGTCTTCCCGCGTTGGCGTGCCGGTCATACGGTGTCCCTACGGTGCCCGCCATGAGAAGACCTTCGATCTTGCTCAGCGCCGCCCTGCTGACCGTGGCGCTGGCCTCTCCCGCGGCGGCCGGGAACGACTGCGCCGACGGCGACTTCGGGCGGGCCACCCTCACCGGCTTCGCCTCGCTGCCGGCCGAGACCTTCGTCCCGGGCAGCGAACCGTCCGGCGCGCTGATCGGCACCGGCCCGTTCAACGGCATCGCGGCACCCTTCGCCGGCCAGCCCGTCCAGGGCTTCAGCGGCATCGTCGACCGCCACGACGGCACCTTCGATGCGCTGTCCGACAACGGCTACGGCAACAAGGCCAACAGCGCCGACTATCTGCTGCGCGTGCACCGCATCGAGCCGGACGTGAGGACCGGCGAGGTACGGGTGCTCGGCGGGTTCGACCTGAGCGACCCCTACCGCAAGGTGCCGTTTCCGCTCACCCGCGCCGACCGGGTGCTGACCGGCGCCGACTTCGACGTCGAGTCGATCGTGCGGGTCGCCGACGGCACGTACTGGACGGGCGACGAGTTCGGCCCGTTCCTGCTGCACTTCGACGCCCGGGGACGACTCCTCGAAGCGCCCATCGCGCTGGACGGCGTCCGGGCGCCGGAGAACCCCTTCCTCGACGGTGACCGGCCGACCCTCGCGGGCAGCAAGGGCTTCGAGGGTCTGGCCCGATCCGTCGACGGCCGGCGCCTCTACCCGCTGCTGGAGGGCACGGTGACCGGCGACACGCCTGGTGACCTGCGGTTCAGCGAGTTCGATCTGCGGAAGCGGGCGTACACGGGCAAGCGGTTCGTCTACCGCCTGGAGTCGACCGCGAACGCCATCGGCGATGCCGTCGCCGTCGACAGGCACCGCTTCCTGGTCATCGAGCGCGACGGGGGCCAGGGCGACGAGGCCCGGTTCAAGCGGATCTACCTCGCCGACACCCGTGACCGGGACCGCGACGGCGTGCTGGACAAGACCCTGGTCGCCGATCTGCTGGACATCGCCGATCCCAAGGGGCTGGGGGGCTTCGGCGAGACCTTCCGGTTCCCGTTCACCACGATCGAGGACGTCGTCCTGCTCGACGACCGGACGCTGGCCGTGCTGAACGACAACAACTTCCCGTTCTCCTCCGGCCGCACGCCGGGCAACGCGGACGACAACGAGTTCATCACCATCCGCCTGACGGACCGCCTGCACGCCGACCGGCGCGCGCTGCGCTGACGTACGCCCGGACCTAGACCGGCCGCCCCGTGCGGCCGGTCTACCACTCGTTCACCAGCACCGCCGCCCCCTCGAACCGCTCCGCCTTGAGATCCGCCAGCGCCTGGTCCGCGCGCGCCATGGGATAGACGTGCGTCCGCGCCCGCACCCCGTGCCGTGCGGCGAGCGCCAGGAACTCGCGGGCGTCCTTACGCGTGTTGGAGGTGACGCTGCGCACCTCCTTCTCGTAGAACAGGTCGGTCTCGTAGCGCAGTGGCGGGATGTCCGTCAGGTGGATGCCGGCGATGGACAGCACCCCGCCCCGGTCCAGCGCCCGCAGCGCCACCGGGACCAGCTCCCCGACGGGGGCGAAGAGGATCGCGCTGTCCAGCGGCTCCGGTGGCGGCTCGCGCACGTCCCGCGCCGAGGCCGCCCCCAGCTCCAGTGCCAGCCGCCGCGCCCCCGCGCCCCGGGTCAGGACATGCACCCGGGCGCCCTCGGCGAGCGCGAGCTGCGCGCACAGATGGGCACTGCCCCCGAAGCCGTACAGACCGAGCCGTCCACCCGGCGGCAGCGAGGCGCGCCGCAGGGCGCGGTGGCCGATGATGCCGGCGCACAGCAGCGGTGCCGCCGCCACGTCGTCGAGGCCGGGCGGCAGCCGGTGCGCGAACGCCGCCGGCACGGTCGTGTACCCGGCGTATCCGCCGTCGGCGTCCCAGCCCGTGTACCGCGAGGCCGGGCAGAGGTTCTCGGCGCCGCGCACGCAGCAGGCGCAGCTGCCGTCGGTGTGCCGCAGCCACGCCACGCCCACCCGGTCCCCGGCCGCGAAGCCCCGCACCCCCGACCCGGACCCCGCCACCACACCGACCACCTCGTGCCCCGGCACGACCCCCGGCCGGTGGACGGGCAGGTCCCCCTCGGCGACATGCAGATCGGTACGGCACACCCCGCACGCCCGCACCCGCACGAGCAACTCGTCGTCGCCGGGCAGCGGCACCGGCCTGTCCACCGGTCGCAGGCCGCCCCGCTCCACCGGGCCCGGCTCCACCACCGACCAGGCCCGCATCGTCGCGTCCGCCTCCGTCATGACACGCTCCGATCCCCGAAGGAGCCCCGCCTCCGCCGTATCCGTCCCCGTCCGCCCCCCTTCCAGTCTGGGACGAAAGGGAGCGTTCGGCGCGCAGGCGGCCTTCCCGATGACTAGCGTGAGGAATCGGAAAAATCCACCGATCGGAAGGTGCGCAGTCATGGCCGGGAAACCAGAGGGAACCCCCATCTGGGCCGACGCGATGTTCAGCGACGTCGAGGGAGCCAAGACCTTCTACGGCGACGTCCTCGGCTGGACGTTCGGCGAGGCGACGTCGGAGTTCGGCAACTACACGCAGGCCTACTCGGAGGGAAAGGCGGTCGCCGCCGTCGTACCGCCGGTACCGGGCCAGGAGGGACAGTCGCAGTGGTGTCTGTACTTCGCGTCGCCGGACGCCGCCGCGACCGCCGGCCGGATCCGGGAGAACGGCGGCCAGGTGCTGATGGACCCGATGCAGGTCGAAGACTTCGGCAGCATGTGCCTGGCCACCGATCCCAGCGGGGTCGTCTTCGGTGTCTGGCAGCCGGGCACGCACCAGGGGTTCGAGGCACCCATGGACCAGCCGGGCGCCTACTGCTGGGCGGAGGTCTTCACCCGCGAGCCCGAGAAGTCGGACCCCTTCTTCTCCGCCGTCTTCCCTTACACGGCGCAGCAGATGGAGGACGACGGCGTCGACTTCCGGATCTTCAACCTGCGGGGCAACCCCGTCCTCGGGCGGATGAAGATGACCGACGAGTTCCCGCCCGACGTCCCGCACTACATCAACGTCTACTTCACGGTCGCCGACTGCGACGACGCCGTCGCCCGGGCCACCAAGCTCGGCGGTGTGCTGCGGTTCGGGCCGACGGACAGCCCGTTCGGGCGGTTCGCCGCCCTCAGCGACCCGCAGGGCGCGAACTTCTCGGTGATCGACCCCACGACGACCGTGGGGGAGATGCCGGAGCTGAGTGACGCTTCCTGACCGGCCGCGCGATCAGGGGCCCGGCCCGCTCATGGCATGATCGGACACATGCGTGAACGAGTGGTGGCCGCCTGCGACGGGGCGTCCAAGGGAAACCCCGGACCGGCGGGCTGGGCCTGGGTCGTGGCCGACGAGGGCGAGACGCCCAGCCGCTGGGAGGCGGGGCCGCTGGGCAGGGCCACCAACAACGTCGCCGAACTCACCGCGCTGGAGCGCCTGCTGACGGCGACGGACCCGGACGTGCCGCTGGAGATCCGGATGGACTCGCAGTACGCCATGAAGGCCGTCACCACCTGGCTGCCCGGCTGGAAGCGCAACGGCTGGAAGACCTCCGCGGGCAAGCCGGTCGCCAACCAGGACCTGGTGGTGCGCATCGACGAACTCCTCGACGGCCGCGCCGTGGAGTTCCGCTACGTTCCCGCCCACCAGGCCGACGGCGATCCGCTGAACGACTTCGCCGACCGCGCCGCGAGCCAGGCCGCCTCCGCGCAGCAGCCCGCGGGCAGTGGTCTCGGCTCACCGCAGCCGCCGCCCTCGCCGGACACTCCGCCGACGGCCCCGCGCCGCAGGGCGGCCGCGGCCAAGACGACTCGCGCGAGCGGTGGTTCCGCCCGAACGATCAAGGCGAAGTTCCCCGGCCGCTGTGTCTGCGGCCGCGCCTACGCGGCGGGCGACCAGATCGCCAAGAATCCGGAAGGCTGGGGTCACCCCGAGTGCCGGAGCGGCAACTCGGGGTGACGGTCCCCCATGTGGCGACGCGCGGCTCCGGAGGGGAGTCGCGCATCGCGTAGGGAGCGCTAACGACTGTCAGTGGCCGCCACCGCCGCCACCGCCGTGACCGCCGCCACCGCCGTGACCGCCGCCACCGCCGTGACCGCCGCCACCGTCGTGACCGCCGTCACCGTCGTGACCGCCGTCACCGTCGTGGCCGCCACCGTAGCCATTGCCGTCGCCGTGATCGCCGTTGCCCCAGCCGTTGCCGTTGCCCCAGTCGTCGTCATCGTCGTCGTAATCGCCGTAGTGGCCGTTGCCCCAGTCGTCGTCATCGTCGTCGTCGTCCCACGAGTCGTTGTCGTAGGAGTTGCTGTAGCTGTGCCCGGTCGTGACATCGGCCGAAGCCGTGCCCGCTGCGCCGATCGCTGCGCCGCCGGCCATCAGGACGCTGGTGGCAGACGCCGCGATGAGACGCCTCGCGCGAAGTGATCGCATGGTTGTACCTTTCCTTCCATCGTCTCGCGCAGTACGCAGCGCGAGATGGATGGCCGCACCCGCAGCTGATGGAGCGAGCGGCGCGGTCATGGGCGTCGCCGCAAGAATGAAGAAGCACCTCTCGGCCGCCGGCGCCGGTTTGTCAGCTTCCGCCCTGCCGGGCGGGCGGCGCTACGGTCGCGGTCCTCGTTGTGCAGGAACCATGCCGACCGGGGTGTGCCCCGGTTTGCGGCTTTCATTACTAGACGTTAGTCCCGCGCGCGTAACGCGGCATCTTGAAGCGGGCCATTTTTCGAAATAGTCGAAACTGGCTGCATATCCGTGCAAACGCCCGCATCGGACCGCATGGGGAAGGGGGGCGTCAGCACGCCGCTGCCGCCCCAGGAGCCGGTCCTGAGGCGGCAGCGGTCGGGCATCAGCGGGCGGTGCCGAAGTCCTGCGTCCAGTAGTTGCCGGGCTGTGCGAGCCCGACGCCTATCTCCTTGAAGGTGCAGTTCAGAATGTTCTTCTTGTGGCCGGGGCTGGCCATCCAGCCCGCCATGACCTGCTCGGGGGAGCTGTATCCATATGCGACGTTCTCGCCGTAGGTCTGCCAGATGTAGCCGGCCTTCGTGATCCGCTGGCCGGGGTCCGAGCCGTCGGAGCCGGTGTGCGACATGTTCCGGTGGCCGGCCATGTCGGCGCTGTGGTCCTGGGCGGCCTTCGTGAGCTTCGCGTTCAGCTTCACTGCGGAGCAACCGGCCTTGCTGCGCTCGCTGTTCACCAGGGTCACGACGCGCTTGACGGCGGTGGACGCCGAGGCCGGTGCGGTGGAGTCGCCCGGCGGCGTCGCGGCGGGAGCGCCGCTCTCCGGCGCTGCCGGCGTCTGCGGTGCCGTGTTGCCCGGAGGGACGGTGTTCTGCTGCGGATGGGATGCGTTCATCCAGTTGTGCCATTGGCCGTAGGGCCTGGGGGCCTCACTTGCCTCGGCGCTGCCGTCGTTCAGGCAGGCCATGGCGGCCGACGGTACTGCCAGCGCAGTGAGGGCGACGGCGGCGACGGCTATGTGCCGATGGCGCGTCTTCCTGCGGTGCTTCCTCATGGGACCTCGCTCGGTCGTCGCGGGTCGCCTCCGGGCAAGGCACGGCGTGGACGCTGTGCCTGACCTGCGGTGACGCCTTCTGGGGCCGTCATTGTTAAAAGGGGCGTGAGTAGGGGGCAACGAGGGTCACTACTACCCGGCTTCGTAGTGGCCGAAGGCCCTTGAACCGGGCGCGCGGGTGTGCACACCGGGCTCGCCGCACACACGGCGACGCCTGACGCTCCGTCAAGGTTTCGTGTGCGCCGGGAGGGTGGCGCGAAAAGGGCGGGCCGGTCTGATGAGGCCGTATCGTGCGCGCTGTTTGTCTGTTTCGGTCAGGCAAGTCCGTGTATATCGCCCGGGGTCCATGTACTACCGAGACCCGTTGGTGCGGGACGGCCGCGTGAGGGATGTCACTGTGCGCCGTTGCAACCTTTTCCGGATGCGCAGTAGCCCGCACGGATGGAAAGCGCGCGCATATAAGCAGATTTGCGGACATCCTGCTGGCATCATGCGCCCATGAAGATCACGACTGCCGGCCGCCGGGGCCCGCGAAGGTGGCGCCGGTGAAGGCGGCACCCACGGGCGCTCAGGAAGCACCGGCCGGGAAGCGGCCGCCCCGCCGCAGGGCGCTCGCCCTCGCCCTCGCCGGCGCCGTCGGTATCACCGGCGTCGCCGCGCTGACCGGCACGTTCCCCTTCGGCGACGAGCGGCGGGCCGCACACCGGCAGACTCCTGCCGCCGGCCCGTCCGGAATCCCCTCCGGCCCCGCCCCGGCCCCCGGCGCACCGGGCGCCGGCGATCCGCTCCTGCCCCTCGACGGCAATGGGGGCTACACGGTCCGCCGTTACACGCTCGGCTTCGACTGGCGCGCCCCGCGCACGCCCTTCGCCGCCCGGACCACCATCAGCGCCACCGCCACTCAGGCGCTGTCCCGCTTCGATCTCGACTTCGCGGGCAACACCCTGCACGCCGTGACCGTCGACGGCGCACCCGCGAGGACCGCACGCGACGGCGACGAACTCGTCGTGACGCCCGCGAAGCCGATCGCCAAGGGCCGCGCCTTCACCGTCCAGGTCGCCTACACCGCCGATCCGACCCAGCAACGGGAGCGCGGCGACGCAATCCAGACGTACGGCTGGGTGCCCACCCCGGACGGCACCGTGGTCTGCGCGCAGCCCAACGGCGCCAAGATGATCTTCCCGGTGAACGACCATCCGAGCCTGCGCGCTCCGGTGACCTTCCGCATCACCACCCCGCCGGGCCTCAGCGCGGTGGCGAACGGCCGGCTCGTCGAGCGCGTCCGGCGGCCCGACGGCCGGATCCGGTGGACGTACGACTCCGAGCATCCGGTCGCGGCCCAGCTGATCCAGCTGGCGATCGGGAAGTTCTCCTTCGTCGACAGCACCGGCCCGCGGGGGCTGCCCGTCCGGGACGTCGTCCCGGCAGGTCTCGTCGCGGACACCGAGGCCCCTCGCTCGCGCACCTCGGAGCATCTGCGGTGGCTGGAACGCCGTCTCGGCCCTTACCCGTTCCGCCGCTACGGCGTCCTGGTCGGCGACACCGATCTGCCGGTGGCGCTGGAGACGCAGTCGCTGTCCGTGGTGCCGAAGGGTGACCTCCTGGGCGACCAGGTGGACGCCGAACGTGATCTCGTGCACGAGCTGGCGCACCAGTGGACGGGCAACAGCGTCGCCATCCGGCGGTGGTCCGACCTGTGGCTGAGCGAGGGCCATGCCCGCTTCTACGAGCGGCTCTACTCCGAGGCGCACGGCGGCGTCGGTATCGAGGACGCGATGCGGGCGGCGTACGAGCAGCACGACCAGTGGCGGCACGACGACGGGGCGCCCGCCGAACCCACCGAGCCGACCCTGTTCAAGGTGATGCGGTACGACGGCTCGGCGCTGGTGCTCTACGCCCTGCGGGAGAAGGTCGGCGAGGAGACGTTCGACAAGATCGAGCGGTCCTGGGTGACGAAGTACCGGGGGCGGGTCGCCGGCACCCGTGACTTCGTCGCGCTGGCGTCCGAGGTGGCCGGCGAGGACCTGACGCCGTTTCTGACGCCGTGGCTGTACGGCGAACGGACCCCGCCCATGCCGGGCCATCCCGACTGGGAGGTGGACCCCGTCCAGGACTGAACCGGCATGCGGCGGGCCCCGGACCGTACTGCCCGGTAGCCGCGGACGGGGCCACCGCCACCCGGGCGGGCCTGCCGCCGCCGACCGGGTGGCCTGTGGCGGGCTGCTGGTCCAGCCCGGTGACGCTTGGCGCGACGTGGCGCTTCGGGCACGGAAGCGTACGAGGGGTGACGTGGAGAGCGACTCCGCCGTCGTGGTTGCGCCGAGCATCGCCGGAGGCCCTTGCAATGACAGATCCCGCCACCCCCCGTGTTCCCGACGCAGTACGCCGGCGCCGCCGACGGATCGTCTGTGTGACCGCGTCGGTGGCGCTCCAGGTCCCCCTGCTGGTCACGCTGCTGAGCGTGCCCCACTCCGACAGCGGCCCCCTGGCTGGGAACAGCGCGGCGAAGGAGCGGCGTCTGCAGGACGTCTTCACGGCCGCCGCCGCCGAGTACGGCGTGCCGCCCAGCGTGCTCATGGGCGTGTCGTACCAGCAGTCCCGGTGGGACTCCCACCGCGGCGCGCCGAGTGTCGCCGGCGGTTACGGGCCGATGCACCTGGTGGACAGGCCGCACGTCCAGGGCGCGCTGCCGGGCGCGGGCGGCCGCGCGCACGCGGGACCGCAGGCCGCGCCGGGCAAGCAGAACACCCCCAGCAGCCGCTCCGTGCAGCCCGCCGACCTGCAGCGCGCCGCCCGGCTCATCGGGGTCCCGGTGGAGCAGCTGCGGACGGACCCGGCCGCCAACGTGCGCGGCGGCGCGGCACTGCTGGCGGCGATGCAGCGCGAGCTCGGCAAGCCGCTCAGCGCCGACCCGTCCGACTGGTGGGAGGCGGTGGCACGCTTCCCGGGCATGGCCGACGCCGTGTCGGCGAACATGTTCGCGAGCGACGTCTTCGACGTCATCCGGCGCGGCGCGCGACGCACCACCGACGTGGGACAGCAGATCGTCCTCCCCGCGAGCCCCGGGGTGAAGGCCCGCCCGGCCGACCGGCTCCGGCCGAAGGACATCGAGTGCCCGCCGGAGCTGTCCTGCACCTGGGTCAGGGCGCCGCACGTCGAGATCGGTGACGGTGAGTACGGCAACTACGACCCGGCCGACCGGCCCAACGACCAGAAGGTCGAGTACATCGTCATCCACGACACCGAGGGCCCGCTGCCGGCGATGCTCAAGACGGTCAAGAACCCCTACGAGGTGTCATGGCACTACTCGGTCCGCTCCAGTGACGGGCACGTCGTCCAGCACGTCCGGACGAAGGACGCGGCCCGGCACTCCGGCAGCCAGTACATCAACGCCCGTTCGATCGGCATCGAGCACGAGGGGATCCTCGCCCAGCCCGACACCTGGTACACCGAGCAGATGTACCAGGCATCGGCGCGCCTGGTGCGCTACCTGGCCAAGAAGTACGACATCCCGCTCGACCGCCAGCACATCTTCGGCCACGACAACGTGCCGTCCCCGGTGGGCGTGACCATCCCCGACATGCACGACGACCCCGGCCCCTTCTGGGACTGGGAGCACTACTTCGACCTGCTCGGCGCGCCGCTGCGCGGCAGGGCGGGACGGGACAGCGACATCGTGGTCATGCTGCCCGACTACGAGACCCACAAGCCGCTGTTCACGGGCTGCAAGACCAGCGGAGTCCCGTGCGCGCCGCACGGCTCCAGCGCGGTGCGGCTGCACACCGAGCCCCGCGACGACGCCCCGCTGATCCAGGACCCAGGCCGCCGCCCGGGCGGTGACCCCTCGACGGAAGACGTCAACGACCTGGGATCACGGGTCTCCGCGGGCCAGGTCTTCGCGGTCGCCGGACGGCGCGGCGACTGGACGGCGATCTGGTACCAGGGCAACCGCGCCTGGTTCAAGAACCCCAGGACACGCCCGACGGCGATCGGGACGACCGGCCGGATGGTGACCCCCAAGGAGGGACTGAGCGAGATCCCGGTCTACGGGCGTGCCTACCCGGAGCCGGACGCCTATCCGGAGGACGTGGCGGCGCAGGACGAGGCACCGCTCCCGTACGGCCTCCTGGCGGGCCAGCGCTATGTGACCCAGGACCGCGTCACCGGTACCTATGTCGACAAGTCGGGCTCCGGCAGCGCCTTCCGGGTGGTGCAGGGCGACGAGGAGTTCTACGAGATCCAGTTCGGCCACCGGCTCGCCTACGTCCGGGTGAGCGACGTGGACGTGGTGAACGGGTCCGCCGCGGCGGGGGCGCCGTCCGGGTCGCGCAAGTGACCCGTACCGGCCTCGGCGCCGCCCGCCCGTAGGGCGCTAGGCGTCCGTGTCGAACGTGTAGTGGGCGGTGTGGTCCAGCAGATCCGCCGGGGTCACGTCGTTCCACGGCTTCATCGGCTCGTTCAGGTCGACCACGTTCGGCGTCCCGGCCGCCGGCAGGTAGCCGGAGTCCGGGTGCCGGCGCTGCCACTCGGCCCACAGCTTGTCGACGAAGGCGTGGTGCAGCCAGAACACCGGGTCGTTGGGGGAGGCGCCGGTGGCCATCTGACCGCCCACCCAGACGTGCACCCTGTTGTGCAGATTGACACCGCGCCAGCCCTCCAGGTGGTTGCGGAAGCCGTCCGAGGCGCTGTTCCACGGCGCCATGTCGTACGTCGCCATGGCGAGCACCGAGTCGACCTCGGCCCGGGTCGGCAGCTCACGGACCCCGCCACCCAGCGACCGGCGCAGGAACGTCCGCCCGTCCACCCGCACGTTGATCGGCCAGTTGCCGCCCGCCTCGGAGAACGGCCCGTCCTGCACCCGCCCGTCCCGGGCCCGCCCACTGCCGCCGAGGAAGTCCGGGCCCCACAACGAGGACCGCACCGTGCGGTCGGCGGTCCAGTCCCAGTACGGCAGCGTCACCGACGCGTCCACCGACTGCAACGCGCGCTCGAATTCGAGCAGGTATCTGCGGTGCCAGGGCAGGAAGGACGGCGAACGGTGCCCGGTGCGTTCGCCGTTGTCGGTGTCGCCGAGGATGAAGGCGTTGTGGGTCGTGACGAACTCGTCGTAGCGGCCGGAGCGCTTGAGCTCGATGAGCGCGGCGACGAAACGCCGCTTCTCGTCGGCGGACAGGGCGGCCTGGTTCTTGCGGACGGTCATGTGCCGAGGACTCCAGATGTGGTGCGGGAAGGTCAGTTGGCGGGGAACGGCACGAGCCGGGCGCCCTGCAGCTCGTCGACCGCGGCACGCGCGGCGGCCCGCGGGTTCGGCACCGGGTCGTAGTGGCTGACCACGCTGATCCAGGTGCCGTCGGCGTTCTGCATCACATGCAGTTCCGCGCCGTCGACGAACACGGCGTAGCCGCCGCCGTGATGCTGGTGACCGCCCCCGGCGACCGCGTGGCCCTGTATCCGGCGGCCCTTGTAGACCTCGTCGAAGGAGGCGGGGGCGTGGTGGCCGTGCTCGTGCCCGGCCGCTCCCGGCGGGCCGGGCGTGGCGGGGGTGGCGCTGGCGTCGGCCGCCGCGCCGGAGGCGAGGACCGCGGCGGAGCCGGCGGTGGCGGCGAGGGTGGCCGCGGCGGTGAGCGCGCGGCGACGGCTGAGTTCCGGCATACGGACCTCCAGGGTGCGGTGGATGCTGCTTTCGGCAGGTCGTTCGATTGACGACCCCGCATGCCTACCGGCCCGGCCGAGAGCGGGAGAAATCGCCCGCACCCGGGTGGCCTGGATCCGGACAAGTACCCACATCTCATGCAAGGTTGAATCAAGGCGATCTTGCCGACACGACAGCCCGGACAGCCCGGAAGGGGGAATTCCTTCCCCTGGCCGCGATCTTCGCGGCGATCCTTCGCCGGTCGCCGCACCATGCGTGGCCTGGCTCACTCCGCAAAGATGACGCGATTTCAGGAGGGCGGCCGCAGCCGAACCCGCCTGCTACCCTGCGTCGCGAAATGATCGCTTTGGGTAATTCCTAGGGGTGTGCGTGAAGGTCGCCTGCGTCGGTGGCGGGCCCGCCGGCCTGTATCTCTCGATCCTGCTCAAGCGGCAGGACCCGTCCCATGACATCACCGTCCACGAACGCGACCCGGAGGGCTCGACCTACGGCTGGGGCGTCACGTACTGGCGCGGACTGCTCGACACCCTGCACGAGCACGACCCCGAGTCGGCCCGCGCCCTTCAGGGGCACTCTGTCCGCTGGGACGAAGGCGTCGCGCACGTCCGGGACCTCAGCACGCGGCACCGTGGCGACCAGGGCTTCGGCATCGGCCGCCACCGGCTCCTGGAGATCCTCGCCGACCGGGCCCGCGCCCTGGGCGTCCGTGTCGAGCACGAGCGCGAGATCGCCCCGGACCAGCTGCCGGACGCCGACCTGGTCGTGGCCGCCGACGGAGTCCGCAGCGCCCTGCGCACCCGGCACGCCGGCCACTTCGGCACGGAGGTCACGGCGGGCCGCAACTCCTACATCTGGCTCGGCACCACCAAGGTCTTCGACTCCTTCACCTTCGCCTTCGTCGAGACCGGGCACGGCTGGATCTGGTGCTACGGCTACCCCTTCGACGCCGGGCGCAGCACCTGCGTCGTCGAGTGCGCTCCCGAGACCCTCACCGGACTCGGTCTCGACCGCGCGGGCGAGGCCGACGGACTGACCCTGCTGGAGAAGCTCTTCGCCACCGTCCTCGACGGCCACCGGCTGATCGGCCGCTCCGACGCCCGGGGCAGCGCCCAGTGGCTGAACTTCCGCACCCTCACCAACCGCGCCTGGTACCGCGACAACCTCGTCCTCGTCGGCGACGCCGCCCACACCACGCACTACTCCATCGGCGCCGGCACCACCCTCGCCCTCCAGGACGCCGTCGCGCTGGCGACCGCCCTGCGGGAGCAGCCCACCCTCCCGCAGGCCCTCGCCCGCTACGAGCAGGAACGCAAGGCGGCTCTGCTGCCCACGCAGAGCGCCGCCCGCTACAGCGCCCAGTGGTACGAGAACCTGCCGCGCTACATCCACCTCCCGCCCGAGCGCATGTTCGCCCTGCTGGGTCAGCGCCACTCGCCCCTGCTGCCCTACGTCCCCCCGCAGTTGTACTACCGGCTCGACCGCGCGGCCGGGCAACTGGAGGCGCTGCGCCGGTTCAAGCGCTGGCTGGGCCCGAAGCTCGCCCGCACGGCACACGGCCGCACGCTGCGGTAGCCCGGCTCAGCCCAGCATCCGCCGCACCAGCTCGCTGCTGAACACGTGGTGCGGGTCGAGCCGGTCCAGCACGCCGGCCGCCCGCCCCCACACGCCCTCCCCGAACGAGGCGGGCACCGTCGCGCCGATGACCTCCTCGTCCCGCCACGCGTCAGTGTCCGTGTACGCCCAGCCCTTGGACCACTCGACCCGGGCGAGCGCGTACCCGCCGCCGGGTCGGCCGTCGTGGCTGCCGAGCAGGAACCGCTCCAGTTCGCGCAGGAACGCCTCCGCGTGCGGCGTCCCCGGCAGGGTCAGCACGTCCAGCCACACCGCCGAGTCCCACTCGGGACGGTCCTCCACTGGCCGCACCGCGGAGAGCAACGGGGCGTGCGCTCCCGCGAGTCCGGCGTCGGCCGGATCGTCGAGGCCGGTCACCCGGATCTCCACCGAGCCGTTGACCGGGAACCGGCCCCGGGCGGCGTACGCCGCCAGCCGCTCCCGGTAGAAGGCGGTGAACTCGCTGATCACCCGCTGCACCTGCGCCCGCGAGGTGAGCACCGCGTAGCCGTTCGCGTGCACCCGCAGCGTGGTCGGGCGCAGATACAGCAGCGTGTTCTTCGACGGTCCCCAGATGTCCCCGGACAGCGTCGTCAGCAGCCCGAGCGCCGCCACGTCGTACTGAAGATTCCCGAGCACCGGCGCCAGCGACCAGGCACCCGCCGCCACGATCCGCCCCACCAGATCCGCCACCGGTTGCGGAACGCTGTCGGAGAACGGGTAGTTGTACGGTCCCGTCACACGCCGGGAGGCCGGCGGCCGGTCCGGCGACACACTCCACACCTTCAGCCACGGGAACTCCGTGAAGGCGAACCAGATCGCCTCCGCCCGCCCGGACGCGTCGAGGAAGCTCTCGAAGGTCCGGCCGCCCGAGCCGGGCGCCGCGAACAGCTCAGCCGCCGGGATGTCGACGCGGCTGACGCACCGCAGACGGGTGTTCGCCCCCACCCGCAGCACCACCTCCGTGACCAGCGCCCGCCCCCGATGCGTGAGCAGCGCCGCGCAGTCCGCCTCGTCACGCCGGAAGGTGCGCAGTACGTAGGCGTCGCTCGCCTCGTCCCACACCACGGCGGTGAGCGAGAGCACCAGATTGCTCAGCGAGCCGTACGTGTGGCCCGGCAACCGCCGCTCGCCCCGGGCCGGCACTGCCGTGCCGTGCCCGTCGACGGCCAGGGCACCGCCCAGAGTCAGGTCGCCGACAGCGGGCACGGCGGTGAGACCGAGGTCGTGCCGCTCCAGATACGTCAGCAGCGCCTCCATGGTCACACCGGTGCCGGCGCGCACGGCCGATCCGCCGTCGAGGGCGAGACCCGTGAGGTGCCGTGCGGTGTCGACGAGGAGGACGGGGGCGCCAGGGCGTGTCCCTTCCGCAATCGTCAGCGGGGACCAGCCGTGCGAGGAGCCCCGGGCGCGGACCGTCCAGCCCTCCCGACGGGCCCAGTTGACCACCGCCACCACCTGCTGCGGCCCCTCCGGGGCGCAGGCCCACAGGCCTTCGGCGGTGATCTCGCCGGTCCAGTTCCGGTACGCCGTCCTGTACAGGGCGACATCGGCGGGGAAGCCCGGCAGCTCCCGTGCGGCGGCAGCCGGATCGGGCGCCGACACGGCCGGTACCGCGGACAGCGCGGCCGCGGTGCGCAGGAAGCCACGGCGGGTCCAGAAGGAGGATCCTTCGGTCGAACCATCGGTCACGCGTTCACGCTAGGGCGCTTCGGGCGCGAGACTTTCGCCTGCCGTGATCCATCACCCGTGTGAGTGAGGAACGCACAGGTGGCGGGCCGTGGCCACCGCTGCCGCGCACGCCGGTGACAGGTGACAGACTGACGCGCATGGAAGAGCGTGAATTCGGCAGGTCGGGTCAGCACGCGTCGGTGGTCGGTCTCGGCACCTGGCAACTGGGCGCCGACTGGGGAGACGTCGACGACAAGGAAGCCCTCACGGTCCTGGAGGCGGCGGCCGAGTCGGGGGTGACGTTCTTCGACACCGCCGATGTCTACGGCGACGGGCGCAGCGAGGAGACCATCGCCACGTTCCTGAGCAGCCGGCCGGACCTCCATGTGCTGGTCGCCACCAAGATGGGCCGCCGGGTCGAGCAGATCCCCGAGAACTACGTCCTGGACAACTTCCGCGCCTGGAACGACCGGTCCCGCCGCAACCTCGGCGTCGACCGAGTCGACCTGGTGCAGCTGCACTGCCCGCCCACCCCCGTCTACTCCTCCGGCGAGGTCTTCGACGCCCTCGACACCCTGGTCGAGGAGGAGCGCGTCGCCGCGTACGGAGTGAGCGTGGAGACCTGCGCCGAGGCGCTCACCGCGATCGCCCGGCCGAACGTGGCGAGCGTGCAGATCATTCTGAACCCGTTCCGGATGAAGCCGCTGCGTGAGGTGCTGCCCGCCGCCCGGGCGGCCGGCGTAGGCGTCATCGCCCGGGTGCCGCTGGCCTCCGGCCTGCTGTCCGGCAAGTACACCAAGGACACCGTCTTCCCGGAGAACGACCACCGCACCTACAACCGGCACGGCGAGGCCTTCGACCAGGGCGAGACGTTCTCCGGCGTCGACTGGACGACCGGCGTCGAGGCCGCCGCCGAGTTCGCCGCACTCGCCCCCGAGGGATACAGCCCGGCCCAGCTGGCCCTGCGCTGGATCGTCCAGCAGCCCGGCGTCACCACCGTGATCCCCGGCGCCCGCTCCGCCGCGCAGGCCCGCGCCAACGCGGCCGCCGCGACGCTGCCGGACCTGCCCGGCAGCACCCTCGACGCGATTCAGCACCTCTACACCACGCGGATCAAGGACCAGGTCGAAGCTCGCTGGTAGCAGAGCCGTTCACGGGGAACCCGGTGGGGAAGAGATTTTCGGACTTTCTCAACCAGGAGGAACCGTGACGACCGCGGAAGGCAGCGTGCAGCGCCCCAGAGGACGCGACGAGACCGAGGATGAGCGGGCCGACCGCATGTGGGGCGACCTCATCCAAGAGGTCCGCGTCGCGCAGATGGGCGTGCAGATCCTGTTCGGCTTCCTGCTGACCGTCGTCTTCACCCCGACCTTCGCGGACCTGTCGGCCATGGACCGCAGGATCTACATCGTGACCGTGGTGGTCGGCGCCGCGGCGACCGGCGCGCTGATAGGCCCGGTGTCGCTGCATCGCCTGGTGTCCGGCCGCCGGGTGAAGCCGCAGGCGGTGACCTGGGCCTCCCGGCTGACCTTCGTCGGCCTGATCCTGCTGCTCGTCACCATGGTCTGCGCGCTGCTGCTGATACTCCGCGTGGCGACCCACGACCCCTATGTCCCGTGGATCGTGGCGGGAGTCGTCGTCTGGTATGTGCTGTGCTGGTTCGTACTGCCGCTGTGGACACGACGCCGCCACACGAGCAACACCAGCCACTGACACGTCATCGACGGGTCAGTGTGCCCAGCTGCCGGTCATGGAACCGGCTGAGCAGGAGCAGCGAGGCGGTGGCACCGGCCAGGGCGCAGAACATGTCCCACTGCGTGTCCCACACGTCGCCCTGGGTGGCCAGGAACGCGTCCGCCGCCTCGCCTCCGATCACGGCCGCCGCCCACTCCAGCATCTCGAAGACCGCGCTGAAGGCGAGGCACGCGCACACGGTCAGCGGCGCCAGCCAGCGGCTGCCGCGCAGCGGTGAGGTGCGCAGGAGCAACTCCCGCACCAGGATGGCCGGTACGAAGCCCTGCATCAGGTGCCCGAACCGGTCGTAGGGATTGCGGTCCAGGCCGAAGGTGTCACGCGCCCAGTCGCCGAGGGGGACCTGCGCGTAGGTGTAGTGGCCGCCCAGCACCAGGACCAGCGCGTGCGCGGCCAGCAGGCAGCACAGCAGGCCGGTCATCGGGAACCGCCGCCAGGTCAGGAAGAGCACCGGCAGTCCGACGATCACCCACACCGTCTCCAGGAACCAGGTCGCCCGGTCGTACGGCTCCCAGGCGGACACCGCCAGGGCCGCGACCACCAGCCCGGCGAGCAGCAGGGGCAGGCGCCGGCCGGAGCGGGCGGCGGACAGCGGGGTGATCCGGCGTGGTTCGGGACTGACAGCGGACATGGGCGCTCTCCTCTTCGTGGGAGCCCCATCGTGTCGGCGGCGTGCGGCACGGGCATGAGTACGGCTACTCAACTCCCGCCGCGCGCACCGGGTATCCGTACGGCCGCGCGACGCGCGCCGCACAGCCCGGACATCGGCACGGCCGCTCAGCCGTCGGCGATGACCTCGGCCAGGAAGTCGTCCACCTCGATCTGCTCCTGCCCGGGTGCGACGATCTCGTGGGTCTGGCGCAGGAACGACTCGACCGCCGCGGCCCAGGCGAACACCACCGCGTGATGGCGTTCGCCGTCCGACCGGGCGTCTCCGAGGAACTCCATGCGCAACTCCTCCCACACCCCGGTCGACACCGGGCGGAATCGCACGTCACCGATGCCGACGGGCCGCCGCAGCCCGTCGAGGAGCATCTCGCGGTCCAGCCGCCACCGGGCCAGCACATGTCCGTCGTGGCTGAACACCGCCGTGACGGCGAAAGGGTCGCCGGCGTCGTAGCTCAGGTGGGCGAGCACGGGGAAGCGGTCCGTGGCACCCGCCTGGAGCTGCATGACCAGGCTCTTGTGCACATTGGGGTTCACCAGAGGGCCTCCGGGGAGAACGGTCGTAGAGACCTCTAGTACCCCCGTCGTCCACGTGATGCTCAGTCCTGAGGGTGATTCTCCGGTGCACCCCCCGCAACGCCGGGAGTCCTCCGGGAGCCGGACCGTGAAAGGCCCGTTCAGCCGAGGGCGTCGCGCAGCGCCGGCAGCAGGGTCTTCGCCGACCAGTCCAGGTACTCCGGCTGCGAGTCGCCGCCGATCTGCACCAGCGCGATCTCCGTGAACCCGGCCTCGGCGTACGGGCGCACCGCCGCCACGAAGTCCTCCGGCTCGGCGCCGCACGGAATCGACGCGGCCACGTCGTCCGGTGTGACGAACTGGGTGGCCGACTCGAAGGAGTCCGGATGCGGCAGCTCGGCGTTGACCTTCCAGCCGCTGCCGAACCAGCGGAACTGCGCGTGCGCCCGCTTCAGCGCCGCGTCCCGGTCGGTGTCGTAGCAGATCGGCAGCTGGCCCACGCGCGGCTTGCCGGCTCCGCTGTGCCGGTCGAAGGCCTCCAGCAGGCCGGGCTGCGGCTCGGTGGCGATGACCAGGTCGGCGAGCCGCCCCGCCAGCGCGCAGGACTGTTCCCCGGAGACGGCGATGCCGATCTGCGGCGGCTGTTCGGGCAGGTCCCACAGCCGGGCCGACTCCACGTCGAAGTGCGTGCCGTGGTGGTTGACATGGCCGCCCTCGAAGAGCGCCCGGATGATCTCGACCGCCTCCTCCAGCATCTCGTGCCGGACGTCGGCGGACGGCCAGCCGCCGCCCACCACATGCTCGTTGAGGTTCTCGCCGGACCCGAGCCCCAGCCGGAAGCGGCCCTGGGACAGCAGCTGCATGGTCGCCGCCTTCTGTGCCACCACCGCCGGGTGGTAGCGGAACGTCGGGCAGGTCACGTAGGTCATCAGCGGGATCCGGTCCGTCGCCTGCGCGGCCGCGCCCAGCACACTCCACGCGTACGGTGAGTGACCCTGCGAGCGCAGCCACGGAAAGTAGTGGTCCGAGGTCACGGAGAAGTCGAAGCCCGCTTCCTCGGCCCGCACCACGTGGTCCACGAGATCACGGGGGCCGGCCTGTTCGGTCATCATCGTGTATCCGATTTGCACCATGGGGTGCGAGTTTCCGAGCCGGGCGGGTGGAAACGGCACAAAGCTGCACGGACCAGGGGCGGTGGCACTCAGGCCCCGGCCGGCCGGAAGGTGCGGAAGAAGGCGTCCAGGGCCTGCCGGTTGCCCGCGTCGTCCCAGTCCCCGGCCGGGGTGGTCCAGCGCAGTGAGTAGCCGCGGCCCCCGCCGATGAGGAACCCGCGGCCCAGTGTGCGCACCCGGGTCCCGTCGACGTCGGCGAGCCACTCCATCTCGGCCGCGGCCTGTCCCTGGTAGGTCGTCGCGCGGATCTCCCCGAGCCGCCGGTAGTCCTCGGCGGTCTGCTTCAGCCCGGGTTCGACGTCGTCGCGCCAGACGGCGACCGGATCCGGACCCACGCGCGAGCTGTACGTCACCGCGAGCGAACGCGGGTCGCCGGGCGCGCCGATCACCACGCGGTACGCCAGGTCGGAAGCGCGCGTCGTGCTCAACGGCTTCCAGCCCTGGGGAAGGGCGACGGAGAAGCCCTCGGGGGAACGGTAGGTGCGAAAGCCCGGCGGCAGGGCGGGGGCCGAGGGCGACGGAGGTGTGCCCGTGGGCGGCTCGGCCGGGGTGCTCGGGGCCGGAGCCGTCGGCGTCGGGGCCGGAGTGGACGGGCGGTCCGGCTCCGGTGCGCCGGCGGAGACCGTCGGGCGCGGCTCGCCGCCCGACGCGGACGTGTCCGAGTCCGGCAGCTCACGTGTCACCGCGAGCACGGCGACCGCTACCGTGACGACGGCCAGCGCCGTCCCGGCGATCAGGGTCCGTCTGCTCCACCCCGGGTCGGTGACGTGCAGGGCGGTGGTGTAGGCACGGCGCAGCCGGGGGACCGGCGCGGGAGGCAGCGCCGCGTCGGTGTCCTCCTTGACGACCCGGGTGAGCGCCTGGCGCACCACGGGCCGGGTGAGGCGCTCCCGGCCGTCCTTGCGCAGCAGCCCCTGCACGACCTGGGTGAGCGGCCCGGCGCGCAGTGGTGTACGCAGCGGAAGGCGGTCCACGCTCTTCAGCGTGGCCTCGGGCCGGTCCCGCTCCCGGAACGGCGGGCGTCCCTCGACCATGGTGTAGAGGATCGCCCCCAGCGCCCACAGGTCGGCGGCGGGGCCGATCCGCTCGTCGCGGGCCTGCTCCGGTGAGGCGTACGACAGTGCCGTCAGCCGGGGGGCCAGTGTCGCGCCGGCCAGCCCGAAGCCCGCCACGACGACCGGGCCCTCCTCGCGGACGAGGAGCTGGCCGGGGCTCAACTCGCCGTGGGTGATGCCCTCGCCGTGCGCCGCCTCCAGCACGTCGAGCAGCTCCAGCCCGATCCGTGCCGCCCGCACGTAGTTCAACGAGCCGTGCTCGGCGAGCAGTTCCCCGAGCGGCGTGCCTCCCAGCCACTCGGTGACCGTCCACAGCGCACCCTCCTGCGCGACCGCGTCGACGACGCCGGCGACCTGACCGGGGCGCAGCCGTGCCATCGTCTCCGACGTGCGCATGATGCGGCCGACGATCCGGCGCGCGGCGTCCCCGTCGGGCTCGCCCGGGAGTCCGACGTGGGTCAGCAGGCACGGGCGTCCGGCCTCGACGTCCTCCCCGTACCAGCAGACGCGGTTCGATTCCCGATGGACGGTCTCCAGGAGCCGGTACCTCCCGGCGACCAAGTGGTGTGCGGAGACGTACGCCTTGCTCATGGTCATCCCTCTGAACGCCGGGGTCTCACCTTTCCCAGAGGTACGCGGGGCGCCACGGAGTGTGTTCAACGCCCGGGGCCCCGATTCGGGCAAGGCGGCATCTTTGACGATTCGTCAGTGTGCTGTGCCGTGCCGTGCCGTGTCCCGCCTCGCCCGGCACGGATCCCCGGCATCCGTCATGGGGTCCCGGGGCAGCCGTCAGAGGTCGCGCCGCACCAGGAAGCCCAGCAGCGACCGCAGTTCGGCGCCTGCCCGCGGGACGAGCGGGACGGCGGCGAGGGCGGCCTCCCCGGCGTCGAGGTGGCGGCGTGCCTCGGCCAGCGCGGCCGTACGCCCGCCCGCGACCGCGATCAGCCCCGCCGCCTCGGCCGGGTCGGCGGCGGACTCCAGGAGCGCGGCGAGCCGCCGGGCCGCCGGGCCGGGGGAGTCCAGCGCGGACAGGACCGGGAGGGTCTTCTTCCGCTCCCGCAGGTCGGCGAGTACCGGCTTGCCGGTCACGGTGGGGTCGCCCCAGATGCCGAGGACGTCGTCGACGACCTGGAAGGCGACGCCGAGATGCCGGCCGGCGCGGTCCAGGGCGGTGACCGTGGCCGGGGGAGCGCCGCCGAGCAGGGCGCCCAGGGCCAGCGCGGCGCCCAGCAGCGAACCCGTCTTGTGCTCGGCCATCGCCCGGTACTCCGCGGGCCGCACCCGATCGGGGCCGCTCCAGGGCCGCTCGGCGAACAGCAGGTCGTCGGCCTGCCCGCGCACCAGGTCGCCCAGTGCCGTGGACAGCAGCCGTACGGCGTCCGGTCCGGCACCGGCCAGGGTGCCGACGGCCAGCGCGAACAGCGCGTCGCCCGCGAGGACCGCCGGACCCGTGCCGTAGGCCTTCCACACGGCGGGACGGCGGCGCCGGGTGGTGTCGCCGTCCATGATGTCGTCGTGCAGGAGCGAGAAGGCGTGCACCAACTCCACCGCGACCGCCGCCGGCACGCCGCTCCTGCCGGGTGCCCCGGCCGCCTCCGCGCCGAGCACCGCCAGCGCCTGCCGGACCCCCTTGCCGCCCGGCGCTACGGCCGGTCCACCGCCGACCTCGCACCAGCCGAAGGAGTACGCCGCCATCTCACCCGTCCAGGGGTGCATCCGCCCGACCGCCTCCCGCAGGGCGGGCCGCACCAGCTCCTGGCACCGGCGCAGGACTTCGGGAGCGGACACCGGGGCACGGACGGCGGAGTCGAGCGCCGTCATCGTGCGACCTCCAGGGCCCGCTCCGCGTCGAGGCCGAACTCCCTCTGCGCCCGCGCCACCATCTCCCGCGCGTGCCGCAGTCCGATGCGGTCCAACTCGGTGGCCAGGGAGGCCAGTTCCCGGGCGGTCTCTTCGCGGTCGCGGCCCAGCCGGGCGAGCGACTTGGCCAGGCCGAGCCGGGCGAGTGCCTCACCGCGCGGTTCGCTCATGCCGCGGAACTCCGCCAGCGCCTGCTCGTAGAGGTCGCGGGCCTCGGCGTACCGTCCGGCACGGTAGAGGACGTTGCCGCGCATCTTGTGGTTGTAGGCCAGCGCGCTCGTCAGATTCATCGCCCGGCACGTCGACTCCGCCTCGCTCAGCAGGGCGAGTGCCCGCTCGGTGTCGCCGTCCCGCACGGAGACGACGTCGGCGAGCCCGCGCAGCGCCCAGGCGTGGCCGCGCCGGTCGTCGGCGCCCGCCGCGATCCCGGCCGCCTCCTCGAACAGCGCGTGGGCCCGGTCGTAGGACCCGGTGTTGCGGTGCATCTGGGCGATGCCCTCCAGCGCCCAGACCGTGTGCCGCGCCTCGCCGCGCCGGCGGGCCTCGGCCAGCAGCTGCTCGTGCAGCCTGCCCACGGCCTCGTAGTCCCCCTGGATGCGACCGGTCTCGGCGAGGCCCGCCAGCGAGTAGCCGCGGACCACGATGTCGCCGCCGTGCTCGCCGAGTTCGGCCGCGAGCCCCAGCAGCCGGCGGGCCAGGGCGAACGCGCCGCGCTGCCGGGCCAGCGTGCCGCCGCTCCACATCGCCCACGCCATCGCGGCCGTGTCCCCGGCGTCCCGCGCGGCGCGGTAACTCGCCTTCCAGGCCTGCTCCGCCTCGCGCACCTGGCCGAGGCGCCGGTGCGCCTCGGCGACCGCGAGCCCGCAGCGGGCCACCTCGCCGGGTTCCCCGGCCCGCTCGGCGGCCTTCAACTGCTGGAGTCCGGTTGCCAGCACGTCGACCAGCGAGGAGTTCACGGACAGGGTGGTGAGGGCGCCCTGGTACTCGGGAGCGACTGCCTTGCCGTACATATATGCCCTTCGTGTATACACGGTGCGTATACGTAGGGTGTATAGCACCCGGAAAAACCGCCCTGGCCCCGCAGGCCAGGGCGTCACTGTTGTCGATCAAGACGTCGGTGGAGTCCGGGGGGTTGCTCGTGCGGCACAGATCACTTCGGGACCGCCGGGTGGTGTGCTCCGTTCAGTGCTGCTGGGGCTTGTGCGGCGTCGCCTCGCTGGGCCGCACGACGACGTACCCCTCACCCTGCAGCATCAGCTGGACAGCCTCCCCCGAACCGCCTCGCAGCATCGAGCCGATGGACTGCGAACGGTGCAGGGAGGTCTGGAGGCCGGCGGTCCAGCCGACGACCGCGTCCGTGTCGACGTACACCGGATACTGCGCCGAGACGGGGATGACCAGCGGGTTGCCGTCACACACCAGGCCCAGCCGGCCCTGCCCGCTGAAGACGCTGTTGAACAGCCCGCCGCCGGTGACGCCCGCGCCCTTCACCGTGGCGATCCGGTACGACAACGTGGCGTCGAAACACAGGACGTTGCGGCCGTTGACCGTGAACTCGTCGCCAGGTTCGACATCGACGACGAAGCAGTTCTGCGCCTCGTGCGCGAACCAGGCCTCGCCCTGGCCCCGGACCGCCATCAGGGGCAGCCCCTCACCGGTGACGGCACGCTTGAGCATGCCTCCCACGCCCTGGCCTTTGCGCTCGAAGGCGAGGTTGCCGCGGTAGGCGATCATCGCGCCCTGACGGGCCAGCATCTCGCCGTTGACGGCGTACCTGATGCACTTGGCGTTCTCGACGGTCATGCCCGGTGCCTGCGCGGGCTGGACCATGTGCTCACTGGAAAAGAGGTCACCCTTCATGCGGGCATCCTGTCCGGTGTATGCCGATCTGCCAACATCGCCCGCGGAACTGGGGGCGTGGGGTCCCCTTAGCCGAGTGGGCCTGCCTTCGCCGGCGTCTGCCGGGCCCCCGGCGGACGGCAGCCGCTCGGGGCCGGGTCGCCCGGGGGCTCGCGGCTGCTGGTCCTCCGTGCCGCCTGCCGCTGGGCGGCAGTTGGTCGTCCAGGTTGCTCGATCGCCGCCGGGGGCTTCCGTGTTGGGTCCGGGCCGGGGCGTCGATCGTCCACGGCGAGGGGCGAAGAGGGCCCGCGGCCGGCTCGCCGTCGTCGCTCAGCCCCCGAACAGCTGGGTCCAGTACGTCCCCGCCCGGCCGCCCCCGGCGAAGCCGATGCCGATGTGGGTGAAGTCCGGCTTGAGGATGTTGGCCCGATGGCCGGGGCTGTTCATCCACCCGGTCACCACCTCGGCGGGGGAACGCTGGCCGCAGGCGATGTTCTCGCCGATCGAGCGGCGGGTGCAGCCCGCGGCGGCGGCCCGGTCCCAGGGCCGGCTGCCGTCCGGCGCGGTGTGGGAGTAGAAGTCACGGGCCGCCATGTCGTCGCTGTGCGCCTGCGCCGCCCTGGTCAGTGCCGGGTCGGGGGCAAGGGGCGGCAGACCGGCGCGGGCGCGTTCGTGGTTGGTGAGGTCGATGACCTCGGCCGCCGTGCGGGTGAGGGCGGCCGGGGTCAGGGGTGTGGCCCACAGGGCCGTCCAGAAGGTGTCCCCGGAGCGGCCGTCGGCGGCGTGGGCGATTCCGGCGTGGGTGAAGACGGGGTTGGCGAGCGTGCGGCGCGGGCCGTCCGTGCCGAGGCAGTGGTCGACGAACTCGGAGACCGTGCGGGGGCCGGAGACCAGGTGCTCGCCGACGGTGAGGTACAGGAACCCGGCAGCGGTCACGCGCTGGTGTACGGCGACACCGTCCCCGCCCTCCACACCGAGCCGTCCCGCGGCGGCCATGGCCGAGGCGTGTTGCTGTGCGGCCGCGGTCAGACGGGCGTCGAGCGAGACAGGCGGGGAACCGGCGCGGGCACGGGCGGAGTTGACCAGGGGGAGGAAGCCGAGCGGATCAGGGGCTGCGGGCGGGCGGGGAGGGGTGGCAGGGTGCCCGGCGTTCACCGTCCCGGCCACGACAGGCGAAGGCGTGTCGTCGTCCAGCACGTCCACACCGAAGTCGCGCGCCAGGCCGGCCAGCCCGTCGGCATACCCCTGTCCGAGGGCGCGCGCCTTCCATCCGGCGCCCCGCCGGTACAACTCGGCGAGCAGCAGGACCGTCTCCCGCTCCGGGCGCGGGGGAGTGAACCAAGCGACGTGGCGGCCGTGCGGATCGGTGACGAACAGCGTGGGGGCGGGAAGCCGGCCGAGCGGCACGGCGGGGTCGGCGGGGCTGACGACGACGGTGACGCGCGTCGCCCCGGGGCGCAGCCGCGAGGGGTCCACCGTCAGCGCGTCGCCCCGCAGGACGGCGCCCGGCGCGGCCGGCTGGTTGTAGAACACGAAGTCGCCGTCGCCCCGCACCTTGCCGCCGTCGTCGGTGATCAGCGCGGACAGGTCGAAGGGGCCGGGAACCCGCACGGTCAGGGCGCCGCCCGGGAGCGGCACATTGCCTCCGGGGGTCAACTCGCTCATGCTGCCGCCCTGCTGGTGTCCGTCGTGGTCAGGGGTGCGGGGGTATCGCTTCGGACAACGCGCACCGGCGACCGCGGGTTCCCGCCGCCGGAACCGCCGGAACCGCCGGTGCGGTCGGTGCAAGGTCGCCGGCCTCCTCGCACCCCGGCACTAAGCCTGCGATCGACGGACAACACCCCCCGTACTTCCTGCAAATGAAAGCCTGATTGCGAGTCAGGTCAACCTTCTGTTGATTCCTGCTTCTTTCATTGACAGTGGAAAATAAGGCGCCTAGGTTCCCGCCATGCCCTCGACCTCCCCAGCCGAGGTGTTCCCGGTCTCCACGCCGGCCGCCTCGCAGATCTTCACCACTGTCCTGTCCCACGGCCCGCTCACCCGCTCCGGGATGGCCGAGCGGACCGGGCTGTCCGCCGCCGCGGTGACCAAGGCGGTCCGGCCGCTCATCGAGGCCGGTTATCTGGTGGAGGACGTGGACGACGAGACCCGCCGCGCGCTCGGGCGTCCCGCGAACCCGGTGCGGGTCGACGGCGGGCGGGCGCTGTTCATCGGGGTCAAGGTGACCGGGGACGAGCTCATCGGCGTCCTCACCGACCTGTGCTGCCGCATCCGCGTCGCCCGGCACGTCCCCCTGCCCGACCGTGACGCCAAAGCGGTGCTGGCGCAGATCGCGGAACTGGTGCGGGAGTTGCTCACCGAGGCCGACGGCTTCGGCGTACGGGTGCGGGGTCTCGGTCTCGCGGTCTCCGGTGACGTCGACCGCGCGGCGGGAGCCGTGCGCTACTCGCCCTTCCTGGAGTGGCGCGACGTACCGCTCGCCGAACTCGCCGCCATGACCACCGGGTTGCCGGTCACCGTCGACAACGACGTAAGGGCCCTGACCGTCGCCGAGCAGTGGTTCGGCGCCGGGGTGGGTCTGTCGGACTTCGCGGTGGTCACGGTCGGCGCGGGCATCGGCTGCGGCCTCGTCGTGCACGGGCGGGTCGTCGCCGGGGCGCACGGTGTGGCCGGCGAGATCGGGCACGTGGCAGTCGACCCGGCCGGCCCGCTGTGCCACTGCGGCAACCGGGGCTGTGTGGAGGCCGTCGCCGGCGAGGAGGCGATCGTCGCCGGGGTCAGGGAGGCGACCGGCGTCCAGGTCGCCGACGCCGCCGAGGCTCTCGCCCTCGCGCACGGGGGTGATGCCGGGGCGCGTGCGGTGTACGCCCGCGCGGGAGAGGCGATCGGCCGGGGCATCGCCACGGTGGCCAACCTCCTCGGACCCGAACTGGTGACCATCTCCGGTGAGGGACTGGCCGCCTACGACCTGTTCGCCGAGCAGATCCGCGACGCCTTCGCGGCGGCCGCCTTCGGCTCGGCCGCCGAGTGCGCCGTACGGACCCGGCCGCTGCCCTTCGAGGAATGGGCGCGCGGCGCCGCCGCGACCGCGATCCAGAGCTTCATCACCACGGACCAGAGCTAGCCCGACCAGCCCGACCCACCCGCAGCTGTACCGAGCCCAGGAGGTACGACCCATGCGGTCCCCCTCGTACTCCTTCCTGCCCGCACGAGGCCTGAGAGCCGCTGTCGTCCTCGCCCTCACGGCGGGCCTCGCGACGGCCGTCCCGGCGGCGCAGGCCCAGGCCCCGTCCGGCGCCGCCGCCGGCGGTGCGGACCGGGCCCCGGCCGGCACCGCCGCCCCGGCCCTCGCCGCCAAGCCCTACATGGGCTGGTCGAGTTGGAGCATGCAGTCGTCGAAGTACCCGGGCCTCAACCCGGACGGCGACTACAGCTACCTCACCGAGGCGAACGTGCTGAAGCAGACCGACGCCATGGCCACCAAGCTCAAGCGGTACGGCTACGAGTACGTCAACATCGACGCCGGCTGGTGGCGTGACAAGGCGTGGAAGCCCTGGTTCGACGAGTACGGCCGGCAGAAGGCCGACCCGGACCGCTTCCCCCGGGGCATGAAGGCCGTTGCCGACCACATCCACGCCAAGGGACTCAAGGCGGGGATCTACCTGCCGGTCGGCCTGGAGAAGGAGGCGTACGGCGAGGGCAAGGTGCCGATCTGGAACGCCGAGGGCTGCACCACCGCCGACATCGTCCACGACGACCTGCGCACCACCAACGGGTGGGACAGCGCCTACAAGATCGACTTCGCCGACCCCTGCGCGCAGAAGTACATCGACTCCCAGGCACGGCTCTTCGCCGACTGGGGCTACGACTTCCTCAAGCTCGACGGTGTCGGCCCCGGCTCCTTCAAGAGCGGCGACAACTACAACAACGTGGCCGACGTCGCGGCCTGGCAGAAGGCCATCGCGGCCGCCGGGCGGCCGATCCACCTCGAACTGTCCTGGTCCCTGGACATCGGGCACGTGGCGGACTGGAAGAAGTACTCCAACGGCTGGCGGATCGACACCGACGTCGAGTGCTACTGCAACACCCTCGCCACCTGGGAGAACTCCGTCGTCGACCGCTGGGACGACACCCCTGCCTGGACCCGGCACGCGGGCCCGGGCGGCTGGAACGACCTCGACGCGCTGCTCGTAGGCAACGGCGAGATGGACGGCCTGACGAAGGCCGAGCGGCAGAGCCAGGCCACCCTGTGGGCCATCGCCAAGTCCCCGCTGTTCAGCGGCGACGACCTGACCCGGCTCGACTCCTACGGCCTGTCCCTGCTGACCAACCGCGAGGTCATCGCCCTCAACCAGGCCGCGACGCCGCCCGCGAAGCCGGTCACACCGTCCGACCCGCAGCAGGTGTGGGCGGCGAAGAACCCGGACGGCACCTACACCGTCGCCCTGTTCAACCTCGGGGACGCGCCGGCCGCCGTCACCGCCGACTGGGGCATGCTCGGCTTCACCGGCAAGGCCGGCGTCCGCGACCTGTGGAACCACGAGAACCTGGGCTCGTACCGGGGCGGCATCACCGAGGCCCTGCCCGCCCACGGCTCCCGGCTGTTCACCGTCACCCCGCGCGGCACCGCGGTCACCACGACCGGCTACGAGGCCGAGTCCCCGGCGAACACCCTGAGCGGCCACGCCTCCGTCGCCGACTGCTCCGCCTGCTCCGGCGAGCGCAAGGTCGGCAACCTCTACCTCGGCGGCAAGCTCACCTTCAACGACGTGGTCGTCGCCAAGGCCGGCACCTACCAGGTCAAGGTCGCGTACGTCAGCGGTGACCCGCGCGCCCTCGACGTCTCCGCCAACGGAGGCGGCGCGACCCGCCACAAGTTCGCCTCCACCGGCGACTGGGGGACCGCCGCCACCGTCAGCGTGCCCGTGAAGCTGAAGGCGGGCGCCAACACGATCACGCTCGACAGCGGTTCCGGCTACGCGCCGGACGTCGACCGGATCGACGTACCGAAGACGCTCTGAACCCCGGGGGACCCGGCGCCGGCCGGGTCCCTCTCCGCCTCGCACCCGGAGCCGCCGTATGTCCGAACGCGCGTCCGAACCCAGCAGAAGAACGCTGCTCTCCGCCGCCACGACGGCCGGCCTCGCCGCCGCGCTCGCCGGTCTGCCCGCCTTCACCGCCTCCGCCGCACCCCGGCGCCCCGCAGCCGACGCCCCGCTCCCCGCCGGCACCGCACGCGACACCCTGTGGTGGCGGGCCCCGGGTGACGCCCACTCGATGATCGAACAGGGCCTGCCCGTCGGCAACGGCCGTCTCGGAGCCCTCGCGAGCAACGAACCCGGCCGCGAAACGCTGCTCCTCACCGACGCCACGATGTGGACCGGTGGCCTCAACGACACGCCCGACGCCGACGGGCAGTTCCCCTACGGCCGCGCCGACTTCGGTTCCTTCACCCTGCTCGCCCGGCTCACCGTGGACATCCCCGCCCACGACCTGTCCGCCGTCCACGGCTACCGCCGCACCCTCGACCTGGCCCAGGGCGTCGTCACCTCCTCGTACGTCCGCTCCAAAGTCACCTACCGGCGGCAGGTCTTCGCCAGCCGGCCCGACGACGTGATCGTCCTGCACTTCACCCAGAGCGGCGGCGGCAGTTACACCGGCACCCTCACCCTGGTGGGCACCCACGGCGAGGAGCCGCGAGCGGAGTCGTTCGGGGCGTCCCTGCCGAACGGGCTGCGCTACGGAGCCGCAGTCACGGCCCGTGGCGACGGTGGCCGCGTCGCCGTGAACGGTTCCCGGATCGACTTCACAGGGTGCAAGGAGCTCACGGTGGTGGTCAGCGGCGGCACCAACTACGCGCCCGACGCCGCCGCCCACTACCGCGACCCGGCACTCGACCCCGAGCGGCTGGCCCGCAGGAAGGTGCGCGACGCCGCGGCCCACCCGGCCGGCACCCTGCTGCGCACCCATGTCGCCGACTACCGTGAGCTGTACGGCAGGCTGGACCTCTCCCTCGGCGAGTCGAGCGCCGAGCAGCGCGCGCTGGACACCTGGGAGCGGCTGAAGGCACGCGCCCGCGACGACATCCCCGACCCCGAACTGGAGGCGGCGTACCTCCAGTACGGCCGCTATCTGATGATCTCCGGCTCCCGCGACAGCCTCCCCCTGAATCTCCAGGGACTGTGGCTGGACGGCAACGACCCGGACTGGATGGGCGACTACCACACCGACATCAACGTCCAGATGAACTACTGGATGGCCGACCGCACCGGACTGTCCCCCTGCTTCGACGCGTTCACCGACTACTGTCTCGCCCAGCTCCCGTCCTGGACCGAGCTCACGCAAAAGCACTTCAACGACCCGCGCAACCGCTACCGCAACTCCAGCGGGAGGATCGCCGGCTGGACGGTGGCCTTCTCCACCAACCCGTACGGCGGCAACGGCTGGTGGTGGCACCCCACGGGCAACGCCTGGCTCTGCAACAGCCTGTTCGAGCACTACGAGTACACCCAGTCCGGCCGCCACCTGGCGAAGATCTACCCACTGCTCAAGGGCGCCTGCGAGTTCTGGGAGACGCGGCTGCTGACCACCACCGCGCCGGGCACCTCCCGGGAAGTGCTGATCGCGGACAGCGACTGGTCGCCCGAGCACGGCCCGCAGGACGCCAAGGGCAACACCTACTCCCAGGAGATGGTCTGGGCCCTCTTCGGCAACTTCTGCGAGGCGTCCGCCCGGCTGGGCAAGGACACCGGCTACGCCGCCACGATCGCCGGCCTGCGCAAGAAGCTGTACCTGCCCGAGGTCAGCCCGAAGACGGGCTGGCTGCAGGAGTGGATGTCGCCGGACAACCTGGGCGAGACGACCCACAGGCACCTTTCCGGGCTGGTCGGGCTGTTCCCGGGCGACCGGATCCGCCCCGACGGCTCCACCCCGCAGGACATCGTCGACGGCGCCACCGCGCAGCTCACCGCGCGCGGCATGGAGAGCTTCGGCTGGGCCAACGCCTGGCGCGCGCTGTGCTGGGCCCGTTTGAAGAACGCCGAGAAGGCCTACCAGCTCATTGTGAACAATCTGCGCCCGTCCACCGGCGGCGCCAACGGCACCGCCTTCAACCTGTTCGACATCTACGAGGCCGAACAGGGCCGCGGCATCTTCCAGATCGACGCGAACTTCGGCACCCCCGCCGCGCTGAGCGAGATGCTGCTGTACTCCCGCCCCGGCCACCTGGAACTCCTCCCGGCCCTCCCCGAGGCCTGGGCCGCGGCGGGTCACGTCACGGGCGTCGCCGCCCGCGGCGGCTTCGTCGTGGACCTGAACTGGCGGGACGGCAGGCCGACCTCCGTCCGGCTCCGGAGCGTCGGTGGCCGGACCACGGCCGTGGCGTACGGGCGAGCCTCCCGGACGGTCACGCTGAAGCCGGGTGAGTCCGTCACACTGAAGGACCTGACCCGGTGAGCGGCCCTTCGGTACGGCTGGGGCGCCTCATCGGCGTCCTGCTGGTGGCATCGGTACCGCAGCTCCCGGCGGCGGCGCAGGCCGCGCCGGCCAGGCACGACGTCGTCACCTGGGGCGCGAGCGCCGACCTCGTGGGGGCGGCCGTCGCCGACCGCAGCTACCGGCTGGTCGTCCGCACCAGCGTCGGGGGCGACCAGCTGCGGATCCGGCTCTCCAACGCCTTCGGGGACCGGCCGGTGACCTTCGGCAGCGTCCACGCCGGCGTCCAGCGGGCGGGCGCCGCGCTGGTACCCGGCAGCAACCGCCGGCTCACCTTCGGCGGCGCGCGGTCCGTCACCGTCCCCGCGGGCGCCACCGCGCTCAGCGACCCGCTGCCCGGCAGGGCCGCCGCCGGCCTGAACCTCGTGGTCAGCCTGTACACCCCCGACGCGGCGGGCCCCGCGACCGGCCACGGCATGGCCATGCAGACGTCGTACGCCGCGCGGGGCGACCACACCGCCGAGGAGGGCGCCGCCCCCTGGACCGACACCGTCGGCTCCTGGTTCTACCTCGACGCCGTCACCGTCCGCACCAGCGCCACGACCGGCGCGGTGGCCGCCCTCGGCGACTCCATCACCGACGGCTGGCAGTCCAGCACCGACCTGAACCGCCGCTGGCCCGACTACCTCGCCCGCAGGCTCCGGGCGGCTGCCGGGACGGTGCGGGGCGTGGCCAACGAGGGGATCTCGGGCAACAAGGTCCTGGCCGACGGTGCCGGACAGAGCGCCCTCAACCGGCTGGAGCGGGACGTGCTGTCCCACCCGGGTGTCCGCACGGTCTTCGTGTTCGAGGGCGTCAACGACATCAAGGCCCACACCGGAGTCACGGCCGCGGACCTGATCGCCGGCTACCGGAGGCTCACCGAGCGGGCGCACGCGGCGGGCAAGTGCGTCGTCGGCGCCACCGTGGGGCCGTTCAAGGGCTGGGCGGAATGGGATCCGGCCGCCGAGGCCGTGCGCCAGGAGGTCAACGCGTTCATCAGGAACAGCGGCACGTTCGACGCCGTCGCCGACTTCGACCGCGTCCTGCGCAACCCCTACGACCCCGAGCGGATCATGCCGTTCTTCGACAACGGTGACCATCTGCACCCCAACGACAAGGGGATGCAGGCGCTCGCCGACTCCGTCGGCCTCCAGAGCCTGGAGTGCGCCGCCGGACCCCGCGCGGGGGCTCCGGCGGCCGCGAGATGATCCGGAGGCCCGGCCTCACTGCCGCAGCGTGCGGGTCCAGTCGGCGGGCACCCGGCCGGCGGGACCCGGCGTCGGCTGGTCCGCCGGATGGCACACCGGTGGCGCCAGCTCCGGCCCGGACTCGTACGCCTCCTTCGTCGCGAAGTTCCAGAACCACTCCTCGCCCGGTTCGAAACTCCGCATCACCGGATGGCCGGTTGCCTTGTAGTGGGCGGTGGCGTGCTGGGCGGGCGAGGAGTCGCAGCAGCCGATGTGCCCGCACTGGGCGCAGCGCCGCAGGTGGAACCACCACCCGCCGGCCTCGTCGCACTCCCCGCATCCCGTGCCGCTGGGCGGGACGCTCGGGTCGATGCCGCTGATGTCACTGGTCATGCCGACTCCTCGGGGGCCGTCTCGTCCTCGGTGGCGGTGAGCGGAAGCAGTACCTGGAACCGGGTGTCGCCCGGCACGGACTCCACCTGGAGCGTGCCGTGGTGCTTGTTGACCACGATCCGCCAGGAGATGTCCAGGCCGAGCCCGGTGCCCTCGCCCACCGGCTTGGTGGTGAAGAACGGGTCGAAGATCCGGTCCCGGATCTCCGGCGGCACCCCGGGACCGGTGTCGCGGAACTCCACCAGCAGACGGTCGTGCTCGCGTGCCGTGCGCACCGTCAGCGCACCTTCGCCGCCGTCGCTGTTGATCGCGGCGACCGCGTTGTCGATCAGGTTGGTCCACACCTGGTTGAGCTCCGCCGGGCAGGCGGGGACGTTCGGCAGCGTTCGGTCGTAGTCCTTGACGACCTTGATCCGCGGGCCGATCTTGCCCGACAGCATCAGCAGCGTGCTGTCGAGGAGTTCGTGCACGTCGGCCATCCGGTACGGGGCCCGGTCGAGCTGCGAGTACTGCTTCGCCGCGTCCACCAGCTGCGAGACACGGGCCGTGGAGTCCTGGATCTCGTCCATCAGCAGCTCGGTCTCGACCGTGTAGTTCAGCCATCCGATCGCGCCCGGCAGTATCTCCTCGTCCACGGCGGCCGCGACCTGGTCCAGCCAGTCCAGATCGAGTCCGGCCTGCACGAAGGTGGGCGCGAGCCGCCAGCCGTCGGGGATGTCGTGCTCGTCCAGCCAGTCGCTCACGGCGTCCTCGCGGTCCGCCGCCTCCAGCGGACTCAGCGTCGGCGCCTTCGCGACGCGTTCGGCCGTGCGGTCCTGGATCTCGATCAGGTTCGCGAGTGCCTCAGGGGGATAGGGCCCGGCGGAGATGACGCCGAGCTTGTGCCGCATCTTCGCCACCCGCTCACGCAGCGACGCCGTCGCCCGCACCGCCGCCGCCGCGGGGTTGTTCAGCTCGTGCGTCAGACCGGCCGACAACGAGCCAAGCGCCAGCAGCCGTTCACGCTGCCCGATGGCCCGCTGGGCGCTCTTGGAACCGAAGAAGAGCCCCTCCAGCAGATGCACCGCCATCGGGAACCACTCCTGCATGATGCTCGCGAACGTGCCGGCGGGCAGCACGAAGAAGCGGGTCGGCTCCGTCACCCGCATCGAGTTGTTGTAGACCTGCCGGACACGGTCGCCGAGGTAGGCCTGCATGGCCCCCGCGTACACGCCCCGCTGCGAGGTCCGGCTGACCTCCACGTCGTCCCCGCCGACCCGGCGGTACAGCACCACCGTGCCGTCGAGCATCACGTAGAAGCAGGTGGCGGGCTCGCCCTCGGTGTACACCGGCCCGGCCTCGAAGCGTTCCACCCCGCCCGCCTCGCACAGCCGTCCGAGCTGCTCGGGGGTGAGCTTCTCGAACAGGAACAGCGAGCCGATCTCCCTCGGGTCGCACGGCATGGTCCGTCCGCTCATGACTGCTCCAGATACCGGTGGACGAGCATGACGGCCATGGCCCCCTCGCCGACGGCGGACGCGACCCGCTTGGCCGACTCGGCGCGCGCGTCACCCGCCACGAACACGCCCGGCACATTGGTCTCCAGGTGGTACGGCGGCCGGTCCAGCTCCCAGTCCGCCGGTGGCCGCCCGTCGGCCGTGAGGTCGGGCCCGGCCAGGATGAACCCGCGTTCGTCCCGCAGCACCGTGGTGTCCAGCCAGTCGGTCAGGGGCGCCGCGCCGATGAACACGAACAGCCACTGCGTGTCGACGAGTTCGGTCTGCCCCGTCGTCAGGTCGCGCAGCGTCAGCTGCTCCAGGTGTTCGGAGCCGTGCGCCGACTCGACGACCGTGCCGCAGCGCACCGAGATGTTCGGCGCCTGCTCGATCTGCTGGACCAGGTAGGACGACATCGACACCGCCAGCGACTCGCCGCGCACCAGCAGCGTCACCGACTTGGCGCCCCGGGCCAGGTACATCGCCGCCTGTCCCGCGGAGTTGGCGCCGCCCACGATGTACACGTCGTGGCCCTGGCACGACGACGCCTCGGTGAGCGACGAGCCGTAGTACACCCCGCAGCCGTTCAGCTCGTCGCACCCCTCGGCGGTCAGCTGCCGGTACTGCACACCGGTCGCCAGGATCACGCTGTGCGCGGCGATCCGGGAGCCGTCCGAGAACCGCACGACCCGCGCGGCCCCGTTGACCTCCAGTCCCGTCACCTCACGCGCGGTGAGGATCTCCGCGCCGAACCTCGACGCCTGCCGGCGGGCCCGGTCGGTGAGCTGGGCCCCGGACACACCGTCCGGGAAGCCCAGGTAGTTCTCGATGCGCGAGCTCTGCCCGGCCTGCCCGCCCGTGGCCGACCGCTCCACGAGGACCGTCCGCAGCCCCTCCGACGCCCCGTACACGGCGGCGCCGAGCCCGGCCGGGCCGCCGCCGATGACGACCAGGTCGTAGAAGTCGGCGGTCGGCTGTGTCTCCAGCCCCACGTGGGCGGCGAGTTCGGCCGCCTCCGGCTCGACCAGGGGCGTGCCGTCGGGCGTGATCACCAGCGGCAGCCGCTGCCCGTCCGCCCCCGCGGCGTCCAGCAGCCGCCGCCCCTCGGGCTCGTCGGCCGAGTACCAGCGGTAGGGCACCTGGTTGCGGGCCAGGAACTCGCGGATGTCCGTGGAGCGCGCCGACCAGCGGTGCCCGACGACCTTGGTGCTGGGCACGGGCCGGTGGTCGCTGCGCCGCCAGGCGTCCAGCAGGTCGTCGAGGACCGGGTAGAGCTTCTCCTCGGGCGGGTCCCACGGCTTGAGCAGATAGTGGTCGAGATCGACGACGTTGATCGCGTCGATGGCCGCGTTGGTGTCCGCGTACGCGGTCAGCAGCACCCGGCGCGCGCCCGGGTACACGTCCAGGGCCAGTTCCAGGAACTCGATGCCGTTCATCTGCGGCATGCGGTAGTCGGCCAGGATGACCGCCACGAGGTCGCCGCGCAGCTTCAGCTCACGCAGCGCCTCCAGCGCGGACTCGCCGGACTCCGCGCGGACGATCCGGTACGACCGGCCGTAGCGTCGCCGGAGGTCCCGCGCGACGGCACGGGAGACCCCCGGATCGTCGTCGACGGTCATGATGACGGTCCGCGTGGCGTCGGCGGCCTGTGCCATGCGTCTCCCACCCCGAGAGGTCGATGTCAGGGCACGGCGTCCCCGTGGTCGTCGCACCCGGCTTCGGCCATCGTATGTTCGATCGCGCCGGTTCGCTCAGGCGTGGCGCGGCCACCGTGCTCGCGCGGAGGGGGCCGCTCAGTGGCGGCGCGAGCGCAGGACGCAGAACTCGTTGCCCTCAGGATCGGCGAGCACCACCCATGTCCGCTCGCCCTGGCCGACGTCCGCGGACCGGGCCCCGAGGGCGAGCAGGCGGGTGACCTCGGCCTCCTGGTCGTCGGGGCGGAAGTCGAGATGGAGGCGGTTCTTGACCGTCCTGGCCTCCGGCACCGGCACGAACAGCAGCCCCGGAAGACGGTCCGCGGCGGGCCGGATCTCGTACTCCTCGGCCGACTCGTTGATCACCACCCAGCCGAGCGCTTCCGCCCACCAGTTCCCGAGGGCCACCGGATCCGCGGCGTCCACCACTACCTGCTCCCATGCGAGGCTCATGCCGGCAGCGTAGGGAAGACTGAGGGCTGACGACGCGCACGCGACACGAGGAGGCAGCCGGGATGACGCGCCCGATCACCGCAGGGGTGGACGGATCGGAGGAGAGCCTCGCCGCACTGGCCTGGGCGGGACGCGAGGCCGTCCGGCGCGGACGGGCGCTGCGAGTGGTGCACGCCTGGCGGTACGAGCCGCACGAGGCCGTCCAGGGCGACCACGAGGCGCAGGCACGATGGGTGCGGGACGCGGTGGACGCGGGCGTGCGGACCGTCAGCGGGCGGCACGCCGGCCTGGAGGTGACCACCGACATCGTCGAGGGCGATGCCGCCGACGCCCTCGCCGCCGCGGCGGACCAGTCGGAGATGCTGGTGCTCGGATCGCGCGGGCACGGCCGGGTCGTGGGCTTCCTGCTCGGCTCGGTGGGCCAGCAGGTGATCGCCGGGACGTCCCGCCCGGTAGTCCTGGTGCGGTCCGGCGACCGTGCCACGGGCGAGGTGGACGGCCGCGAGATCGTCGTCGGGCAGGAGGGCGACGCGCAGGACAGCGCCGCCGCGCTCGGGTTCGCGTTCGAGACGGCCGCCGCGCGCGGGGCGACGGTGCGGGCGGTCCGGGCCTGGACGCTGCCGCCGGTCTTCGCCTACAGCCCCGGCTCGCTGAAGCTGCTCGACGAGGCGGGCGGGCCGGAGCCGTACCAGACGAAGGCGCTGTCCGAGGCGTTGCAGCCGTGGCGGGAGCGGTTCCCGGACGTGCCCGTGGTGGAGCACGTGGAGATGGGCAGCGCGGGGCAGGTGCTGCTGTCGGTGGCCGGGCGGGCCCAGCTGATGGTCGTCGGCCGCCGCGCGCGCCGTACGGCCGTGGGGGCGCGGATCGGTTCGGTGGCGCACGGCGTCCTGCACCACGCGGCGTGCCCGGTGGCGGTCGTACCGCCCGCGTGAGTCACTCGGCCGGCGGTTCCCGAAGCGGTTCGCGGGCGCGCGGCAGGATGTTCTCCACGTAGTCCTTGACGGCGGTGTCGAGGCCGATGTCGTGCTGGGCCCGCTCCGAGAGGTACCAGCGGTGTTCGAGGAGCTGGTGGTAGATCTCGGCCGGGTCCATGGCGCCGCGCAACTCCGGCGGCACGGCGCGCACCGTCGGTCGGAAGACCTCCCGCACCCAGCGGTGGGCGAGGACTTCGGGGCGGGCGTCGTGGTCGTCCTGGGTGGCCATCCAGCTCTCCAGGTCGCTCAGCAGCCGCCGGGCCTGGTTCTCCTCGGTGTCGAGCCCGGTCAGGCGCAGCAGCTGCCGCTGGTGGTGGCCCGCGTCGACGACCTTGGGCACGAAGGTGACGGTGTCGCCGTTGGAGGAGTGCTCGATCTGCATCTCGGCGACGTCGAAACCGAGCTCGTTCAGGCGGCGTATCCGGCGCTCCATGTACTGGTACTTGCCCGCCGGGTAGACCGAGGTGCGGGTCAGCTCCTGCCACAGGCCGCCGTAGCGGGCGCAGATCTCCGTGCCGAACTCGACGGGATCGACCGACGGGTGCAGCGCGCCCGACGCCACCAGGTCGAGCAGCTCGCCGCTGATGTTGACGCGGGCCAGGTCCAGGTCGTAGTCGCGCTGGCCGTCGCTGAGGCGGGGGTGCAGCTCGCCGGTCTCGGCGTCGACGAGGTAGGCGGCGTAGGCGCCGGCGTCACGGCGGAACAGCGTGTTGGACAGCGAGCAGTCGCCCCAGGCGAACCCGGCCAGGTGCAGCCGCACCAGGAGCACCGCCAGCGCGTCCATCAGCCGGTGCATGGTCGCCGGGCGCATGGTCGTCTCGAACATCGACCGGTACGGCATCGAGCCGCCCAGGTGCCGGGTGATCAGCACCGGCTCCAGCGGGCCGCCGGCCGCGTCCGTGCGGCCGGTGACCACGGCGAGGGCGTCCACGGCGGGGATGCCGAGCCGGTCCAGGTCGCGCAGCAGCTCGTACTCGCGCTGGGCGGGCCGGCGCGCCAGCTCCTTGACGGCGACGATCTCGCTGCCCGCGCGGGCGTAGCGCACCACATGGCGGGAGATGCCCCGCGGCAGCGGCACGAGGTGCTCCTGCGGCCACTCCTCCAGCGGCAGATGCCACGGAAGCTCCAGCAGGAGTGCGGGGTGTTCCGGGTTGGTGGCATTGATCTGCAAGGCCATGGCGTGAGCCTAGAGGGCCCGTTCCCGCGCCTGGCGGGCGGCGTCCTGCACGGCACCCCGGTGGAGCGGCCCGTGGCCGGGCAGCAGTACGTCGGCCGCGAGACCCTCGATCACCGCCAGCGAGGCGAGCGCCTGGGCGCGCTCGCGGTGGAACATGTCGGGCAGGAGTTGCGGGCCCGCGATCCGCGAGGTGGCGTGGCCGCTGACCAGGGCGTCCCCGGAGATGACGACTCCGGCGTCCGGCAGATGGAAGACGGAGTGCCCGTCGGTGTGGCCGGGCGTGTGCACGGGCACCGGACGTCCCGGCAGATCCAGCGGGCCCGCCGCAGGGAACGGCTCGGGCGACGCGACCGGGATGTGGGCGGTGCCTCCCGAGCGCAGCGCGTGCACGGCCCACGGCAGCACTCCCGGACGCCAGCCGTTGCGCAGCACCCGGCCCACGGAGACCTGGTGCAGGAACTCCCGGCGGGCGTGCGGCACTTCGGCCTCGTGCAGATACACCGGCGTGCCGTAGGTCGCGCTGAGGTACTCCGCGGAGCCGAGGTGGTCGTTGTGCGCGTGGGTGATCAGCACTGCGGCGACCGCCTCCGGGGCGCTCCCCACCGCCGCGAGCGAGCCGAGGAGCTGCTGCCGGTCCCCGAGGTAGCCGGTGTCGACCAGCGTGACGGCGTCTCCGTCCTTGACGATCACCCAGTTGGTGTTGCTGCCGTGCACGAGGTGGATGCCCTCGGCCACTTCCCGTACGTCTGCCCGCATGATCGTCCCGCCTGGTGAGGTCCACGCCCGACACGGACAGCAAAGCAGATCAGGAAGCCGGGACGGCGGGAGGGTCCGGCATGTGGCGGGCGGGGGCGGCGGCGGTCAGTTCACCCCCCGGGGGCGGAACTGGATGCTGATGCGCGGGCCCGTGGCGCGCGTGGACTTCGGTACGCAGTGCTCCCACGTGCGCTGGCAGGAGCCCCCCATCACGATGAGGTCGCCGTGCCCGAGCGGGCGCCGCACGGTCGCGCCGCCGCCGTGCATCGGGCGGAGCAGCAGGTCACGGGGTGCGCCGACGGACAGGATGGCGACCATCGTGTCCTCCCGGGCACCGCGCCCGATCCGGTCGCCGTGCCAGGCCACGCTGTCGCGGCCGTCCCGGTAGTAGCACAGGCCCGCGGTGGCGAACGGCTCGCCCAGCTCGCGGGCGTAGTGCCCGGTCAGCGCGTCCCGTGCCTCGGCCAGCACCAGGTGCGGCAGCGGATCGCCCGTGCCGTAGTACGCCAGCAGCCGGGGCACGTCGACGACGTGGTCGTACATCGTGCGGCGCTCGGCCCGCCACGGCACCTCGGCCGCCAGCTGTTCGAACAACGCGTCCGACCCGCTCAGCCATCCCGGCAGTACGTCGATCCAGGCGCCGGAGCCGAGCGCGGTGCGGCGCAGCCCGTGGAGCGGGCCGAGCCGGACCTCGTCGGTCTGGTCGAAGAGCGAGCCCTGGAGGTTCGTGGTCATGTCCCCAGCGTAACCCTGATTCGAATATGTGTTCCAAGAGCATCGCGCGGCATCCCGGCCCGCGAAATCCATGGCGTCACGGCCCTTTGGATACATTGCTGTATCGGATACATTCGCGTATCGAACGGAGGGCCGTACATGGAGCGAACCGCCGGGCGCGTCACCAGGCGCCGCGTCCGCACCCGGGCCAACCTCCTGGACGCCGCGTTCGAGGTGTTCGCGGCCAAGGGCTTCGGGCGGGTGTCGATCGAGGAGGTGTGCGAGGCCGCCGGGTACAGCCGGGGCGCCTTCTACTCGAACTTCGCCAGCCTCGACGAGCTGTTCTTCGCCCTCTACCGGCAGCGCGCCGACCTCATCGCCGAGCAGGTCTCCGGCGCGCTCGCCCAGGACGGACCGGACCTCGACGTACCCGCCGCCGTCGACCGGGTCACCGAGGTGCTGCTTCTCGACCTGGACTGGCTGCTGGTCAAGACGGACTTCCTGGTGCACGCCGCGCGTGACGCCGCCGTGGCGCAGACCCTGCTGGAGCACCGGAGCAGGCTGCGCGGCGCGATCGCCGAGCGGCTCGCCCGGGCCGTCCCCGCCCACACCGCACTGCCCGCCGTCCTGGGCGGCACCGACGCCGCCGCCCACGCGGTGGTCGCCGCGTACGACGGAGTCACCACCCAACTGCTGCTGGACAAGGACGTCGAGCACGCGCGCGCGTGGCTCAAGCAGTTGCTCACCGCCCTGCTGACCGACGGCAGCGGCATCCCCCGATGAGTCAGGAAAGGACGATCGCCATGGACGCCGACGTCATCGTCGTAGGAGCCGGCCTCGCGGGCCTGGTCGCCGCGCACGAGCTCACCAGCCGGGGCCGCCGGGTCGCGCTGGTCGACCAGGAGAACGCCGCCAATCTCGGCGGGCAGGCGTTCTGGTCCTTCGGAGGCCTGTTCCTCGTCGACTCGCCGGAGCAGCGGCGCCTCGGCGTGAAGGACTCCTTCGACCTCGCCTGGAGCGACTGGCAGGGCAGCGCCGGATTCGACCGGATCGACGACGAGGACTCCTGGGCGGTGCGCTGGGCGCGGGCCTACGTCGAGTTCGCCGCGGGGGAGAAGCGGTCGTGGCTGGAGGGGCACGGCATCAAGTTCCTGCCCACGGTCGGCTGGGCCGAGCGCGGCGACCTGCGCGCCCACGGGCACGGCAACTCCGTGCCCCGCTTCCACATCGCCTGGGGCACCGGCACGGGAGTGGTGGAGCCGTTCGTGCGGTACGCCACGCAGGCCGCCCGCGACGGGCTGCTGACCTTCCGTCACCGGCACCGGGTGGACCGGCTCGTCGTCGACAACGGTGCCGTCCGCGGCGTGAGCGGCACGGTGCTGGCCGACGACGACTCCCCCCGCGGCGTCGCCTCCAACCGGGACCCGGCCGGCGAGTTCGAGCTCACCGCGCAGGCCGTGATCGTCACCACCGGCGGCATCGGCGCCGACCACGACATCGTCCGGCGCCACTGGCCCGAGCGGCTCGGCACCCCGCCCGCCGAGATGGTCACCGGCGTCCCCGCCTACGTCGACGGCCGGATGCTCGACATCAGTGCCGAGGCGGGCGTGCGGCTGGTCAACCGCGACCGCATGTGGCACTACACCGAGGGCCTGCGGAACTGGGACCCCATCTGGCCCGGCCACGGCATCCGCATCCTGCCCGGTCCTTCCTCGATGTGGTTCGACGCCCTCGGCCGCCGGCTGCCCGACCCCTGCCTCCCCGGCTACGACACCCTCGGCACCCTCAAGCACCTGCGCACCACCGAGGACATCGCGGGGCACGACCACTCCTGGTTCATCCTCACCCAGCGGATCATCGAGAAGGAGTTCGCGCTGTCGGGCTCCGAGCAGAACCCCGACATCACCGCCAAGGACCGCAAGGCGTTCCTGCGTGAACGCGTTCTCGGCAAGGGGGCGCCCGGCCCGGTGGCGGCGTTCCTGCGCAACGGCGCCGACTTCGTGTCCGCCGCCACCCTCGAGCAACTCGTCGAGAAGATGAACGGCCTCACCGGCAAGCCGCTGCTCGAAGCGGAGGTGATACGCCGTCAGATCGAGGCCCGCGACGCCCAGCTGGCCAACCCCTACGGCAAGGACGCCCAGGTGCAGGGCATCCGCAACGCCCGCCGCTACATCGGCGACCGCCTCGGCCGCGTGGCCACCCCGCACCGCATCCTCGACCCGGCCGCGGGCCCGTTGATCGGCGTCAAGCTGCACGTGCTGACCCGCAAGACGCTCGGCGGCATCCAGACCGACCTCGACTCCCGTGCTCTCGGTGCCGACGGCCGGCCCCTCGACGGGCTGTACGCGGCGGGGGAGGTCGCCGGCTTCGGCGGCGGCGGCGTGCACGGCTACAACGCGCTGGAGGGCACCTTCCTCGGCGGCTGCCTGTTCTCGGGCCGTGCGGCGGGACGGGCGGCCGCCCGCCAGACCGGCTGAGACACTCCGGGGCCCGCCTTCTCAGGACTCCAGAAGGCGGGCCAGCACCGCCACGTGACCCTGCTCCAGGTTCTTCGAACCGGTCACCAGCGTGACCGTGCCCTTGGCCGCCAGCTTCCGTACCCCTTCAAGGATGTCCGCCGCCTCGGGCTCGGCGAGCTCCGCCTCGTACCGGCGCGCGAACTCATCGTACGAGCCCTCGCCCGCGTGGTACCACTGGCGCAGTTCGGTGGACGGCGTCAGACCCTTGGGCCACTCGTCCACGCCTGCCGCCTCCTTGGTCAGGCCGCGCGGCCACAGCCGGTCCACCAGGACGCGCACGCCGTCCTCGGGCTCCGGCGGTTCGTAGACTCGTCGGACACGGACGCTCATGGGGAAGCCTTTCGCACGAGAGAGGTGTGACGGGAGCGTACGCCGGGCGGGTGGACGCAGCCGTGGAACCGGGCGGGATCCCCACCCGTGTCGGTCAAGGTCGGCACATGACCAGACGCACCCGCCGGTTCCTGCTGCCCGCCGCTCTGCTGCTCACCGCGTGCGGCGCCGAGGACACGGACCCGGAAACGGCACCCGCGCGACCGCCCGCCGCCTCCGAGGCCAAGGCGCCCGGCCCCGCTGCGGAGCCGTCTCTCGGAACGGCTCCCCGGCCGCTCCCCGGGCTCGGCCCGCTGACCCGGGCCCAGGTGCCCGCCGACGCACGCCAGGCGGTCGTGGTGACCGGCCTCGGCAGGAACTCCCCGCTGTCCGAGGCCGTCCTGTACGAACGCACCCTGGCCGGCTGGCAGGAGCGCGGAAGCTGGCCCGCGCACAACGCGCTGCTCGGCTGGACCGACCGGCACCAGCTCGGTGACCTGCGCTCACCCGTCGGCGTTCACACCCTCACCGACGCCGGGGGCCTGCTCCCCGACCCGGGGACCCGGATGCCGTACGACCACTCGGCAGCGTTCACGGCGACCGGTTCCGGTTTCGAGGGCGAGCCGCTGTCCGGCTCCTTCGACTACGTGGTCGCCATCGACTACAACCGCCGGCCCGGTTCCTCGCCCCTGGACTGGACCCGGCCGCTCGGCGCCGCGCGCGGCGGGGGCATCTGGTTCCACGTCGACCACGGCGGACCCACCCAGGCCTGCGTCACCCTGCGGCGGGCCCACATGAAGGAACTGCTGCGCTCGCTGGACCCGGCCCGGCACCCCGTTGCGGTCATGGGCGACGCCGCCTCACTGGCCCGATGAACGCCGGGAGACCGCTCGGCGCACGGCCACTGAGGGGCCTTCCGCCGGAGACACCCCCCGGTCACCGCGGACGCAGGGACTCCGCGGCCGTCGCCGTCACGGCCTGCGCCACCGCCGCCAGCGCGGGGGAGTCCAGCTTCCACTGCTGCCAGTACAGCGGCACGTCCACCGCCCGGTCGGGCGCCAGGTGGATCAGGCGGCCCGCGGCCAGCAGCGGTTCCGCCTGGACCTCCGGGACCAGCCCCCACCCGAGGCCGGCCGCCACCGCCTCGGCGAAGCCGTCCGAGGTGGGCACGGAGTGCCGTACCGCGCTCGCGCCGCCGCCGCGCCGCAGCCGGCGGACGAACGCGTCCTGGAGGTCGTCCCGGCGGTCGAAGACCACGACCGGCGCGTCCGGGAGCCGCTCGCGCAGCGGCCCGTCCAGATGCCGTGCGGCGAAGTCGGGGCGGGCCGCGGCGACGTACCGCATGACGCCGAGCGCACGCACGGAGCAGCCCGTCACGGGCACGGAGGACGAGGTCACCGCGGCCATCACCAGACCCTCGCGCAGCAGGGCCGCCGTGTGGTCCTGGTCCTCGCGGCGCAGCTCGAAGCAGAGCCGCAGCTCCTCGGGGACGCGGCTGAGCGCCGGCAGGAACCAGGTCGCGAGCGAGTCGGAGTTCACCGCGACGGACACCCGGGTCGCCTCTGTGGTGCCGCTCATGCCGAGTTCGGCGCGCGCGTCCCGTTCCAGCCGGCCCAGCTGCCGCGCCAGCCGGACCACGATCTCGCCGGACTCCGTGGGGCGTACCGGCTTCGTGCGCATCAGCAGGATCCGGCCCGTGCGCTGCTCCAGCGCCTTCACGCGCTGACTGACCGCCGACGGTGTCACATGCAGCGCGGCGGCGGCCGCCTCGAAGGTGCCCTCGTCGACGACCGCCAGCAGGGTCCGCACCTGGTCCAGAGGAAGCTCCGTCATCACCGCGCCCGTTCATCGCACACCGCCGCACCGGCATTAGCTGGGTTAAGGGTACGTAAGAATCTTTAGCTGTACGCCGAGTGATCGTTTCCGTAGCGTCGAAGGCATGTCCCAAGCCCTGTCCACCGCGGCCGCCGGATTCGGCACCGGCCTCTCGCTCATCGTCGCCATCGGCGCCCAGAACGCCTTCGTGCTGCGTCAGGGGGTCCGCCGCGAGGCCGTCCTCGCCGTGGTCGGCATCTGCGCGCTCTCCGACGCCGCCCTGATCGCCCTCGGGGTCGGCGGGGTCGGCGCGGTGGTGGTGGCATGGCCGGGCGCGCTGAAAGCGGTGGGCTGGATCGGCGGCGCGTTCCTGCTCTGCTACGGCCTCCTGGCCGCCCGCCGGGTCGTCAGGCCCCAGGGGGCGCTGCGCACGGAGGGCGACACGGCCGGCTCGCGCCGGCGGGCGGTGCTCACCTGCCTGGCGATGACCTGGCTCAACCCGCACGTCTACCTCGACACCGTCTTCCTGCTGGGCTCGATCGCCGCCGATCAGGGGCCGTTGCGCTGGACGTTCGGGATCGGCGCCGCCACCGCCAGCCTCTGCTGGTTCGCCGCGCTGGGCTTCGGGGCACGGCTGCTCGGCCGCTGGCTCGCGAAGCCGGCGGCCTGGCGGGTGCTGGACGGGCTGGTCGCGACGACCATGATCGTCCTCGGCGTCACGCTCGTCGCCGGCAGCTGAGCCCGCCGCCGCGGAAGGCACAGGTCCTGAGGCGTCGCGCTCGCCGGGGGGAGCCGGACGAGAGCGCTCCCACCCGCCTGCGATAGTGATCCCCGGATTCGAAAGATGTAACGAGCAACGGGAAGCGCGTGGACACCAGCGAGAGCAGCACAGAGCACCCCACCGACGATCCCGCCCCCGCCGAGCCGCCCCGCCGCGGCTGGCGGCGCTGGGCGATGGACACCCGTCCCCTGCGCCGCCCGGCCTATCGCAGGCTGTGGGCCTCGACCATCGTCACGGCCGTCGGCAGCCAGCTGACCGCGGTCGCCGTGCCCAAGCAGATCTACGACATCACCGGCTCCTCCGCCTGGGTCGGTTACGCGAGCCTGGCAGGCCTGCTTCCGCTGGTGGTGTTCGCGCTCTGGGGTGGAGCAATCGCTGACAGCATGGATCGCCGCAAGCTGCTGCTGCTCACCAACAGCGGCATCGCCGTCACCTCCGTGCTGTTCTGGCTCCAGGCCGCGACCGGGCTCGGCTCCGTCACCGTGCTGATGGTCCTGCTCGCCGCCCAGCAGGCCTTCTTCGGCCTGAACGCCCCGGCCCGCAGCGCCTCCATCGCCCGGCTCGTCCCCGAGCACGAACTGGCCGCCGCCAATGCCCTCGGCTCGACGGTCATGCAGACCGGCCTGGTCGCCGGGCCGCTGCTCGCCGGAGCCCTCATCCCCGTCATCGGCCTGCCCGAGCTGTATCTCCTGGACGCCGTCGCCCTGTGCGTCGCCGTCTGGGCCGTGCTGCGGCTGCCCTCGCTGCCGCCGCTCGCGTCCACGGTGGCGCGGCGCGCCGGGGTGCGGGAGATCGCGGCGGGCTTCCGCTACATCGCGCTGCACAAGGTGCTGCTGCTGTCCTTCCTCGCCGACATCGTCGCCATGGTCCTCGGCATGCCCCGCGCCCTGTTCCCGCAGCTCGCCGCCGAGACGTTCGCCCCGTACGGCGAGGGTCTCGCCCTCGGCCTGCTCTTCGCGGCGATCCCGATCGGCGCCGTGGTGGGCGGACTCTTCTCCGGCACCTTCTCGCGGGCCCGGCGGCACGGCTGGATGGTGATCGGCGCGGTCGTCGCCTGGGGCCTGGCCGTCACCGGGTTCGGGCTGAGCACCAGCCTGTGGGTCGCGGTGGCCTTCCTGGCCGCCGCCGGCGTCGCCGACATGGTCTCGATGGTGTTCCGCGGTGCGATCCTGCTGTCCGCCGCGACGGACGAGATGCGCGGCCGGATGCAGGGGGTCTTCACGGTCGTGGTCGCGGGCGGCCCACGCCTGGCCGACGTGCTGCACGGCACCGCCGGCTCGGCCTTCGGCGCCCGCGCGGCCGTCGTGGGCGGCGGCCTGCTGGTCGTCGCCGTGATGCTGGCCCTGGCCGCCGCGATGCCGGACCTGCGGCGCTACCGCGTGTGACGCGCGGGCCCTCTAGATGCCGCTCCGCCGGCGCATGGTGTACTGCTCCATCAGCTGGCCGCGGGTCGTCTCCAGCCGGTGCGCCAGGATCTCGGCGACGATGCGGACCAGGGACATGCCGAGCTGCGGATCCTGTTCGCACAGCTCCAGCACCGGCTGCGCCTCGAACTCGTAGGCGCGTACCGGGCTGAAGGCCTCGGCGCCGAAGTCCCACCGGTGCGGTGGGAACAGCCAGGACCAGCCCAGCAGGTCGCCGGCGCCGAGGCTGGCGACGGTCACCCGCTGCGCGGACGTCACCTGCTGGTCGAGGGAGACCGCGCCCGAGCGGATCACCCAGAAGCGGTCGGCCACGCCGCCCGCCTCGAAGATCCGTGAGTCCTCGGGGAAGGACACCTCCCGTGCGAGCGTCATCAGGCGCTGTCGCTGTGGCGGGGGCAGGGCGGTCAGCAGTTTCGTCGCTTTGGTCATGGCGCAAAGCTCCTCGCCGGCGGAACGGACCCGGTGCGGTACCTATGCCCATTTCAGCCGCTGCGGGCCCACCGGGCACCTCGGCGCATGGAAAAGCCCTGGCTGGACGGGGGAAGCCAGCCAGGGCCGTCAAGGGTGGTGGCGGAGGAGGAGGTCGTCGACCCCGTCACCACTTATGTATGAACGATAAACCATCTCGCACCAGATTACTCACCCGTAAGCGGGCCACGTGACTCGTTTCACGTCCTGGCCCCGCGCCCCCCCGGGGCAGATTCCGCCGGTGCTCGCGCAGCCTGCCGGCAGCCGCTGAGTGCGAGCCCGTCGACTTCTGCGGGCCGGGTCCGGCAGGCGACTTCCGCTACCCGTCGAAGCGCGTCGCCCCAAGCGTGAGCGCGCCGCCCAACAGCCGTACGGCGCCGGGCTGGTGACCAGCGCGCCCTCTCCCGGCACCCGGGCCGCCGGTCCGGCAGCCCGGTCAGCCCACCTCGGCGTGCCGGCCGGGGGTCAGGATCTCGTCCAGCACCCTGAGCACCGCCTCGTAGGTCAGCCGCCGTACCGCAGCCTCTCGGGCTCCGGCCGGATCGGTCGGTTCCAGGGCCTCGCTGCGCTCGCGCCAGGCGCGTTCCTCCTGCTCCGCGCAGGCCCTGCCGCGCTGGATGCGCCGCAACAGCTCGTCTGAGTCCACGACATCGGTCATGTATTCCACCTACCCCCCTGTCCGGCATCAATGGCGGGAAGGTGGGTTTGGTGTGCCCAAGCGGGGTGAGCCGACCTATGAGGGCAGCGCCGGACAGACCCGTTCTTCGACTCAGTGGTTGCTCTGCCAGTCGATCAGTCAGGGAGCTGAGAAGTGAGCGCGCAGGAGTGGATCGAGCCCGCAGGTGAACCGGCCGACCAGGCCCGGGCCTGCCGAAGTGGGATGAGCCGACCGGCCGATGTGCGCCGGGCGATACGGCACGCGGTGGCCTGCCGGTGCCGGGACACCGGTACCCCGTGTGACGAGGGAGGGCTCTCGGACGCCCTCCTCGTGGCATCGGAGCTGACCACCAACGCCATTCTGCACGGCGGTGGCGTCACCGGAGTCGACGTCGACGTCGTCGGCCACGAGGTGCGGGTCTCGGTGAGCGACCGCAGCGACCGGCTGCCGGTGGCCGTGGCGCCGGTGGACGAGCAGGGGCGCCGCCGGGTCGGCGGGCGCGGCTGGCCGATCGTCTGCCGGCTGGCGTGCGACGTCCGGGTGGCCGATCTGCCCACCGGCGGCAAGCGCATCACCGCGGCGGTACCCGTTTTCTGAGAGACCCTCGGATGCCCGGAGTTTGTTCCTCCGGCGCCCGGGCAGACGCATTTTCGTGCTTCGGACCGGAGGCGCGCCAGCGGGGAGCGGTACGCGCTCCGGGGGCCTCCGGGTGATCGGGGCCGGCACCCTTCCCGCGGACAGTCCCTGAAGTCCCTGAAAAGACCGTTCAGGAGCGATTCCGCATGCTCATCGACATGTCGACCAGCCGTCCCGGCACCCCCGACTCCTCCACGGTGCCCGCCCAAGCCCGGCGGCGCCACGACGACGCTCCCGCGACCGCCGACCTCTTCGCCCGCCTGCACACGCTCCAGGACGGGCCCGAGAGGGACGCCCTGCGGGACGAACTCGTCACCGCCTGGCTGCCCATGGCCCACCGCATCGCCGGCCGGTTCCGTGACCGGGGCGAGTCCCTGGAGGACCTCAAGCAGGTGGCGGCGCTGGGGCTGGTCAAGGCGATCGACCGGTACGACCCTTCCCGTGGAGCCTTCGAGAGTTACGCCGTGCCCACCATCACCGGAGAGGTCAAGCGGCATTTCCGGGACCGGATGTGGGCGCTGCGCGTGCCGCGGCGTGTGCAGGAACTGCGCAACAAGGTCCGGCTCGCCCGCCGGGAGCTGACCCAGAATCCGGGCGCGCCGGAACCCACCGTCGCGGAGATCGCCGCGCACACCGGGCTCACGGAGGAAGAGGTCGCCACCGGCGTGGAGGCGCTGGAGAGCTTCAGCACCCTCTCCCTGGACGCCGAGCTCACCTCCGACGACGAGGGCTACAGCCTCGCGGACACCCTCGGCGCGCCGGACGGCTCGTACGACGTGGTGGTCGACCGGGAGTCCGCCAAGCAGAGCCTGCGCAATCTGCCGGAGCGTGAGCGGGCCATCCTCTACATGCGCTTCTTCGAGGACATGACGCAGAGCCGCATCGCCGACCGGCTCGGCATCTCGCAGATGCACGTCTCCCGCCTCATCAGCCGTAGCTGCGCCCGGGTCCGCGACGAGGCCCTCGGCACCCGCCCGACCCCGCCCGGCTCCAGCGCCCCCTGATCCCCACAGCCACCCGGCCCGGGTCTCGCAGCGATGTGGGGCCCGGGCTCGGCCGTGGCACCAGGCCTGTTCGGGGGCCGGGTCCGCAGGTGGTGCCTCTCGGCCGGTGTCCCGGGTAGGACCGTGGGGTCGATCGTGACCATCGCGGCCCGGGGCGTTCCGTCGATGCGCCACCGCGGCCGGGCGTCAACGTCGGCGCCCCGCCTCCCGGCGCGCTGCTGCGCAGCGGCGCACGCGGCAGGCCCGCACCCGATGCCGCCCGGCATCCAGGTGCGGGCCCGCGTGTCGCCTCAGCCCTGTGCCGCAGGCCCCTCCACCTGGGCCCGGACCTGCTCCGGTGACAGGTACGAGTGCGTGTACTCCGAGTCCGTCAGCTTGGCCGGGCGGCGGGCCTGGAAGCCGGTGCGGACGAAATCGTCGCCGGCTGCCGCGTTGAGCAGCCAGTTGGTCATGACGCGGGTCTTGGCGACGTTGGTGCGCAGCGCCGACCAGTGGTAGCCGCGGGCGACCGCCTGGGCGGGCAGGCCGCGCAGCTCGATGCCCAGGGGCTTGGAGACCGCGTCGCGCCCGCCGAGGTCGACGACCAGGCCGAGGTCCTTGTGCACGTACGGCTGCATCGGCTGGTTCCGCAGCGTCGCGATGACGTTGTCGGCGACCTTCTTGCCCTGCCGCATCGCGTGCTGGGCGGTCGGCGGGCAGACCGCACCCTTCTCGTTCTTCGCCTCGTCGGGCACCGCCGCCGCGTCGCCCAGCGCGAACACCCCGTCGTGGCCCGGCAGGCTCATCTCCGAGGTGACCGCGAGCCGTCCCCGTACGGTCTCCGCGCCCAGCGTGGCGATGAGCGGACTGGCGACGACGCCCGCCGTCCAGATCAGCGTGCGCGTGGGCACCACCCGGCCGTCCGTGAAGGTCACCTCGTGCGGGCCCGCCTTCTCGATCGAGACACCGAGCGAGATCTCGATCCCGCGCCTGCGCAGCACCTCCTGGGCGCTGCGGCCGAGCTTCTCGCCCAGCTCGGGCATCAGCTTGGGCGCGATGTCGATCAGATGCCACTTGATCAGGCGCGGGTCCAGCCGGGGATAGCGCTTGACCGCGTTGCTCGTCAGACGCTGCAGACAGGCCGCCGTCTCGGTGCCGGCGTAACCGCCGCCCACCACGACGAACTGCAGCCGTGCGGCACGCTCGGCCGGATCGTGACTGGCGTCGGCGAGGTCGAGCTGCGAGATGACGTGGTCACGGACATAGGCGGCCTCCGCCAGCGTCTTCATCCCGAAGGCGTTGTCGACCAGCCCCGGGATGTCGAAGGTCCGGGTGATGCTGCCGGGCGCCAGCACGATGTAGTCGTACGGCACGTTGACGATCTCGTCGGTGATCGTGCGGATCACGCAGACCTTGGACTTCAGGTCCACGCCGATCGCTCCGCCCGGGATGATCCGCGTGCGATAGCGGCGGCTGCGGCGCAGGGACAGCGCGATCGACTGGGGCGTCAGCACGCCGGAGGCGACCTGGGGGAGCAGCGGCAGATAGAGCTGGTAGGCGAACGGCGTCACCAGGGTGACCGCGGCCTCGTCGGGGGAGAGCCGGCGCTCCAGGCGCCGTACACACTCCACTCCCGCGAAGCCCGCGCCCACCACCAGGATCCTGGGTCGTGTCACGATGTCCATCCCTTCCGCGGTTCCGGGCGGTCTGCCTCGACGCCATGCGCGTGCCCCTGGATCGCGGCTTCGCACCTGCACCTGAATCGATCCCACCGTGCCGGTGGCCGCTGCGCCAGTCGGGTGCGGCAGGCAGACGAACGGCGGACCACGGCGGCCCTGCCGGGCCCGCGATCCGCGCGTACCGGCCGGAAGGGCCGGAAGGCAAGAAGGCCCCGGCGCTCAGGCCTGTCGGCTCACCCCTCCGGCTCCGAGGACTGCTGCGCGTCGATCAGCGCCAGCGCGTCGTCGGCACTCTTGGACACCGGCACCGTGATGCTGACGCCGGTGAGGTCCAGGACCCGCTGGACGGGCGGCGTGGGCGAGAGGATGTGGACGCTGCCGCCGCTGCGGCGGGTCTCCTGATAGATGCGCAGGATGATGTTCATACCGGACGAGTCCATGAACGGCACCTCTGACACATCGAGGACGAAGTGACGCCGGCCGTGGTGCAACTGGTTCGCCAGGTGATGCTGGAACTCGGTCGCGGTGTCGACGTCCAGATAACCTTCGACCCGCACCAGGGCGACGTCCTCCCGCGGCAGCGTGACCTCGACGGACAGCGGGTTCTGGGCAATTGTCACGAGTACCTCCAACAAGGCTGACGGCCAGGGCTGGTCACCCAGCTCGGCGCACTCGGTGCACGCCCCTGAGTCGATCAACTACGTCGATCATCACGTCGATCGACGCGAGGCGCGCGTACCCCCGTAGCGGCTTCTCATGCAGTACGCCACCCGCCGAATGCCGACAGGGACCGGGGGTAGTGGGAGCTGTGGAGCACATGCGCGAAGGAGGAGGAGTCATCGGCGTGACCATCGACAGAATCTGGTCGTACGCACCGGGCGCCGGCCAGGTCGCGGAGCGCGACCTGACGGGATTCACCGTCGACGCCACGGACGGCACGCTCGGACACGTGGACCGGCTGGCGGACCCGCACGGCATGCGGCATCTGGTGGTCGACACGGGCGTCTGGGTGTTCGGCAGGAGTGTCCTGGTTCCGGTGGGCCTGATCACGGGCATCGACACCGAGCACCGCCAGATCTCGCTGGCCTGCACCCGCGCGGAGGTCAAGGAGGCCCCGCGCTTCCGCACCGACAGCGAGACGCTCGACCCGCATTACCTGACGACGGTGGGTGACTACTACAGCAACCTGCCGCCGCGCGAGCCGACCACCACCTGACCTCAACCGACAGTCCCCGCAGTGGGCGCAGAGCCGAGGAAGACGACACCGCATGGACAAAACCGACGTCGCAGCCCCCGTCCGCGCCGGACACCCTACGCCCGGCCGCGCACATCCGGCCGGCCCGGTGCGCACCGCGGCCGAGGCGCGGGCGCATGCCCTGTCGGTGGTCCTCGACGAGTGGAACTCGGCCTCCCGCACGGCGCACGAGCGGGACGTCATCGATCTGCAACTGGTCGTCTCGGAGCTGGTCAGCAACGCCATCCGGCACGGTGGCGGGCTGGCCGGCTTCGAGGCGGTGCCGACGCCGGACGGCGTAAGCCTGGCCGTCCATGACCACAGCGAGGCCGTCCCCGCCGCGGCCTTCGGCTCCGGGGACCTCCCCAGCGGCCACCACGGCAGCGGCTACGGCTGGCCGCTGATCATCCGGCTGGCCCGGGACATCGCCGTCGAGCCCCGTCCGGGGGGCGGCAAGACCATCCGCGTGCTGGTGCCTCTGCGGGCCGCACCGGCCCAGGCGTCCGGCTGACCCGCCTCACCAGGGCAGGAAGACGTGCACGTCCTTGCCCCGATCGTCGCTGACGACGCTCACCTGGTCGCACAGCGTCTGGATCAGATGCCAGCCGATGCCGCCACCGCCGGTGTTCGGATGGAACGGGCGGGGCGCCGGTGCCGTGCTGCTGGTGTCGTGCAGGGTGACATGCACCCCGTCGAAGGTCCGCCTGATCCGTAGCTCGAAAGGCCCGGGGGCGTACTGGACCGCGTTCGCGGCCAGCTCCGTGACGACCAGCAGGATGTCATGCCAGGACTCGGGGGTCGCCGGCGGTGCCGTGCGGGCCAGGTCACGGAGGAAACCCTCCGCGGCCAGGCGCGCGCCGGTCACGTCCTGCGGCTCGCCCGGGAAGCCGGCCGTCCGGCTCGGGATTCCTTGGCCAGCCAGTGTTCCGTCCCAACGCGGCTCGGTTGCCATGTCGCCTTTCCAGCCTCTCGTCCGCAAGGCTGCGCTTCTGTCTCTCGGGTCGCACTCTGCGGGTTCCCGTACCCATGGGGCCTACGCGTCTCACCTCGTCGGAAGTACCCGGATCGCCGAAGCGGGCGCCTGCCTGCGCGAACGCCGGACCACCTCCCGGAGCAGGAAGCTGTCCCGTGAACGCAAAGAGAATGTTCGCGTCCCGGAAAGTCCCCGCGAAGAATACGCCACCGCACACGCCCGGCGGCGGTGCGAAGACCCCAACAAATGTGACTGTGCTGTGAATTGACGGGCACTCGGGAAGCACGCGAAGAGCGGAATCATCCCCCTGATCCCGAACTCGGAGGAAAAGTGATGACCGGTTACGGAAGTACCCCCGCCGCGTCTCCCGGGTCACGCACCAACGGCCTGGCCATTACGAGCCTCACCTGCGGAATCATCGGCATCTTCCTCTTCAATGTCATTCTCGGGCCGATAGCCGTCGTGCTCGGTGCCGTCGGAATGCGGCAGGCCGCCACCAAGGGCGGCGGCGGCATGGCCAAGGCCGGAATCATCCTCGGCATCCTCGATCTGGTGATCTTCGGCGTGCTCCTGGCCCTCGCCGCCTCCGACGGCGGCTTCAGCTGGTACGTCGGCGGCTGACCAGGCCTACCGGAACACGCTGTCGGAGTCGTCCCAGCCGGCCGGTTCCTCCGGCGTGGCGAGCCGGGGCGGGCGTGAGCGTGCCTGGTACATGGCGTCGATCTCCCCGGCGTAGTGCCGCACGATCGCGTCCCGCCGCAGTTTCATCGACGGCGTCAGCAGCCCGTTCGCCACGTCGAACGGCTCCGGCAGTATCCGGAAGACCCTGATCGACTCCGGGCGCGAGACCGCGCTGTTGGCGGCCGCCACCGCCCGCCCGATCTCCTCGCGCAGCGCGTTCTCCTCGCGCGCCTCCCGGACCGGCGTGTCGCCTGGCAGCGCCAGCCCCGCCCGCCAGTGCGCGAGGAAGTCGGGGTCCAGGGTGATCAGCGCACCCACGCACGGCCGGTCGTCGCCCACGACGACCGCCTGGTGGATCAGCGGATGCATCCGCAGCCGCTGTTCCAGCGCGGCCGGGGCGACACTCTTGCCGCTGCTGGTGACGATGACGTCCTTCTTGCGTCCCGTGATCGTCAGATAGCCCTCGGAGTCGAGGCGCCCCAGATCGCCGGTGGCCAGCCAGCCGCCCCACAGCGCGGCCCGTGTCGCCCCCTCCTCGTTGAGGTAGCCCTGGAACACGGAGGGGCCGCGCACCAGGATCTCCCCGTCCTCGGCGAGGCGGATCTCCATGCCCGGCAGGGCCTGCCCCACCGTCCCGGACTTCTCCCGCCCCAGCGGCTGCATGGTCACCCCGCCACTGGTCTCGGTGAGGCCGTAGCCGTCGTGCACGTAGATGCCGATGCCCTCGTAGAACAGGGACAGTTCACGGTGGAGCGACGAGCCGCCCGAGGTCCCCCGGCAGATCCGTCCGCCCAGCGCGGCCCGCAGCCGGCGGTACACCGTCCGCTCGTACAGCGCGTGTTGCATCCGCAGCTCGAACCCGGGCCCCGGCCCCCGGCCGAGCCGCTGCCGCTCGGTCGCCGCCGCGAAGGCCCGCGCCGTCTCCGCGGCCCGCTCGAACAGGGCACCACGGCCCGCCTGTTGCGCCGCGCGCAGGAAGTTCTTGTAGATCTTCTCCAAGAGTGACGGGACGGCGTAGAGGTAGGTCGGGCGGAAGGACTGCAGCGCCGCCGCGAGCGACTCCGCGCTGGGGTCCGGCTCGTGTGCCATCAGCAGCCCGCCGCGGATGCACAGCCCCTGGATCATCAGGCCGTAGACATGTGAGAAGGGCAGAAAGACGAGGACGCGGACCTGCTCGCCGGGGGGCGCCGCCGTGTGGGCCCAGCCGGCCAGCAACGTGTCGCACGGGGCGGCGAGGCCGCGGTGACTCAGCGCGCACCCCAGGGGCCGTCCCGACGTGCCGGAGGTGTAGGCGATCACGGCGGTGGAGTCCGGCAGCACGATGCGGCGCAGCGAGTCGACCGTGAGCGCCGGCAGGAACTCACCGCGCGCCGCCAGTTGCTCCAGCGCGCCGGCGTCCAGCTGCCAGACGTGCCGTAGTGCGGGCAGCCGCGCGCACACGGGGCCGATGGTCATCACGCCCTGCTCGTCCTCGACGACCACGGCCACGCAGCCCGCGTCCCGCAGGATCCACTCGACCTGGTCGCGCGACGACGTCGGATAGATCGGCACGACCTCCGCACCCACCGCCCACAGGGCGTGGCAGAGGACGGTCCACTCGTACCGGGTGCGGGCCATGATCGCCACGCGGTGGCCCGGCGCGATGCCGGCGGCGACCAGCCCTCTGGCCAGGTCTACCACCTCGTCCCGCAGTTCGATCGCCGTGACCTCCTCCCAGCCGGTAGAGGGACCGGTGCGGCGCGCGATCAACGGCAGGGTCGGGTTCGCCTCCGCCGTGTCGAAGATGCTGTCGGCGAGACCGCCTGTCAGGGGCGGGACTGCGGGGGGAGCGAGGGCGAAGTCGCGCATGCGCTGCTCCTGACGTGTACGGGCTGTGACCTCGCCGACGAGAACCGTTATCGACGGTGGTCGAATCTAGCCCAGGTCAGACCGTTTCGTGCCGGGAACCGGGAACTGGACCGTCCGCCTTGATGATCTCGACGGGTTCGGGGGACTCGGGGGACATGAGTCACACCAATCCCGATCCCGAACCCGACCGCTCGACAGGGCTGGAACCGGGCGGCGGCGTACCCCCTGGGGAGACGCCGCCCGCGGAGAGCAGCATGCCGGGAGCCCTGCCCCGGGACACGCACAACCCGGCAAAGGGCTGGGCCAAGGCCCCGCTCACCCTGATCCTGGTCATAGTGGTGCTGGTCGCCGCCTTCTTCCTGGTGTACAGCCTGGTGCTGATGCTCTGACGGCACACAGTCCACCGACGCCACATCACGAGCCCGCGTCACTCCAGGCGCGGGGCGTCACGCCTGGGTCTGCCGCGCGCACTCCAGGACGACGTCCCGCAGGCTCCTCCTGCGCTCCAGCAGCTCCCGCTGGATTCGCGCTCCGTTGCCGCGCCGCAGCAGATCCGCGCAGGACTCCTTCGCGCGGTCCAGGTCTCCGTTGTCCGCGAGCGCGTCGCCGACATGCTCCAGCAGGGCACGTACGACCGTCTCGGCGGGCGCGGGCCGCATCGCCGCCGGGTGCAGCAGTTCGCCCGTGAGGCCCGAGCGGGCGGCCCGCCAGGCGGCGAGGCGCAGCACGCTCACGCTGTGCTCGTCCGGGCCCCGGCCGGCCCGCCACTCGCGCGCGGCCGTCTCCACGAGCCCGCGGGCGAGCGTCGCGACCAGCACGGCGGTGTCCGCGTGCAGGCAGACGTCCGCGACCCGGATCTCGACGGTGGGGTAGTTCCGGGACAGCCGGGCGTCGAAGTAGAGCATCCCCTCGTCCAGGAGGGTCTCGGTGGCCATCATGTCCGCGACCCGCCGGCGATAGTTCGCGGCCGAGCCGTACAGCTCGGTCGGTCCGGCCGACGGCCAGCGCTGCCACACCCGGCTGCGGTAACTGCTGTAACTGGTGTCCTTGCCCTGCCAGAAGGGCGAGTTGGCGCTCAGTGCCGCGAGCACCGAGAGCCACGGCCGCACCCGGTCGACGACCGCGACGCCCTCCTCGTCGGATTCCACCGCCACATGGACATGACAGCCCAGGACGAGCTGCTCCTGCGTGGCGATCCCGTACTGCTCCGCCATCCACTGGTAGCGGTGGTGCGCGCCGACCGCGGGCTTGACCGGCAGCGGCGACGTGGCCAGCGCCGCCACCGAGCAGCCGATCTCCCCGGCGTTGCGCGCCGCCTCCCGGCGGCAGCGGACGATCTCCGCACTCAGCTCCGACATCCGCGTCTGCGGGTGCGTGTTGAACTCCAGCATCTGCTCGTGGAGTTCCTTCTCGAAGACGAAGCCCTCGGCATGGTCGTGCGCGGCGCGCGCCAGCACCGCGGCCGACCGCGCACGCGGTTCCCCACTCTCCGGGTCCACCAGGAGGAGTTCCTCCTCCACACCGACGGTGCGCACCTCACGCGGCCTTTCGACGACCTTCTACGACGGCGGGGACCCGCCGTACGTCTCCGAATGCCCCCGGAAGGCAACTCGAACACCTGAAAGCCGTGAGCGGCCGCCGTCAGGCCGGGCGCAGCCAGACCGTGGCCAGGGGCGGCAGGGTCAGCCGGATACTCGCGGGACGGCCGTGCGACTCATGCGCCTCCGCCTTGACGGGGTCGGGGTGGGTGATGTCGCTGCCGCCGTACCGCGACGCGTCCGTGTTGAGGACCTCCTGCCAGGCGGGGATGTCGCCGGGGACCCCGAGCCGGTAGTCGTGCCGGACGGCCGGGGAGAAGTGGGAGATCGCCAGCAGCGGCACGCCCTCCTCGTCGTAGCGCAGGAAGGCGAAGACGTTGTCGTCGGCCGCGTTGCACTCCACCCACTGGAAGCCGCCGGGATCCGTGTCGCGCTGCCAGAGCGCCGGCGTGGCCAGGTAGCGGGCGTTGAGATCGCGGACCAGGTCCTGGACCCCGCGGTGATCACCCGCAGCGCAGTGGCCGGGATCGAGCAGCCACCACTCGGGGCCCTGCTCCTGGGACCACTCGCCACCCTGGGCGAACTCCTGCCCCATGAACAACAGCTGCTTGCCGGGGTGGGCCCACATGAAGCCCAGGTAGGCGCGGTGGTTGGCGCGGCGCTGCCACCAGTCGCCGGGCATCTTGCTCACCAGGGCCTGCTTGCCGTGGACGACCTCGTCGTGCGAGATCGGCAGCACGTAGTTCTCGCTGTACGCGTAGATCATCGAGAAGGTCATCTCGTGGTGGTGGTACTTGCGGTGGATCGGCTCCTTGCTCATGTACTGAAGCGAGTCGTGCATCCAGCCCATGTTCCACTTCAGCCCGAACCCCAGGCCGCCGCTGTCGGTCGGCCGGGTCACCCCGCCCCACGCGGTGGACTCCTCGGCGATCGTCACCACACCGGGCGCACGCCGGTAGACGGTCGCGTTCATCTCCTGCAGGAACCGCACGGCGTCCAGGTCCTCACGCCCGCCGAAGACGTTCGGCGTCCACTGGCCGGAGTCCCGCGAGTAGTCGAGGTACAGCATCGAGGCGACGGCGTCGACGCGCAGGCCGTCGATGTGGAACTCCTCGCACCAGTACACGGCGTTGGCGACGAGGAAGTTGCGCACCTCGGTCCGCCCGAAGTCGAACTCGTACGTCCCCCAGTCCGGGTGCTCGGCCCGCTGCGCGTTCCCGGGTTCGTACAGCGGGTCCCCGTCGAAGCGGGCCAGCGCCCAGTCGTCCTTCGGGAAGTGGGCCGGTACCCAGTCCATGATCACGCCGATACCGGCCCGGTGGCAGGCGTCGACGAAGTACCGGAAGTCGTCCGGGGTGCCGAGGCGGGAGGTGGGCGCGTAGAAGCCGGTGACCTGGTAGCCCCAGGAGCCGCCGAAGGGGTGCTCGGCCACGGGCATCAGCTCGACATGGGTGAAGCCCAGGTCTTTCACGTAGGCGGGGAGTTCCTCCGCCAGCTGCCGGTACGTCAGCCCGGGGCGCCAGGAGGCGAGGTGGACCTCGTAGACCGACAAGGGGGCCCGGTGCACCGGCGTGTCCCCGCGGTGCGCCATCCAGTCCCGGTCGCCCCACTCGTAGTGCGAGGCGGTCACGATCGACGCCGTGTCCGGCGGCACCTCGGTGCGGCGCGCCATCGGGTCGGCCTTGAGGAACCGGTGGCCGTACTGCGAGGTGATCTCGAACTTGTACGCGGTGCCCTCGCCGACGCCCGGCAGGAACAGCTCCCACACCCCGCTGGCGCCGAGGGAGCGCATCGGGAACGCCGTCCCGTCCCAGTGGCAGAAGTCGGCCGCGACCCGCACCCCGCGCGCGTTCGGCGCCCACACCGTGAAGCGGGTGCCGGTCACGCCCTGATGAGTCATCGGCTCGGCGCCGAGCGCCTGCCACAGCTGCTCGTGCCGCCCCTCCCTGATCAGATGCAGGTCGAGCTCGCCCAGGGCGGGCAGGAAGCGGTACGGGTCGTGGACCTCGTGCTCGTCCTCCCCGTACGCGACCAGCAACGTGTACTCGGGGACCGTCTGCCAGGGCAGTACCGCCGAGAACAGGCCGTCGCCCTCCGAGGTGAGCGCGGCGCGCTCCCCACCGGCGAGTACGCTCACCGCGCGCGCGAACGGCCGCAGCGCCCGCACGGCGATGCCGCCGGGTACGGGATGCGCACCGAGCAGAGCGTGCGGGTCGTGATGGGCGCCGGCCAGCAGGCGCCCCCGGTCGGCCGGATCCAGCTCAGGGGCGCACCCGCCCGGCGTCCGGACGGACGGGAGCGGGCCGGAGGCTTCCGGGGATGAGATGTCGCGCAGCGCCACGGCTTTCAGTCTCCTCTCACGGCGAGTCGTTCGATCGCCGCCATGGGTACGGGGAGCCAGTCCGGGCGGTGCCTGGCTTCGTACAGCACCTCGTACACCGCTCGGTCCGTCTCGTAAGCACGCAGCAGGCCGTGCTTCTTACGGGGATCCCAGCCGGCTCGGGCCGCATAGCCCGCACAGTAGGCCTCCCGGCAGCGGCGCGCCCACTGAGGACGCCAGGGCCGGCGCTGCCGGGCCGCGTAGTCGAAGGAGCGCAGCATGCCCGCGATGTCCCGGACCGGGGACTGCGCGGTGCGCCGTTCGGCGAGCGGACGGGACGGCTCGCCCTCGAAGTCGATCACGAACCACTCGCGGCCCGCCCGCAGCACCTGCCCCAGATGCAGATCGCCGTGGATACGCTGAGCGGGTGGCCCGGCATCGCACGTCAGCAGCGCGCTGAACGCCGACCGCAGCCCGGGGACGAACGACCGGAGCGCCGGAACGCTGTGCGCGGCGGCGTCGAGGCGTTCCGTCATCGCCGCCGCGGTACGTCCGTTCTCGGACCGCCCGTCGGCGGCGAACGCCGCGGCCAGCGCCAGATGCACCTCTGCCGTGGCCTGCCCCAGTTCATGCGCCTCGGCCGTGAAGTCACTGCCGGTGGCGAGCGCGTGCAGGGCGAGGGTCCAGCCGTCGGAGGCGTTGCGCAGGAAGGGCTGGAGCACCCCGAGCGTGGCCTCCTGCGGCTGGGCCGTGCAGAACCAGGCCACCGGCGCGGGCACCCGCTCGCAGCCCTGCCCGGCCAGTGCGCCGGGCACCTCCAGGTCGGGGTTGACGCCCGGCTGGATCCGGCGGAAGACCTTCAGGATGAACTCGTCGCCGTACACCAGAGAGGAGTTGGACTGCTCGGCGTCCAGCACACGGGGCACCAGACCGGCCGGGACCGGCTTGGCCGGGTCGGCCTCGAAACGCAGCGGGCCCGCGGTGCCCGGACGCCGCAGACGCTCCAGCAGCAGTTGCGCCGAGCGGAGGTCCTGGAGGGCGTCGTAGACCGTCATCCCGGCCAGTGGGCCTTCCTGCGCCTGACCGATCAGGGCCCGGCCCAGGCGCGGTGACGGATGCTGCCGGACGCCGAGGAACAGCTGGTAGCAGTCACCGGGCGGGGTGGTGCCGCCGGGGGAGGGCACCCCGGCGAGACCGCTGTGGCCTCCCGCGTGACCGGCGTGCACGAGCAGGTGCAGACAGCCCGGGAACAGTTCCGTCAGCGACAGCAGGCGCAGGTCCGTGACGGGCCTGTCCTTGCCGGCGAACCAGCGCTGCCGCGGCAGCCACTCGCGCAGCAGCCCGTCGAGCGAGGACATGGGCGCGGTGAGGCCACTGTCGCTCGGCAGGAGGGATGCGGTCTTCGTCATGGTGCCGCCTCCTTTCGTCGGCGCACGCTCACAGTCGTCGGCCGATACGAGATGCGACTCGGACGAGCCGGAACCAGTAGAAGCCGTGGCCCCCGAGGGTCAGCAGGTAGGGCAGTTCGCCGATGGCCGGGAAGCGCACCCCGCCGAACAGCTCGACCGGGTGCCGGCCCGCGAACTCGCGCAGGTCCAGCTCGGTCGGCTGGGCGAACCGGGCGAAGTTGCTGACGCAGAGCACCAGGTCGTCCTCGTACTCACGCAGGAAGGCGAGCACCGCGGGATTCGACGACTGCAGTTCGGTGTACGAGCCGAGCCCGAAGGCGGGGTTCTGCTTGCGGATCTCGATCATCCGGCGCGTCCAGTGCAGCAGCGACGAGGGCGACGCCATGGACGCCTCGACGTTGGTGACCTGGTAGCCGTAGACCGGGTCCATGATCGTGGGGAGGCTGAGCCGGCCCGGGTCGCAGGTGGAGAAGCCCGCGTTGCGGTCCGGTGTCCACTGCATCGGCGTGCGCACCGCGTCGCGGTCGCCGAGCCAGATGTTGTCGCCCATGCCGATCTCGTCGCCGTAGTAAAGGATCGGGCTGCCGGGGAGCGACAGCAGCAACGCGGTGAACAGTTCGATCGTGTGACGGTCGTTGTCGAGCAGGGGAGCCAGCCGGCGCCGGATGCCGATGTTGGCGCGCATGCGCGGGTCCTTGGCGTACTCCGCGTACATGTAGTCGCGCTCTTCGTCGGTGACCATCTCGAGCGTGAGCTCGTCATGGTTGCGCAGGAAGATGCCCCACTGGCAGTTGGAGGGGATCGCCGGGGTCTTGGCGAGGATCTCCGAGACCGGGTAGCGGGATTCCCGCCGCACGGCCATGAAGATGCGCGGCATGACGGGGAAGTGGAACGCCATGTGGCATTCGTCGCCGCCGGAGGTGTAGTCGCCGAAGTAGTCGACGACGTCCTCCGGCCACTGGTTGGCCTCCGCCAGCAGCACCGTGTCCGGGTACAGCGCGTCGATCTCGCGGCGGACGCGCTTGAGGAACTCGTGCGTTGCCGGAAGGTTTTCGCAGTTGCTGCCTTCCTCGGCGTACAGGTAGGGCACGGCGTCGAGCCGGTAACCGTCGATGCCCAGGTCCAGCCAGAAGCGGAGGGCGGCCAGGATCTCCTCCTGGACGGCCGGGTTCTCGTAGTTGAGGTCCGGCTGGTGGGAGAAGAACCGGTGGAAGAAGTACTGCTTGCGGACCGGGTCGAA
>NZ_JBIUBW010000014.1:172653-190973 GCF_044548465.1 Streptomyces sp. NPDC052023 | reverse complement strand
ACCAAGCTGATCCCGGCGGACTTCGTCGGTTTCGCGCGTCCGGTGGCGGAGCTGAGCGAGGAGCTGAAGGCGCAGCACGATCTGCTGATGGCCAACTTCTTCGCGCAGACGCAGGCGCTGGCGTTCGGCAAGACGCCCCAGGAGGTGCGCGCGGAGGGCGTGCCGGAGGAGCTGGTGGCGCACAAGACGTTCCAGGGCAACCACCCCACGACCACGATCCTCGCGCGTGAGCTGACCCCGTCGGTGCTCGGCCAGCTGGTCGCCCTCTACGAGCACAAGGTGTTCGTGCAGGGCGCGGTGTGGAACATCGACTCCTTCGACCAGTGGGGCGTCGAGCTCGGCAAGGTCCTCGCCAAGCGCGTCGAACCCGCCCTGACCGAGGGCGCACACGTGCCCGGTCTCGACCCGTCCACGGCCGCGCTCGTGGCCGCCTACCGCGAATTGAGGAAGTGAGCTGACATGCAGATCGGTCTTGTTGGTCTGGGCAAGATGGGCGGCAACATGCGCGAGCGTCTGCGCAACGCCGGTCACGAGGTCGTCGGGTACGACACCAACCCCGAGCTCTCCGACGTGCAGAACCTGGTGGAACTCGCCGACCGGCTCCAGGCACCGCGCGTGATCTGGGTGATGGTCCCGGCCGGCGCCGTCACTCAGGGCGTCATCGACCAGCTGACGAGCGTGCTCAAGCCCGGTGACACCGTCATCGACGGCGGCAACTCCCGCTGGACGGACGACGAGAAGCACGCCGAGGAGCTCGGCAAGCACGGCATCCGGTTCGTCGACGCGGGTGTCTCGGGCGGTGTGTGGGGCCTGGAGAACGGCTACGCGCTGATGGTCGGCGGCGAGAAGGAGCACGTCGACCGGCTGAAGCCGATCTTCGACGCCCTCAAGCCGGACGGCCCGTACGGCTATGTCCACGCGGGCAAGGTGGGCGCGGGCCACTTCGCGAAGATGGTCCACAACGGCATCGAGTACGCCATGATGCAGGCCTACGCCGAGGGCTGGGAGCTGCTGGAGAAGGTCGACTCGGTCGACAACGTCCGCGAGGTGTTCCGCTCCTGGCAGGAGGGCACCGTCATCCGCTCCTGGCTGCTGGACCTCGCGGTGAAGGCGCTCGACGACGACCAGCACCTTCAGAAGCTGCGCGGGTACGCGGAGGACTCCGGCGAGGGCCGCTGGACCGTGGAGGCCGCGATCGACAACGCCGTGCCACTGCCCGCGATCACGGCGTCGCTCTTCGCGCGGTTCGCGTCCCGGCAGGACGACTCCCCGCAGATGAAGATGGTCGCCGCGCTGCGCAACCAGTTCGGCGGGCACGCCGTCGAGTCGGCCGAGAAGTAGCGGGCCGTGGGGGATCTGCTGCTGGTACGCCACGGTGAGACGGAGTGGAGCGTCACGGGACAGCACACCAGCTGGACCGACCTGCCCCTGACGGGGCACGGCGAGGAACAGGCCAAGTCCCTCGCTCCACTCCTGAGCGGCCGGGCCTTCGCCTCCGTGCTCACCAGCCCGCTGGGCCGTGCGACACGCACCGCCGAACTGGCGGGCCTGGCCGGGGCGACACCCGACCCCGACCTTCACGAATGGGACTACGGAGGCTACGAGGGAGTCACCACCCGGGAGATCCACCGCACCCGGCCCGACTGGAACCTGTGGACGGACGGGGTCCCGCCGGGCACGGAGGGCCATCCGGGCGAGTCACCGGCCGAGGTCGGCGCCCGGGCCGACCGGGTCCTCGCCCGGGTCGCGGACGCGCTCGGCGGAGGCGACGTGGTCCTCGTGGCGCACGCCCACTTCCTGCGCGTCCTGACGGCCCGCCGGCTCGGGCTGCCGCCCGCCGGCGGCGCGCTGTTCCAGCTGGCGACGGGGACGGTGAGCCGGCTGTCCACGGAACACGGCCGGCCAGTTGTCGCCGAGTGGAACACGCGGCCGTAGAAGCCCTGTTGACACCCGTGGTCCGGGCGGGTCAGAGTCGCCCGCGATGGAGATCGACAATCTGACACCGGCCGAACGACGGGTGTGGCAGGCCTTTCCGCGCGGGGAGTCCGTGGACTTCCGCAGCACGCAGGACGAGGACGCGGCAGCGGGGGCCGAGTGGGGACCGGAACGGACCGTCCGCGCGGAGGTGCTGAGGTCGCTGCTCCTCAACGCTCCGCAGGAGGCAGGTGAGATCGCCACCCTCAGCCTGGCGGGCGCCCGGATCACCGGCATGCTCGACCTCCAGTACGCCACGCTCGACCACCCGGCCCGTCTGCGCTCCTGCTACTTCGAGGAGGTGCCGCGTTTCTACGGCTGCCGGCTGCGCGAACTCAACCTGAGCGAGTCCGTCCTGCCCGGCCTGGTCTCCCACGGCGTGCACGTGGACGGCCTCCTGCGCATGACGCGGTCCCGGTTCCGGGGCGTGGTGCGGCTCGGTGGTGCCCAGATCGCCGGGAGCCTGTACCTGGAGGGCGTGCGGATCAGCGCGCCGGAGGCGGCGGAACCGGCGCTCCAGCTCAACCAGGTGACCGTGGGCGACGACCTGTGGGGCCCCGGGCTGCGGGTCGAGGGTGAGATACGGCTGAGCGGCGCCGACGTCGGCGGGTCGGTCAACCTCAACGAGGCCCGGCTGAGCCATCCCGAACACGCCGCGCTCGACGCCGAGACGCTCGGCGTCGGCGGCCATCTCCTGGTGCGCCACGCGCGCGTGCGGGGCTGGATCGGGCTGCGGGGCGCCCGGATCGGGGGGCGCCTGGATCTGTCGTACTCGCAGCTGTCGAACCCCGGCCATGCGACGCTGCGGGCGAGCAGCAGCACGATCGGCGAGCTCTGGCTGCGCAAGGGCCCGCCTGTGGAGGGCACACTCAACCTGCGGCGCGCCCAGCTCGAAGTCCTCTTCCTGGACCCGCAGATGCTGCCGGAGCGGGTCCTGCTCAACGGTCTCACCTACACCTCGCTCAATCCGCACGAGCCCGCCGAACGCCGGCTGCCCATGCTGGAGCGCGACGGCGACGGCTATGTGCCGCACGCCTACGAGCAGTTGACGGCCACCTATCAGCGCATCGGCGACGACCGTGCCGCCCGGGAGGTCCAGCTCGCCAAGCAGCGCCGCCATCGCGCCACGCTGCCCGTGATCGGGCGTCTATGGGGACACCTCCAGGAGGCCACCGTCGGCTACGGCTACCGGCCCCTGCGGGCCGCCGGCTGGCTGCTGTCGCTGCTCTGCGCCGGTTCCGTCCTCTACGCCCTGCACCACCCGCCCGCACTGAAGCCGTCCGAGGCACCCGAATTCAACCCCGTGTTCTACACGCTCGACCTGCTGCTGCCGGTGATCTCCTTCGGCCAGGAGCCCGCCTTCGCCCCGCGGGGCTGGTACCAGGCGCTGGCGTACGTCCTCGTCCTCACCGGCTGGATCCTGGCCACGACGGTCGCCGCGGGCGTGACCCGGATGATCAGCCGCCAGTGACCGTCGCGGCAGCCGGCGTCGGGTTCCGGCCGTTGTCAGTGCCCTGATGAAGAATGCCGCGCAGAGAGATCAACAACGGCCGTGCCGGGTAGTCGGTCTCGATCACCCACCCGCGAAAGGTCCCCGATGACGCCGCTCACCTCCGGCAACGCGTACGCCCCGCACGACCGCCGCCCGGCCCGGCCGGTCTCCGGTACCCGGATCTCCGCCCCGGACACCGCGCGCATCATCTCCGACCCGAGCACTCCGGTCTTCGTCACCGTGCAGGCCGACGGCCGCCGTCGCTACGGCTACTGGCGGCCCTACGACCCCACCACGGGCCAGGGCAGCTGTTACGTCGCCCTGCCCACCGACGAGTGCGACAGCCTCCACGCGGCAGGGCGGATCACTCTCGGCGAACCCGTCGTCGACCCTTCGAGGACGACCTACCGCGTCCGCGCCGCGCGCACCCCGGCCCGGCCCCTGCGGGCGCTGCCGGGTCGCGCGCTCGCGGCCTGACCGGAATCGGTGGGTCCGTAGCCCGGGCGGGCCAATCCGCGTGCGCCCGGGTGACTACGCCGTTCCGCATCCGGGAATCCAGCGCAGGCTGGGAGTTCTCACGCCGCAGAACGGGACGGAGACACGACGATGGCGACGATCGCAGACCGGGCAGGGACCGCTCAGGCACCGGCGAGCCTTCAGCTGCCGGGACTCGTACTGGGGGTCGGGCTCGGCGGCTTCCTCGACGGCATCCTGCTGCACCAGCTCCTCCAGTGGCACCACATGCTCTCCAGCACGGACACCGACAACGTGGGCGTGAAGTACTACGACCCGAAGACGGTTCCCGGTCTTCAGATGAACACCGTCTGGGACGGTGTCTTCCACACCGTGTGCTGGCTTTCGGTCCTGCTCGGCCTCGCCGTCCTGTACTCCCGGGTGACCCACGACCGCCGCCGCGTGTGGACCTCACGCGTCCTGTGGGGCTGGATCCTGGCCGGCTGGGGCCTGTTCAACCTCGTGGAGGGCGTCCTGGACCACCACGTCCTGGGCATCCACCACGTCTACGCGGGCGACGGCCAGACCTGGTGGGACATCGGCTTCCTGGTCCTGGGCGCGCTGCTCGTCGCCGGCGGGTGGCTGCTCCAGCGCGGCGGACGGCCCTTCGCCCCCGGCGACACCCCGGGAACCGGCCGGGCGCCGGGGACCGCCTGATGGAGCACGCTCCACACCCCGCGCAGGACCACGTGGCCGGCGGTGTCCTCGCGGTCCTGGTGCCCGCCCTCGCCCTGTTCCTGTGCGCCGGGGGCTACCTGTACCTGGCCCGCCGGGCCCGGCGCCGCAATCCGGTACGGGGCTGGAGCCGCTGGCGTACGGCCGCCTTCACGGCGGGGCTGGCCCTGCTCGCCGTGGCGCTGCTGCCGCCGACCGCGGCCCACGCCCACACCGACTTCCGGGTCCACATGACCCAGCACCTGCTCGTCGGCATGTACGCCCCGCTCGCCCTGATTCTCGGCGCTCCCCTCACGCTGCTGCTGCGCGTCCTTCCCGCGGCGTACGGCAGGCGGCTGTCGGACCTGCTGCACAGCCGCCCCGCCCGGACGTTCACGCACCCGGCCACCGCCTGGCTGCTGTCCACGGGCAGCCTCGTGCCGCTGTACTTCACCCCGCTGTACGACGTCCTCACGGCCCACCCGTCGGGGCACTGGCTGCTGCACGCACACTTCCTGCTGGCCGGCTGCCTCTTCGCCCACGTCGTCGCCGGTCCCGACCCCGCACCGGCCCGGCCCGGCGTGCGCGCCCGCCTGGTGTGGCTCGGCGCCGCGATCGCCGTGCACTCCGTCGTCTCGCAGATGATGTACGGCGGCCTGTGGTTCGACGTCCACGCGCCCGCCGCCGAGGTACGGACGGCGGCGGAGATCATGTACTACGGCGGTGACATCGCCGAACTCCTGCTCGCCGCGGCCCTCGTCTCGACGTGGCGCCCCGCGCCCCGCGCCCGCCTCGCGCCGCCCCGCCCGGCCAGACGTTCGCTCACGCGTCCTTCGGCCACCTGGCCGACCAGCGGGGCATGACGCGTGTGCCGGGGCCGCAGGCTGGTAACCCGCACGTCGGCATCGGTACGGCGGCAGGTGGTGGCGGCAGGGAGTGATGATGCGAGCGGAGACGGGCCCGCAAGGGGACGGCGGGGCGTCCCGGCCGACGGCCGACGAGGCTGATCCGCGGCGATGGAGCGCGCTGTGGGTCACGCTGGTGGCCGGCTTCATGAGCCTGCTGGACGTCACGATCGTCGCCGTGGCGCTGCCGTCGATGCAGCGCGACCTGCACGCCCCGGCCCCGGCGATCCAGTGGGTCGTCTCCGGATACGCCCTCTCCTTCGCCCTGGTCCTCGTCACGGCGGGCCGCATCGGTGACACCTTCGGCCGGCGGCGGATCTTCCTGATGGCCCTCGCCGGCTTCGTGGTCTGCAGCGCCTGCGCCGGTGCCGCCCCGTCCATCGTGCTGCTCGTCGTGGCCCGTGTCGCGCAGGGCCTGTGCGCGGGCTGCCTGGCACCGCAGAACTCCGCTCTCATCCAGCAGATGTTCCGCGGTGCCGAGCGGGGCCGGGCCTTCGGCCTGTTCGGCGCCACGGTCGGTGTCTCCAGCGCCGTCGGTCCGGTCGTCGGCGGACTGATCCTGGCCCTCGCGGACGGCCCCGGGGGCTGGCGGTGGATCTTCTACGTCAACGTGCCGGTCGGTGTGGTCGCGCTGGTCCTGGGGCTGCGACTGCTGCCGAGGACGGCGCCGGCCGGCGGTCAGCGGCTCGACCTGCCCGGCGTCGCGCTGCTGGGCGCGGGGGTGCTGGCGCTGATGCTCCCGCTGGTACTGGCGGAGTCGGCCGGTCTGCGCCGGCTGTGGTGGCTGTTCCCGGTCGGGGCGGCGCTCCTCTTCGCCTTCACCCGCTGGGAACGGCACGTCGCCGCGCGTCACGGTCAGCCGCTCCTCGATCCCCGCCTGGCCACCTCGACGCGCGGGTACGCCACGGGCGCCGCCATCGCCACGCTGTACTTCGTCGGATTCAGCGGGGTGTGGCTGGTGCTCGCGCTGTTCTTCCAGAACGGACTGGACTACTCACCGCTGGAATCCGGACTCGCCGTGACGCCGTTCGCCCTCGGTTCCGCCGTGGCGGCGGCGGTGGCGGGGCGGCTGGTGGAGCGGCTGGGGCGGCTGCTGACCGTGTGCGGCCTGGCGGCCGTCGTCGTGGGCCTGGGAGGGGCCGTGGCCGTCCTGCGGTGGGCGCCCGGCGACCTGGCCGTGTGGCTCCAGGCTCCGGCGCTGCTCCTCGGCGGGCTGGGCAGTGGCTGTGTGATCTCGCCCAACGTGACCATGACCCTGCGGGACGTGCCGGTACGGATGGCCGGTGCCGCGGGCGGTGCCCTGCAGACCGGGCAGCGCCTGGGCGGCGCCGTGGGTACGGCGGCGCTGCCCGGCCTCTTCTACCTGGCGCTCGGTGACGCCGGTCAGGCCCACTACCGCTCCGCCGTCGCGCTCGCGGTCGGCTGCGGCGTCCTGCCGATTCTGTGCGCGTTCGCCTTGGCCGTACGGGACTGGCAGCGTGACCACGAGCGGGACGGACGGGGGTGCCCCGACGAGATCTCGCACAGCCACACGCACGCCTGCCAGCCCTGAGAACGGCCGGCCCGCGCGCAGCCCCGCCCACGGCCGTCACGCCTGCTGGAAGATCTCCGTGGCCTGCCGGCGGCGCAGTTCCTCCAGTGTGGCCTGCTGGCGCTCGGCCCGTGCCAGCAAGTCGTCCAGCTGCCCCGCGTCGAGCCTGCCGTCGGTCTCGGCCACCTGGCGCAGGGTCTGCCAGGCGGCGGCCTTGCCCAGCACGCCGAGCCGCAGGATCTCCAGCTCCACCAGCGAGGTCAGCGGTGACCGGCCCACCAGGCGGCCGTTGCTCTTCAGCCGTCCCACCTTCTCCGCCGCCCAGGCCAGGGACACCTTGTAGTGCCGCACCGGTACGCCGAGCGTGTCCATGATCGCGAGCAGGCTCGCCCGGTCCTCGGTGATCTCCTCCGCGAGAGTGCGCAGGACCGGTCCCGAGGGCGATCCCTGGAGTGCGCCCGCCAGGGAGCGGGCCCGTTCCGTGCCCGCGGTGGCCCCTGCCAGGTGGTCGTTGAGATAGATGCCCAGCAGGTCGGCGCCGTCCGCGCCGGTGCCGTCCGTGGGTGCTTCGTCCGTACGCGGTTGGTCGTTCATGTGCCTCTCTTTTCGGGCGCGCGTTGCCTCAGCCGTACTGGCCGGTGGTGGCCGGCTCGCTGCGCCGAGTACCCACTTGCGCCCGGGACCGGCCCCACCCGGCCCGCTCAGCCCCGGGGAGCGCCGTAGGCACGCTCCACCCGGAGCCGGACGACGAGGCGGCGGTCGCGGACCATCGACGCGCGGTAGTCGTCCCAGTCGGGGTGCTCTCCGCCGATGTCACGGTAGAGGCGGACGAGTTCCTCGACCGTGTCGTCGTGCGGGTCCGCGGCGGCGGGCGTGAGGTCGGCCGTGCCGTCGACGACGGTGTAGGCCCAGCGGTCGGCGGTGGTCACGTGGTACGAGGCGCGCGGGTCGCGGCGCAGGTTGCGGGTCTTGGCGCGGTCGTCGGTGACCGAGATCCGGACGGTCCGCTCGTCGGGGTAGTAGGCGTGCACGACGTTCGACAACTGGGGCCGGCCGTCGCGCCGGAGGGTGACCAGCACCCCGCTGTGGCCTTCGGAGAGCAGCTTCAGCAGTGCGTCCTCGTTCATGACTCGCTCAACCTGTGCCTCGCGTCCCTGATTCCCCCGCGGAGGGGAGCATGACGCGAGATAGACAGTGTCTACGGGGGCTGGTAGACACCGTCCATGCGCGAGACTGAATCCGCCACCGGCCTGCGCTCCCGCCTCGTCGACGTGGGCGTCGACCTGGTGACCAGGGAGGGCGCCCAGGCGCTCACGCTGCGCGAGATCGCGCGCCGGGCCGGCGTCTCGCACGGGGCCCCGCGCCGCTACTTCCCCACCCACCTGGAACTGCTGTCGGCCATCGCGCGGCACGGCTACGCCGAACTGGCCGACCGCACACGCACGGCGACCGGCCGGGACCCGCGCGCACGGCTCACGCGGCTGTCGCGGGCCTATCTGGAGTTCGCGCTGGAGAAGCCCGGGATGTACGAGCTGATGTTCCGCCACGACCTGCTGGAAAGCGGCCACCTGGGCCTGCGGGACACCAGTCTGCCCCTGTTCGGCGTCCTGGTGGAGCTGGTCGGCCAGGTCCGTCCCGGCGCCGACGCCCGGGCGGTCGCCGGAGCACTGTGGGCACAACTCCACGGCATCGCGCAGCTGTGGAGCTGGGGCGGCCTCCAACTGGCCACCGGCACCGACGACTTCACGCCGCTGCTGCACGCCGCACTGGACGCCCACCTCGGCCCCGCGGCCGAGCGGTGACCCCCCGGCTCGCGCTGGTGAGCAGCGTGACCGGTGCCGTGCTCGTCGCCCTCGACGGCACGGTGCTGACCATCGCGCAGCCCACCCTGCAGCGGGACCTGGGCGCGTCCTTCGCGCAGGTCCAGTGGACCAGCACCGGCTATCTGATCGCCGTGGCCGCCCTGCTGGTGTTCGCCGGGCGCCTCGGCGACCGGTACGGCCACCGGCGCCCGTACGCCCTCGGCATGCTCGGTTTCGGCGCCACGTCGGCCGGTATCGGTGTCGAGGCCGACGTCGGCTGGGTGATCGGCCTGCGGGTCGCGCAGGGCGTCTTCGGCGCGCTGCTGCAGCCCGCCACCCTCGGCATGCTGCGCGCCGCGTTCCCGCCCGACCGGCTGCGCACGCCGCTCGCCGTGCGGACCGCCGCCATCGGGCTGGCCGCCGCCGCGGGCCCGGTCGCCGGAGGGGCGCTCGTGCACGCCTTCGGGTGGCGGGCCGTGTTCTTCCTCAACGTCGGCCCGGCGCTGGTGCTGGGCGCGCTCGCGCTCAGGGGAGGCGTACCGCCCCGGCGCGTCCGGGTCGGCGGGCTGGACCTCCCGGGAGCGCTGCTGCTCGCGCTGACCCTGGCCTGCCTCGTGCACGCCCTGGTCACCCGGACGGCCCCGACCGGCGTCGTGGCGGCCGTCGCCGCCGTGGCGTTCGTGTGTCATGAGCGCCGTACCGCACAGCCGCTCGTGCCGTCCGGCGTCATCGGCTCGCCTCCCGTCGCCACCGCGCTCGGCGTGCTCACGGCGGCGTCCGCGGCGCTGTCGGGCACGCTCTTCGCCGGCACCTACGTCCTGCAGCGCGACCTCGGCCTCGATCCGCTGCGCAGCGCCCTGCTCTGCCTGCCGCTCGCGGTGCTGATGGTGGCGGCGGCGCCGCTGTGCGCGGTACTGCTGCGCCGGGCGGGCGCCCGCCGCACCACCGTGGCGGCGATGACCGTCCTCGCCTTCGGCGTCCTCGTCCTCGCCGCCGCCACCGGCCCGCTCCTCCTCGGCGCCGGCTTCGCTCTGCTCGGCGCCGGCTTCGGCACGGTCATGGTGGCCGGCACCCATGTCGTCGTACGGCAGGCCCCCGTGGAGTCGGCCGGGGTGGCGGGCGGTCTGCAGCAGACCGCGATGAGCGTCGGGCCGGTGTCCGGTGTGGCGGTGGCCACGACGCTCATGGACGCGGGCCCGGCGCCGCTGCTCGTCCTCGCCGGTCTCGCCGCCACCGGTGCGGTGGCGGCGCTGCTGCTGCCGGCCGGGACGAAGCACCCGGCTCCGGCACATCCCGATCATCCTGCCGGCCCTTCGCGCATTCCTGCGCGACGATGAGGTCTGAGGGCGCGCGGGCGGGGTATCTCCGATCCCACCTCGAGGAACGAAAGCGGAGGTAGGGCGATGGCACTGCTGCGGCAAGAGGTGGACCCGCACGACGTCGGGCTGGACGGGAAGGCGCTGGACCGCATCGACCAGCACTTCGCCCCCTACGTGGACGAGGGCAGACTGCCCGGGTACCTCGTCTCCGTGGCGCGTGCCGGGCGCGTCGCGCATCTCACCGCGCACGGCCACCGTGACATCGCCGCCGGACTGCCCGTCGAGCCCGACACGCTGTGGCGGATCTACTCGATGACCAAGCCGTTCACCGCGGTCGCCGCGCTGATGCTGGTGGAGGAGGGCCGGCTGTCCCTGGACGACCCCGTCGCCCGCCATCTGCCGGCCTTCGCCGACGCGCGGGTCTACGAGAGCGGCTCCGGCGCGGACACCCGGACCCGCCCGGCCGCCGGGCCGATGCTGATCCGGCACCTGATGACCCACACGTCAGGGCTGACCTTCGGCTTCTACCACACCCACCCCGTCGACGCCCTCTACCGTGAGGCCGGTCTGGAGTCGTCGGTGCCGCCGGGCGCGGACCTCGCCGAGACGATCGACGTGTACGCGAGCCTGCCGCTGCAGTTCGAGCCGGGCACCCAGTGGAACTACTCGGTCGCCAGCAACGTACTCGGCCGGGTGATCGAGGTGGTGTCCGGGCAGCCGCTCGACGTGCACCTCGCGGAGCGGATCTTCGCCCCCCTCGGGATGCCGGACGCCGGATTCGAGGTCGGCGCCGGGCAGGAGGCCCGGCTGGCGGAGATGTACGGGGAGAAGGCGGACGGCACCGGCATCGAGCCGATCCCGGGGCTGCCGCTGCACGGGCGGCCGCGGTTCCTGTCGGGCAGTGGCGGCATGGTCGCGGGCGCGTACGACATGCACCGCTTCATGGAACTGCTGCGCCGGCGCGGCGAACTCGACGGGGTGCGCCTGCTCACCCCCCGGACGGTGGAGATGATGACCACCAACCAGCTGCCCGGCGGGGCCGACCTGCGCGCCTTCGGCAGCCGCCCGGCCCACGACGAGCCCGGCAACGACGGCGTCGGGTTCGGCCTGGGCGTCTCCGTGGTGATCGACCCGGACCGCACCCTGGCCCCCGCCGGTCTCGGCACCTTCGGCTGGACCGGGGTGGCGACCACGACGTTCTGGGTCGACCCGGGCCGGGACGTGACGGTGCAGTTCATGACGCAGGTGCGGCCGCGCACCTCGCACACCATGTTCCGCGACCTCAAGCGGCTGGTCCACGAGGCGATCACGGACGCGTGAACGGGATCCCCGCATCCGTGAGTTCGTCCAGCCACTCCCCGGACCGGGCCGCCGTCCCGGCGGCCCGGCTGAGACCCGGCGGCAGCGAGCCGTCCAGGACGTGCCGCACGCCCACCGCCAGCGGGCGCGAGACGCACCGGGCCATCGCGCTCTCCTGCTCGTCCCCCTCCAGGTCGAGGAGGTGGCCGCCCGACCAGGTCCGGCCCGCCGCACCCCGGACGTCCAGCCGGACGGCGAGCACGACCCGGTCCCGGTCGGCGGCGGTGGTCGGGTACCGCCGCGCCAACTCGGCTGCCAGCGCGCCGATCCGGGCGTCGTCCCCGGCCCGGAGCTCCTCGAACACCGCCGTCCAGGCCCGCAGCCAGCCTTCCAGCCGCGCAGTGCCCCGCACGAAGGTGCGCGGCGTCCAGGCGGGCGGCAGCTCGTACTGGGCGATGAAGGGCACGCTGTCCCGGTTGGGGTAGACCTCGAAGGTCTCGCCGCCCACGGTGTGCGGCCGCGTGGCCTCCCACGGCCGCTCCGCGACCCTCTCCTCCCCGTCCTCGATGTAACGGGCGGGAGTGCGCAGCGCGTTCAGGACCCCGGCGGGCGCCCAGCTGAAGCGGTACCGGAAGTCGTTCGGCACCGCCGGTACGCCCCCGCAGTACGACGTGAAGTGGTACGACGCCGGGTCCGACTCGCCGATCGCCGCGCGCGCCCGGGCCACCAGGCTGTGCGCGAAGAGGTGGTCGATCCCCGGGTCCAGTCCCGCCTCGGTGAGCACCACGAGACCGGCCCGGGTGGCCGCCCGCACCTGGTCGAGCACCGCTTCGGACACATAGCTGGAGCAGGCGAAATGAGCGTTCCCGGCGACGCAGGCCGCGAGCAGCCCGGCGTGTTCGGGCGCGGGCAGCATCGATACGACGACGTCGCCGGGCGTCAGTTCGGCGGTGAGCGCGGGCAGTGTGTACGCGCGGGGCTCCGCGCGGCCGGTGAGGCCGAGCCGGTCCAGGGCCCCGGCGGCGCGGTCCTGCGTGCGGTGCCACAGCCGGACCCGCTCGGCAGTGTCGCACAGCATGACGAGACCGCTGCCGGTGGACAGCCCGGCGCCGATCCAGTGGACGGTGCCGCTCGCGGGAACACGCTCGTCAGTCACCCCGGGATTCCCCTTCCATGACGGCCGTTTCACGGATCGCCGTGAGAAACCGCTCACGGCAGCGCCCCCACGCCCCGCCCGTGTGGAAGTCGAGCAACTGGGGGGTGAGCGCCGCCGAGAAGTCCGCGCTGGACTCCCTGGGCAGCAGGGACGGCAGATTGTCGATGGCGATCAGGTCGAGTCGCGGCTCCTTGCGCAGCCGCCGGACGGGCTCGGCCCAGTCGGTGACGTGGTCGTACACCGGCAGGACGTTGAGCGGCGAGCCGACGTCGCAGGTGACGTCGCAGACCGTGCGCAGCCGCCGGCCGGGGTCGTCGAGGTCCCGCTCGCGCAGGAACGGCGGGACCGGGGTGGTGGCGAGCACGGCGTTGACCAGGACGTCATGGGCCAGCAGGGCCGGGCGGTCCAGGGCGCGCGTCTCGGCGAGGTCCCAGCAGGTGGGCTCGACCCCGGCGGCCCGGAGGGCGACACGGGCGCCCCGGCCGCTGCGGCCCAGGGCGCCGATGACGAGCGCCCTGAGGTCCGCGTCCCCGGCGGCGGGGCGAAGGACCTGGTCCAGTTCCTCCTTGCCCGTGGGAACCAGGGGTGCGGTGAGCCGCCCCCGGTGCTGCAGGACGGCGAGGGCGGCGCCCAGGTATCCCGCCCAGAAGCCGAACGCGGCCAGGCGCCGCCCGTGGTCGTCGACCAGGTACTCCAGGTCGAGGAGGGTCCCGCCGCCGGCGGTGAAGCGCCGCAGCAGACCGGCCGCGCCGGGCTGGCTCTTGTAGGCGTGGCCGAAGAAGATGTGCCGGTGGGTCAGCGCGTAGGGCTGTTCGGGAAGTTCCTTCAGGCCGAGGATGACGGTGTCCGCGGGCGCCGACGCCCAGGAGACCGGGGCCGCGACCCGGCAGCCCGCCGCCTCGTACTCCTCGACGGGAAACACCCGCTGGGGTGAGTCCTCGACCGTCACGGTGACCCCGCTCCCGGTCAGCCGGCCGGCGTCGGCGGGCACGATCGGCGTGCGGCGTTCGGTTCGGCGGGTCTCGTGGCGCAGCCACAGGTGCAGCTCGGTCATACGAGGTTGGCCTCCGGGCGCGGGGCGCCGGCCGCGAAGCGGTCGGCGTTCAGGGGGCGGACGTCCACGAAGGGTACGCGGCCGAGATACAGGTCGCGGACGACCTCGCCGACGGCCGGGCCCTGCAGGAAGCCGTGGCCGGAGAAGCCGGTCGCGTACAGGAAGCGGGACGGTGAAGAGGCCTCACCGATCAGGGCGTTGTGGTCCGGGGTGATCTCGTACAGGCCCGCCCAGCCGCCGGTGCGGCGCAGCTCGAGCAGGGCGGGGGCGCGCCGGCCCATGGCCTCGCACAGGCCGGGGAGCCAGCGGTCGTGGGTGCCGGTGGCGAAGCCCGGGGTCTCGTCCGGGTCGGACATGCCGAGGAGCAGGCCGGGGCCCTCGGCGTGGAAGTACAGGCTGGTGCCGAAGTCGATGGTCATGGGCAGGGCCGGCGGGAGGCCGGGGACCGGCTCGGTGACCGCGATCTGGCGGCGCAGCGGCGTGACCGGCAGGTCGACGCCGACCGTCGCGGCGACCTGCCCCGACCAGGCGCCGGCCGCACAGATCACCGTGTCGGTGGCGATCCGGCCCCGGCTGGTCATGACGGCGGTGATGGTGTCGCCGCGCAGTTCGATGCCGGTGACCTCGCAGTGCCGCAGGACGGTCGCCCCATGGCGGCGGGCGGTGGCCGCGTAGCCCTGGACGACGGCCTCGGGGGTGCAGTGGCCGTCGTCGGGCGAGTACGCGGCGGCCAGCAGCCCCTCCGTGGTGATCAGCGGCGACAGGCGGCGCGCCTCGGCCGGGTCGGTCAGGCGGCTGGGCACGCCCAGGTCGTTCTGCAATCGCACGCTCGCCTCGAACGCGGCGACCTCCTCCGCGGTCGCCAGCAGGAAGAGGTAGCCGACCCGGTGCAGGCCGATGTCGTACCCGGTGTCCTGCTCGAAGCGCGCGAACGCCTCCAGGCTGCGCGCGCCGAGCTGGATGTTGAGCTCGTCGGAGAACTGCGCCCGCACCCCGCCGGCCGCCTTCGAGGTGGAGCCGGAGGCGAGTTCGCCGCGCTCGGCAAGGACGACGTCGGGGACGCCGGCGCGGGCGAGGTGGCAGGCGATGCTGGTGCCCATCACGCCGCCGCCGATGACGACGACCGAGGCTCGTTCCACCACGCGGCGCTCCTTTTCGGCGGGGGTCGCCCCGGCCCGGTCGCCGGGGCTGCTCTCCCGTATCCCCCTTCAGTCCCGTCAGGACACTTCCCGCTCCGGGTCAGGACCAGTGCGCGACCGCGTCCAGGTGCGGCAGATGGTGGTCCAGCCGCTCGCGCTTGGTGCGCAGATACGTGATGTTGTTCTCGCACGGCGGGATCAGCAGGGGCACCTGCTCGGCGACCGTGATGCCGTGCCGCAGGAGGGCCTCGCGCTTGCGCGGGTTGTTCGACATCAGCCGCACGGACGACACCCCGAGATCGCGCAGGATCTCCGCGGCGACGCCGTAGTCACGGGCGTCCACCGGCAGACCGAGCGCCAGATTGGCCTCAACGGTGTCCAGGCCCTCCGCCTGCAGGGCCATCGCGCGCAGCTTGGCGAGCAGGCCGATGCCGCGGCCCTCGTGCCCTCTCAAGTAGACGACCACGCCGCGTCCTTCGGCGGCGACGGCCCGCAGAGCCGAGGCGAGCTGGTCGCCGCACTCGCAGTGCTGGGAGCCGAAGGCATCACCGGTGAGGCACTCCGAGTGCAGCCGGGTGAGCACGTCCTCGGTGCCGATGTCGCCATACACCAGGGCCACTTGTTCGTCGCCGCGGTCGTGGTCGAGGTAGCCGACCGCCTGGAATGGGCCGTACACCGTGGGCAGTGGCGCATTCACGATGCGTTCCACGCCGGTGCGCTGCGCCGGCTTCTTGCCTATCACGCCGATGTTTTCTGTCATGATCTGGTTCCTAAGCAGAGACGAAAGGCCGTGAAGAAATGAGTGGTTCGGAAATACCGCCGGCGGGATCCGGCGCGGTGCGGCACGGCCTGGTGCCCGGGGACACCACGGAGGACGTACGGACGCGGGGCGCCGGCGTCTCACGGCAGGTCGCCGTCCTTCCCGTGGGCAGTTTCGAACAGCACGGGCCGTTCCTTCCGTTGGCGACCGACACGCTCGTCGCCTGCGCCGTCGCGCGGGAGATCGCCGACACGTACCCGGTGCACCTCCTTCCTCCGGTGACGATCTCCTGCTCGCACGAGCACGCGGCCTGGCCGGGGACCGTCAGCATCTCCTCCGTGACCCTGCACGCCGTGGTACGGGACATAGCCGAGTCGCTCCGCCGGTCGGGTGTCGAGGCGCTGGTCCTCGTCAACGGGCACGGGGGAAACTATGTCCTGGGAAACGTCGTTCAGGAATCCTCCGCGCGTGGCGAGCGAATGGCGCTGTTCCCGGCCACGGAGGACTGGGAGACGGCGCGGGAGCGGGCCGGGGTGCACACCTCGCTGCTCACCGACATGCACGCGGGGGAAATCGAGACCTCCATCCTTCTGCACACTCATCCGGAATTGATCAGGCCCGGTCATGAGAGCGCCGATTTCGTCGCGGACGATCGGCGTCATCTGCTCGGCCTGGGTATGTCCGCCTATACCGATTCGGGCGTCATAGGCCGTCCTTCGCTGGGCGATGCGGAAAAGGGGAAGGCGTTGCTGGCGAGCCTGGCGGAATCGTTCGGGGCGCATTTCTCGCTGCTGCTGGGCGACCCGGAGTAGCCCGGACGGCATCGCGGGGCGGTGCGCCGGCGGGCCACCAGGACGAGGACGCCGGGCAGGCTCGCCACGAGGCTCAGCACGCCGTACACCACCGCGACGGCCAGCCCGTTGCCCGCGCCGAGCCCGGCGGCGCCGAACGCCCAAGCGGTGACGCCCTCGCGCGGGCCCCACCCGCCGACGTTGAGCGGCAGGCTCATCGCGAGCAGCGCGAGCACCGCGAGCGGCAGCAGTACGGCGAAGGAGGCGTCGCTGCCGGTGACCCGGGCGGCGAGCAGGAACATCGCCACGTACCCCGCGAGGACGACGACGGACGAGCCGATGACGCCGGGCCCGTTGCGGCGGGACAGCAGGGCCTCGCGCGCCTCGTCCAGGAGGGCGCTGCGACGACGGAGGGCGGCCGGGGTCCGGTTCATGCGCACGGCGAGCAGAATCGCGAGGGTGCCGGCCGCGGCGAACATCAGCAGCGGCACGACGTGCCGGGTCCCGGCGAGCACCGGGGACGGCACGATCAGCAGGACCGCGCCTCCCACGACGGCCAGCACGACCTGCCCGGCGGTCCGTTCCAGGACGACCGAGCGGACACCGCGCCCGAGGTCGCCGGTGCTCTGCCCATGCCGTACCGCCCGGTGCACATCGCCGAGGACGCCGCCGGGGAGGGCGGCGTTGAGGAACAGGGCGCGGTAGTAGTCGGCCAGCGCCGGTCCCAGCGGGAGCCTGACATGGAGGCCGCGCGCCACCAGCTGCCAGCGCCAGGCGCTGAACGCGGTGGTGACCAGGCCGATGCCGAGGGCCGCCAGCAGCGTGAGCGCGTCGATCCGGCGCAGGCCGTCCAGCAGGACGCCGGTGCCCATGCGCCACAGCAGAACGGCGAGGATGGCGGCGCCGGCGAAGGTGCCGAGACGGGAGCGCAGGGCGCCGGCGGTGAGCCGGGCACGGGGGCGCGGGGGGACGTGGTCCGCCCTTGCCGCCGTGGGGGCGCTCACCGTCGGGGCGCTCATGACGCTCCGCCGGCCGGGCGGGCCAGCGCCAGGAGGTCGCTGTGGTGCACGGTGACACGCAACTCGCCTGCCGCGCAGGCCGCGAGACGGGCGGCGAGGTACTTCCCGGCCCGCTCCGCCAGTTCGGGGCGCTCCTCCACGGCCGCGCCGACCCAGCCGCGCAGCCACTGGGCGGTCAGTTCGGCCTCGCCGGGGCCGAGGCGCCAGGGGCTGGGCTGCACGTGCACGGTCGCGCCGCGTTCGGCGAAGGCTTCGCAGGCCACCGTGACCGCCTCCGGGCCGAGCAGGCCGCCCCGGCGCTGGTGGGCGTTGAACGCCTCGGTGATCTGCGCGTCGAGCGGGTCGCCCGGGGTGAGTTCGACGCGGCCGGCCACGGAGAGGGTCAGCAGCGCGGGGCAGCCGGCGCCGGTGCAGGCGTCGGCGAGGGTGTCGATCTCCTCTCCGGTGAGGACGTCGAGCAGTGCGGAGGCGGTGACCAGGGAGGCACCGGCGAGGGCGTCCGGGGTGAGGCGGGCGATGTCACCGCGCCGTGTCTCGACGGTGACGCGGCTGCCGTCGGCCCCGGACCGCGGGGAGGCGGCGGCGGCGAAGTGCAGCAGGTAGGGGTCGCGGTCGTGCAGGATCCAGTGCTGGGGGCCGTCGAGCCGGGGCGCGAGCCACCGCCCCATCGAGCCGGTGCCACAGCCCAGGTCGTGCACCACGATCCCGCCGGCCCGCACCGGCAGATTGGCCAGCCGGATCCGCAGCGGATCGAGCAGGTCGTGCGCCCGGGCGGCCGCGTCGGCGGGTTCCCGCAACTCCAGCCACTCGGGGGCGTACCGCGGCTGGTCCTCGCCGGGTCCGGACTCCCGCAGCCGTACCGTGGGCCGCTCCCCGGGGCGGGGGCCGGCGGGGCCGGCGCCGGGGATGACG
>NZ_JBIUBW010000014.1:165126-172558 GCF_044548465.1 Streptomyces sp. NPDC052023 | reverse complement strand
ATGACGGAAGCGGAGGCGGGCGCGGGCTCGCCGGCGCCGGGGATGACGGAAGCGGAGGCGGGCGCGGGCTCGCCGGCGCCGGGGATGACGGAAGCGGAGGCGGGCGCGGGCTCGCCGGCGCCGGGGATGACGGAAGCGGGGGCGGGCGCACCGGCGGCCGTGGTGTCCGTCGCGCTCGGCGCACCGGGCTGCGCGGCGACCGCCCCGTTCCCCGTGTCGTGCGCAGCCGTCGTCGTGGCGTTCATGCCGCCCTCCGGGGTTCGTTCGGAAGCCGGCTCAGGACGCCGGCCAGGTGCTTCGCGGTGGTGGCCCAGCCGTCGAGCGCGGCACGGCGGCCGCGGGCGGCCGACTTCAGACGGCGGCGTACGTCGGCCTCGCCGAACCAGTGGCGCAGTTCGGCGGCGAGCGCGGCGGGATCCTCCGGCGGGACGAGGATGCCGGGGACGCCGCCGTCCGGGGCGCGGCCGAGCGCCTCGGGGATGCCCCCGACGTCCGTGGCCAGCACCGGGATGCCGCGCGCGAGTGCCTCGGTGACCGCCATGCCGTACGTCTCGGCGTAGGAGGCGAGGACCATGAGGTCGGCGGTGGCGTAGCTGGCGTCGAGGTCCGCTCCGGCCTGGGGCCCCGCGAGGTGGATGCGGTCCTGCAGGCCGTGCCGTGCGATCAGGTCCCGCAGGTGGGCGACGTACTCGGGGTCATGTCCCAGCCCGCCGACGCACACGCAGCTCCACGGCAGGTCGGTGACGCCGGCGAGCGCCTCGACCAGCCGGTGCTGGCCCTTGCGCGGGGTGACGGCGGCGACGCACAGCAGGCGGGAGACCCCGTCGGTGCCGGACGCGAGGGGGGCGATGTCGGCGCCGGGGGCCGCGACATGGACGCGGTCGGGGTCCAGGCCGTGGTGCGCGACGAGGCGGCGGACCGCCCAGTCGCTGGTGGCGATCACGGCGCCGACGGCCCGCAGGACCGCACGTTCCTTGACGTCCAGTTCGGCGGCGAGCGCGGGATCGAGTCCCGTCTCGTCGCCGAGCGGCAGGTGCACCAGGACGGCCAGCCGCAGCCGGTCGGCCTCCGGCACGACGATCTCCGGTACGCCGCAGGCCACCAGCCCGTCCAGCAGCACCACCGCGCCGTCCGGCAGGTCCCGCAGCGTACGGGCGAGTTGGGTGCGGGCGGCGGCGCCCGGCCGCGGCCAGGAGCCGTCGGCCGGCTGCTTGTGGGCCCGCCAGCCGAAGCCGGGCAGGTCCAGGCAGACCCGGCGGTCGTAGGCGTTTCCCCCGCTGGGCATGGCCGGGTCGTCGACACCGCCCGGCATCACGAAGTGCACGGTACGCAGGGACATGGGGACGATCTCGCCGTTCCTGGGGGCCGCCTGGGCGGGCACGAAGGAGAGCTTCTCCACGGTCGCGTCGGTCACAGGCCACGCTCGTAACTCGCCCAGGCGACATGCGACTCGTGCAGGGTGACCGAGATGCCCGTGAGCCCCCTCGCGCCCTCCCCCAGCGCCCCCTTGTGGACGCGCTCGGCGAGCCGGTCCGCGACGACCTTCGCCAGGAACTCCGTGGAGGTGTTGATCCCGGCGAAGTCGGGCTCGTTGTCGAGGTTGCGGTAGTTCAGCTCGCTGACCACCGCGCCGAGTTCCTGGGTGGCCAGTCCGATGTCGACGACGATGTTGTCGTCGTCCAGCTGCTCGCGCCGGAACGTGGCGTCCACCAGGAACGTCGCTCCGTGCAGGCGCTGCGCGGGGCCGAAGACCTCACCGCGGAAGCTGTGGGCGATCATGATGTGATCGCGGACGGTGACACTGAACAACGGGCGACCCTCCAGGTGCGGGGCATGGATGCCGACTAGTACGGCTCATGTCCTTCCCGTGTTCAGCGGCTCGTACCTCTTTTCTGAGGTCAGGCGCTTTCGGGATACCGCACCCGGTGGCACAGTGCCGGGATCTCACCGGAGGCCAGCCGGGGCAGCACGTCCGGGAGTTCCTCGAAGGCGCACTCCCCGGTGACGAGCGCGTCCAGCGCCGGGTCGGCCAGCAGGTCGAGGGCGAGCGCGAGCCGGTCGGCGTAGGTCCGGCCGGCGCGGGCCGGGGAGACGGTGCCGACCTGGCTGCTGCGGATCGTCAGCCGCCGGGAGTGGAAGGCCTCGCCCAGCGGGAGGGTGACGCGCCGGTCGCCGTACCAGCTCAGCTCGACCACCGTGCCCTCGGGGGCGAGGAGTTCCAGTGAACGGGACAGGCCCTGCTCGGTCGCGCTGGCGTGGACGACGAGGTCGCAGTCGCCGAGGGCGTCCGCGGGTCCGGCGAAACCCACGCCGAGCGCCTCGGCCACCGCGGCGCGCCCTGGATCGGCGTCCACCAACTGCACCCGCACGCCGGGGAAGCGGGCCAGCAGCGCGGCCACCGAGCAGCCCACCATGCCGCCGCCGACGACGGCGATCCGGTCGCCGACCAGGGGCGCCGCGTCCCACAGCGCGTTGACGGCGGTCTCGACGGTGCCGGCGAGTACGGCACGGGAGGCGGGCACGTGCTCCGGTACGGGGGTCACGGCGGCGGCCGGGACGACGTACCGCGTCTGGTGCGGGTAGAGGCAGAAGACGGTACGCCCGGCCAGGCCTGCCGGGCCCTCCTCCACGACGCCGACATTGAGGTAGCCGTACTTCACGGGCGCCGGGAAGTCGCCCTCCTGGAACGGCGCCCGCATGGCGGTGTGCTGGCTGTGCGGGACCCCGCCCCGGAAGACCAGTGTCTCCGTGCCACGGCTGACGCCGGACCAGAGCGAGCGGACGAGCACCTCGTCCTCGGCAGGCTCCGGAAGCTCGGCGTCCCGGATCTCTCCCCGCCCCGGGGAGCTGAGCCAGAACGCCCGTGCGGCGCGGATCATCGGCGTTCCTCCTGAACGATCGGCAAGTGGTGCACGTACGGAGGTGTGCACAGGCCGCGCACAGTACGCGGCGATGATCGACTCTGTCACCTGGCCGGAGGATGTGCGGTGGCCCTGAACAACACTTTTGACGCGAGGCTGGTCCAGCAGGAGACCGCGGTGGGTGCGGGCGTGCAGATCCTGCTGCTGGCCGTGCTCGGCTCGGCGATCGGCATGGGACCGGCGGGCTGGCTGACCGGCCTCGCCTTCGCGATCGCCAGCTGGGCGGTGCTCTCGCGGGCCCTGCACCGGTCGGGACTGCGGTCGTTCGGCCCTGCCAACCGGGTCACCCTCGGCCGGGCCACCCTGGTCGGCGGCGTGACCGCGCTGGTCGCCGACTCCTTCGAGAGCGCACCGCCGGTCACGCTGCTGGTCGCCCTGACGGCGGTGGCGCTGATCCTCGACGGCGTGGACGGCAAGGTCGCCCGGCGCACCGGCACGTCGTCGGCGCTCGGGGCGCGGTTCGACATGGAGGTCGACGCGTTCCTGATCCTGGTGCTGAGCGTGTACGTCTCGATGTCGCTGGGCCCGTGGGTGCTGCTGATCGGCGGCATGCGGTACGGCTTCGTCGCCGCGGCCCGTTTCCTGCCGTGGCTGAACGCGGCCCTGCCACCGAGCACGGCCCGGAAGGCGGTGGCCGCGGTGCAGGGTGTCTTCCTGCTGGTGGCGGGCGCCGACCTGCTGCCGTGGGTGGGCAACGCGGCGGTGGTCGGGCTGGCGTTGGGGCTGCTGGTGTGGTCGTTCGGACGGGATGTGCTGTGGCTGTGGCGGCGGTCGCGGGCCCGCCGCGCCCCGGAGACGGTCCGCACAGCGGAGCAGGCGGGGCGGGTGCTGGAGCCGGTTGCGGGCTGAATGCAGACAGAGGCACAGGTGGAAGTGCGCCGACCCGAGGCGCCGCTCAATTCCGTCGAGTTCGCCGCGACTGCTCTCTATGCTGGCCCCATGGCCCACGCGAAGACCTCATACGTCTGTCTGCCCTGCCGGGCCTCGTACAAGCAGCCCTACGACAGGGACAGGCAGCGTGCCTGCCCCCGCTGTGCGGCAACGATGATCCACGTGGGCTCGGCCTTCGCCGCTCCACCGCGTCGGGACACGGCGGCCTGGCGCACCCTGTCCGTGCTGCTGCACGCCGGTGTCCGCTTCCACAAGAGCTGCTGCGGCGGCCCCGGTTACCGTCCGCGCACCCTGCGGGAGGTGCGCGAGCGGATGGCGTACGCCCGTCGCTCCGGCGAGCCCTTCGCCACGGCACTCGTGCGCCCTGAGGTGCCCTGACGGGGCAGGTCGGCCCTGCTGCGCGTCCGGGGTCAGCCGTCGACCCCCAGCGCGGCCAGCAGCATCGGCAGCGACGCGTGGAGTTCGCGCTCCCAGTACGCCCAGATGTGGGTGCCGGGGCCGTAGAAGTGGGTGGTGACGTGCCGGGCGCCGACGCGCTTCAGCTCGGCGGCCAAGGCGTGGTTCTGGCGGTTGAAGTCGGCCTCCAGGGCGCTCGTCGCGCCCGGTGGGTCGAGGGGGCCCGCGGTGCCGTCGCCGCAGGAGAGGTAGACGGGCAGGGACTTGAGCCGCTTGGCCAGGTGGTACGGGTCGTGGGACTGCCAGATGCGGCGCTGGGCCACCGGGTCGCCCCAGAGCCGCAAGGGATCGTTGCCCTGGCCGGCGAACAGACCCATGATCCGGTCGACGGACTCCTGGTTCAGCAGCGGGTGCGCCGAGCCGGAGTACGCCGCGGTCGCCTTGAACATCCCCGGGTGCCGGGCGGCGTAGAGCAGGGCGCCCTGCCCGCCCATCGACAGACCGGCGACGACGCGGTCGCGGCCGGCGCCCCAGTCGCTCTCCAGGAGTCGTCGCAGTTCCACCGTGTGGAAGGTCTCCCAGGCGGGGTCGCCGCCCTCGCCGTGGTTCCACCAGTCGCTGTACCAGCCGTTCCAGCCGGCCTCCGGCATCACCACCAGGACGTCGCGCAGGCTGTCGGTCTCGGCGACATCGGTCATGCGGGTCCATGAGGTGTAGTCGCCGCAGCAGCCGTGCAGCAGCCACAACGTCGGCCAGTGACGGCGCCGGTCGTCGGGGTTCCAGCCGTCGGGGGTGAGCAGGCGCACCTTCACGGTGCGGCCCCCCAGGGCAGTCGACCGCACCGACACGTCGACCTGCCGGTCCGCGACCTGGGTGACCTCCACGACCTCGGCGCCCGAGGAGTGGGCAGCGCCGGCCGGCGGGGGAACGGGTGCGGTGGCGAGCGTCGGTGCAGCGGGCGCGACGGTGGCGAGCAGTACGGCGAGAACGAGCAGGACGCGGGCACGAAGGGGGGTCAGGACGGCGGTCACGGTCGTGATCACAGCGGCTCCCTGCGGTGTGCTTCGCTGCTGCCCGGACAGATCGGCGAAGCGGCTGTGGAGCATGGTGCCATCGAACAGCGCCGGGCGGGAGACGTGCGCCGGACACCCACGGCCCGCCTCCCGCCCGTCAGCTCAGCCCTTCTGTTCCACGCGGACCCAGTCCACCTCCGCCTGCACTCCCCCGCCCGCGATCCGGTCCACGCTCGACTGGGGCAGGCCCCAATAGGGGGTCGTGACCTGGTTCCAGCCGGCGGGGTAGGCCCCGCCCAGGGCGAGGTTCAGGATGACGTACTGGTCGTGGTCGAAGACCCACTGGCCGCGCGTGGACTCCAGCTTGTTGCGGGTCGTCTCCTGGACCAGGCGGTCGTCGACGAAGAACTTCATTCCGGTCGGGGTCCACTCCACCGCGTAGGTGTGCCACTGGTCGGCGCGGCCGCCGTTCGGGTACACCTGGCGGGCGCCGATGTTGCCGTCGGCCGAATAGCCGGGGCCGTGCAGGGCCGTGCTGGTCCAGTCGCCGTAGCCGACGTTCTCCATGATGTCGGTCTCGCCGGAGGGCGGCCAGGAGACCGCCGGGTCGTCGACGTTGCTGCCCAGGAGCCAGAACGCCGGCCAGAAGCCGTCGCCGACCGGCAGCTTCATGCGGGCACTCACCCGGCCGTAGGTGAAGTCGAACCTGGTGTGGGTGTCGATGCGGCCCGACGTGAAGTCGTACGTGCCGCCGCCCGCCTGGGTGCACCCCTTGCAGTACTCGGCCCGCAGCACCAGCGCGCCGTTCTCCAGGCGGATGTTGTCCGGGGAGTCGACGTACGCCTGGGACTCGCCGTTCACGGAGCCCATCTCCGTGCCCGTCCGGACCACCCGCCACTTGCCCCGGTCCAGCGCCGCGGCGGTGAAGTCGTCGAAGAAGGTGGTGCGGTACGTGCCGGGCTGCTCGCCCGGGAGCGCCGGGTACGCCGCCGACGCGCTGCCGCCCGTGCCCCAGACCTCGAACTCATAGAGGGAGTAGCCGAACTGGGCCGTGTGGGGGGCCGGGTTGTGGAAGGAGCGGCGCTCCTTGCCGAGCATGCGGACATAGCGTCCGGTGGCCGGGGAGGGGAGGCGGACCGAGTCGTGGCGGCCCGTCGCCTCGCCCGGGGACTTCACATCGGCGCGGCGGGCCACGACCTCGGCGGCCGTCGGCCGGTGCACCGTGCGCCAGGTGCGGTTGTCGTCCGAGACCTGGAGCTCGTAGTCGACGGCGTACGCCGCCTCCCAGTACAGGTCGATCGTGTCGATCACCGACGGGGCGCCGAGGTCGACGGAGATCCAGCGGTTCGCGTTCCAGTCGCTGGACCAGCGGCTGACGTCCGCCTTGAGGTCGGCCGGCCGGCCGCCGTCGGTCACGAAGGCCGGGGAGTTGCCCGCGTGCTGGTAGAAGTCCGCGTACGCCGGGTGGTTGAGGGCCAGGTTGGTGCGGGTGGTGGAGGCGGGGGCCGGTTCGCCGCCGTAGACCTTGAAGGAGAACAGGGAGTAGCCCCAGCCGGTGGCACGCTCGACGCCGCGCATGCGGACGTAGCGGGCCGTCACCTCCTGCGGGTACGTGTGGGCCGTGACCGAGCCGCCCGTGCCGGCCGTCTCCGTGTAGAACGGGGTCCAGTCGGTGCCGTTGCGCGAGGCCTCCAGGACGTACCGCTTCCCGTACGCCGCCTCCCAGTCCAGTACGACCCGGTCGACGCGGATCGCCGAGCCGAGGTCGACGCGGATCCAGGCGTCGTCGGCGAAGTTGCTCGACCAGCGGGTGGCGCCGTCGCCGTCGAAGGCCATCCCTGGGGTGGTGGCGCCGTTCTCGCTGCCGGAGGCGGTGACGGAGGCGGGGGTGGCCGCGTAGGCGGAGGCGGCGCGGTCGGTGTCCCAGGCCGCCGCCGCGGCCGACGGCTCCGCGAGGGCGGGGGCGGTGAGGCCGGGGCCGGCGGACAGCAGGGCGATCGCCGACAACGCGGTCACGAGGAGGCGGGGTGTGCGGAGCTGCATGCGGGTCTCCCTCAGCAGATATGTCGTGCACCTGACATCACTGAACTGATGTACCGAGCCGTGCAGCCGTGGGGGGGGGGGGGGGCCCCCCCCCCCCCCCCCCCCCGGGGGGGGGCCCCCCCCGGGGCCCCCCCCCCCGCCCCGGCCCCCCCCCCCCCCGGCGCCCCG
>NZ_JBIUBW010000014.1:0-165116 GCF_044548465.1 Streptomyces sp. NPDC052023 | reverse complement strand
CGGGGGGGGGGGGGGGGGCGGCGCGGCCGGCGGGCCCCCAACACCTGTTTGGCCCCCCCCCACAAACCACAAAAAGATAGCCCCCCCCGGGGCGGGGGGGGGGGGCGCGCCCCCCCCCCCCCCCCCCCACCACGGGGTCGTACGCCCCCTCGGGGCCGTCCTACGCGGCCTTGCGCACCCGCCCCCGGTGCTCGCGGACGATCTCCGCGTACCGGTCACCGGATCCCTTGATCGTGCGGACCTGGGTCGCGTAGTCGACGTGGACCAGCCCGAACCGCTTGTCGTAGCCGTACGCCCACTCGAAGTTGTCCAGCAGCGACCAGGCGAAGTACCCCGCCAGCGGAGCCCCCTTGCGGGCCGCGGACGCGCACGCCGCCAGGTGCTGGGTCAGATAGGACTGACGCTCGGGGTCGTCGATCGTCCCGTCGGGGCGGACCACGTCCGGGAAGGACGAGCCGTTCTCCGTGACGTACAGCTTGCGCGGCCCGTACTCCTCCGTGAGGCGCAGCAGCAGGTCCTCGATGCCGCTCGCGTCGATCTCCCAGTCCATGCCGGTGCGCGGGACACCGTCGCGGCGCACGGCGCGGACCTGGGGAGCGGGGGCGGTGGGGTCGTCGGCGACGGTCTGGGGGAAGTAGTAGTTCAGGCCCAGCCAGTCCAGCTCGCCCCCGATGGCCGCCAGATCGCCCGGCTGCTCGGGGAGTTCCACGCCGTAGACCTCCCGCATGTCCTGCGGGAAGCCGCGGCCGTGCACCGGGTCCAGCCACCAGCGGTTGGTGTGGCCGTCCATGCGGCGGGCCGCCGCCACGTCCTGCGGCCGGTCCGTCGCGGCGTGGACGGTGGAGAGGTTGTTGACGATGCCGACCTGGGCGTGCGGGGCCGCCGACCTGATCGCCTGCATGCCCAGGCCATGGGCGAGGAGCAGGTGGTACGAGGCGCGGACCGCCGCCGTCAGATCGGTCCAGCCGGGGGCCATCTTGCCCTCCAGATGCCCGATCCAGGCCGAGCACAGGGGCTCGTTGAGCGTCGCCCAGTGCGTCACGCGGTCGCCGAGACGCTCGGCCACCACGCCCGCGTACGAGGCGAAGTGCTCGGCCGTGTCCCGCTCCGGCCAGCCGCCGCGGTCCTGGAGCACCTGGGGCAGGTCCCAGTGGTAGAGGGTGACCGACGGGGTGATGCCCGCCGCCAGCAGGGCGTCGACCAGTTCGTCGTAGAAGGCCAGGCCCTTCGCGTTCACCGCGCCGTCGCCCCCCGGGACGACGCGCGGCCAGGCGACCGACAGGCGGTAGGCGTTGGTGCCCAGGCGCCGCATCAGGGCGATGTCCTCGCGCCAGCGGTGGTAGTGGTCGCAGGCGATGTCACCGTGGTCGTCGTTCGCGATCTTGCCGGGGGTGTGCGAGAAGGTGTCCCAGATCGACGGCGAGCGGCCGTCCTCCCCCACGGCTCCCTCGATCTGGTACGCCGAGGTGGCCGTGCCCCACAGGAAGTCGTCCGGGAGTGCGGCGAGGTCGATGGTCACGGAAGTCCCTTCGGATACGGATGCGTTGGTCACTTGACGGCTCCGGCCGTCAGCCCGGCGACGAGGTAGCGCTGGAGCAGCAGGAAGCCCGCGACCACGGGGACGCTCACCACCAGCGAGGCGGCCATGATCTGGTTCCAGTACACGTCGTTGAGCGTGGAGTAGCCCTGGAGGCCGACCGCGAGGGTGCGGGTGGTGTCGTTGGTCATCACCGACGCGAAGAGCACCTCGCCCCAGGCGGTCATGAAGGCGTAGACGGCGACCGCGACGATGCCGGGGATCGCCGCCGGTACGACGACCTGCACCAGGGCGCGCAGCGGGCCGCAGCCGTCCACCAGCGCCGCCTCGTCCAGGTCGCGCGGCACCGAGTCGAAGTAGCCGATCAGCATCCAGATCGAGAACGGCAGCGAGAACGTGAGATACGTCAGGATCAGGCCGCCCCGCGAGCCGAACAGGGCGATGCCGGTGGCGTTGCCGATGTTCACGTAGATGAGGAACAGCGGGAGCAGGAAGAGGATGCCCGGGAACATCTGCGTCGACAGCACGGTGACCGAGAAGACGCGCTTGCCGGGGAAGTCGTAGCGGCTAACGGCGTAGGCGGCGAAGACCGCGATCACCACCGAGCAGACCGTCGCCGCGCCCGCGACGACAAGGGAGTTCACGAAGTACCTGGCGAGCGGGACCGTCGACCAGATGTCGATGTACGGGCGGACGGTCAGTTCGCTGGGCAGCCAGCGGAACGAACTGGAGACGTCCTGGAGCGGCTTCAGGGAGCTGGAGACCATGACGTACACCGGCAGCAGGACGAAGCCGGTGAGCAGGGTCAGGAAGACCCGGCGGGTCCACAGGAAGGAGCGGGGGGCCGCCATCGGGGACCTATGCATGGGTGGACCTCCGGCCGCGGGACGTCAGCAGCAGGTACACGCCCGTCACCACGAGCAGGAAGAGCAGCAGCAGGACCGACATCGCGGAGCCGGCGCCGAAGTTCCAGGTGACGAACGACGACTGGTAGATGTGGATGGAGATCAGGTCCGCCGCCGCCGGTGCCGCCTTGCCGAACAGGACGTAGGGCGTGTTGAAGTCGTTGAAGGTCCAAAGGAACAGGACCAGGATCAGCACCTGGTTGACGGGGCGCAGCGAGGGCAGGGTGATGCGGCGGATCTGCTGCCGGACGCCGGCGCCGTCCAGTGCCGCCGCCTCGTACAGGTCCTTGGGGATGTTCTGCAGACCGGCCATCACGATCAGGAACGCGAACGGCCAGCCCTTCCAGACCGAGACGACGAGCAGGGCGACGAAGCTGTTGTCGCCGATCAGCCAGAAGGAGGGCGTGTCGGTGAGGCCCAGCTGGTCATGCAGGACGTGGTTCACCAGGCCGTTGTCGTGCTGGAACATGAACGCCCAGGTGATGACCGCGGCGTAGACGGGCAGCGCGTACGGGACGAGGAACAGCGCGCGCAGCAGGCCCCGGCCGCGGAACGCGTCCTGCATGCAGATGGCGGCTGCCGTGCCGATGAACCAGCACAGGCCGACGGACAGGACCGTGAAGGCACAGGTGATGAGGAACGAGTCGAGCAGCGCCTGGCCCACGGGGGCGTCGAAGTCCACCGACATGCGGTAGTTGTCGACACCTGTCCACGGGGCCAGGCTCCAGTCCCGGATGTAGAACTGGGTGAGTTCCTTGAAGCTCATCACGATGCCGATGACCATCGGCACCAGGTGGACCAGGAGTTCGAGGGCCAGCGCGGGGAGCAGCAGCAGGTAGGGCAGGCCGACCCGGCGGATCCGCCCGGTGCGGCGGCGGGGGCCGCGCGCCGCACCGGGGGAGCTCTTGCCGACCGTCCGCTCACCGGGCCGTGCCGAGGCGGTGGTGGTGGTCATGGTGGTGTCCGGGCTCACTTCGTCGGCATCTGCTGCTGGGCCTTGGCGAGCGCCGCCTTCACCGACTCGGTGGTCACCGGGCGGCCGGCCGCGGCGTCGGCGAACAGTTCCTTGACCGCCGTGCCGACGGCCGTCTCGAACTGGGACTCGTCCGGGACCTGGGGCAGCGCGGAGGCGCTGGTGGCGAGGGTCTCGCGCAGCACCGCCGTGGCCGGGGAGTTGAACGCCGCGTCGGACTGGGCGGCCTTGACCGGCGGGATGGAGCCGTAGGCCTTGTTGAGGATCTTCTGCTCGGCGTCGCTGGTCATGAACTTCACGAACTCGGTGGCGCCGTCGATGTTGTCCGAGTTCTTGAAGACCGCCATGTTGATGCCGGCGACCATGGAGTTGGTGTGCGTGCCGGTGCCGGGCTCGCCGGACTGGACGGGGGCCGGGGCGACGCCCCACTCGTCCTCCTTCATGCCCATCGACGCGAAGGTGGCCGAGGCGGTCTGCCAGAGCACCATCGCCGTCTTGCCCTTGGCGAAGTCGCTCAGCGACTGGTTCTGCGCGTACTCGGCGTTGCCCGGGGCGATGACCTTGTCGCCGGCCATCAGGTCGACGTACTGCTTGACGGCCGCGACCGCGCCGTCGGAGGTGAAGTCGGGCTTGCCGTCGGCGGTGAAGAAGTCCGCGCCGTGCTGCTTGCCGAGCACGAAGACCTGGTGGATGTTGTTCGACAGGTTAGAACCCTCGGCACCGAGGCCCCACTTGCCGTCCTTGGAGATCTTCTTGCCGGTCTCGACCAGCTCGTCCCAGGTGGTGGGGGGCTGCGAGATGCCCGCGTCGGCGAACATCTTCTTGTTGTAGTAGAGCGCGTAGGCCATCGAGTAGAGCGGCACGGCCGCCGGGTCCTGGCCCTGGGCGCCGGTCGAGCCGAGCGCGGAGTCGACGAAGCGGTCCTTGCCGCCGATCTTGTCGAAGTTCTTCGCGTCCCAGGGCATCAGCGCGCCGGTGGCCTGGAGGGAGGCGCTCCAGGTGTTGCCGATGTTGAGCACGTCGGGACCCTGGCCGGACGTGGTGGCGGTGAGGATCCGGTTGAGCAGGTCGGACCAGGGCACGACCTCCAGCTCCACCTTGATGCCGGTCTGCTTCTCGAACTTGTCGAGTTCGGGCTGGAGGACCTTCTTGTCGACCTCCACGCTCGCCCCCTGGTTGGAGGCCCAGTAGGTCAGCGTCTTGGGCGAGTCGTTGGACCCGCCGCCCGAGGCGGAACCGCCCCCGCAGGCCGAGGCGGTGAGAGCGAGAGACAGGGTGACGGCGCCTACGGCCGCGGCTCGGATGCTGCGCATGGCTCCTGGTGTCCCTTCCGGGAGTCGAGAAGTCCGAGGACGCCCGGAGGCGCGCGACGCCCGTTCGCGTTCACGCTCCGAAGCCCCTCATGGCTTAATTTAGGACGTGAGTTAAACCTCAAGAGAAAGCTCCGTCAAGATGTGCGGCAGCGTCTCTTGGCGGGTGCGCCGGGGTACGGCGCGTCCGGACGGCCAGGTACGGCGGCCGAGGCGCCCATGACCTGGGGCTATGGTCCGGACCTGCGGCGTGTCCGGCCAAGGTGCCGTTGTGCAACGGTTGGGTCTCGACCGGCCACGTACCCCCAGCGGCGTCCAACTCCTGTGCTCCGCCGCCCTGTCGGCACCCTCCGTCCGGCCCTGTGCCGAGTCGCGTACGACGAGTTCCGGATCGAAGGTCACGATCATCGGCCCGGTGCTGGTCCCCCTGAAGTGCTCGCCGCGGAGAACGGCCCGAGCGGCGCCTCGCGGGACCCGGCACCACTGCTTCGCCGCCCCCGTCCGGCCGGGCGTGCGCTTCCCCCGGCCCGCTCGTCGTCTCCCTCGGCGGCAACGGGCGGTGCCCGCACGTCATCGACGACACCGGGGCGCCCACGTCGGGGACGCCGACGGTGGTGTCGTACCCGTGACCACTCGCCGGTGTCGGCCCCACCCTCGGGGAGGGTGGGGCCGACACCGGCCACCGGGGCGGGCGGCGACGTCAGCGGGCGGTCGCCGCCGTCACCGGCGCCGGTGCGTAACCGGTGGGCCGGGCGGTGAAGCTGCCGCGACCCCGCGTGCGGCTGCGCAACCGGGTCGCGTAGCCGAACAGTTCGGCCAGCGGCACGACCGCGGTGACGACGGCCGAGCCCGACCGGGTGACCGAGCCGGAGACCCGGCCGCGCCGGGCGGCGAGGTCACCGAGGACACCGCCCACGGCGTCCTCGGGCACGGTGACCGTGACCTCGACGACCGGCTCCAGCAGCACCGTCCCGCAGGTGCGCAGGGCACCTTGCAGACCGGCCCGGCCGGCTGTCCGGAACGCCATCTCGGACGAGTCCTTCACATGTGTCGCGCCGTCGGTCAGGGTCACGCGCACCCCCGTCACCGGATGCCCGCCGAGCGGGCCCTCGGCCAGCGCGTCCCGGCAGCCGGCCTCGACGGCCCGCACGTACTCCTGCGGCACCCGCCCGCCGACGACCGCCGAGCGGAACTCGAACCCGGTCTCCAGCGGCTCGACGTCCAGCACGACCTGGGCGAACTGGCCTGCCCCGCCGTCCTGTTTGACATGCCGGTGGACATGCCCGGCCCCACCGCGCACGACCGTCTCCCGGTACGCCACCCTGGGCCGCCCGGCGTTGACCTCCAGCCCGCGCTCCCGCCGGAGCTTCTCCACCGCGACCTCCAGGTGGAGTTCGCCCATGCCCGACAGCACGGTCTGCCCGGTCTCGGGGTCGGTCCGCACGACCAGCGACGGATCCTCCTCGGCCAGCCGGGACAGAGCCGTGGCCAGCCGGTCGGCGTCGGAGGACGTACGTGCCTCGACGGCCACCGTGACGACCGGTTCGGCCACGCCCGGCGGCTCCAGGACGAGCGGTGCGTCCGGCGCGCACAGGGTCGACCCGGCGCGGGCGGACCGCAGCCCGGCCACGGCCACGATGTCGCCCGCGACGGCCCGGTCCACCTGCGCGTGCCGGTCGGCCTGCACTCGCAGGATCCGCCCGATCCGCTCGGTGCGCCGCGCGCCCGGCTCCCACACCGTGTCTCCCTTCTCGAGGGTCCCCGAGTACAGCCGTACGTATGTCAGCCGCCCCGTCGGCGTGGCGCTCACCTTGAACGCCAGCGCCGCGAGGGGCGCCGCCGGATCGGCCCGGCGTTCCTCGCCTGCCGTGCCACGCACCGGCGGCATGTCCAGCGGTGACGGCAGGTACGCCGCGACCGCGTCGAGCAGCGGCTCGACGCCCCGGTTGCGGTACGCCGAACCGCACAGGACGACGACCCCGTCGCCGGTGCGGGTCAGCTCGCGCAATGCCATGACCAGGGTGCGTTCGGACAGTTCCGCGGCCGAGCAGAACTCCTCGAGCGCGTCCGGGTGCAGCTCGGCGACCGCTTCCTCCAGGAGCCGTCGCCGTCGCCGCGCCTCGTCCAGCAGGTCCGGCGGAACCGGCTGCGGCACGGCCGTCCCGTCGCCGTCGGCCCAGATCAGCGCCCGCATCCGCACCAGGTCGACCACGCCGGTGAAGCCGTCCTCCGTCCCGATCGGCAGCTGCACCACCAGCGGGGCCGGGTGCAGCCGGTCACGGATGGAGGCGACGGCCGTGTCGAGGTCGGCGCCCGCGCGGTCCAGCTTGTTGACGAAGGCGATCCTCGGTACGCCGTGCCGGTCGGCCTGCCGCCACACGGACTCGCTCTGCGGCTCGACACCGGCGACGGCGTCGAACACGGCGACCGCCCCGTCCAGCACCCGCAGCGAACGCTCCACCTCGTCGGCGAAGTCGACGTGCCCGGGTGTGTCGATCAGGTTGATCCGGTGCCCGTCCCAGGCGCAGCTGACGGCGGCGGCGAAGATGGTGATGCCCCGGTCGCGCTCCTGCGGGTCGAAGTCGGTGACGGTCGTGCCGTCGTGGACCTCTCCACGGCGGTGGGTGGTGCCGGTGGCGTAGAGGATCCGTTCGGTGAGCGTGGTCTTGCCGGCGTCGACGTGGGCGAGGATGCCCAGGTTGCGGACGGTGGTGAGGTGTCGGTCGAATGCGGTGCGCACGGCCCTTGGCCTTTCGGGTGCTGTGGTGTGCGTGGGCAGCGCGATTTCCGGACGTGACGGGCACGGACAGGCGGGTGCGAGGCGTCGGCCAGGTGCTGGTGCTCGCTCGCTTGCGCTCAGATGTTCGTCACGGTCCACCGGTGCCGGCCGCGCAGCGGGCACCGGGTGGCCGGAGACACGAGGATCACCTCGTAGCGGGAGCGGGGAACGACGACGGCGGCACGATCACGCACGGCTCGTCTCCCCTCACTCGGCTCGCTTTCGGCAGCAAGGCGAGTGTAGGGAGGACGGCCGGCGCGCCGCACGGCATTTTCGGCCCTACGCGGGCAGCGCGTGCGGTGTGTAGAACTGCTGCCGGACCCGCCGCAGCCAGGCCTCGGCGGCCCGCTCGTCGGGCTGTTCGGGCAGGACGCCGGGCGTCCCGTCGAACGCCGCCTCGAAGTGGCGCAGGAGCGGCAGCGCGGCCGACGGGTCGGCGGCGACCCGTTCGCCGAAGTCGTGGTAGCTCTGGGGGTCGTCGACCCGGATGGTCAGCCGGCCGGTGGCGTACAGCTCGTAGCCCTGGGTGCACAGCCGCTTGAGGTGGCGGGCGTGCTTGGCGGTGCGCCTGCGGCCGGCCTGGTCGCCGGCACGGCTGTGGAGCTTGCGGAACTGCTGTGTGGCGTATCCGAGATAGGCGTCGCGGACCCGGCGCGCGCCGAGGAACGTGGCGCGGATGCCGATCAGCTCGTCACCGAGGGATGTCCGCACCTCGTACAACTCCTCGGGCAACCAGACCAGTTCCATGACCGTGGGGTTGCCGCCGAGCGCGAGGCGGCACCACTTCGCCGCCTCGTGCAAGGTGCGGTCGGGGGCGGTGGTGACGTGGGACTCCTTCGGGCCGTGCAGGCCGTGCAAGGTCTCGGTGGGGGCGGCGAACATGCCGAGCCGGTCCACGTCGGACCCCTCGTGGGCGAGTCCGTACGCGGTCGAGCCGACGACGCCGGACAGCAGGATGTGGGTCACGGTCATGAGTCCCCCCGTGGTGTGTCGCTCGCCCTTCGTTCCGGTGGCATGGGCGGCGGCGGACCGTCATGATGCCGCGTCCACGGCGCGGACGGCCTGTCATTTATTTCCCCGTTGTTTCTCCGACGACCCCTTACGGCGTCACCTTCGGGTTCCGCCGGCGTTCACAGCGGCATCACATCCAGGCCTTCAGGTGCGCCCCATGCCGAACTAGCGTCCAGGGACAGATCCCCACCGACCCACGAGTAAGGGTTCCGATGTCCGCACGACATGTCCTCGCCGGCCTGACCCTGCTGCCGGTGCTCGCCGTCCCGACGGCCGCCCACGCGACGGCGGACGGCCCCGGCGCGTCCTCCCAGAAGGAGCGTTTCGACCTGCAGGCCCACCGCGGCGGCCTCGGCATGACGACCGAGAGCACCCTGCAAGGATTCGGCAAGGCGCTGCGGCTGGGCGTCTCCACGCTGGAGCTGGACACCCAGGTCACCAGGGACCGCAAGGTCGTCGTCACCCACGACCGGCAGGTCAGCGCGCAGAAGTGCCGGGACACGGCACCGGTCGTCCCGGGCGACCCGCAGTACCCGTACGTCGGGAAGTACATCAAGGACCTGACGCTGGCGCAGATCAAGACCATGGACTGCGGCTTCCAGCAGCTGCCCGGCCACCCCGAGCAGGAGCAGATCGCGGGCGCCCGGATGGCCGAGCTCCGCGATGTGCTGAACCTGGTCAAGCGGTACAAGGCAAAGGACGTCACCCTCAACATCGAGACGAAGGTCGAGGCGGGCGCGCCCGAGCAGACCGCGCCGCGTGAGCTCTTCGTGCGCCGGGTCTTCGAGGAGATCCGTGCCTCCGGCCTGGAGCGCCAGGTCAGCATCCAGTCCTTCGACTGGGGCGCACTGAAGGCGATGCACAAGCTGGCGCCCCGGTGGCCGCTGGTCGCGCTGACCAACTACGACTTCCTCCAGGTCGGCAAGGACGGCGCCTCCCCCTGGCTCGGCGGGATCGACGCCGACGACTACGACGGCGACTTCGTGAAGGCCGCGGCGACGATCCCCGGCGTCAAGGCGCTCTCCCCCAACTACGGCTTCCCGCAGAACGGCAAGATCGGTGACCCCGGCTTCCGCTTCTACCCCGACCGCGCGATGATCGACGCGGCGCACGCGCGGGGCCTGAAGGTCGTCCCGTGGACCTGCGACGACCCGGCGACGGTGGCGGCGCTCATGGACATGGGCGTCGACGGCATCATCACGAACTACCCGAACCGTGTGCGTGAGCTGATGGCCGACCGCGGGATGCGGCTGCCGAAGCAGTACTTCCCGCGTCACTGACCCGGGGCCCGTGCGGGCCGGGCGGACGTCCGGCCCGTCGACGGCGTATCGTCGCCGTCGACGGGCCGGTGATCACAGGGGTGGGCCCGGCAGGTCTCACACTTGGGGGTGTCCGTGGCCGCGCGTCGGTTCCGTGACCGTTTCCGGCGGGGGCGCGACGAGGACGGGCGGACCGCCTGGACCCGTGGGCGCGTCACCGCGCCCCTGTCTCTGCTGGTCGCCCTCGTGCTGCTCTTCCCCTCCCGCGTGCCCGGCACCCCGGGGAACGTGGGTGGTCTGACCGAGAACTTCCTGCCCTGGCTGGGCGTGCCGGTCGTGCCGCTGCTCGTGGTGGCCGCCCTGCGCCGCTCGGCGAGCGCGCTCGCGGCCGGGGGTGCGGCGGCCGTGGTCTGGGTCGCCCAGTTCGCCCCGTCGCTGCTGCCCCGGGATCCGGGCGCCCACGACCTGACGGTGGTGCAGCACAACGTCAGCGACGAGAACGGGGACCCGGCGGCCACGGCCCGCGCCCTCGCCGGGGCCGGACCGCACCTGCTGGCGCTCCAGGAGCTCACGCAAGCGGCGCTGCCCGTCTACGAAGCGGCGTTCAGGAGCCGTTATCCGCATCACGTGGTGGTGGGGACGGTCGGTCTGTGGTCGCGGTATCCGCTGACGGAACAGGCGGCGGCGGACATCCGGCCCGAGGGGGTGCCGGGTGACTGGAACCGGGGGCTGCGGGCGGTCGTCCGGGTTGGCCCCGGGCGCGCCGTCGCCGTGTACGTGGCCCATCTGCCGTCGGTGCGGATCCGGCCGGCCGGCGGATTCGACACCCGATGGCGGGACGAGAGTGCGGGACTCCTCGGCGAGAAGCTGGCCGGCGACGAGTCACCCACGGTCATCCTGGCGGGCGACCTCAACGGCACCACGCGGGACCGCGGCCTGGCGCCGCTGACGTCCCGACTGCACGTCCCGGACGAGGACTTCGAGTTCAGCTGGCCCACCGCGTTCCCCGTCGCCAGGATCGACCAGGTCATGGCACGCGGAGCGAGGGTGACCGACATACGCACCCTCCCCGCCACCGGCAGCGACCACCTGCCCGTGCTGGCACGCATCGAGCTGGAGGACCGGCCCGGGGGCGGGGGCTCCTAGGAGCCTGGTCCTGGCCGGAGGGTGGCCGGCGCTCCTAGGAACTTGGTCCTGGCCGGAGGCAGGCCGGCGCTCCTAGCAACTTGGTCCTGGCCGGGGAGGCGTGCGCTCCTGGAGACCTCCGGCTCCGGCCGCCCCGAGCCGTTCCGACGCGCTCCGGGCGAGGATCCCTGGCCGGCAGGGGTGCCCCTCGCCGGCCAGGTCGCGGCGCCCTGTCCGACGTATGGCATCATGTCGGCGCAGCCGATCATGGTCGAAGACCAGCACCGACGACCACGTGAACAAGGGGTTCTCCGTCCATGGGCGGAGCACGTGGCGTCAGCACTCCGTACGGCAACCCTTTCGTCACCGTGCGTCAGATGGGCCGTCGGCTTCCCGACATGTGCGGCATGCACCGTCGCCGCTGACACCTTCCGAAAGGGCATGGCCCATGCAGTTCCGCACGGCACGACGCTGGTTGTTCGGTGGGATGACGACCGCGCTCGCGGTCGGTGTCACGATCACCGCGGGCACGCAGATCCAGCCGGCCGCGCAGCGGACCGCCCCGGACGGCTCGCCGACGCTGCCGCTGGGAGCCGCGGACCTGACGGAGACCCGTACCTCCCGGCAGATCGCGCCGGGTGTCACGCACATCGCCATCGAGCGCGGCCAGGCGTCGGCGGGCGAGTTCTGGACGGTCACGGTCGGACTCGCCACGAGCGAGGCGGAGGCCGAGGCACTGTCGGAGAAGGTCCGCGCCGCCGGGTACGAGCCGCGCCTGGACCCCACCGCCGGACCGGATCCGCGAGGGCCACAGGACCGTCCGCTCGGCTGGGCGGTGCGGGTCGGCCGCTACTCCGACGAAGCCGCCGCCGACCGGGCCAGGAAGGCCATCGCGGCCCGCGGGCTGTCCGCCGCCGTCCAGCACACCGGCGCGGACGGGCACGCCACGAACGGCCCCTGGTCCCTGGACGTGCTGGTCGTCGATCCCGCCCGGTTCCGCGGCAGCCTGCGGTCGGAACTGGCGAGCGGCGTCGTACCCGGACGCGAGACGACGAGCTCGATGGCACGGCGCACCCACGCACTCGCGGCGGTCAACGGCGGCTACTTCGTCGTCGGTGGCTCCCACACCACCCCCGGCAACTGGGTGGCCGGCACCGACGGCGATCCCGCCGGTATCTCGGTGGTGGGCGGCACCCTGCTCTCCGAGTCCGTGGGCGAGCGGCCCGCCCTGGTGATCCCGGGCGACTTCGCGCGGGGCGCCTCGGTACGCCGGCTCCGGACCAGCAGCACGGTCACGGTGGCCGGCGGCGCCACCCGCACGGTGACCGGCCTCAACCGGCAGCCCGGACTGATCGTGAACTGCGGCGGCGTCGGGACCATCACCCCCTTCTCCCACCCGGCGCACGACTACACCTGCGGCAACGTCAACGAACTGGTCGCCCTCACCGCGAAGTTCGGCAGCACCGCTCCCCAGGGCCCCGGATACCAGGTCACCCTCGACGCGACCGGGCGGGTGACCGCGGTGCGCGGCAGCCGGGGCGGCGCCGTCCCCGCCAGCGGCACCCTGCTCCAGGGCACCGGCACCGAGGCCCAGTGGCTGCGCACCCACGTCCGCACGGGTGCCCGGCTCACGGTGCGCAGCACGGTGTCCGACGCCGACACGGGCGCCGCGGTGCCGCTCACCGCGAGGACGTCCGTCGTCAACGGCGGTCCGCTGCTGCTGCGCGACGGTGCGACCGCCCTCGACCCGGTCCGGGACGGCTGGAGCCCCGAGGACATCAAGGGCGCGGACCGCGCCGCCCTGTACAACGACTGGTACCTGCGCCGCAATCCGCGCACGGCCGCCGGAGTCACCCTCGACGGACGCGTCGTCCTGCTCACCGCCGACGGCCGCCGCCCCGACCGGAGCGCGGGGCTGTCGATCACCGAGGCCGCCGAGGTGCTGCGCAGCCTGGGCGCGGTGGACGCGCTCAACCTGGACGGCGGCGGCTCCACGACGATGGTCGTCCGCGGCGCGCTGCAGGGGCGCCCGAGCGACGCCGCCGGCGAGCGCCCGGCCGCCGACGCACTCGTCGTCGTGCCCAGGCCGGCCCCTGTCCGACCGGCCTCCTAGCGGGCCGCCGCCCGAAGGCACCACGCGCCGCGGACCTATTGACGGCAATGGTCCATACCAATACGTTCCCACCCATGCGAAGAACCCTGAGAAGAGTGGCCGTTGCCACCTGCTCCCTGTCCCTGCTCGCCGTCCTCGCCCCGGCGGCCGGAACGGCCGTCGCCGGAGAGTCGCACACCACCACCGCCCCACACGGCAAGCGGGTGGGCTACTTCACGCAATGGGGCGTGTACGGCCGCGACTTCCAGGTCAAGGACCTGGACACGAGCGGTCAGGCAGCCAGGCTGACGCACATCAACTACGCCTTCGGCAACGTGAACGCCGAAGGCGAGTGCTTCACCGGGAACGTACCGGGCGAGGCGGACGCCTGGGCCGACTACGCGCGCCCCCTCGACGCCGGGAACTCCGTGGACGGTGTCGCCGACACCGACACGCAGCCGCTCGCCGGCAACTTCAACCAGCTGCGGGAGCTCAAGGCGAAGCACCCCGGCCTCAAGGTGCTGATCTCCCTGGGCGGCTGGAGCTGGTCCACCCACTTCTCCGACGCTGCGCTGACCGCGCAGTCACGCAAGAAGTTCGTCTCGTCCTGCATCGACCTGTACATCAAGGGCAACCTGCCGGTCGACGGCGCGCGCGGTGGGGCGGGCTCGGCCGCCGGGCTGTTCGACGGCGTGGACCTGGACTGGGAGTGGCCCGGTTCGCCGGGCGACACGGACACGGTCTACCGCCCCGAGGACAAGCGCAACTTCACCGCCCTCGTCCACGAGTTCCGCACCCAGCTCGACGCGTACGCGAAGAGCCAGGCACCGCGCGGCAAGAAGGCCAAGCACTACGACCTGACGGCGTTCGTACCGGCCGCGCCGGGCGCGATCGACGCCGGGTTCGACATCCCGCGGATCATGCGGGACTTCGACTTCGTCAATCTCCAGGGCTACGACTACCACGTGTCGGGCCAGCCCACGACGGCTCAGCAGTCGGCCCTGTTCGCGCCGGGCGACCTCAGCGTGGACCGGACGGTGCGGGACTGGGTGCGCAGGGGCACCCACCCTCGCAAGCTGGTGGTCGGCATGCCGTTCTACGGGCAGGGCTGGACCGGGGTGAGCGGTGGCGGCGACGGTCTCGGCCAGCCGGCCACCGGTCCGGCGAAGGGCACGTACGCGGACGGCTACGAGGACTACAAGGTCCTCAAGGGCCTGGCCGCCTCCGGCACGTACACCGTGCACCGGGACCGCTGGAACGGCAGCGCCTGGATCTTCGACGGCACCACGCTGTGGACGTACGACGACCCGCAGGTGCTCAAGACCAAGGCAGCGTACGTCCGCAAGCTCGGTCTGGGCGGCGCGATGTTCTGGTCGATGGACGGCGACACGGCCGACGGTGAACTGACGGCGGCGGTGGACAAGGGCCTCGACGGGCGCTGACCCGTCACGGATGATCTGCCCCGGCACCCGACACGGGTGCCGGGGCACGCGCGACGGTCCGGCAGCTCGCCCCGTACGACGCCCGTACGACGCCCAGGCCGACTCCCGGGTGAACCCGGGCACCCGCTCCGCGCGGCGGGCGGCACCGGCCGGCCGGGCTCAATACGGTGGCGGACGTGCTGCTGAGCTGTGCTTTCGTGAATCTGAAGCCCGGAGTCGGGAAGACGACCAGCGCTGTCTGGCTGGCCCATGCGCTCCACGAGCTGGGCCTGCCCCCGCTCCTTGTCGACAGCGATCCGGCCGGTTCCGCACTGCGCTGGAGCGAACTCGCCGGCGGCTTCCCCTTCCCCGTGATCGCCCTCCCCGTGGGCGACGTACACCGTCGCATCGATGACTTCCTCGGCGGGCGCCAGGCTGTGGTGCTCGACGCCCCACAGCTCGAGGACCACGCCCGCATCGCCCGGAGCGTCATGCGCCACGCCAACGAATGGCTCGTGCCGGTCACTCCGGCCCCCATCGAGCTGGACCGGATGGCCCCCATCCAGACCGAAATGGGCGATGTGCAGTCCCTGCGCGCGAAGCCGGCCCGCACCGCGGTGCTGCTCAACCGCACCAACCGCCCTGACACCACGCGTACCGGTCCCGACGCCGACGCCCGGGAAGTGCTCGCGGAACGGGGCTTCCAGGTGCTCGACACGCAGATCGCCCGCCTCGACCTCTACTCCCAGTCGTTCGGCGGTCCGGTCAGCGTCCGGAAGACGGCCTACATCGACCTCGCGAACGAACTCCTCAAGCGTCAGGAAAACGCATGAACCAACGCAAGGACAACTACCGCGCGGCCCTGCGGCGCGGTCAGGCGGAGCCGCAGCCGCACACGACCAAAGCAGCCACACTGAACAGCAGATACGTCCGGATCACCATTGAGCTCGAGCCGGACCTGCAGCGCCACCTGGACCAGTGGACGGCTCCTGCCGTCGCCCTGCTGACGAACGTCGGTACGGCCGCCCTGCGCGTCCTGTCCGCGTTCACTGCCGGCACGCCCTCGTCAGGCGCGGGCAGCCGCACCTGACCGAAGGCGCCGCGACCGCGTTCCGGTGGAGGCACCCTGGAAGCAGGGAAGGTGTGGTGGCGGGAGAGGACGCGTGATGCGGACCAGCGACGAGATCTATCACCAGGTCCGCTGGGACACCCGGTTCGACCCGGCCCGGTTCGTGCTGGGCATCAGCCGGCGCGGCGGTGGCCTCGAACGCATCCCGCTGCCCTCCTTCGTGCCCGGGGGCGACATCCCCTGGCACCGGGTGGTGTCCATCGAGGCGGACGGCGAACTGGTCTGGGACCGGGCCACGGGTGTGGACCGCATCGACGCCTCGGGCGCCGGCCGGATCCGGGACCCGCGAGCGGACCCGAGCGCCGGCACGAACTCCGGCTGGGGCGAGCCCGGCGGCGTCCTCGACGTGTCCCCGACCGCCCGCACGGCGGTGGCCTGGATCCCGCCCGCGGAGCTGTGGCCGCCGATCCAGGACATCCGCCGCGACTACGATCCGCAGATCCACCGATGGCCGCCGCACGTCAATGTGCTCTACGGCTTCGCGCCGGAGTCCGACTTCGAGCGGACGGCCCCGCTGCTGTCCGCGGCGACGGCCATGACGCCGGTGTTCACCACCCGGCTGGACGGCGTGCGCACCTTCCGGCACAGGGCGTACTCCACCGTGTGGCTCGACCCGGCGGCGGCCGGCGAGGCGCCATGGGCGGACCTGCGCCGTGCACTGCGGCAACGGTTCCCGCGCTGTCGTGGGCCCGCCAAGAACTTCACCCCCCATCTGTCCCTGGGGCGGACCCGGGATCCGCGGCGAGTCACCGCCGACTGCGCCACCCGGCTGGACGCCATGACCGCGACAGTCTGGGAACTGGTCCTGCTCTCCCGCAGGGGCGACGGGCCGATGCGGGCACGAGCCACGGTCGCCCTGCGCACGGGAGAGGTCCGCCGACTCCCCGAACCCGGCCCCGAGGCCGCGGGCCCGGAGGACACGGCGTGGCTCTGCGACATCACCGAGAGGTGAGGCACGGAGCCAGGTGAGGCAAGCACACACCGGTCACTCGTAGCCGAGAACAGCAGATCCACTCGATCACTGAGAATTGTGGAGATGTCACACAGCGCATCCGTGCGGCCCCCGAGGCCCCAGGCATCACCATCAGCGACGAACATGCAATGAGGACCACGACTGTCAGGTCGAGGTCCTCATCAGTTGCCGTGTCCGAGGGGGGACTTGAACCCCCACGCCCGATAAAGGGCACTAGCACCTCAAGCTAGCGCGTCTGCCATTCCGCCACCCGGACCAGGTGTCTGCCGCCTTGCAGGAGGTGTTCCGCGCGGCGACAGGGACAACAATACCAAGGTTTCGGAGTGCCCTTCACCTGCGTTTCCACCCCCTGCCGCGGCAGGCACGGTGACGGATGGCGCTCGGATGACTACGGCATGAGGTGGTACTCCGGGAAGTTCCCCGGCAGCCGCTCCCCCGCCGGCCCCTGTGTCACCGCCCGCACCAGCAGCTCGCCGCCGACGAACGCGCCGCGCCAGGACGCGCCGAAGCCGCCGAACAGCTCGTCGCGGTCGCCCCGGGAGCGGGGCTTGCCGTGGCCGGTCTTGAAGGCGCGGATCTGCGGGGCCAGTCGTTCGTAGGTCGCCCGGTCGTCCGTGGACAGCGTGGCGACCAGCGCGCCGTTCGACGCGTTCATGGCGGCCAGCAGCTCGGCCTCGGTGTCGACCAGGACGATGGTGTCGACCGGGCCGAAGGGTTCCGCGTGGTGCAGCGGGGAGGACGGCGGCGGGTTGAGGAGCGTGACCGGCTGGACGTACGCGGAGGTGTCCTGGCCGGGCAGGAACCGGGCGTCGCACAGCTTGCCGCGGTGCAGCGGGACGGCGCCGCGGTCGACGGCCTCGGCCACCTGGTCGTTCAGCTCCTTGGCCTTGGCGGCGTTGATCAACGGCCCGAAGTCCAGCTCCGGGATGGGGTCGTCGCGCTTCTCGACGGCGAGCGGGTGCCCGACGGTGAGCGTGCGGACCGCGGGGAGGTACGCCGCGAGGAACTCGTCGAAGAGCGCGCGCTGGACGACGAAGCGCGGGTAGGCCGTGCAGCGCTGTTTGCCGTAGTCGAAGAGCTTGGGCACGACCGCGGTGAGCGCGTCCCAGTCCGAGTAGTTCCAGATGCCCCAGGTGTTGAGTCCTTCCTGTTCGAGGATGTGCCGCTTGCCCAGGTCGGCGACGGCCGTGGCCACCGCGGCGCCGGTGTCGCGGCCGCCGACGAAGGAGACGCAGCCGATCTCGGGCGCCCGTACCAGCGCCTCCGACAACTCGCCCCCGCTGCCGCTGACGAGGGTGACGGGCACCCCTTCGCGGGCGGCGAGCGCGCAGGCCAGGGTCAGACAGGCGACACCGCCGTCGGTCGGGGTCTTGGCGATGACCGCGTTGCCCGCCAGGGCCTGTACCAGCATGGCGTGCACGAGCACGCTCATCGGGTAGTTCCAGCTCGCGATGTTGGAGACGGGACCGTCCAGCGGGGCACGTCCGGCGACCATCGGTTCGATGCCGTCGACGTACCAGCGCACGCCGTCGATGGCCCGGTCCACGTCCGCCTGCGCGAGCCGCCACGGCTTGCCGATCTCCCAGACGAGCAGCAGCGCGAGCAGTTCGCGGTGCTCGGTGAGCGCGTCGAGGGTGGCGGCGACGCGGGCGCGGCGCTCGTCGAGCGGGACGTGCCGCCAGGTGCGGTGCTGGTCGAGCGAGGCACGGACGGCCTGGTGGGCCGCGGTCCGGTCCAGTCGGGGCGGGGCCGCCACGGGGGTGCCGTCGACGGGGGTGATGGCGGGCAGCACCTGGCCGTCCGCCTGCCAGGTGGCGTTCCACAGGTTCAGGACACGGTCGTCCTGGAAGGCCTCGGGGGCGACGGACAGACAGCGCTGCCAGGCGTCGGCCCAGGAGGTACCGGCTTTCAGGGTGAGTGCCTGGGAGTTGGTGGTCGGGGGGAGGGTGGGTGCCATCGTTTTGCTCCGCTCTCGGTGCACAGTCGGGGCGGGAGGTGCATGGCTGCGCCGCGCACGGCTCGCACTGCCGTGCGCGGCGCCGTACTTCGAGGGTGTCGCACAGGGAAGCTACTGACGAGTCAAGAAGCGCGACAGTCACCGTGCCGCGACAGTGAGTGACGTCACGTGGTGGTTCCCAGGGCGGCCAGCACCAGGCGGGCCGTCTCGGTCGGTGTGCTCCCCACCCGCACTCCGACCGCCTCCAGCGCCTCCTTCTTCGCCTGCGCCGTACCGGACGAGCCGGAGACGATGGCGCCGGCGTGCCCCATGGTCTTGCCCTCGGGCGCCGTGAAACCCGCGATGTAACCGACGACCGGCTTGGTGACGTGCTCGCGGATGTACGCCGCGGCCCGTTCCTCCGCGTCGCCGCCGATCTCGCCGATCAGCACGATCAGTTCGGTGTCGGGGTCGTCCTGGAAGGCTGCCAGGCAGTCGATGTGCGTGGTGCCGACGACGGGGTCACCGCCGATGCCGACACAGGTGGAGAAGCCGATGTCGCGCAGTTCGTACATGAGCTGGTAGGTCAGCGTGCCGGACTTCGACACCAGGCCGATCCTGCCGGGTTTGGTGATGTCGGCCGGGATGATGCCCGCGTTGGACTGGCCTGGGGTGATCAGGCCGGGGCAGTTGGGGCCGATGATCCGGGTGCCCTTCGCTTGCGCGTACGCCGTGAAGGCGACCGAGTCGTGGACCGGGATGCCCTCGGTGATGACGACCGCGAGGCCGATGCCGGCGTCGGCGGCCTCGATCACCGCGGCCTTGGCGAAGGCGGGCGGCACGAAGACGACCGTGACGTCCGCCCCGGTGGCCGCCATGCCCTCGCCGACCGAGCCGAAGACGGGCACCGCACGGTCGTCGAAGTCGACGGTGCGGCCCGCCTTGCGCGGGTTGACGCCCCCGACGACATCGGCGCCGGCGGCGAGCATGCGCCGGGTGTGCTTCATGCCCTCGCCGCCGGTCATGCCCTGGACGAGGACCTTGCTCTCCTTGGTGAGGTATATGGCCATGTCCCGTCTCCTCAGGTTGCGTTGGCGAGCTGGGCCGCCGAGCGGGCGGCGCCGTCCATGGTGGTGGCCTGCTGGATGAGCGGGTGCCGGCGTTCGTCGAGGATCGCCCGGCCGCGTGCGGCGCTGTTGCCGTCGAGCCGGACGACCAGCGGTTTGGTCAGCCGGACGGTTTCCAGCGCCTGCACGATGCCGTCGGCGACCGCGTCGCAGGCCGTGATGCCGCCGAAGACGTTGACGAAGACCGACTTCACGGCCGGGTCGGAGAGGATGACGGACAGGCCGTCGGCCATGATCTGGGCGGAGGCCCCGCCGCCGATGTCGAGGAAGTTGGCGGGCCGGGCACCGCAGCCCGCGACGACGTCGAGCGTCGACATGACGAGGCCGGCGCCGTTGCCGATGATGCCGACCTCGCCGTCGAGCTTGACGTAGTTCAGGCCCCGTGCGGCGGCCGCCGCCTCCAGCGGGTCGTCGTGCTCCGCGCCCTCGGCGCCCCAGCGTGCCTGCCGGAATCGGGCGTTGTCGTCCAGGGTGACCTTGCCGTCGAGGGCGAGGATCTGGCCCTGCTTCGTGCGCACCAGCGGATTGACCTCGACGAGCAGTGCGTCCTCGCGGACCAGTACCTCCCACAGCCGTACCAGCACGTCGACGGTCTGCGGCGGCAGTCCGGCCGCCTCGGCGATCCGGCCCGCCCTGGCGGAGGTGACGCCCTCGGCCGGATCGATGGGGATGCGTGCCACGGCCTCGGGCCGGCTCGCGGCGACCTCCTCGATGTCCATGCCGCCCTCGGCGGACGCGATCGCGAGGAAGCGGCCCGCTGCGCGATCGAGGACGTAGGAGACGTAGAACTCGCTGTCGATGTCGACCGGTTGGGCCAGCATCACTGTGCCGACCGTGTGGCCCTTGATGTCCATGCCGAGGATCTGGCGCGCCGTCAGCTCGGCGGCGGCCGGGTCGGCGGCGAGCTTCACACCGCCCGCCTTGCCGCGCCCGCCGGTCTTGACCTGCGCCTTGACGACGGCACGGCCGCCCAGCCGGCGGGCTGCCTCGCGCGCCTCCTTGGGCGAGTCGGTGACTTCGGCCCTCGGCACCAAGATGCCGTGTTCCTCGAAGAGTTCCCTTGCCTGGTGTTCGTACAGGTCCATCTCGGCTCCTGACTACTGAGTCTTCCGGGGGCGACCCCGAGACTCCCGAAAACTGCCGCACGCCCCCTGGACACCACCCACAGGATGCGGGATAACAAGCTTCATACAGTATTCGTCGACTGTATGCAATGTACGAGAGAGCGTTCCAACCCCCTACGAAGGGACAGGACTTCGCCATGCCCGACGACACCCAGGACGTCATTTCCGGCGGTCATCTCGTCGCCAAGGCCTTGAAGGCCGAGGGGGTAGACCGCATCTACACCCTGTGCGGCGGCCACATCATCGACATCTACGACGGCTGCGTCGACGAGGGCATCGAGGTCGTCGACGTCCGTCACGAGCAGGTCGCGGCACACGCCGCCGACGGCTACGCACGGATCACCGGCAAGCCCGGCTGCGCGGTCGTCACCGCCGGCCCGGGGACGACCGACGCCGTCACCGGCGTCGCCAACGCCTTCCGCGCCGAGTCGCCGATGCTGCTCATCGGCGGTCAAGGTGCCCTCACCCAGCACAAGATGGGGTCCCTGCAGGACCTGCCGCACGTCGACATGATGGCGCCGATCACCAAGTTCGCGGCGGCCGTGCCCGACACGGCGCGCGCGGCGGACATGGTGTCGATGGCGTTCCGCGAGTGTTACCACGGCGCGCCCGGGCCCTCCTTCCTGGAGATCCCGCGCGACGTCCTCGACGCCAAGGTGCCGGCGGACAAGGCGCGCGTGCCGAAGCCCGGTGCCTACCGCGCCTCGACCCGCTCGGCCGGCGACCCCGAGGCCATCGAGAAGCTCGCCGACCTGCTCGTGCACGCCGAGAAGCCCGCGATCCTGCTGGGCAGCCAGGTGTGGACGACCCGCGGCACCGAGGCGGCCATCGAGCTGGTCCGCACGCTGAACGTCCCGGCGTACATGAACGGCGCCGGCCGCGGCACCCTCCCGCCCGGCGACCCGCACCACTTCCAGCTGTCGCGCCGGTACGCCTTCTCAGGCGCCGACGTCATCGTCATCGTCGGTACGCCCTTCGACTTCCGCATGGGCTACGGCAAGCGGCTGTCGGCGAACGCGACCGTCGTGCAGATCGACCTCGACTACCGGACCGTCGGCAAGAACCGCGACATCGACCTCGGCATCGTCGGCGACGCGGGACTGGTGCTGAAGTCGGTGACCGAGGCGGCCTCCGGGCGCGTCAACGGGGGTGCGTCCAAGCGGAAGGAGTGGCTCGACGAGCTGCGCGCCGCCGAGCAGACCGCGCTGGAGAAGCGGCTGCCGCAGCTGCGCTCGGACGCCTCGCCGATCCACCCGTACCGGCTCGTCAGCGAGATCAACGACTTCCTCACCGAGGACTCGATCTACATCGGCGACGGCGGCGACATCGTCACCTTCTCCGGCCAGGTCGTGCAGCCCAAGTCACCGGGTCACTGGATGGACCCGGGTCCGCTGGGCACGCTCGGCGTCGGGGTGCCGTTCGTGCTGGCGGCCAAGCAGGCGCGGCCCGACAAGGAGGTCGTCGCCCTCTTCGGCGACGGCGCGTTCTCCCTGACCGGCTGGGACTTCGAGACGCTGGTGCGCTACGACCTCCCCTTCGTCGGCATCGTCGGCAACAACTCCTCCATGAACCAGATCCGCTACGGCCAGGCCGCCAAGTACGGCAAGGAGCGCGAGCGGATCGGCAACACCCTCGGCGACGTCCACTACGACAAGTTCGCCCAGATGCTGGGCGGTTACGGCGAGGAGGTCCGTGACCCCGCCGACATCGGCCCGGCGCTGCGGCGCGCTCGCGAGTCGGGCAAGCCGTCGCTGATCAACGTCTGGGTCGACCCGGACGCGTACGCCCCCGGAACCATGAACCAGACCATGTACAAGTGAGGTGATCCGGTGACCGCACAGGCTCTCCAGGGCATCCGCGTCCTGGACATGACCCACGTCCAGTCCGGGCCCTCCGCGACCCAGCTGCTCGCCTGGCTCGGCGCGGACGTCGTCAAGCTGGAGGCGCCGACCGGTGACATCACGCGCAAGCAGCTGCGTGATGTCCCGGACGTCGACTCCCTCTACTTCACGATGCTCAACTGCAACAAGCGGAGCATCACCCTCAACACCAAGACCGAACGCGGCAAGGAGCTCCTCACCGAACTGATCCGGCGCTCCGACGTCATGGTCGAGAACTTCGGACCGGGCGCGATCGACCGCATGGGCTTCACCTGGGACCGCATCCAGGAGATCAATCCGCGGATCGTCTATGCCTCCATCAAGGGGTTCGGCGAAGGCCCGTACACCAACTTCAAGGCGTACGAGGTCGTCGCTCAGGCCATGGGCGGGTCGATGTCGACCACCGGTTTCGAGGACGGACCGCCGCTGGCGACGGGGGCCCAGATCGGGGACTCGGGGACGGGTGTGCACGCCGTGGCGGGCATCCTCGCCGCGCTGTACCAGCGGGAGCACACCGGGCGCGGGCAGCGGGTCAACGTGGCCATGCAGCACGCCGTGCTCAACCTCTGCCGGGTGAAGCTGCGCGACCAGCAGCGCCTGGCACACGGCCCGCTCGCCGAATATCCCAACGAGGACTTCGGCACCGAGGTTCCCCGCTCGGGAAACGCGTCCGGCGGCGGCCAGCCCGGCTGGGCGGTCAAGTGCGCGCCGGGCGGCCCGAACGACTACGTGTACGTCATCGTGCAGCCCGTCGGCTGGCAGCCCATCAGCGAGCTCATCGGCCGGCCCGAACTGGCCGACGACCCGGAGTGGTCGACGCCGGAGGCCCGGCTGCCCAAGCTCAACAAGATGTTCCAGCTCATCGAGGAGTGGTCCTCGACCCTGCCCAAGTGGGAGGTGCTGGAGCGGCTCAACGCCCACAACATCCCGTGCGGGCCGATCCTGTCCACCAAGGAGATCATCGAGGACGCCTCGCTGGCCGCGAACGAGATGGTCGTACGGGTGCCGCACCCCGAGCGCGGCGAGTTCATGACCGTGGGCAGCCCGCTGAAGCTGTCCGACTCCCCCGTGGAAGTGACCAGTTCGCCGCTGCTGGGAGAGCACAACGCCGAGGTCTACGTCGGCGAGCTCGGCCTCGGTGACGAGGAGCTGCGCCTGCTCAAGTCGAACGGAGTGATCTGACGTGATGGCCGAAGACCGGGTGCTGAGGGTGCGTACGCTCCTCGACACCGTCCGGGCCGAGGGGCGCACGGCGCTGACCGCTCCCGAGGGCAAGGTGCTGGCGGACGCGTACGGGATCGCCGTACCCGGTGAGGAGCTGGCGACCGACGTCGACGAGGCCGTGGCCTACGCGGCACGGTTCGCCGGACCCGTCGTGATGAAGATCGTCTCGCCGGACATCCTGCACAAGACCGACGCCGGCGGCGTGATCGTCGGCGTCGTGGGCGCCGCCGACGTGCGGGCCGCGTTCCACACCATCGTCGACAACGCCCGTGCCTACGACGCGAACGCCCGGATCGAGGGTGTGCAGGTGCAGGAGCTGCTCCCCAAGGGGCAGGAGGTCATCGTCGGCGCGGTGACCGATCCGACGTTCGGCAAGGTGGTCGCCTTCGGGCTCGGCGGGGTGCTCGTCGAGGTGCTGAAGGACGTCACCTTCCGGCTCGCGCCCGTGGACGCCGACGAGGCGCTGTCCATGCTGGACTCGATCCGCTCGGCGGAGATCCTGCGCGGGGTCCGCGGCGCGGCCGCTGTGGACCGGTGGGCGATCGCCGAGCAGATCCGCCGGGTCTCCCAGCTCGTCACGGACTTCCCGGAGATCGCCGAGGTCGACCTCAACCCGGTGATCGCCACTCCCGAGGGTGCCGTCGCGGCCGACATCCGGGTGATCCTCTCCGAGGCCGCGGTGAAGCAGCGCCGCCGCTACTCGCGCGAGGAGATCCTCACCTCGATGCGCCGGCTGATGCAGCCGCGGGCCGTCGCCGTCATCGGGGCCTCCAACGAGCAGGGCAAAATCGGCAATTCGGTGATGCGCAACCTCGTCGACGGCGGTTTCTCCGGGGAGATCCACCCGGTGAACCCCAAGGCCGATGACATTCTGGGCCGCAAGGCGTACAAGAGTGTCACGGACGTTCCCGGTGAGGTGGATGTGGCCGTGTTCGCCATCCCCGCCAAGTTCGTCGCGGCGGCGCTGGAGGAGGTGGGGCGCAAGGGGATACCAAACGCCGTCCTCATCCCTTCCGGCTTCGCGGAGACCGGCGAGCACGAGCTCCAGGCCGAGATCGTGACGATCGCCGAACGGCACGGCACCCGGCTGCTCGGCCCGAACATCTACGGCTACTACTCCACCTGGCAGGACCTGTGCGCCACGTTCTGCACGCCGTACGACGTCAAGGGCGGCGTCGCGCTGACCTCGCAGTCCGGCGGCATCGGCATGGCCATCCTGGGGTTCGCCCGCACCACGAAGACGGGTGTGTCGGCGATCGTGGGCCTCGGCAACAAGTCCGACCTGGACGAGGACGACCTGCTGACCTGGTTCGGTGAGGACCCGCACACCGAGTGCATCGCCATGCACCTGGAGGACCTCAAGGACGGCCGTGCCTTCGTGGAGGCGGCGCGTCAGACCGTGCCGAAGAAGCCGGTCGTGGTCCTCAAGGCGGGCCGTACGGCCGCCGGCGCGAAGGCCGCGGGCTCGCACACCGGCGCCCTCGCGGGCGACGACGCGGTGTACGACGACATCCTGCGGCAGGCGGGCGTCATCCGGGCGCCCGGGCTGAACGACATGCTGGAGTACGCGCGCGCGTTGCCGGTGCTTCCGACCCCCAAGGGCGGCAACGTCGTGATCATCACCGGGGCCGGCGGCAGCGGGGTACTGCTCTCCGACGCGGTGACGGACAACGGGCTCTCCCTGATGGAGATCCCGCCGGACCTGGACGAGGCGTTCCGGAAGTTCATCCCGCCCTTCGGGGCCGCGGGCAACCCGGTGGACATCACCGGGGGCGAGCCGCCGTCGACGTACGAGGCGACCATCCGGCTCGGCCTGGAGGACCCGCGCATCCACGCGCTCGTCCTCGGCTACTGGCACACGATCGTCACCCCTCCCATGGTCTTCGCCGAGCTCACCGCGCGCGTGGTGGCCGAGTTCCGGGAGCGCGGGATCGAGAAGCCGGTGGTGGCGTCACTCGCGGGCGACGTCGAGGTCGAGGAGGCGTGCCAGTACCTCTACGAGCGGGGGGTCGTGGCGTACCCGTACACCACGGAGCGGCCGGTGGCCGTGCTCGGCGCCAAGTACCGGTGGGCGTGGGCGGCGGGGCTGTTGGAGGGCGGCTCATGACCTGAGGCGAGGGGGGAGCCGGCCGACGGTGCGCGTCGGCCGGCCCCGGGACCCGCGCGCGCACGAAAGGCATGGGACAGGGGGCGCTGGCCAGATCTTTCGACGCAAGGGGTGCAACACGACATGACAACGACCGATCTGCCGACATCGGTGGCCTACCGAGAGGTGACCGACGCCAACGGGCGCGTGTACCGCCTCGGTGAGACCGACATCGACATCATGGGCCGCAAACGCAAGTGGATGGTCATCCTGCCGTGGATCGGCATGATGGGCATCAGCTCGGCCGAGTACGCGTTCGCGTCGGCCGAGGACACCCTGCACATCGCACACAGTTGGAACAGTGCGCACATCTTCTGGATGCTTGGTGTCTGGGTGTTCTTCCAGGCGGCGGTGGCCTTCCCCGCCGGAAAGCTCAGGGAAAGCGGCAAGCTGCCCGCCCGCTGGGCGATGATGCTCGGCGCACTCGGCACACTGCTCGGATATCTGTCCCTCGCGTACGCGCCGCATGTGATCGTCGCGTACATAGGGTTCGGCATGTTCAGCGGTATGGGCGCCGGCATGGTCTACGCGACCTGCGTGAACATGGTCGGCAAGTGGTACCCGGAACGCAAGGGAGGCAAGACCGGCTTCGTCAACGGCGGATTCGCCTACGGTTCCGTGCCGTTCGTCTTCCTCTTCACCGGCTACATGGATCTGACGAACTTCCGCTGGGTGCTTGTCGGGGTCGGTGTCTTCCTGGCCGGGGTGGTGGCCGTGTCCGGCTACTTCTTCAAGGACCCGCCGAAGAACTGGTGGCCCGAGGAGGTCGACCCGCTGCGGGTGCCGGACGACCACCGCGCCCGGCGCGCACTGTCGATGAACCCGCCGGCGGTCAAGCAGTACACCCCGAAGGAGGCCTGGAAGACCGGGCGGGTCGCGCTGATGTGGTTCTGCCTGATGTGCACGTCGGGCGTGAACATCTTCGGCATCGCCTTCCAGGTCGACATAGGCAAGGAGGCCGGCTTCGCCGGCGGAATCGTCGCAACGGCCATGTCACTCAAGGCCATCGTCAACGGCACCGGGCGCGGTGTGATCGGCTGGCTGTCGGACCGTTACGGGCGCAAGCGATGCCTGATCTTCGTCTGCATCGTCCTCGGCCTTTCCCAGTACGGCATCCTGTGGTCCGCCAACATCGAGAACCTCCCGCTGTTCCTGCTCTTCTCCAGCATCTCCGGGTTCGGCGGAGGCGCCATCTTCCCGATGTTCGCGGCGATGACGGCGGACTACTTCGGCGAGAACAACAACGCGTCCAACTACGGCCTGGTCTACAGCTCCAAGCTGGTGTCCGGCCTGCTCGGATCCGGCATGGGTGCTGTCGTGGTGGCCAACTGGGGCCACACCGGGGCGTTCACGCTGGCCGGCTCGATCTCGCTGTTCGCCGCGTTCATCGCCCTGTTCCTGTCCCAACCGGGTCGGCCCAAGTCCAAGCGCATCGACCCCAACCCCCACCCGCTGGGCGAGGAGACGGCCTGAGGTGACACGTGGCCCGCGAGGCCGCACGACAGACCGCGAACGGACCGGGCGGCCCTTCCCCACCACGGGGAAGGGCCGCCCGATTCGTGGGGTGGATCAGCGGCGGCGCTTGCGCAGGGCCGCCATGTTGTCGTAGCTGATCTTGGCCTCGCGCAGCGACTGCGCGGGGTCGGTGGCGCTCGGGGAGTTGTCGTCCTCGACCATCGGGTTGTGGTAGTTGCGGTCCCCCACCCGCGAGAAGAACGTCGTGTAGTCGATGACCCCGGTTCCGAAGGGCACCATCTCGTACCCCATGCCGTTGGTCGTGCTGACGACGCCGTCCTTCGCGTGGAACAGCGGGTAGCGCTTGTTGTGGCAGGCGACGAGGCCCGCCGGGTCGAAGACGTTCCTGCGGGTGGAGCCGTCGGCGGCGGTGTACGTGTGGAACTTGTACTGGGCCACGTGCGCCCAGAAGATGTCCATCTCCAGCCAGACCACCCTCGGGTCGGTGACCTTGAGGAAGTACTCCAGCTTGCGGATGCCGGAGCTGCGGGTCGGCCGGCCCTGGTCGTCCAGCGGGCCCCGGTCGAGCAGGAAGCCGTACGCGCTGTCGTGGTTGTGGGTGTAGAGCTTGATGCCCTCGCGGCGGGCGATCTCGCCGAGGGCGTTCCACTTGTCGGCGGCCACGTCCCAGTCGGCACGGTAGGAACTGCCGGTGGGGTCGCCGCCGGTGCCCATGTGCTCCATGCCGATGATGTTGGCGATCTCCAGGTGCTTCTTGAAGGTGTCCAGGTCCGCGGTGGTCAGCGGCCAGGACGGCGGGATGAAGCCGTGGTTGCCCTGGGCGCGCAGACCGTAGTCGTCGAGCCAGGCGCGCAGCAGCCTGGCACCCTGGATGGTCTCCAGGTCGGCACCGCCGGGGGCGTTGGCGTGCTGGCGGTAGCCGGCGAACTCCACCTGCCGGTAGCCGTGCCGCGCCAGTTGCTTGAACACCTCACGGAAGCCGGAGGGCAGGTCGGAGGCGAGGGGGTCGCGGGCGGTGGCGTCACGGACGGTGTAGAGGATGATGCCGCGCCTGTGCGGCGGGACGAGAACGTCCCCGCCGTGGCCATGCCCGTGGCCGTGGTCTCTGCCGCGGTCCTGGGCCAGGGCCGGGGCGGCGCCGAAGACCGGGGCGGCGACGGCTCCGGCGGCCACGGCGGTGCAGGTGCTGAGGAACCGGCGGCGGTCCACGCCGAGGGCGCGGCGCAGTCCTTCGCCGGGGGCATCGGTGGCGGAGGCTCCGTCGGCGCGGGAAGGGTCGGAATACAGGGTCACGAATGGCCTGCCTTCGCGGTCGTGGCCGGCCCGGTCCCGCCGGGACCGGCCGTTGTCAGTGCCGTGTGTTTCACTCTCAGTAGCCGGATCTCAGCCGAGTCCGGCGAGCTGGAGCAGGAGTTGTTTCACATCAGTGGCCGGCACGCGGTCACCGAGTGCACGGGGGGTGGAGCAGATGAGAAGCGGACCGTCGTCGTCGCTCTCGGGAAGGCGGCCGTGGCTGCCGCGAACAGGTGAGGGATCCAGCGGCACGACCGCCATGCGGTAGCGCATGCCCAGTTTCTTGCGGGCCAGCGCGGTCGCGGCCTTGACCTTGACATAGGGGTCGAGGGGATCCATGAAGAGCTCGACCGGGTCGTAGCCGGGTTTGCGGTGGATCTCGACGAGCTGCGCGAAGTCGGGCGCGCGGTCGTCGTCGAGCCAGTAGTAGTACGTGAACCAGGCGTCCGGCTCCGCGACGGCGACCAGCTCGCCGGAGCGCGGATGGTCGAGGTGGTGGGCCTTCTTGCCCTCGTCGTCGAGGAGTTGCCCGAGGCCGGGGAGCCCGTCGAGGGCGGCGCGGGTCGCCTCCAGGTCCTCGGGGCGGCGCACGTAGACGTGGGCGATCTGGTGGTCGGCGACGGCGAAGGCGCGCGACGCCATCGGGTCGAGGTACTCCATGCCGTCCTGCGTGTGCACCTCCAGCAGGCCCGCGCGGCGCAGTGCGCGGTTGATGTCGACGGGCCGGCTCACGCGGGTGATGCCGTACTCGGAGAGCACGACGACGGTACGGCCCTGCGCGCGCGCGTCGGCCAGCAGCGGTGCCACCGCCGCGTCCAGGTCGGCTGCCGCCTTCAGGGAGCGCGCGTCGTCGGGACCGAAGCGTTGCAGGTCGTAGTCGAGGTGAGGGAGGTAGCACAGGGCCAGGTCGGGGTGCCGGGTGCGGAGGATGTGGCGGGTCGCGGCGATGATCCACCGGCTGGAGACGAGATCCGCGCCGGGGCCCCAGAAGTGGAACAGCGGGAAGGTGCCGAGTTCCTCGGTGAGTTCGTCGTGGAGGTCCGGCGGGCGCGTGTAGCAGTCGGGTTCCTTGCGGCCGTCGGCGTAGTAGACCGGACGGGGGGTGACGGTGATGTCGGTGTCGGCGCCCATGGCGTACCACCAGCAGATGTTGGCGACCGTGTAGCCGGGGTACGCGCGGCGGGCGGCGTCCCAGAGCTTGTCGCCGGCGACGAGGCCGTTGTGCTGGCGCCACAGCAGGACGTCGCCGAGCTCGCGGAAGTACCAGCCGTTGCCGACGATGCCGTGCTCGGAGGGCATGGTGCCGGTCAGGAAGGTCGACTGGGCGGCGCAGGTGACGGCGGGCAGGACGGTACCGAGGGGGGCCTGGGCGCCGGACCGGGCGAGGGACTTGAGGTGCGGCATGTGGTCGAGGAGACGGGGGGTGAGGCCCACGACGTCGAGCACGAGGAGCGGGGTGGGGCGCGCTGTCCCGGAGGCGTTCACGGCAGCTCCTTGAGGCCGAGGTCCGTCAGCAGGTCGCGGGCGAGGGTGAGTTCGGCCGCGATGCCGTCCGTCAGCTGGGTGCGGGCGCGGGGCCGCAGCTCCGGTGGGAGGGCCTGCCACGTGTAGGTCTCGACCTCCAGGTGGTGGGTGAGCGGGCCGGGTCCGCCGACGAGCCGGGCCAGCGCGCTCTTCAGTACGGCGAGCGTGGAGGTGAGGGGCGCGGCGGGGGCCGCGTGCAGCGGGACGTGGAAGTGGGCCCGCCAGGGTGAGGCGTCGGGCAGGCCGGCGTCCTCGAGGGCGGCGCCGAGGTCGTCGGTGCCGCGCAGGCCCGCTGCGGTCGTGGTGCGGGTCTGGTGCAGGAAGCGGGGTTCGTCGAAGGCGGCGAGAGCTTCGCGTACTTCGGGAAGATGCGGGTGTTCGGCATGCAGTGCGGCGGAGAGCTGGGATTTCACCACGGGGACACCGGCCCGGGTGAGGGCGTCGAGGGCGGTGTGCGGGTCTTCGAAGGAGGTGGCGAGGTGGCAGGTGTCGACGCAGATCCCGATGCGGTCGTGGGCGATCGCGGTCAGCGGGGCTATGGCGTCGCCGGTGGTCTCGACGACACAGCCGGGCTCCGGTTCCAGGCCGACGCGCAAGGAGCGGCCGGTCAGCTCCTGCAGGGCGTCGAGGCGTTCCCCGAGGGTGCGAAGCGCGTCGTGGGCGGCGCCGGACCGCCGGTTGTCCCGTGGGGTGCGCCAGGCGAGCGGGAGGGTGGAGATGCTGCCCTCGGTGACGTCGTCGGGGAGGAGCCCGGCAAGGACACGGGCGAGGGCGGTGGTGTGTTCGAGGCGCTCGGGGTCGGCCCAGTCCGGCTTGTACACGCGGTACTTGACCTCTTCGGCCCCGAAGCCCTCGTAGGGGAAGCCGTTGAGGGTGACGACCTCGAGTCCGCGCCGGTCGAGTTCGGTGCGCAGGGTGCGCAGCGCGGACGGGTCGGTGACGAGGGCGTGGGCGGCGTCCCTGGCGAGCCACAGGCCGATGCCGAGCCGGTCACGGCCGAGGCGGCGGCGCACGGGTTCGCAGTGGTCGCGGAGCTGCGCGAGGACACCGTCGAGGGTTTCCGCGGGGTGGACGTTGGTGCAGTAGGCGAGGTGCACCGTGGAGCCGTCGGGGTGGCGGAAGCGCATGGCTCACTCCCCGCCGCGCAGGATGGAGTTGCCCTCGTGGGTGGCGTCGGTGGCGACGATGTCGAGGTTCAGCCGGCCGCTGAGCCCGTAGAAGGCGACGGGGTTGCGCCAGAGCACCTGGTCGACCTCGTCCTCGGTGAAGCCCTCCGCGAGCATCAGGTCGCCGACCTTGCGGGTCTTCAGCGGGTCGCTGCGGCCCCAGTCGGCGGCGGAGTTCACCAGCACCTGCTCGGTGCCGTAGCCGCGCAGGATCGCGACCATCCGCTCCTCGTCCATCTTGGTGTCGGGATAGACGGAGAAGCCGAGCCAGCAGCCGCCGTCCTTGGCCTCCTTGACCGTGGTCTCGTTCAGGTGGTCGATCAGGACCCGGTCCGCCGGCAGGGCGGACTCCCGCACCACGTCGAGGGTGCGGCGCAGACCGGCCAGCTTGTCGCGGTGGGGAGTGTGGACGAGCGCGGGCAGTTCATGGTCGGCGGCGAGCTGGAGCTGGGCGGCGAGGGCGGTGTCCTCGGCGGGGGTCATCGAGTCGTAGCCGATCTCACCGACCGCCACCACCTGGTCCTTGACGAGATAGCGGGGGAGTTCGTCGAGGACGGGAAGACAGCGCGGGTCGTTCGCCTCCTTGGGGTTCAGGGCGATCGTGCAGTGGTGGGCGATGCCGTACTGGGCGGCGCGGAAGGGCTCCCAGCCGAGCAAGGAGTCGAAGTAGTCGAGGAAGGTGGCCGGCGAGGTGCGGGGCTGACCGAGCCAGAAGGCGGGCTCGACGACGGCGCGGACGCCGGCGGCGTGCATGGCCTCGTAGTCGTCGGTGGTCCTGGACGTCATGTGGATGTGGGGGTCGAAGATGCGCATCAGGACTCCTTGGCGTGGGGGGTGTCCGATCCGTGCGGTGCGGGCGCGGGATCGGTCAGGGCCAGGACACGGTGCAGGTCCTCCGGTACGGGACGGCCCGCGGCAGTGCGTTCGGCCGCGAAGTCGCCGAGCATGCGGGCGAGTTCGGCGTCGGCGCGGGCGCGGCGCTCCAGATCGGCCACGTGGTCGACGGGTACGCCGGTGAACAGGCACTTCAGCACGGCGTGGCGCCAGTTGTGCGGGTCGAGGTGCAGGGCGGCGTACGGGCCGACGGCGGCGGCGACGAGCCGCGTGTCGTTGGTGCGCAGGGCGTCCTCGATCAGCGGGAGGGCGTCCGGCCCGGAGACCAGGTGGGGCAGGGCGTGCAGGACGGCGCGGCGCTCGGCAGCGGTGCCCTGGCGGTAGACGCGGCCGAGCGCGGCCGGGTCGGCACCGGCGGCGTGCAGGACCAGCACGCGGGCGGCGTCGGCGTACTCGTCGCCGCAGCGACGCCCCGCCTCGGCGATACGCAACTCCCACACGGAGATGGGTCCGTGGGTGCCGGGGTGGGCGGCGGCCTCGGCGACGGCCTGGTCGAGCCAGGCCCGCGCGGCTCCCGGGAGCCGGGAGTCGAGATGGGCGCGCAGGGCGGCGAGGGAGGTGCGGCCCTCGGCACCGGTACCGCTCGGGTCGTCGGATCTCGCCGCCGGGGGCGCCGGAACGGCGTCGGGGTGCTTCACGGGATGCTCCCTTCAGGGCTGGCGGAGCGCTCGCCGTGGGGTGCGACGGGCGGAGTCGGGGGTGGGACCGGCCCTTGGGGGGAGGCGGCGGCGCGCAGGAAGGGGAGGGAGAGTGCGGCGTGGTGGGGACCCGCGTGGGAATGGCGGGGCAGTTCGACGACGGTCAGGCCCTGGTAACCGGTGGCGGCGAGGGCCGCCAGGACGGGCGGGAAGTCGATCTCGCCCTCGCCGAACGGGAGGTGTTCGTGCACGCCACGGCGCATGTCCTCGATCTGGACGTGGCGCAGCCAGGGCCCGGCGGCACGGATGCAGTCGGCGGGAGGGAGGGGTTCGAGACACTGGCAGTGACCGATGTCCAGGGTGAGCCCGAGCGGGCCGGGGTCGCCGAGGCCGCGGCGCAGCCGGTGGAAGTCGTCCAGGCCGGCGAGCAGATGGCCGGGCTCCGGTTCCACGGCGAGTGGGACACCGGCGGCGGCCGCGGCGTCCAGGACGGGGGCGAGGCTGTCGGCCAGCCGTCTCCAGGCCGTGTCCTCGTCCGTGCCGGGCGGGCGGACGCCGCTGAAGCAGTGCACGGCGTGGGCACCGAGGTCGGCGGCGACGCGGACGGCTCGCAGCAGCAGGTCGACGCGCCGGGCGCGGTCGTCCGGCTCCGGGTCCAGCAGGGAAGGGCCGTGCTTGCGGCGCGCGTCGAGCACATAGCGGGCACCCGTCTCCACGGTGACGCCCAGCCCGAGTTCGCCGAGGCGGCGGGCGACCCGGCGGGTGCGGGCCGGGAGGTCCGGGGCGAGAGGGTCGAGGTGCATGTGGTCGAGGGTCAGGCCGACTCCGTCGTAGCCGAGGTCGGCCAGCAGGGCGAGGGCGTCGTCGAGCCGGAGGTCGGCGAGGCCGTTGGTGCCGTAGCCGAAGCGGAGGGGGGTGAGCGGGGGTGCCGGTTCGCCGGGGTCCTGCGCCGGGTGGGGCCGCGGGCTCATGTGATGCTCACCTTCCTCGCGTACTTGCGTCCGATCGGGGCGAGCGCGGCGATCGCCAGGGCGGTGAGGCCGGCTCCGGCGCGGGCTGCCAGGGCGGCCTGGAGGGGGATGGTGGCGCGGATGCCGCCGCCGACCGCTCGCTGGGTGAGCGGGGGTGAGGGGTTCAGCGCGGCGTGGGTGTAGGGGCGGGCCGCGGTGGCGGCGTAGGCGGTGGCCAGGGCGGTGCGCAGGGCACCGTCGAGGGTGAGGCCGGTGCCGGTCCCTGAGGCGGTGCCGGCGGTACCTGTAGCGGTGCCGGCACCTGGTCCGGTGCGGCCGGTGCGGGTGCCGGTGCCGACGCGGCCGGTACCGGTACCTGAGTCGGTGCCACCGGCGCGTGTGCCGCCGGTGCCCGCGCCGGTGCCGGTGCCGGTAACGCCAGTGCCTGTGCCGGCACCTGGTCCGGTGCGGCCGGTGCGGGTGCCGGTGCCGATGCGGCCGGTACCGGTACCTGAGTCGGTGCCACCGGCGCGTGTGCCGCCGGTGCCCGCGCCGGTGCCGGTGCCGGTGCCGGTAACGCCAGTGCCTGTGCCGGTGCCTGACCTGGTGCCGCCGGTGCCGATGCCGCTGCCGCTGCCGCTGCCGACGCGGCCGGTACCGGTACCTGAGTCGGTGCCACCGGCGCCTGCCCCGCCAATGTCCGCGCCGGTGCCGGCACCGATGCCGCTCGCGCCCTCGGCGGCCCCCTTCGCGCCGCGCGCCACGAGCCGGGCGAGGACGGCCGTCGCGGTGAGGGCGGCCAGAGGTGCCAGTACCGAGCCGCCCTGGGTCTCCCGGCGGGAGACCGCCGTCACCGCGAGGGTGTGCGTGCCGAGGAGGGCGGCGGAGGGCAGTGCCTCCTGCGGGCGTCCCGTGGTGGCGGCGGCGCCGAGAAGGTGGTCGAGGCCGCGGGCCGCTGCCATGGCGACGGGCCCGGCAGGGGTGTGCTTCAGGACGAGGTCGTAGGCCCAGACGGTGGCCGCGAGCGGGGCGGCGACGGCCAGGGCCGGGCGGCCGGCCCGGGCGGCGAGGGCGAGCCCGGTGGCTGTCAGGGCGCAGGCCGCCGTGAGGGCGGAGGACGGCCGGATCCGGCCGGAGGGGAGCGGGCGGTGGGGGCGCTCGGCGGCGTCCTCCTCCCGGTCCGCCCAGTCGTTGAGGGCCATGCCGGCCTCGTAGAGACAGAGGGAGGAGCCGATGGCGAGGAAGGTCCGCGGGTTGGGACGGGCGCCCGTGGCGACGGCCCCGCTCAGGGCGTCGCCGGGGACGGTGAACAGGGCGGGCAGCCGCAGGAGTTCGGCCCAGGCGCGGCTGCGGCTCATGGCCGCCGCCCCTGGGTCTCCTCGTCCTGCGGTCGTTCCGGAGGCCGCGTCGGTCCTGCGCCGGCGACCGCACCCGGGGCCGAGCCCGCAGCCGGCGCGCCGGCACCCCGCAGCGTCTCCCCCAGGCGTCCGAGCGCCGCGTACTGCTCCCCCAGGCTCGCCGGCCCGTCCCCCACCGGGTCCTTGAAGTAGAAGCCGAGGTCGCCGAGCGGGCCGGTGAGGCCGGCCTCGTGGGCGCGGGCGGTCAGGCGGGCCAGGTCCAGCACAAGGGGTGCCGCCAGGGCCGAGTCGCAGCCCTGCCAGATGGTCTGGAGGATCATGCGGGTGCCGAGGAAGCCGTCGAAGGCGATGTGGTCCCAGGCGGTCTTCCAGTCGCCGAGGGCCGGGACGTCGTCGATGTGCACCTCGCCCTCGGGCACGGTGCCGAGGGTGTCGGCGAGGACGCGTTCCTTGCCGGCGTTCTTCGCCGCCGCGGCGGCCGGGTCGGCGAGGGCGGCGCCGTCGCCGCCGCCGAGCAGGTTGGTGCCGGACCAGGCCCGTACGGTCAGCGCCCGCTGCGCGAACATCGGGCCCAGCACGGCCCGCAGGAGGGTCTGCCCCGTCTTGCCGTCCCTCCCGGCGTGGGGCAGACCGCTCCGCTCGGCCTCGCGGGCGGCGACGGGGTGGTGCATGCCCTCGGACGGGGTGAAGTTGACGTAGGGGCACCCCGCGCGCAGGGCCGCCAGCGCGTACAGGGTGCTGGCCGGCAGCGGGGCGCCGGGCCCCTGGGAGGCCGGCTCGGTGGAGGCGACGTTCACCACCACGGTCCGCCGGAGCTCGTGGCGGCGTGCGAAGTCACGTATGTCGTCGGCGAAGGCCGTGATCAGTTCGGCCTCGCTCCTGGTGTCGCCGGGGGTGGGGCCGCCGGGTCTGATCTCCCGGTCGGCGGCGGCGAGTTCGGTGGTGACGGCGGTGGCGACGCCCGGCGGGAGGACGCCGCCGGCGGTGAGGGTCTCGGCACGTTTGGGCAGGGGGCAGTCGACGGTGTCGTGGCCGCCGAAGACGAGGTCGCAGAGCGCGGGCAGACCGCTCTCGGCGAACATCGACGTCTCGGTCACCATGCCGGTGGGTGGGTGCAGTCCCGCGGTGACGGCGGCGCACCCGGTGACGACGGTGGTGGCGACGGAGCCTCGGGCTCCGATCAGCCACACCCCCACACGCGGTCGGGTGAGGGACGCGGACATGGGCAGCCTCCTTGGCGTGCGCGATCCCCGGGGGGAGGGACAAAGACGGCGGGCGGGGGTCCGGCGTCCCCCGCCCGCCGCCGTTCAGTCGCCCTGGACGGGCAGTTCCTTCAACTGGATGTTGCGGAAGGAGACCTGGTCGTCGGCGCCGTGGTTCTGCAGGCCGATGTGACCGTCGGTCAGGCTCCGCTCGGGGTCCTTGTTGGTGAAGTCGTTGATCTTGACTCCGTTGAGGAACACCTGGAGGCGCTCCCCCTGGACCTTGATCTCGTAGGAGTTCCACTGGCCGGGCGGCCGCAGGACCTGGTCACGGGCCTTGATGTTCGCCGACTTGAAGGAGTAGACCGCGCCCGTCGTCCGGTCGGGTGCGTCCGTGGCGTCGATCTGGATCTCGTAGCCCTTGGTCACCGCGGACCAGGGGTCGTCCGAGGCGGGGAAGCCCACGAAGATCCCGGAGTTGTCGTCGCCCTGCATCTTCCAGTCGAGCTTCAGGGAGTACGACTGCAGCTCCTTGGCCTGGTACCACAGCAGGCCCATGCCGCCCTCGGACTCCATGGTGCCGTCCTTGACGACGAACTTTCCGGGTCCGGCCTGCTTCCAGCCGTCCAGCGTCCGGCCGTTGAAGATCTTCCGGTGGTCCGTGCTCGGCTTGCAGTCCGCCTTGACCTGGCCGGTGGCGTACTGCAGACCGCCGAGCAGGTGGCCCCGGAAGGCCTCCTCGGCGTAGGACTCCTTGGTGTGGCCGCCGCCGGTGTAGAACGAGCGGCCGCCGCCGTAGGACTGGCACCAGGCGATCGGGTGGTCGCCCTTCATGTTCCCGCCCTGGTAGGTGGTCTCGTCCAGGGTGGCGAGGACCTTGGCCTGCTCACGCGGGTTGGTGCGGTAGTTGTACCACTCGTCGGTGCGCTCCCAGGCGTCGCCGAGGTGCGAGGTCGACGGGTGGTCGTGGTCCTCGACGCGGACGGTGGCCTGCTGGATGGCCGGGTGCGAGTCGAAGTAGGCGCCGACGAGGCCGCCGTAGAACTCCCAGTCGTACTCGGTGTCGGCGGCGGCGTGGATGCCCATGTAGCCGCCGCCGTTCTTGACGTAGTTCTCGAACGCCGTCTGCTGGGCGGCGTTGAGGACGTCACCGGTGGTGGACAGGAAGGCCACCGCGTCGTACTTGGCGAGGTTGGCGGTGGTGAACTGCCCGGCCTCCTCGGTCGCGTCGACCGTGATGCCGGCGGGGGCGCCGAGCTCCTTCAGGGCCGCGATGCCCGCCGGGATGGAGTCGTGCCGGAAGCCGGCGGTCTTGGAGAAGACCAGGACCTTCTTGCCGCCCTTGAAGGGCTGCTTGGAGAACTCGAAGTCGTCCACGTCGAAGAGCGCGCCCTCGCCGCCCTTGAAGACGAGGTAGATGTCGGTGGTCTTCTTCGGCAGTGCCCGCAGCGGCACGTCGACGTTCTGGAAGGTGTCCCAGCTGCCGGTCGGCGGGATGTAGGCCGAGCCGTGCAGCGGTCCCTCGGGCGAACCGGTGCGCAGTTCGACGAAGCCGCCGGCGCCGCCGGAGGAGGCCCGCACGGTCATCTTCTTCTGCCCGTCGAACCGGTAGGGGCTGAAGGAGATCCAGTCGCCGTCGTTGATGTCGCCGACGGTCTTGCCGCCGTGGGCGCCGGTCTTGTCGTACGTCTTCACGCCGGACTGGGCGCCGAAGTGCTCGGCCTGGCGGTGCGGCGGCTGGAGCACGGTCCGCGCGGTGCCGGTCAGGGCCTCCTGGCCGTTCGCCCCGCCGTCGGTGTAGCCGGCGCCGACGACGCCGTAGATGTTGGCGTTGGGGTCGTGACCGCCGTCACCGGGCGGCGGCTTCAGGGTGCCCTCGCAGCCCATCTCGCTGGTCAGCTCGTGGGCGTGGGAGTCGTGGCCGAGGCTGTAGGCGACCTTGACCCTGGAGCAGTCGATCGTCTCCTCGGGGTCGGTGACGGTCACCTTGAACGGGACGGGGTCGCCGAAGGCGAACAGGCTGCCGTTGGCCGGCAGGTCGATCCTCACCTTGGGCTCGGTGTTGCCGACCACGATGCGGACGCTGGCGTTGCCGGTGTTGCCCTCGGGGTCCGTGGCGGTGAACGTGGCCGTGTAGGTGCCGACCTTCTTGTACCGGTGGGTGGGCTTGAGGCCCTCGCCCGTGGTGCCGTCGCCGAAGTCCCAGCTGTAGGTGAGGTCCGTGGAGTCGGCGTCCTTGGCGGAGCCGGTGAAGGTGACCTTCAGGCCGGCCGCTCCGGAGGTCTTGTCGGCGCTCACCTCGGCGATCGGCGAGAAGCCGTCCTCGGCGTGCTCGATCCGGTACAGCGCGGAGTGCTCGTCACCCTGGAACCAGGAGACGCCGTAGTCGAGGACGTAGAGCGCGCCGTCGGGGCCGAACTCCATGTCCATGATCTGGGTGCCGGTCCACGGGAAGTCGTTGATCTTCGCGACGGAACCGTCCGCGTTCTGCTCGATCCGCTTGATCCAGCGGCGGCCGAACTCGCCCGCGAAGAAGTCGCCGTCGTAGGCCTCGGGGAACTTCACGCTGGAGTCGAGGTCGGGGTCGTAGCGGTAGACCGGGCCGCCCATCGGGGACTCGGAGCCGCTGCCGAACTCGGGCACGGAGCCGCCGTCGTACGGAATCCAGGCGGCCTGCGCGGGCGGCAGGTCGACCAGGCCCGTGTTGTGCGGCGAGGTGTTCTTCGGGGCGGCGCAGTCGAACTTCTCGCCGGAGGTGCCGGTGGCGAAGTCATAGTCGACGTAGGCGTCGTTGTTCCCGGTGCAGAACGGCCAGCCGAAGTTGCCGGCCTCGGTGACCTTGGCGAACTCCACCTGCCCCGCCGGGCCCCGGCCGGGGTCGGCGGCGCCCGCGTCGGGTCCGTAGTCGCCGACGTACACGATGCCTGTCTCGTCGTCGACGCTCATCCGGAACGGGTTGCGGAAGCCCATCGCGTAGATCTCGGGACGGGTCTTGTCGGTGCCGGGGGCGAAGAGGTTGCCCTCCGGAACGGTGTACGAGCCGTCCTCGGCGACCTTGATACGGAGGATCTTGCCGCGCAGGTCGTTGGTGTTGCCGGAGCTGCGGCGGGCGTCGAAGGCGGGGTTGCGGTTCTCGCGGTCGTCGATCGGCGTGTAGCCGTCGGAGGAGAAGGGGTTGGTGTCGTCGCCGGTCGACAGGTAGAGGTTGCCGTCCGCGTCGAAGTCGATGTCGCCGCCGACGTGGCAGCAGGTGCCGCGGGAGGCGGCGACGTCCAGGACCTTCTTCTCACTGGCCATGTCCAGCGTGCCGTTGGGGTTCAGCACGAAGCGGGACAGGCGGTTGACGCCGTCGAACTTCGCGAGCTCCTCGGGGGTGCCGCTCTCCGGGGCGTCGCCCGCGGGGGTGTCGAGCGGCGGGGCGTAGTAGAGGTAGATCGCCCGGTTGTTCGCGAAGTCCGGGTCGATGCCGACGCCCTGCAGGCCTTCCTCGTCGTGGCTGTAGACGGGGATCTTGCCGGCGACCTTGGTGACGCCGCCCTGGTCGGTGAGGCGCAGCGTGCCGTCGCGCGAGGTGTGCAGGACGCTGCGGTCCGGGAGCACGGCGAGCGACATCGGCTCGCCCGTCTCGGGCTCGCCCTTGGCGAGCGGCACCTGCTGGAACTGCCCCTCGGCGGCCGGTTCGTCGTGCTCGGGGTGGCCGGGGTGGGCGCCGGCGACGGTCGCCGGGGTGCCCACGGCCAGCAGCAGGCCGGTGAACAGGGCGAGGGCGGTGCGAAGCCTGGGACGCCTCGGGGTGCGGGTACTGCTGAGTCTGGTGCTGTGCACGAAGTCCCTCCGGGAACGGGGTGGGCCGTACGGAATGGGTGCGAGGACGTGCGGTGCGGGCGCCGGGGTGCGCCGTCACCCCGGAGGTGTGTGTGTCGTGAACGCTTCAGGGACGGTATCCGCCTCCGTCCCGGGGCAACACCCCTTGCGTCAGGATCGGTTGAACTTTCTCCCATCACAGGACAAAGCGGGAACCGGGCAGGCCGGAGGGGGGACCGGTGGTTGTTCCGGCCCCCGTCCCCGACCTGCCGACGCGGGGGTGCGTCAGCTGTTGAACGCGGCGTCGAAGGACGCGCTGGGCGGCTCGAAGTCGAAGGCCTTCAGGCGGGTCAGGGCCTCGGGGGCGCCCTGGAGCCGGTCCATGCCGGCGTCCTCCCACTCGACGGAGATGGGGCCCTGGTAGTCGATGGAACGCAGCATCCGGAAGACGTCCTCCCAGGGCACGTCACCGTGCCCGGCGGAGACGAAGTCCCAGCCGCGCCGCGGGTCACCCCAGGGCAAGTGGGAGCCGAGGCGCCCGTTGCGGCCGTCGAGGCGCTTGCGGGCCTCCTTGCAGTCGACGTGGTAGATGCGCTCGCGGAAGTCCCACAGGAAGCCGACCGGGTCGAGGTCCTGCCAGACGAAGTGCGAGGGGTCGAAGTTCAGGCCGAACGCGGGGCGGTTGCCGACGGCGTCCAGGGCCCGCCGGGTGGTCCAGTAGTCGTAGGCGATCTCGCTCGGGTGCACCTCGTGGGCGAATCGCACGCCCTCGGCGTCGAAGACGTCCAGGATCGGGTTCCACCGCTCGGCGAAGTCCTCGTAGCCGCGTTCGATCATCGACTCGGGGGCCGGCGGGAACATCGCGACCAGGTGCCAGATGGCGGAGCCGGTGAAGCCGATGACGGTGTCGACGCCGAAGGCCGCCGCGGCGCGGGCGGTGTCCTTGATCTCGGCTGCGGCGCGCCGGCGTACGCCCTCCGCGTCGCCGTCGCCCCAGATCCGCTCCGGCAGGATCGCCTGGTGGCGCTCGTCGATGATGGCGTCGCACACGGACTGGCCCACCAGGTGGTTGGAGATGGCCCAGCACTTCAGGCCGTACTTGTCGAGGAGCTGATGCCTCGATTCGACGTAGGACGGGTCGTTCAGCGCCTTGTCGACCTCGAAGTGGTCGCCCCAGCAGGCGAGTTCGAGCCCGTCGTAGCCGAAGTCACGGGCCAGGCGGCAGACCTCCTCGAGGGGCAGGTCGGCCCACTGGCCGGTGAAGAGCGTGAAGGTACGCGGCATTCCCAACGCCTCCTAGACCGCGATCGGGGTGTAGACGGAGTTCTTCTCGGCGCTCTCCTCCACCGCCGAAAGGACGCGCTGCACCTGGAGCCCGTCGGCGAAGGAGGGTTCGGGGCGGCGGCCCTCGGCGACCGCGTGGACGAGGTCGCGGGCCTGGTGGACGAAGCTGTGCTCGTAGCCGAGGCCGTGGCCCGGCGGCCACCAGGCTTCCAGGTAGGGGTGGTCGGGCTCGGTGACGAGGATGCGGCGGAAACCGGCCCGGGCGTCGGGTTCGGTGCCGTCGTGGTACCAGAGCTCGTTGAGCCGCTCCAGGTCGAAGGCGAGGGAGCCGCGCTCGCCGTTGAGCTCGATGCGCAGGGCGTTCTTCCGGCCGGTGGCGTACCGGGTGGCCTCGAACGAGGCGAGGGCACCGGAGGCGAAACGGGCGGTGAACAGGGCGGCGTCGTCCACGGTGACCTGCCCGGTCCCCTCGGCCGAGGCCGCGCCCAGCCCACGGACGGCACCGGCGAGCGGCCGTTCCCGTACGAAGGTCTCCGTGAGCGCCGACACGCCGGCCAGCTGCTCCCCCGCCAGGTACTGCGCCAGGTCGACGATGTGTGCGCCGAGGTCGCCGAGCGAGCCGGAACCGGCCAGCTCCTTGCGCAGCCGCCAGGTCAGCGGGGCCTGCGGATCGACCAGCCAGTCCTGGAGGTACGACACCCTGACGTGCCGCAGGGTGCCGACGCGGCCCTCGGCGACCATCCGCCGGGCCAGCGCGGTGGCGGGCACCCGGCGGTAGTTGAAACCGACCATCCCCAACTGGCCTCGTTCGTAGGCCGACTCGGCGGCGGCCGCCATCGCCTCGGCCTCCTCGACCGTGTTGGCGAGGGGCTTCTCGCACAGGACGTGCTTGCCCGCGGCCAGCGCGGCGATCGCGATCTCGGCATGGCTGTCACCCGGGGTGCAGATGTCGACCAGATCGACGTCGTCCCGGACGATCAGCGCCCGCCAGTCGGTCTCGGTCGCCGCCCAGCCGTGCCGGTCGGCCGCCGCTCGCACGGCCGTCTCGTCCCGCCCGCAGATCGCGGCCATCACCGGCTGAAGGGGCAGGTCGAACACGCGGCCCGCGGTGCGCCAGCCCTGGGAGTGGGCGGAGCCCATGAAGGCGTAGCCGACCATGCCCACACGCAGTGGGGGCTTGTCCGACCCGGACCCTTCGGGCGCTTGCGGCTGTGCCATGCGAATGTCCTCCTCGTCGTCGTGGCGCGGTGGGGGGTTCGGGCCCGGCCCGCTCACCGGGGCCGGGCCCGTCGAACGGGGCGCCTCACTTGAAGCCGGTGGACATGTACTGGTCGACGTTGGTCTTGTCGACGACGGCCGAGTAGAGCGTCAGCGACGCCGGGATCTCGAACTCGGCGAGGCCGCCGACGCCCTTGCCCTGGCCGAGGGCGCGGGCCAGGTCGATGGCCGAGGCGGCCATGGTGGGCGGGTAGAGAACCGTCGCCTTGAGCACGCCGTCGTCCTGCGCGATGGCCTGGAAGGCGGAGAGCGCGCCCGCGCCGCCGACCATCAGGAAGTCGTCGCGCCCGGCCTGCTCGATGGCGCGCAGCGCGCCCACACCCTGGTCGTCGTCGTGGTTCCACAGCGCGTCGAACGTGGACTGCGCCTGGAGCAGCTGGGCCATCTTGGCCTGCCCCGACTCGACGGTGAACTCGGCGGCCTGGCGGGCCACCTTGCGGATGTTGGGGTAGTTCTTCAGCGCGTCGTCGAAGCCCTGGGTGCGCTGCTTGGTCAGCTCCAGGTTGTCCAGCCCCGCCAGCTCGATGACCCGGGCGTCGGACTTGCCCTTGAGCTTCTCGCCGATGTAGTGGCCGGCGTTGAGGCCCATGCCGTAGTTGTCGCCGCCGATCCAGCAGCGGTACGCCTGCGGGGTGTTGAAGATGCGGTCCAGGTTGACCACCGGGATGCCGGCGCGCATCGCCTTCAGCCCGACCTGGGTCAGTGCCTTGCCGTCGGCGGGCAGGATGACCAGGACGTCGACCTTCTTGTTGATGAGGGTCTCGATCTGGCCGATCTGCGCGGCGGTGTCGTTGGAGCCCTCGGTGATCTCCAGCGTCACGTCCTCGTACTTCTCGGCGCGGCTCTTGGCGTTGACGTTGATCGCGTTGAGCCAGCCGTGGTCGGCCTGCGGTCCGGCGAAGCCGATGGTGACCTGCTTGCCGGGCTTGTCGTCGGCGGCCGGCTGGTTGTCGGCCGCCTGCTCCTGCTCCTTGGGCTCATTGCTGGTGCACCCGGTGAGGAGGACACCGGCCGACACGGCGGCGGTCCCGAAGAGCAGTCCTCTGCGACTGGTGAGTTGCTGCGACATGGCGGTGAACCCTTTCCTCAGGTCGTGCTCGCGGTACGGCGCTGGACCAGCACGGCGGCGACGATGATCGCGCCCTTGGCGATCTGCTGGACGTCGCTCTGCAGGTTGTTCAGGGCGAAGATGTTGGTGATCGTGGTGAAGATCAGGACGCCGAGCACCGAGCCGACGATGGTGCCGCGGCCCCCGCTGAGCAGGGTGCCGCCGATGATCGCGGCCGCGATGGCGTCGAGTTCGTAGAGGTTGCCGTTGGTGTTCTGGCCGGATCCGGACAGGATGATCAGCAGGAACGCGGCGATGCCGCAGCACAGTCCGGACAGTAGGTAGAGATACAGCCGCTGCCGGCGGACATCGATGCCGGCGAGCCGTGCCGCCTCCGCGTTGCCGCCGACGGCGACCGAGCGGCGGCCGAAGGTGGTGCGGTTCAGCACCAGCCAGCCGATGATCGTGACGACCGCGAAGACGAGGACGAGCGGCGGGATGCCGAGGACGTACGCGTCGCGCTCGCCGAGGTCGAGGATGCCGTCCACCGTGACGATCTGCGTGCTGCCGTCCGTGATCTGCAGCGCCAGACCGCGGGCCGAGGCCAGCATGGCCAGGGTCGCGATGAACGGGACCATCCCGCCGTAGGCGATGAGCACTCCGTTCACCAGCCCGCAGCCCACGCCGACGAGCACCGCGGTGAACAGGATGCCGGCGAAACCGTACTCCTGGGTGGCGACGGTGGTCGCCCACACGGAGGCGAGGGCGACGATCGCGCCGACGGAGAGGTCGATGCCGCCGGAGATGATCACGAAGGTCATCCCGACCGTGACGACACCGATCACGGAGGCCTGGGTGAGGACCAGTTGCAGGTTGCGGGTGTCGAGGAACTGGTCCGGCTTGGTGATGCCGCCGATGACGACGAGCGCGGCGAGCACGCCGAGCAGCGACAGGGTGCGGACGTCGGCACGGAACAGCATGCCGCGCCAGGCAGGGGGTCGAACGGCCGACGGCACCTTGTCGGCGCTGTCCCGCGGCGGGGAGACGGGCTGCGTCATGTCGCCGGGCTTCCTTCCATCACGAGGTCGAGTACGCGGTGTTCGTCCAGCTCACGGGCGGGAGCGGTGTGCACGACGCGCCCTTCCCGCAGCACCAGCACACGGTCGGCGAGGCCGAGCACCTCGGGCACCTCGCTGGAGACCAGCAGCACGGCGAGGCCCTCGTCGGCGAGGCGCCGGACGACCGCGTACAACTCGGCGCGGGCCCCGACGTCGACGCCGCGGGTGGGCTCGTCGAGCAGCAGGACACGGCAGCCGCGCAGCAGCCAGCGGGCGAGGACGGCCTTCTGCTGGTTGCCGCCGGACAGGGTGCGGATCGGTACGGAGGGGTTGTCGGGGCGCAACGACAGCTCGCGGGTCGCCGCGCGCGCCGCGCCCAGCTCCGCGCCGCGGTCGATCCAGCCGCCCCGCGAGAAGCGGGACATGGAGGAGACCGAGACGTTGCGGGTGACGGACTCCAGCATCAGCAGGGCCTGCGCCTTGCGCTCCTCGGGGGCGAGCCCGAGTCCGGCGCGGACGGCGGCGCGAACGCTGCCGGGCTTCAACTGCCGCCCCCCGACCAGCACGTGACCGGCGGTGGGCTTGCGGGCGCCGTAGATGGTCTCCAGGATCTCGGAGCGGCCGGAGCCGACCAGTCCCGCGAGTCCGACGATCTCGCCGGGGCGCACCGTCAGGTCGAACGGCTCGAACTCGCCGTTCCGGGCCAGTCCCCGCACTTCCAGCAGCGGCTCCCCGCGTCCCGGCGAAGCCGGGCGTTCGGGAAAGACGTACTCGACGTTGCGTCCGGTCATCAGCGCCACGACCTCACGTGTCGGTGTGGACTTCGCCGGCAGTCCGCCCGCCACGGCCCGGCCGTCCTTCAGCACGGTCACCCGGTCGCCGATGCGGCGGATCTCCTCCAGGCGGTGCGAGATGTAGACGACCGCGACACCGTCCGCGGTGAGGTCACCGACGATCCGGAAGAGGTTGTCGACCTCGTCGGGGTCGAGGGCGGCGGACGGCTCGTCCATGACGATCAGCCGTACGTCGTGGGAGAGCGCGCGGGCCATGGAGACGATCTGCTGCTGGGCGGCCGGCAGTTCACCGACGAGCCGGGCGGGATCGATCTCCGGGTGCCCGAGCCGTTTGAGAAGCTGCGCCGTCGAGGCCCCGGCCGTCCTGCGCCGTACGACGAAGCCGGCGGCCGTGGGCTCGTGGCCGAGGTGGACGTTCTCGGCGACCGACAGGTGCTCCACCAGGTCGAGTTCCTGGTAGATGGTGGCGATGCCCAGGCGCATCGCGGCGATCGGCGAGCGCAGGGTCACGTCCTCGCCGCGCCAGCGGATGGTGCCGGTGTCGGGCTGATGGGCGCCGGCCAGCACCTTGATCAGGGTGGACTTTCCGGCGCCGTTCTGGCCGAGCAGGCAGTGCACTTCACCGGCCTGGACATCGAGATCGACGCCGTCCAGGGCGCGGACGCCGGGGAACGACTTGGTGATGCCGGACATGCTGAGCAGCGGTGGTTCTGGTGCCATTGGGTTCCCCTTGGCAGGCGTGCGGGCCGGTTTCAGGGCAGGGCGGAGCAGGGGCAGGGAGCGGAGCAGGGCAGGGCGGAGCTGAGCGCTGTGCGGGTGGTGCGCGCGTAGGAGGTGCTTACGCGGGTGAGAAGAGGTGGTCGCTGATCAGCCGGGCCGCGCCGATGACGCCGGCGGTGGGGCCCAGCTCGCCGAGGACGATGGGCAGATTGCCGGTCGCCAGCGGCAGCGACTGGCGGTAGACCTGGGTGCGGATCGCGGCGAGCAGGGTGTGGCCCAGGCCGGTCACCCCACCGCCGATCACCACCAGACCGGGGTTGAAGAAGCTGACCAGGCCGGCGATGACCTGGCCGGTGCGGTTGCCGCCCTCACGGATCAGTTCGAGGGCGGTGGCGTCGCCCGCGGCGGCCGCGGCGGCGACGTCGACGGCGGTGAGCGTGCCGTTCGTCTCCAGCAGTGTCGCGAGTTCGTCCGAGTGTCCCTGCTGGGCCGCCTCCAGCGCGTCACGGGCGAGCGCCGCGCCGCTGAAGTGGGCCTCCAGGCAACCGCGGTTTCCGCAGGCGCACGGACGGCCGTCGGGCACGGCCTGGATGTGCCCGATGTCGCCCGCGGAGCCCGTCGTCCCGCGATGCACGGAGCCGCCGGCGACGATGCCGCAGCCGATGCCGGTACCGATCTTGACGCAGAGGAAGTCACCCACGGAGCGCGCGACGCCCGCGTGCATCTCCCCCATCGCCATCAGGTTCACGTCGTTGTCGACCATGACCGGGCAGCCGAGTTCCTGACTGAGCGCCTCCCGCACGGGGAAGCCGTCCCAGCCCGGCATGATCGGCGGGGCCACGGGGACGCCCTCGGGGAAGCGGACCGGGCCCGGGACGCCGATGCCGGCGCCGTCGAAGCCCTCCGCGAGCCCGGAGGCCCGCAGCTTGGCGGCCATCGCCAGGACCTGCTCGAAGACCGCGACGGGACCCTCGCGCACCTCCATCGGCTGGGTGATGTGCCCCAGGATCTCCAGCTCCGCGTTGGTGACCGCGACGTCGATGGAGGTCGCGCCGATGTCGACGCCGAGGAAGCGCAGGCCCGGCGCGAGCCGGATGTTGTGCGAGCGGCGGCCACCGCGCGAGGCGGCGAGTCCGTCGGCGACGATCAGGCCCGTCTCCAGCAGCCGGTCGACCTCGACGGCCAGCTTGGACCGCGAGAGGTCGACCTGATCGCCCAGCTGGGCCCGGGAGTTGGGCCCGCCGTCGCGCAACAGCTTGAGCAGCCTGGCCTGGTGGGCGTTCGCGGGTCGTGCGGTCATGCGTCTCACAAGCCCCTCCCCGCCTCGAATCGGCCATCGCTGTCCGGCTTTCGAGGGGAACGTAGCAGCGGCCGCCGGGAGTGGGAAGAAGCTAGGCAGGAATTGCTGCGGACTTTCTCCACTCGCAGGACAAAGAGGGGGACGAGGGTGCCCGGCGAGGCGGTGGCCAGGGTCACGCGCAGTGACGAGAAGGCATGACGTGCGGACGTACGGGGCGGGCGCGGCCATGTCGGGGACCGCACCTTGCGCTCACCCGGCACACCCGTCGCGGGCACACCCACGGGGGACGTAACGGTACGAGCCGGCCGGGGCCTGCGGCGAAAGCGGCGTCGCGCTAGCCGCGCGGTCGCTCGTGGTAGGACTTGCGCGTGTGCTCGGTGTGGGCGCGCATGACAGCCGTCGCCCGCTGCTCGTCACGTGTGGTGATGGCGGCGATCAGCTCGCGGTGCTCGATCCAGGACTGCTTGCCACGCTGCCGGGCGACCGGCGTGTAGTACCAGCGGACCCGGCGGTCCACCTGCGCGGCCAGCTCGGCGAGGACGGAGTTGCCGGCCAGCTCCATGACCTTCGCGTGGAAGCGGGCGTTGAGCGCCACCGCGCCGTCCACGTCGTCGGCGGCGACCGCGCGCTCGCCCTCGGCGCACAGCTCCTCCAGGGCGGCCACACCGGCCTTGCCCGCGTTCACGGCGGCGAGCCGGGCGGCCTCGGCCTCCAGCAGCGTACGGACCGTCAGGAGCTGGTCGGCCTCCTCCTCGGTCGGCTCGTGCACGAACGCGCCCTGCGCCGGGCGCAGATCGACCCACCCCTCGGTGTTCAGCCGCTGCAGCGCCTCGCGCACCGGCTGCCGGGAGACGCCGAGGTGCCCGGCGAGTTCGCTCTCGACCAGGTGCTGGCCGGGCTGGAGGGCTCGGGTGGTGATGAGTTCGAGCAGCGCCTCGTAGACGCGGTCGCGCAGCGGGCCGGGACGTTCGAGCTTGGGCACCGCGCCTTGCGGCAGTCCTGTCGACAACATCGGTCCCCTCCTGGCTGGGCCGTGCACAGCAGACGGCGACCCCGGAGCAACCCCGGAGCCGTAAAGCCCTGGGAAAGAGAGTATCAATTGCCTTTTGTCTACAGTCTACGGCGCACAATGACCAGCCGGAGCGGCAGTTGGCCTCGTCACACTCCGGTCCGGGCCGGGGGTCAAGGACAGCGGACGACCTGCCCTGCGTAGGACAGGTTCCCCCCGAAGCCGAACAGCAGCACCGGGTCACCGGCCGAAATCACCCCCTGCTCCACCAGCTTGGAGAACGCGAGGGGAATGCTGGCCGCCGAGGTGTTCCCGGACTCGGCCACGTCACGCGCGATGACGGCGTTGACGGCGCCCAGCTTCTCGGCGAGCGGTTCGATGATCCGCAGGTTGGCCTGGTGCAGCACCACCGCGGCGAGGTCGGCCGGCGTGTACCCGGCGCGCTCGCAGGCCTGCCGGGCGAGCGGCGGTAGTTGGGTGGTCGCCCACCGGTAGACGCTCTGCCCCTCCTGCGCGAACCGCGCGGGCTCCCCCTCGATGCGCACCGCGTGCCCCATGTCCGGCACCGACCCCCACAGCACCGGCCCCACACCCGGTTCCTCCGAGGCCTCCACGACGGCGGCCCCCGCCCCGTCGCCGACGAGCACGCAGGTGGTGCGGTCGGTCCAGTCGGTGACGTCGGACATCTTGTCGGCACCGATCACCAGCGCCCGGCTCGCGGCTCCCGCCCGCACGGTGTGGTCGGCGGTGGCGAGGGCGTGCGTGAATCCTGCGCACACCACGTTGACGTCCATCGCGGCGGGCCTCGGGACGCCGAGCCGGGCCGCGACCCGGGCGGCCATGTTCGGGGAGCGGTCGACGGCCGTCGACGTGGCGACGAGGACCAGGTCGATGTCGGCCGGCGCCAGCCCGGCCGCCGCGAGCGCCTTGGCGGCGGCGTGCGCGGCGAGCTCGTCGACCGGTTCGTCGGGGCCGGCGATGTGCCGGGTGCGGATGCCGACCCGGCTTCTGATCCACTCGTCGCTGGTGTCGACCATGCCCGCCAGGTCGTCGTTGGTGAGCACTCTGGCGGGCTGATAGTGGCCGAGGGCGGCGATGCGTGAGCCGTTCATGGGGGGTCCCCTCGTTGCTGCGGGATGCGGGACCCACCAGTCTGGCCAGCGACTCACGAGTAGCGGTGCAGGCAAAGGCACAGGAATGGGACCCACGGCTTGTCGGTTTCCCGCAGACCGTCGCGCGCCCGGGCAATCGGGTCGCTCAGGGAACCCAGGCGCGTACAGGCCTCCTCACCCCGTGAACAATTGCGTGGCTTTCCGTATGAGCTCGTACAAACCGTACGCGAGCGGCGCGCCCACCCACAGCCAGGCGAACGCGATCAGCGGGCGCCGGTCAGGCGGACTCTGGCTGTTGTCGTCCGGCATCTACGGCCTCCTGACGGGGTGCGGGGATGTGGTGGCGGGTGTGGACGGGACGGACGAGTTCGTTGGCGACGAAGCCGACGGCCAGCAGCCCGATCATGATCGTGAAGGACAGCCCGTACAGGGACGCGCCGTGCTTGCCGGCCTCCTCCTGCCGGTCGGCGATCCAGTTGACGATCAGCGGACCGAGCACACCGGCCGTGGACCAGGCGGTGAGCAGCCGCCCGTGGATCGCGCCGACCTGGTAGGTGCCGAAGAGGTCCTTCAGATACGCCGGGATCGTCGCGAAGCCGCCGCCGTAGAAGGAGAGGATCACCAGCGCGCACAGGATGAACAACGGCTTGGACGAGTCGCCGAACAGCGCGATCAGCAGGTACATCAGCGCGCCGACGCCCAGGTAGACACGGTAGATGTTCTTGCGCCCGATCAGGTCGGACGTCGAGGACCAGACGATGCGGCCCGCCATGTTCGCCGCCGAGAGCAGCGCGACGAACCCGGCCGCCGCCGTCACCGAGACCGGGGTGGCGGTGTCCGCGAAGAAGTCCGTGATCATCGGCGCGGCCTTCTCCAGGATGCCGATGCCGGCGGTCACGTTCATGCAGAGCACGACCCACAGGCACCAGAACTGCGGGGTGCGCACGGCGTTCTTCGCCGGCACCTGCACGCCCTCGGTCATGGCCGGAGCGGACGCCACCGGCCGCTCGGTCCTCGGCACCCGCACCAGCGCCACGCCGAGCAGCATGAACACGGCGTACGTCAGCCCGTGGACCAGGAAGGCGAGCGCGATCCCCGAGCTGCCGGAGCCGAAGGACTCAAGCATCTGCGCGGACCACGGGGAGGCGATCAGCGCGCCGCCGCCGAAGCCCATGATGGCGATGCCGGTGGCCATGCCGGGCCGGTCGGGGAACCACTTGATGAGGGTGGAGACGGGCGAGATGTAGCCGATGCCGAGGCCGATCCCGCCGACGAAGCCGTAGCCGAGGACGATCAGCCAGTACTGCTCGGTCGCCGCGCCGAGGGCGGACAGCAGGAAGCCCGAGGAGAAGCAGACCAGTGCCACGGTCATCGCCCAGCGCGGCCCGTTGCGTTCGACCAGCGTGCCGCCGAACGCGGCGGACAGCCCGAGCATGACGATGCCGAGCTGGAAGGGCAGGGCACTCTGGGTGCCGCTGAGACCGAGCGCGGATTCCAGGGGCGGCTTGAACACGCTCCAGGCGTAGGCCTGTCCGATGGAGAGATGGACGGAGAGCGCGGCGGGCGGCACCAGCCAGCGGCTCCATCCCGGGGGCGCGACGGGGGGACTCATGGATCCCGGACGGTAGGAAGGTTCAGGTGCGTTGAGAAGGAGGCGGGTCGACCGTATGCGGTGAGCGGTATCCAAGCTGCGCCGAACGGTCATCGCGCGGACCCTTGTCGACCCAACCTCCATACTGTAGACAATATTTCGTCGACACAAGACGTCCCCCGGCCACCTCCGCGGTATCCCTCAAACCGAACGGAGTGTTCTTGTGAAAGTCGCAGTCCTCGGCGCCGGAGCAATCGGCGCCTACGTCGGTGCCGCGCTCCACCGCGCGGGCGCCGATGTGCATCTCATCGCCCGTGGACCGCATCTCGCGGCCATGAGGCGGCACGGAGTACAGGTGCTCAGTCCGCGCGGCGACTTCACCGCGCATGCCCACGTCACCGACGACCCGGCCGAAGTCGGCCCGGTCGACTACGTCTTCCTGGGCCTGAAGGCCAACTCGTACGCGGCGTGCGGGCCGCTGATCGAGCCCCTGCTGCACGACACCACCGCGGTGATCGCCGCCCAGAACGGCATCCCCTGGTGGTACTTCCACCGCCATGGCGGCCCCCACGACGGCCACCGCATCGAGAGCGTGGACCCCGGCGGCGCGGTCAGTGCGGTGCTCGCGCCCGAACGGGCCATCGGCTGCGTGGTCTACGCGGCCACCGAACTTCAGGCCCCCGGCGTCGTACGGCACCTGGAAGGCACCCGGTTCTCCATCGGCGAGCCCGACCGCAGCGTGTCCGCACGGTGCTCCGCCTTCGGCGACGCCATGCGGGCCGGCGGCCTGAAGTGCCCGGTCGAACCCGACCTGCGCAACGACATCTGGCTGAAGCTGCTCGGGAACATCTCCTTCAACCCGATCAGCGCGCTCGCCCGCGCGACCATGCGCCAGATGTGCCTGCACGGCGGCACCCGGCGGGTCATCGAGATCATGATGACCGAGACGCTCGCCGTCGCCGAGGCCCTCGGCTGCGAGGTCGGCGTCTCCATCGAGCGCCGCCTCGAGGGCGCCGAGAAGGTGGGCGACCACCGCACCTCCACGCTCCAGGACCTGGAGCGCGGCAAGCCGCTCGAACTCGACGTGCTGCTCGCCGCGGTCGTCGAACTTGCGGAGATCACCGGCGTCGACGTGCCCACCCTGCGCACCGTGCACGCCATCTCGGACCTGCTCGCGCTGAGGAGCGCCGCATGAGGAAACGCCAGTCCCCGAAGACCTACACCCGGCTCACCCATCCCCTTGTCAGGGACTCGCGCGACGAACCGTTCCGCCCGGCCACCTGGGACGAGGCGCTCGACCGGGCGGCGCGCGGACTGAACGCCGCACGTGGGGCGTTCGGCATGTTCTCCTGCGCCCGCGCGACCAACGAGATGAACTATGTCGCCCAGAAGTTCGCCCGCGTGGTCATGGGCACCAACAACGTCGACTCCTGCAACCGCACCTGCCACGCCCCCAGCGTCGCGGGTCTGTCCGCCGCCTTCGGCTCGGGCGGCGGGACGTCGTCGTACGAGGAGATCGAGCACACCGACGTCATCGTGATGTGGGGCTCCAACGCCCGCTTCGCGCACCCGATCTTCTTCCAGCACGTCCTGCGGGGCATCCGGGGCGGCGCGCGCATGTACGCCGTCGATCCGCGCCGTACCTCCACCGCCGAGTGGGCGGAGAGCTGGCTCGGACTGAACGTCGGCACCGACATCCCGATGGCGCACGCGATCGGCCGCGAGATCATTCACGCCGGGCTCGCCAACGAGGCGTTCATCGAGCGGGCGACCAGCGGCTTCGAGGAGTACAAGGCCCTGGTCGAGCCGTGGACGCTGTCGCTCGCCGAGAAGGTGACGGGCGTACCGGCCCAGGCGATCCGCGAACTGGCGCACGCCTACGCCCGTGCCGAGCGCGCCCAGTTGTGCTGGACCCTCGGCATCACCGAGCACCACAACGGCACCGACAACGTCCGCGCGCTCATCAACCTGTCGCTGCTCACCGGCCACGTGGGCCGCTTCGGCTCCGGTCTCCAGCCGCTGCGCGGCCAGAACAACGTGCAGGGCGGCGGCGACATGGGCGCGATCCCCAACCGCCTGCCCGGCTTCCAGGACATCCTCGACGCGGGCACCCGGCTGAAGTTCGAGTCCGCCTGGGACACCGTCATCCAGCCGCACTACGGACTGAACCTCACGGAGATGTTCGAGGCGATGGAGGAGGGCACCCTCAAGGCCGTCTACTGCATCGGCGAGAACCCGGCCCAGTCGGAGGCGGACAGCGGTCAGGCGGTACGGCGCCTGCAGGCGCTGGACTTCCTGGTCGTGCAGGACATCTTCCTGACCAAGACCGCCGAGCTGGCGGACGTCGTGCTGCCCGCGACGGCCGGATGGGCCGAGACGGAGGGCACGACGACCAACAGCGAGCGGCGCGTGCAGCGGGTACGCCGGGCCGTGACCCCGCCCGGCGAGGCCCGCGAGGACATCGACATCCTCTGCGACCTGGCCGCGCGCCTCGGCCACGACTGGAAGTACGCCGACGCCGAGGCCGTCTGGAACGAGCTGCGCTCGGTCTCGCCGGACCACTACGGGATGACGTACGACCGCCTGGAGGAGCACCAGGGCATCCAGTGGCCGTGCCCGAGCACGGACCGGCTCGAACCCACCTATCTGCACGGCCGGTTGTGGGACCCGGACCCGGCCCGGCGCGGCCGGCTCGCGCCCTTCGGGCTGGTCCAGCACGACCCGCCCGTGGACCTCACCGACGACCAGTACCCGATCCGGCTCACCACCGGCCGCCGTCTCGACTCCTACAACACCGGTGTGCAGAGCGGCAGTTTCGCCTCCCCGCTGCGGCGCGGCGAGTACGTCGAGCTGTGCCCGGAGGACGCCGAGCGGTACGGGGTCGTCGTGGGCGAGGAGGTCCAGGTGTCCTCCCGGCGGGGCTCCGTGGTGGCGCCCGTGTGGATCGACCCGGCGCTGCGGCCCGGACTCGCCTTCATGACCATGCATTTTCCCGACGAGGTGGACACCAACCAGCTGACGATCGAGGCGAACTGCCCGATCGCGGGGACGGCGGAGTTCAAGGCGTCGGCGATCAGGATCGAGAAGCTTCCCGTCGCGACCATCGTGAGGTGACGTAAGTGGACCTGCACTTCGGTGACAGCAAACCGACGGACGACGAACGGGCGGCCGTCGACGCCCTGCTCGGTCCGCCCGGGTCCTCGTGGGAGGGGGCCGACCGCTCCGATGCCGACCTGCGGTGGGCGCGGGGCGGCCGGGAGGCACGCGACCGCCGCGACCTGCTGTTGCCGGGGCTGCACGCGATCAACGACCGGATCGGCTGGATCAGCGAGGGCGCCCTGGACTACCTGTGCCGGCGGCTGACCGTGCCGCCGGCGGAGGCGTACGGGGTGGCCACCTTCTACGCGATGTTCTCGGTGAAGCCGCGCCCGGCGACCGTGCTGCACGTCTGCACGGACCTCACCTGCGCGGCCGCCGGAGCGCAGGAGCTGTGCGCCGGGATCGAGGCCCGCCTCGGTCCCGGCGTCCACGTCGAGCGCTCCCCGTGCCTCGGCCTGTGCGAACGCGCCCCGGCCGCGCTCGCGGTCAAGGCCGGCGACCCGGTCCGTACCGCGGTGTCGGCACCGGCGACCGTGGACGCGGCCGTCCTCGCCGCGACCGCACCCGACTCGGCGCCGGAGGAGCCCCCGGCGGCACTGGCCGTACCGCAGGCGGGGTCGCCGGACCTGGTGCTGCTGCGGCGGGTAGGCGTGGTGGATCCCGCGTCGCTCGACGACTACCGCGCCCACGGCGGCTACACCGCCCTGCGCCGCGCCTTCGACCTCGGACCGGCCGGGGTGATCCGCGAGGTCACCGACTCGGGCCTGGTCGGGCGCGGCGGCGCCGCCTTCCCCACCGGCCGCAAATGGCAGGCCACGGCGTCCCAGCCGGACCATCCGCACTACGTCGTCTGCAACGCCGACGAGTCCGAGCCGGGCACCTTCAAGGACCGGGTGCTCATGGAGGGCGACCCGTACGCGCTGGTGGAGGCGATGACCATCGCCGGGTACGCCACCGGCGCGCACCACGGCTACCTCTACCTGCGCGGTGAGTACCCGCGCGCCCTGCACCGGCTGGAGCACGCCCTCGCCCAGGCCCGCGCCCGTGGCCTGCTGGGCGAGGACGTCCTCGGCCAGGGGTACGCCTTCGACATCGAGATCCGGCGGGGCGCGGGCGCGTACATCTGCGGTGAGGAGACGGCGCTGTTCAACTCCATCGAGGGCTACCGGGGCGAGCCGCGCTCGAAGCCGCCCTTCCCGGTGGAGAGGGGGCTGTTCGGCAAGCCCACGGTCGAGAACAACGTCGAGACGCTGGTCAACGTCCTGCCGATCCTGACGATGGGCGCCCCGGCGTACGCGGCGATCGGCACGGCGGCGTCGACCGGCCCCAAGCTGTTCTGCGTGTCGGGCAGCGTGGCGCGGCCCGGGATCTACGAGCTGCCGTTCGGCGCGACGCTGGGCGAGCTGCTGGAGCTGGCGGGCGTGCGGGACGGGCTGCGGGCGGTCCTGCTCGGCGGCGCGGCCGGCGGCTTCGTACGGCCCGACGAGACGGACATCCCGCTCACCTTCGAAGGCACCCGCGAGGCCGGCACGACGCTCGGCTCGGGCGTCGTGATGGCCTTCGACGACGCGGTCCCGCTGCCCCGGCTGCTGCTGCGTATCGCCGAGTTCTTCCGCGACGAGTCGTGCGGGCAGTGCGTGCCGTGCCGGGTCGGCACCGTGCGGCAGGAGGAGGCGCTGCACCGGATCGCGGAGCGCACCGGTGCCGCCGCCGCCGGCGACATCGCCCTGCTCAGGGAGGTCGGCCGCGCGATGCGGGACGCCTCGATCTGCGGTCTGGGACAGACCGCCTGGAACGCCGTGGAATCCGCCATCGACCGACTGGGGGCCTACGAATGACCGCGATACCGCTGGGAGTGCCTCGCCGGCTCGTCGAGTTCACCGTCGACGGGCATCAGGCCCGGGTCCCGGAGGGCTCGACCATCCTCGACGCCTGCCGGGCCGCGGGGAAGGACGTCCCCACCCTCTGTCACGGGGACACGCTCACCCCGAAGAACGCCTGCCGGGTCTGCATGGTCGAGGTAGAGGGCTCCCGGACCCTGGTCCCGGCCTGCTCGCGCAAGGCGGAGCCGGGGATGACCGTCCGCACGGACACCGAGCGCGCCCGGCACAGCCGCAAGATCGTCCTGGAGCTCCTCGCCTCCTCGGTCGACCTGTCGACCACACCCGAGGTGGCGGGGTGGCTGAAGGAGTACGAGGCGAAGCCGGACCGCTTCGGCCCTCAGGCCGCCCGCCTGAGCGAGGAACCGAGGGTCGACAACGACCTCTACGTCCGTGACTACGACAAGTGCATCCTCTGCTACAAGTGCGTCGACGCCTGCGGCGACCAGTGGCAGAACACCTTCGCGATCTCCGTCGTGGGCCGCGGCTTCGACGCCCGGATCGCGGTCGAGCACGACGCCCCGCTGACCGACTCGGCGTGTGTCTACTGCGGCAACTGCATCGAGGTCTGCCCGACGGGGGCGCTGTCGTTCAAGTCCGAGTTCGACATGCGCGAGGCGGGTACGTGGGACGAGTCGCAGCAGACGGAGACCACGACGGTGTGCGCCTACTGCGGTGTGGGCTGCAACCTCACGCTCCATGTGCAGGACAATGAGATCGTCAAGGTCACCTCGCCGCACGACAACCCGGTGACCCACGGCAACCTCTGCATCAAGGGCCGTTTCGGCTACCAGCACGTACAGAACCGGGGCTGATCAGGACATGGGACGAGTCACGGAGCGACGCAAGGTGATCCGGATCCGGGACGGGGCGGTCTCCACCCGCCCGGACACGCTCGTCGCCGAGGAACCCCTGGAGATCCGGCTGAACGGCAAGCCGCTCGCGATCACCATGCGCACCCCCGGCGACGACTTCGCCCTCGCGGCCGGGTTCCTGGTGAGCGAGGGCGTGCTGGGCGAGCGTGGCGACCTGCGCAACATCGTGTACTGCGCGGGTGCCACGGTCGACGGCTCGAACACCTACAACGTGGTGGACGTGCAGACGGCTCCCGGGGTGCCGATCCCGGACATCACGCTCGAGCGCAACGTCTACACGACCTCGTCCTGCGGGCTGTGCGGCAAGGCCAGCCTGGACGCGGTGCGGACCACGGCCCGCTGGCCCATCTCCGACACTCCCCCGGTCCGTGTCGAGCCCGAGCTGCTCGCGTGCCTCCCCGACCGGCTGCGCGCGGCCCAGCGGGTCTTCGACCGGACCGGGGGGCTGCACGCGGCGGCGCTGTTCGACGAGGGCGGCGAGCTGCTGGACGTACGGGAGGACGTGGGCCGGCACAACGCGGTCGACAAGCTGGTCGGCCGTGCCCTGCAGAGCGGGGACCTGCCGCTGTCCCGCACCGTCCTGCTGGTCTCGGGCCGGGCCTCCTTCGAGCTGGCGCAGAAGGCCGTGATGGCGGGCATCCCGGTGCTGGCGGCGGTCTCGGCGCCCTCGTCGCTGGCGGTGGACCTGGCCCAGGAGACCGGGCTGACCCTGGTGGGCTTTCTGCGGGGCAGCTCCATGAACGTGTACGCGGGCGAGGACCGCATCCCCTTGCGGACCGCGGCCGCCCAGGGCTGACGGTCCCCCGCTGCACGGCGGCGGGACCCGGGCCGGCGGGGAGCGCCCCCTGCGCCGCCGGGGTCCCGCCTCAGCCCCCGGGCGTCACTCCGTGCCGGAGATCCTGCCCAGCAGGCCCATGAACTGGCGGCGTTCGGCCGCGGTGAGCGGGGCCAGCAGGGCCTCGTTCGCCTCGCAGGCGGCCTGCTCGCAGCGCCGCAGCAGCCGGGTGCCGTCCGCGGTGACGGACACGGCGTTCTTGCGCCGGTCCTCCGGGTCGGGTGCACGCACGACGTGGCCGGCCGACTGCAGGTCGTTGAGCACCCCGACGACGTCCTTGGGGTCGAGCCCCACGCTCCGGCCGAGGTCGGCCTGGGCGATCGGGCCGAGGTCACGGACGGCGACCAGCACCATGTGGTGCCACATCTTCATGCCCTCGGCGGCCAGCGCCTGTGCCACCAGGGCGCGCCCGCGAGCGGCGGCCCGGCCGAGGATCCAGCTGGGCAGCGAGTGAATCGCGGAGAGTGGTGCCTCGGCCATGACTCCAGCCTAGTGCGCATTTCATTGGATTTCCCCACGACCTGATTTATCGTTGGGAACTCCAACGAACTCAGGAGGCTCGATGCGCCGCGTCGTCCGCCACGGCTCCCTCGGCGACGCCATACCCGACGCGGCCTCCGCCGTCACCGCCGCCCGCCCCGGACCGCGGCGGCCGTAGCGCCAGGAGCCGACGAGACCGCGCGGTGACCGCGCCGCCCATCCGCTCCCCTTTCACTGGCCCCTGACGTCGCGTCAGGACGTCCTGCCGGCATTCCACTTGCGCCGCTGGCGCCGGTTGCGGTGTGTCGTTGCCGCCAACTACCGTCTGTGGCGCATAGGTTGGACATGGGATGTACAGATGTCCAGACAAATGAAGGGTCATTCATGCCGTCGAGACTCCGCGCACGTCTGAGAACCACCCTCACCGCGGGCGCCGTCCTGACGGCCGCCGCCGCACTCCCGGGCCCGGCCCAGGCCCAACCCGCCGCGGCGGCACCTTTGTTCGAGGAACAGGTCCTCTTCAAGGCCTCGCAGGACCCCGGCTACGCCTGCTTCCGGATTCCGACGGTCGTGCAGACCACGAAGGGCACCCTGCTCGCGTTCGCCGAGGGGCGGGTCCTCAACTGCGGGGACGCGACCGACATCGACATCGTGCTGAAGCGCTCCACCGACGGCGGCCGCACCTGGGGCCCGTTGCAGGTCGTCAACGACGGCGCCGGTGACACGCACGGCAATCCGACGCCGGTCGTCGACCGGGACACCGGCCGGATCCTGCTCGCGGAGACGTACAACACGGGCCGCCCCGACAGCGAGCACTGCGACGTCCCCTGCGACCGCGTCCCCCATCTGCAGCACAGCGACGACGACGGGGTCACCTGGTCCACACCCCGCGACCTCAGCCCGCAGATCCTGCCCTCGCACTGGAACTCCTGGTACGCCACCGGCCCCGTGCACGGCATCCAGCTCACCCAGGGCGCCCACGCCGGCAGGCTGGTCTTCGGCGTCAACACCGAGACCTGGGACGGCAACCGGGTCACCGCGAACCACGCGGCCCTCATCCTCAGCGACGACGGCGGCACCACCTGGCGGGTCGGCGCCACGGACTCCTGGCCGCTGTCGGCCGACGGCACCTTCCGCCAGAAGCCCTCCGAGATCTCCATGACCGAGCGCTCCGACGGCACGATCCTGGTCAGCGGCCGTGAGCAGGAGGGCACCGACCTGGGCCACCGCTCCCAGGTGCTCAGCAGCGACGGCGGCGAGACCTACAAGGGCACCTTCGAGGCCCTCCCCGACCTCTACGCCCCCCAGGTCCAGGGCGCCACGCTGCGCCTCGGCGACCGCCTTCTGCTGGCCTGCCCGGGCGACCCCGACCGCCGCCGGACCATGATGATCCGCTCCTCCTACGACGACGGCGAGACCTGGGACAGCGTGGACCGCGGTACGGTCGTCACCCGCGACTGGTCCGGCTACTCCGACCTGGTGCACATCTCCGGCAGCACCGTCGGCCTGATGTACGAGGCCGGCACGGCCGACGCCCGCGACGAGATCCGCTTCACCCGCTTCAACGAGGAGTGGCTCACGCCCCGCCGCGGCGCCGACCCGACCACCACCGACCGTGCCCTGCTCGCCCCCGAGGCGAGCGTGCTCGGCGGCGCCTCCACCACCGCCGGCGTGCTGAACAACGGCATCTCCTTCGACGGCACCGACGACGCCGTGCGCCTGCCGTACCGCGAGGAACTCCAGCTCGGCAGCGGCGACTTCACCGCCTCCCTGTGGTTCCGCTACACGGCGGCCAGCGGTGAGCAGCCGCTGCTGTGGATGGGCGGGGTGGGCACCAGCCAGCCACAGGTCTGGCTGCGCGCCGAGCCCGAGGGCAAGCGGGTGCGCGGACTGATCAGCACCCGGGAGGGGGTGCGGACCGTCAACACGGCCGCCGTGGCGACGAACGGCGCCTACAACGACGGCAAGTGGCACCACCTCGCACTGCGCCGCGGCGACGGGCAGCTGACCCTGTTCATCGACGGCACCGCGATCAGCACCGAGGACGTGCCCGGCTCGGTGAGCCGCAACTCGCCGTTCGGGGTGCACATCGGCCAGCGCATGGACAGCCGGGCCTTCTTCACCGGGGCGCTCGACGAGGTGCGTGTCTGGGACATGGCGCTGTCCGACGCCGAGATCGAGCAGGTCCGCCTCACCCACACCGGCCCCTGGTTCGGCAACGTCCTGTGGCTCCCCATGGACCAGGTGACCGCGGCCCGCTAACGTCACGGAGCGTGCCCGACGAACGACGAGCACGACAGCGCACGGGAACCGGGGCCGCTCTGCTGCTGGCCCTGGTTCTCGCGGCCGTGCTGCTCACCGCCCTCCCGGACGACGACCGGGAGGGCGGCGGTGCGTGCGCGGGCCGTCGGGTCGCTTCCTGGACGGCCGCCGACGCGCTCACCGGCGAGTTCGCCCGCTACGGCGACGACGCGGGCCGCACCGACGACTGGACCGGCGGCGACGGCACGCACTCGCTGAGGCTGCCGGACGGCCGGGTGCTGTGGCTGTTCTCCGACACCTTCCTCGGCCCCGTGCACCCGCCGCCCAACCCGTCCGGCGAGTCGTACGCCTGGCGCGACAGCGGCGCGCCGATGGTGCGCAACTCGGCCGTGGTGATGTCCGGGGACCGGCTGCGCACCACGCTCCCCGCGCCGCTCTTCCCGGAGCCGGCCACCGGCCAGTGGCGCTGGCCCGTCGCCGCCCGGGTCGAGCCGCGCTCCCCCGGCGCGGCCGAGCAGGTGGTGCGGGTGCTGCTGTGGACGCGCGCGGCCGGCCAGGCGCCGTGGATCTACGGGGTGCCGCTCGCCACCGAGGTGGCCACGCTCTCCCTGCCGCAGTTGCGGGTCGAGTCCGTCACGAAGGTGTTCGACCAGGGGTCGGTGCCGGATCCGTCCCGGCGGGTGCTGTTCGGCACGACGCTGGTGGCGCGGGACGGCTGGACGTATGTGTTCGGTGGCGACGACGGGCAGGCCGTGTCGCGCCCGGCCTCGTCGGCCTATGTGGCGCGGGTGCCGGACGGCGGGCTCGCGGACCCGGCCGCCTGGGAGTACTGGGACGGTTCCGCCTGGGTCACCGGCACCCGGCCGGCCGCCGTGCTCGGCGACGAGCGGCGCACCGGGGTGGGCAGCGCGTTCTCGGTCGTACGGGACGGGGACACATATGTCCTGTTCACCATGGCGGCGGGTACGGCCGGACTGGGCACGGTGACGTCGTACTGGGCCTGCTCCCCCACCGGGCCCTGGCACGGGCCGGCCCGCGGCTTCAGTCCGCCACTGCCGTCCGCCGGGGTCGCCGCGTACAACCCGCAGGCGCATCCCGACGTCGGCGGCGACGGGCGTCTGGTGCTCAGCTACGACGTCAACTGGCTGGAGACGACGGGCGCGGCGGCGGCGATCAGCGGGAACGTGAGCCTGTACCGGCCACGGTTCGTGACCCTGAGGCTGAAGCCGGTGCAGTGAGCTCCTCGCGCGGGTCGCGGGAGCGGCGCTTGGCGATCACCGCGCAGACCATCAGCTGCATCTGGTGGAAGAGCATCAGCGGCAGCACGGCCAGCGAGGCCTGCGCGCCGAACAGCACGCTCGCCATCGGCAGCCCGGAGGCCAGCGACTTCTTCGAGCCGGCGAACTGGATGGCGATGCGGTCCTCCCGGCTGAAGCCGAGCGCCTTGGAGCCGTACCAGGTCAGGGCGAGCATCACGGCGAGCAGCACCGCCTCGACGCCGAGCAGGCCGGCCAGCCGCACCGGGCTGACCTGGTGCCAGACGCCGTGGACCATGCCCTCGCTGAAGGCCGTGTACACGACGAGAAGGATCGACCCGCGGTCGACGTATCCGAGGCCCTTCCTGTGGCGTGCGACGAAGCCGCCGATCCAGCGGCGCAGCAGCTGCCCGGCGAGGAAGGGCACCAGCAGCTGGAGCACGATCTTGAGGATCGAGTCGGCCCGGAAACCGCCCGCGCCACTGCCCAGCAGCGACGCCGCGAGCAGGGGGGTGATCACGATGCCCGCGAGGGAGGAGAAGGAGCCGGCGCAGATCGCCGCGGGCACGTTGCCGCGGGCGATCGAGGTGAACGCGATCGACGACTGGATGGTCGACGGGACCAGGGTGAGGAAGAGCAGGCCGGTCCACAGGGAGTGGGTCAGGAACACCGGGACCAGCCCGCGGGCGGCCAGCCCGAGCAGCGGGAAGGCGACGAAGGTACAGGCCAGCACGGTGACGTGGAGCCGCCAGTGCCTGAGCCCGTCCAGCGCCTCACGGGTGGACAGCCGGGCGCCGTAGAGGAAGAAGAGGAAGGCGATCGCCGCGGTGGAGGCGCCGGAGGCCACGTCGGCGGCCGTACCCCTGGCCGGGAGGAGCGCCGCGAGGCCCACCGTCCCGAGCAGCATCAGGATGTACGGGTCGATCGGCATCCAGGACGGCCGGCGCAGGCGTTTCACGGTGCTCCACTACCTCTGTACTTGCTTCTGTACGTACTTCTGACTCGGTACCCGTACGGGGACGCGGGTCCCCGCTCCATCCTGCTCCCTCACCGGCCGATCGTGAATCCGGCATACCGCTCTGACTGTCATCACGGATTCCGATGACCCCGTTACCCTGGCCTTGTGTACGACCCCTCCCAGCTGCGCACGTTCCTCGCCGTCGCCCAGACGCTGAGCTTCACCCAGGCCGGGCGGCGGCTCGGGCTGCGCCAGTCGACGGTCAGCCAGCACGTACGGCGGCTCGAGGACGCCACCGGGCGCCGGCTGTTCAGCCGGGACACCCACTCCGTGGAGCTGACGGAGGACGGCGAGGCGATGCTCGGTTTCGCGCGCCGGATCCTGGAAGTGCACGAGCAGGCCACGGCGTTCTTCACGGGTACCCGGCTGCGGGGCCGGCTGCGCTTCGGCGCCTCGGAGGACTTCGTGCTCACCCGGCTCCCGGAGATCCTGGAGGGCTTCCGGCACGACCACCCCGAGGTCGACCTGGAGCTGACCGTGGAGCTGTCCGGCACCCTGCACGAGCAGCTCGCCGCCGGAAAGCTGGACCTGGTCCTGGCCAAACGGCGCCCCGAGGACCCGCGCGGTGAGCTGGTGTGGCACGACCGTCTGGTCTGGATCGGCGCGGAACGCCTGCGCCTGGACCCCGGCCGCCCGGTCCCGCTGATCGTCTATCCGCCGCCGGGCATCACCCGCGCCCTCGCTCTGGAGGCGCTGCAACGCCAGGGCCGCGAGTGGCGCGTCGCCTGTACCAGCGGCAGCCTGAACGGGCTGATCGCCGCCGCCCGCGCGGGCCTCGGCGTGATGGCCCACTCCCGGGGCTTCGTCCCGCCGGGCCTGGTCCGCGTCCCGGACCGGCTCGGCCTGCCCGAACTCGGCCAGGTCGACTTCGTGCTGGTCCACGGCCGCCGCCGCGCCACCGCCCAGGGTCCGGCGGACGCCCTTGCGGCGGCGGTCCTGGCGGCGGGCGAGCGGCTGCACCGCCGCTGACACCCGGCACGGTGAGTGGGTCGTACAGATTCCGTGGAGATTACGGTGCCGAAACTTACTCCGCCGTCAGGAATCTGTACGAACCTTCCCCTTCTGCGGCTTATCTCCCCCGCTGACCAGCACATACCTGAGCGCCTCTCCGCTTTCGCACCCCTCCCGTCACGACGGTCCGTGGGGTAGCTTTCACGGCCTGTGCGGGCGTCACAGGGAGCCGTCACAGAGAGCGGGGAACGGGTTTGCGCGAGTTCACCAATCCTCCGTTGGCGCTGGCGCCCCCCGTGGGCGGTCTGGCCGACGTCGTCTTCGAGCACGCCCAGGACGATCCGCTGCACATCGCGCTCGGCCGCAAGGACGACGCGGGGCACTGGCGGGACGTGACGTCAGCCGAGTTCCGCGACGAGGTGCTCGCGCTCGCCAAGGGCCTGCTCGCCGAGGGCATCCGGTTCGGCGACCGCGTCGCCATCATGTCCCGCACCCGCTACGAGTGGACCCTGTGCGACTTCGCGCTGTGGGCGATCGGCGCCCAGGTGGTGCCGGTCTACCCGACGTCCTCGGCCGAGCAGTGCTACTGGATGCTGTACGACGCGGAGGTGACGGCCGCGTTCGTGGAGCACGAGGACCACGCGATGACCATCGCCACCGTCATCGACCGGCTCCCGAGGCTGCGCCGCCTGTGGCAGCTCGACGCGGGCGCGGTCCATGAGCTCTACGACGCGGGCGCCCACCTCGACGACGACGTGGTGCACCGGCATCGCAAGGCGGTCACCCCGGACTCGGTCGCGACCGTCATCTACACCTCCGGCACCACGGGCCGCCCCAAGGGCTGTGTCCTCTCGCACGGCAACTTCATGTACGAGGCGGACACCGTCATCGAGCGCTGGGAGCCGGTGTTCCACTCCAAGCGGGGCGACGAGGCGGCGACCCTGCTCTTCCTGCCGCTCGCGCATGTGTTCGGCCGGATGGTGGAGGTGGCCGCGATCCGCGGCAGGGTCCGCTTCGGCCACCAGCCGCAGCTCAACGCGGCCGCCCTGCTGCCCGACCTGGCCGCCTTCCGGCCGACGTTCATCCTGGCCGTGCCGTACATCTTCGAGAAGGTCTTCAACGCCGCCCGCCGCAAGGCCGAGCGGGAGGGCAAGGCGGGGCCCTTCGAGAAGGCCGTCGACGTCGCCGTGCGCTACGCCGACGCGGCCGAGGCCAAGGCGTGGGGTATCGGGCCCGGCCCCTCGGCCGGCCTGCGCGTGCAGCACCAGCTGTTCGACAAGCTCGTCTACGCCAAGGTGCGCCAGGCGATGGGCGGCAGGGTGCGGCACGCCATGTCCGGTGGCTCGGCGATGGACCGGCGGCTCGGCCTGTTCTTCGCGGGCGCGGGCGTGCAGATCTACGAGGGGTACGGCCTGACCGAGTCCACGGCGGCCGCGACGGCCAACCCGCCCGAGCGCACCCGCTACGGCACGGTCGGGCAGCCCGTCCCCGGTGTCACCGTGCACATCGCGGACGACGGCGAGGTCTGGCTGCGCGGCCCCACCGTCTTCCAGGGCTACCTGAACAATCCCAAGGCCACCGACGAGACCCTGCACGAGGGCTGGCTCGCCACCGGCGACCTGGGCTCGCTCGACGAGGACGGCTACCTCACCCTCACCGGCCGCAAGAAGGAGATCCTCGTCACCTCGGGCGGCAAGAGCGTGTCGCCGGGCCTGCTGGAGGAACGCGTCCGTGACCACCCGCTGATCGCCCAGTGCATCCTCGTCGGCAACGACCGCCCCTTCGTCGCCGCCCTGGTCACGCTCGACCAGGAGGCGGTCGAGCACTGGCTCCAGATGCGCAACAAGCCGCGGCTCACCCCGGCCGCACTGGTCCGCGATCCGGACCTGGAGACCGAGGTGCGGCGGGCGGTGGTCGCCGCGAACACCCTCGTCTCGCAGGCCGAGTCGATCCGCACCTTCCGCATCCTGGCGCAGCCCTTCACCGAGGAGCACGGGCTGCTCACGCCGTCGCTGAAGCTGAAGCGCAAGGCGATCGAGAAGGCCTACTCCAACGAGGTCGAGGCGCTGTACGGCACATGAGGCGGGTTCCGGTCATTTTCGCGTCAGGAATGCATCCGGGCCCGTGATCGTTGACGATATGAGTACCACCTGACGACAACCGAAGGATCAAGAGCTCGTGAGCAGCAAGGTCCCCCCGATCATCCTGAACAACGGCGTCGAGATGCCCCAGCTGGGCTTCGGCGTCTGGCAGGTGCCGGACGACGAGGCGGAGCGCGCGGTCGCCACGGCGCTGGAGGCCGGGTACCGCAGCATCGACACAGCGGCGATCTACGGCAACGAGGAGGGCACCGGCAAGGCCGTCGCCGCCTCCGGCGTCCCCCGCGAGGAGCTCTTTGTCACCACCAAGCTCTGGAACGGCGACCAGGGTTACGACTCCACCCTGCGCGCCTTCGACGTCTCCCTCGGCAAGCTCGGCCTGGACTACGTGGACCTGTACCTGATCCACTGGCCGCTGCCGTCGAAGGACCGGTACGTCGACACCTACAAGGCGTTCGAGAAGCTGCACGCCGACGGACGTATCAAGGCGATCGGCGTCTCCAACTTCCTGCCGGAGCACCTCGAGCGGCTGATCGGCGAGACCTCGGTCGTCCCGGCCGTGAACCAGATCGAGCTGCACCCGCACCTCCAGCAGCACGCCGCGCGCGAGTTCCACGCTGAGCAGGGCATCGCCACCGAGGCCTGGTCGCCGCTGGGTTCCGGCAAGGGCCTGCTGGAGGTCCCGGCGATCGTGGCCATCGCCCAGAAGCACCATCGCACGCCCGCCCAGGTCGTGCTGCGCTGGCACCTCCAGCTCGGCAACGTGGTGATCCCGAAGTCCGTGACACCGTCCCGGATCGCGGAGAACATCGACGTCTTCGACTTCAGCCTGGACACCGAGGACCTCGCGGCGATCAGCGCCCTGAACGAGGACCGCCGCCTGGGCCCGGACCCGGCCACGTTCGACGTGAGCTGACCGTTCCCCGGCACGGAACCGTACGCGAAGCGCCCCGGGAACCTCGTCGGTCCCGGGGCGCTCGGCGTGCGTGAGGTCAGTTGGGCTGTCCGACGGGCCGTACGACGACGGTGTTGACGTCGACCCCTTCGGGCTGCCCGATGGCCCAGACGACGGAGTCGGCGATCTGACCGGCGGTCAGCAGGCGCCCCGGCGGCAGGCCCCCGAAGTCGTCCCAGAACGGCGTCTCCACCCGCCCCGGCGCGATCAGCGTGACCCCGATCCCCCACTCCGTGACCTGGCGCCGGGTGTTCTCGGCGAGGCCGGTCACCGCCCACTTGGTGGCCCCGTAGAGGTTGCCCGGCGTCGGCACGAAGCCGGCGACACTGCCGACGAGCACGATCCGCCCGCGCGTCTGCTTCAGCGCCTCGGCGGAGGCCCGGATCAGCAGCGCCGGTCCGAGCACGTTGGTCAGCACCATCTCCGTCCACCCCGACGGGTCGCCGTCGGCCACGGCGTCATGGGTGGCGAACCCGGCGTTGGCCACGACGGTGTCGAGCCGCCCGAACTCCTTGAGCGTGGTCTCCACCGCGGCCCGCACGTCCGCGTAGTCGGCGGCGTTCCCCGGGATCGTCAACAGCCCCTCGGGCCGCCCGAGTTCCTCGGCGAACCCGCGCAGCCGCGCCTCCCCGCGCCCCGTGACGGCGACCCGGTGCCCACCGTCCAGCAACCGCCGCGCCACCGCGGCACCGATACCACTGCCCCCACCGGTGACGAGCGCGACCTGAGACCCGGTCATGGTGTACCCCCTGTTCCTGATGCGTGCCGGGAGTCCATCACTTGGAGCGCGCTCCAGGTCAAGTCCCGCGTACGTCAAGGCGGGAAACGGGACAAGCGCCCTACAGCGGCCGGCTCGCCGTGTGCACCGTCTGTGCCGTCAGCAGGAACAGGTCCGGACGGTGGTGGACGCTCGCCTTGTCCCCGGGGTCGAGGAGGCGGTCCACGGTGGCGAGGTCGGTGGCGTCGAGACGCTCGGCGACCGCCTCGCGGGTGCGGGAGAGGGTGGCGGCCACATAGGCGCGGGCCCGCTCGGGGGCCGGGGCGGGCAGGTCGAGCAGGAAACTGCGGGTGCGGGGGTGGGCCAGGCCCGCCTCGGTGAGCAGCGCCGGCCAGTCCTCCGTCTCCTCGACCGTGCCGGGCAGCGCCGCGCGCATCTCGTTGAACCACTCCTCCTCGATCGCGTTCAGCCGGGCCTGGAGCCCCGGGCGGCCCATGCCGATGTCGCGCGGCAGGAAGCGCGTCGGCAGGCCCCCCTCCACGATCGCCAGTGTGCCGCCTGGCGCCAGCCGTCCGGCGAAGGCGGCCAGGGCGGCCCGCTGGTCGCCGAGGTGGTGCAGGCTGCGGCTGGCCCACAGCAGGTCGGCGGGGTAGTCGAGGTCGTCGAGGACGCCGGGCAGCTCACCGGCCAGGGTGCCGAACCGGTCGGCGAGGCCGAGGCGGGCGGCGCGGTCGCGGGCCCGCGCGAGCAGCGGCTCCGCGCCGTCCACGGCGACGATGCGGGCGCCGGGGAAGGTCTCGGCGAGCAGACAGGACACGACGCCGGGTCCGCTGCCCACGTCCACCACCAGGCCGGGGGCCGTCTGCTGCTTCGCCAGCCAGGCCAGGGCCCGCTCGTACAGCGGCGCGTACAGCTCGGCGCCCGCCTCCAGCAGCGGGGCCATCTCGGTCCAGTCGATCTCGGCGTGGTCGTGGTGGTGACCTGGCCGGTGCTCGTGCCGGTGGTCGTCGTGGTGGTCGTGCGCCATGGGTCAGCCTCTCCTCCGGATGCCGCCAGCGTGCGACGGCGCCCGGGGAAAGGGCAAGAGACGTTGCCGGAACGGCAAGGTGGACGCGGTCCGGCGGCCGTGACGTCCAAGGCGGCCACGGCGTGCCCCGTCCGTAGGATTCGCCGCGTGACTGAGATCGACTACGCACGTTTCCCTGAGCTCCTGGAGCACGCACGCGACGCCGGCACGGCCGCCCGCTGGGAGTTGCTGCGCTCCTTCCAGCAGGGGTGGGGCTACGAGCCCAGCGGCGACCGGGAACGGACGCGGACCGGCGAGGCGGACGAGGCCTCCGGGCGCGTCGACCCCACGCTCCCCATACCGGCCGCGCTGGCCGAGTGGTGGGACCTGCCCTTCAACTCCTTCGCCGACCAGCCGCGCCTGTACTGGACCCACCCGGAGTGGCCCCCGACGGTCCGCCCCGACCCTTCCGGCTACGGCGCCTCCGAGGCCCTGCCGCGGGACAACCCCTTCGTCGGGCCGGAGGAGGATCTGCGGGTCTGTGTGTTCATGGCGGAGTACCAGTACGGCAACGAGTGGGGCTATCCGGCGGCCCGCGGCGCCCTCGCCGACCCGCCGGTGCTGGTCACCGCCGAGGACGACGACGGCGGGGACGGATGGGTACTGCAGAGCCACTCGCTCTCGGAGTTCTTCCTCCAGCTCGCCGTCAACCGGCTGCCCGAGCACTTCGGATGGGCGGCCGGGGAGAGCGAGATCGCCCCGGAGACGGTGACACGGCTGCACAAGCACCTCACCCCGCTGGGCCTGCTGCCGTGGCGTGAACTGGGCGCCCGGAGCGAGTACTTCGGCGGCCCGGACGTCATCGTCCGCCACGACACCGGCCTGCACGACCTCGCGCTCACCGCGTACGGCCGCACCGAGGAGGCCGTACACGAACTCGCCGGCACCCTCGGCATCGAGTGGTCCGAGGGCATCGGCGAGCCGGCCAGTCACGGCGTGTAGAGCCGGCGTCAAGCTCCGGCCCAAGGCCGGTCACGTGGCCTTACGGAACGCGCGGAGGGTGAACCACGGGTCCGGGCGCGGGCGGTCCTGGTCGGGGAGCGCGGCGAGGCGTGCGGCGAAGCCGTCGGCGAGCGGGTGGCCGGGCGGGAGCGTCACGAACCAGCCCCGGCGCAGGTCGGCGATGGTGCGGCGGGGACTGCGGCCCTGTCCCCGGCCCGGGAAGCGGGTCTGCCCGGCGGGCAGCAGTCCGTGCTCCGCGGCGTACGACTCGACGGCCGCCGAGGTGTCGGGGGCGGGGCTGCGGGGACGCGAGGCGAGGACGGCGTCGATGTCACTGCCGACGTTGTGAGCGGCGGCCTTGTCGACCGTCGTGACATGGACGCCGCCGGGGCGCAGCACGCGGGCGCACTCGGCGACGGCGGCCCGCACGTGCTCCGGCCGCCGCAGCAGGTGCAGCAGCCACACGCTGGCGACGGCATCGAACTCCCCATCACGGAAGGGCAGTCGGCGGCAGTCGGCGAGGACGACGGCGCCGGGCAGCCGTTCGGCGGCGTGCCGCGCCATGGCGTGCGTGAGGTCGGCGCCGATGACCCGCATCCCGGCCCTGGCAACCGCGAGCCGCCGGGTCACGATGCCGGTGCCGCAGGCCACGTCGAGCAGGCTGCGCGCCCCTTGCGGCACGAGGCTCAGTACGCCCTCGGCGGCGGCGGCCGCCCTGGCCTCGCCACCGCGCAGGACGTCGTAGCACTCGGCCTCATCGGTGTAGTCCAGCACCGTGCGCTCAGCCGGCGCCGTGCGCCGGGGCGAGGGCCTCGACCCGCTCGGCCAGCCCGAAGTCCAGGGCGGTGACCTTGCCGCCGGCGCTGTGCGTGGTCACCGTGAGGCCGACGGTGCGGTAGCCGAGGGTCAGGTCGCAGTGGTGGTCGAGTTCTTCCTGGACCTGGGCGATATGGACGACCAGGGCGGTCGCGGCGAAGTGCGAGGCGAGCCGGTACGAGCGGGTGAGGGAGTCGCCGTCGAGCGACCAGCCGGGCAGCTCCGCCAGGCGGTCCTCGATCTCCTTCTGCGACAGCGGTTCGACGGGCATGAGCAGGCTCCCTTCACGGACGTCGCGTACCTCTTCAGCGTGCCACAGGCCCGCGACTGCGGGCCTGGTCAGGCCGGTTCCTCCGGGACCGGCACCCGCCGGTACCGCATGGATCCGGCCGGGAGAGCGTCCGGGCGCCCGTTCGACTACGGTCGTACGTATGACCCTCCTCCCGCCCGCGCCGGGCACGCCTCCCGTCGTCCCCCACGGCCAGGGCGCCGGTCCGATGCTGCGGGCCTGGCGAGAGCAGCGGCGGGTCAGCCAGCTGGAACTGGCGCTGCGCGCGGGCTCCTCGGCCCGGCACATCAGCTTCGTCGAGACGGGCCGCTCCCGCCCCAGCGAGGAGATGGTGCTGAAGCTGGCGGAGCACCTGGACGTACCCGTACGGGAGCGCAACGCGCTGCTGCTGGCGGCCGGTTACGCCCCGCGGTATCCGCAGACGCCCTTGGACGACCCGGCGCTGGATGTCGTACGCGAGGGCATGGAACGGCTGATCCAGGGCTACGAGCCCTACCCGGCGCTGGTGGTGGACGCGACATACGACGTACTGGCCGCCAACCGGGGGGTCTCCCTGCTGCTGGAGGGCCTGCCGGAGTCCCTGCTCGCCCAGCCGCCGAACGCGATGCGGCTGACGCTGCACCCCCAGGGCCTGGCGCCGCGCATCCGCAACTTCCCCCAGTGGCGCGGGCATCTGCTCGCCCAGATGGAGCGGCAGATCGCACTGCACCGCTCGGCGGCGCTGCGCGAGCTGTACGAGGAGGTGTCCGCGTACCCGGCCCCCGAGCGGGCGGCCGGCGGCGAACCGGAGGGACCCGTCCCCTACTTCGCGCTGCCGCTGCGGATCGAGCACGAGGGCCGGACCCTGTCGTTCGTCTCGTCGATCGCCACGTTCAACACGCCCCTGGACGTGACCGTCGCCGAGCTGGCCATCGAGACGTTGCTCCCGGCCGACCCGGCGACGGTCAAGTACCTTCACTCGACCCTGCCCTGACAGGCTTTCGCCGCGGCGTACTGCACAGCCGCGAACCCGGCCACCACCAGGGCCTGGAGCACGCCCCACACGGCACCCGCGGTGCTCGGCGTGAGCCACAGGGCGAGGGCGAGGAAACTGAGCACGGCCCAGGCGAGGTTGATCTCGATCACGGCCCGCACGGGCGGGCCTGCCGGGCGCGGCCGGGAGGCGAGCAGGCCGACGCCCGCCGCGTACGCCGTCAGCACCGCGCCGAGCACCGACAACAGCCCGGCATCCACGCCGAGGAGCCGCCCGAGCGGCCCGGAGGCGACGAGGTAGGCGACGCCGTTGGCCCCGGTCACCACCGCGTCCAGGGCCAGGAAGCGGCGGAGCGCGGACTGCGGCCCGGTGGTACGGGCGAGAGCGGCGAGCTGTGTTGCGGTCATGGCGGATCACCCTCCGTCGAGGTCGAGTCGGGCCGGGAGCCGGGCCGGAGTGCGCCGGTCCGGCCCCCGGTACGACCACGATGGCCCGCGCGGGCGAAGCGGTCGATTACCCCGGACGTCATGCCGCCGCCGGACCGGCTGAGTGGCGTATGCCGCACCGCCGCGCCCGTGTGGCGGTAAGCGGAACATGACAGACTGCACGCATGCTTTCGGCGCGTAGGGGAGGCGTGGCGTGAGTGAGCGGCGGGCCGCGCCCACCGTGGGCCAGGTGGTGCTCGGAAAGCGGTTGCAGGAGTTGCGCGAGGCAGCCGGACTCAGACGCGAGGAGGCCGCACGCGTCCTGCGGGTGGCCCCGGCGACGGTGCGGCGGATGGAGACGGCCGAGGTCACGCTCAGGATTCCGTACCTCCAGATCCTGCTGCCCGCCTACGGCATCCCCGAGGACGAGGTGGCGGCGTTCGTCACGCTGGCCGAGGAGGCGAACCGGCCGGGCTGGTGGCAGCGGTTCAGCGACGTGCTGCCGGACTGGTTCAGCCTGTTCGTCAGCCTGGAGGGCGCCGCCCGGCTGATCCGCTCCTACGAGCCGCACTTCGTGCCCGGACTGCTCCAGACCGAGGACTACGCCCGTGCCGTGCTGGAGGCGGGGACGATCGGCCGGTCCGGCGGCGCGGAGACGATCGAACGGCATGTGTCCCTGCGCATGGCCCGGCAGGAGCTGCTGCGGCGGCCCCGTCCGCCGCACCTGTGGGTGATCATGGACGAGACCGTCCTGCGCCGCCCGGTGAGCACGCGCCGCGACGTCATGGCCGCCCAGCTGGACCGGCTGCTGGAGGCCGCCGAGAGCGACCGGATCACCCTCCAGGTCGCCGAGTTCGCCGCCGGCCCGCACCCGGGGACGTACGCCCCGTTCTCGCTGTTCCGCTTCGCCGAACCGGAACTGCCGGACATGGTCTTCACCGAGTACCTGAGCGGCGCGCTGTACCTGGACTCCCGCAGCGAGGTCTCCGCACATCTGGAGGTACTGGACCACATGACCGCGCACGCGGCGTCGGCGCAGCGCACCAGGAAGATCCTGCGGGAGTGCCGCGGCGACTTCTGACCCCCGTCCACGGCACCACCTCACACACGACCAGGAGAGCGCAGCGCATGACCGGATCCGACGCACCGGCCCCCCGGATCGACACCAGCCGTCCGCACCCGGCGCGGGTCTACGACTGGTGGCTGGGCGGCAAGGACAACTACCCGGTGGACGAGGAACTCGCCCGCCGGATTCTCGCCGTGGACGGGACGGTGCTGCGCGGTGCGCGCGCCAACCGGCGGTTCATGCACCGGGCGGTGCGCACGGTCGCGGAGGCCGGCGTCCGCCAGTTCCTGGACATCGGCACCGGCATCCCCACCGAGCCCAATCTGCACCAGGTGGCCCAGGGCATCGCCGCGGAGTCCCGGGTCGTGTACGCGGACAACGACCCCATCGTCCTGCGGCACGCGCAGGCCCTGCTGCACAGCTCCCCCGAGGGCGCCACCGCCTATGTGCACGCCGATGTGCGCGATCACGACACCCTGCTGCGCCGGGCGGGCGAGACGCTGGACTTCGGCCGGCCCCTCGCGCTGTCGCTGGTCGCGCTCACCCACTACCTCGACGACGAGGTGTACGGCCTGGTCGAGCGCTACGTCGCCGCGCTCGCGCCCGGCAGTCACCTGATCCTCTCCCAGGTCACCCCCGACCTCAGCCCCGAGGCGATCGGGAAGGCCGCCGAGCACTTCCGGGGCACCGGTACGCCGTTCTTCCCCCGCTCGCTCGCCGACTTCTCCCGCTTCTTCGACGGCCTGGAACTGCTCGGCCCCGGCGTGATCCCCGTCCACGGCTGGCGGCCGGCGCCCGAGGACGTGGCCGCGCAGGCGGAGGGCATCGTGCCGGTGTACGCGGGCGTGGCCCGCAAACCCTGACCCACGGCGGGGCCCCGGCTAGATCAGGCCAACCACATCCAGACGCCTCACCGGTGTCGCTGCGCCGCTCGTAGTCACGGACCAGGCGCCGGCTGCGCAGGAGCCCGGCGAGGGCGTCCCGGCCGGTCGTGGACGCCGCCCGCCAAGAGGCCCTTCTTCTCTGCCCCACCAGCCAACACGTCACCGATTCAGGCCCCTGTTCGAACCAGACCGAGCGCACGACCGGACAGAGAACGGCCAGTTGTTACCGCGGGAGTTCGCTGGGGTCGATGTTGTTGACGGGGTCGCCTCAGCAGCTGTGACCTGTGGCAGGTGCTCGATCAGCGCTGAGGAGGGAGACCGCTGGTGCCAACGCCTTTGAACCGCCAGGCTATGAGAGCCCAGACGGCAACGACGATTCCCAGCCCGATCCATGCCTCACTGATCCCCTGGCCAACGATCAGATAGATGAGCAGCAGGACGCAGGGCACGGTGGCGACAGTCGTCCACCGCAAGTTCCTGCGGGTTCTGCTGGCGTCGGTGAAGCTTCCCTTGCTCATACTCGTTCCTTCCGAAGTAGGGGTGGGAGAGGGGTGAGCCTCCCACCCTGCGGCGGCTTTTCCAGTCACCCTTGATGGCGCCTGACACGATCTCGCCGGTGTAGAACCCCACGCCCGCGCATACGGCGGGAGCCACCGCCGCTCCCACCCCTGCGCGGCTGGTCCTACGTGGTGGCGGTCGACCCCAAGGAGATTGCCCGCCCGGCCATGGCCGAGCCCCACCTGCCCGAGTACGGCGAGTTGGGGCCGCCCACCCTGCCCCGCTACCGCGAGGCCGCCAAGCCACTGACCTCGTTTGTCGGCTCTGACACCCGCTTCGAGTCGGTCACCTGGCGGCAGGGCAGCAAGGGCACGATGACCTCGCGATTCACCGTGCTCGAGGTGCGGCCCTCGGGCAAGGAAGCCACCCGAACCGCGCAGGAAGCGGCCGGCGGACGCAGCCGCTGGAACGGGGTGCTGCCGTTGCGGACCCTGCTGATCGAGCAGCCCGAAGACGCGGCCGAGCCCACCGGCTACTGGATGACCAACCTGCCCGCCACCACCCCGATCGCCGACCTGGTGCGGTGGGCGAAGATGCGCTGGCGCATCGAGCACGACTACCGCGAGCTCAAACACGGCCTGGGCCTGGACCACTTCGAGGGCCGCACCTGGCGCGGCTGGCACCACCACGTCACCCTCGTCACCGCCGCCCAGGCCCTGGACCGGTACCTGCACCACCTGCGGCCGCCCCCTCACCACACGCAGAAGAAGAGCCAGAACCTAACGAAGCACTGTTAGTCGACGCGGATGCCGACGAGGCAGGTGTCGTCGTCCGTGTCCGACCTGCTGTACGTCAGCAGCCGGTCGAGCTGCTGGTCCAGGGTGCTCGGCGCGGTGCGGGCCGCGGTCAGCAGATGGGTCAGCGACTCCTCCACGGAGCGGTCCCGGCGTTCGACGAGGCCGTCGGTGTACATCAGCAGGGTGTCCTCGGCAGCCAGTTGCACCTCGGCCTCCTCGTACGCCGCCTCGGGCACGGCGCCCAGCAGGATGCCCTTGACCAGCGGCAGCGGCGTGGCCTCCGTGTCGCGCACCAGCACCGGCGGCAGATGACCCGCGCGGGCCCAGCGCAGGGTACGCCGCCCGGGGTCGTACAGGGCGCACACCGCGGTCGCGGTGACCGCCCCGGTGAGGTGGTGCGCCACGATGTTGAGCCAGGAGAGCAGCTGGCCGGGTCCGGCGCCGGTGACCGCGAGGCCGCGCAGCGCGTTGCGCAGGACCACCATGCTCGTCGCGGCCTCTATCCCGTGGCCGGCCACGTCTCCCACGCACAGCAGCACGCGCCGCGAGGGGAGCACCACGGCGTCGTACCAGTCGCCGCCCACCAGTTGCTCGGTCTCCGCCGGCCGGTAGCGCACCGCGACCTCCAGGCCGGGCATCTGCAGGGGCGCCTGCGCCGGCGGCATGATGGCGTGCTGCAACTGGAGTGTCAGCCGGTTGCGTTCGGCGGCCTGCTGTTCGGTGTGGGCGAGCTGGTCGCGGGTGGCCGCCAGCGCCACTTCCGTCCAGTGCTGGGCCGAGATGTCCTGACAGGCCCCGCGGACGACGAACAGCCGGCCGTCGGTGTCGAGGACCGGCTCGGCGACGACGCGGATGTGACGGTTGACTCCGTCGGGCCGCTGCAGCCGGAAGGCCGCGGTGGCGGGCCGCCGGTGGTGGAGCAGCGTACGCAGGAACCGGCCGATGATGACCGCGTCGTCCGGGTGGGCATGAGCGGGGAGGTTCTCCAGCGGCACGGGCGGGCTCGTGGCGGGGTGGCCGTACAGGTCGAACATCTGGTTGTTCCAGGTGATCTGGCCGGTCAGCAGGTTCTCCTCGAAGCCGCCGATACGGCCGAGGCGCTGGGCGTGCTGGAGCAGGCTCGCCAGGCGTGCCGTCTCGTCCTCGATGCGCCAGATCAGCAGCACGCTGTTGGCGTGCCGGCTGATGCTGATGTCGGCCACCGCCGACAGCGGCACCTGGTCGACCAGCGCGGTCAGCTGCATGCGGCGGGCCCGGAACGGCTCGCCGGTGGCGTACACCCGCTCGATGCGCTGGAACAGCTCGCTGTCCCCGGCCGTCATCGGGTAGGCCTCCAGCAGCAGCGCCCCGCTCACCACGGCGCGGGGCCGGCCCGCCGGGTCGAGGAAACGGGTGTTGACGTGCTGGATGCGGAAGTCGGCCAGTTGCCCGGACTCGTCGACGTGCGGCACGAGTACAAGAGCGGGGTCGTGCAGCCCGTCGGCGAGGTCGGTGAGTTCCGCGGCGTCCGGCAGGATCCGCGGCTCCTGCACCGTGCCGGGGCGCGGCGTGTACGTCTCCAGCGTGTGGGCGCACAGCTCCGCCAGGGCCTCGACCTGCCGGACGACCTGCGGCGGCTGCGGTTCCAGCGGCCCCGGCCAGGCGATCTCCAGCACGCCGTGGATGCGGCCGCCGGTGCCGGCGGGCACGGCCACCCGGCCGCCGTCGGGGTACGGGTGGCGGCCGACGGTGGGCAGCCCGGTCCGGGCCAGCGACGTGATCCACTGGCCGCTGCGCTCGACGAGCCCGCGGCGCGCCACCGTCACCACGTCCGGCGGCACATAGCGCCAGCGGGAGGCCTCGGCCGGGGAGAAGCCGGCGCTGCCGGCCAGGGTCAGGGAGCCGTCGGGGCCCGCCGCCCACACGGCCACGGCCACCGCGCCCAGCGGACGCAGGGCGTGCTCCAGCAGCGAGTCGGCGACGGCCTGCGCGTCGGACGCGGCGAGCGCACCGCTCTCGGCGGCGCGCAGACGTACGGCGGCCGTGTCGCGCTCCGCCGGGCGGGTGCCGTGGGCGGCTGCGAGGAAGGCTTCCGTGACCTCTGACATCCGGTCGCGGGCTGCCTGGTTGATGACCTCGACGGCGAACTCCAGCGGGGTCACCCGGGCCTGCTCCGTCAGTTCCGCGAGCTGCCGGGCGGCCTGCGCGGGGCCGCATCCGAGCCGCTCGACCAGGATGCCCTTGGCGAGCTCGACCAGGGCACGTCCCTCGGCCTCCGCCTGCGCCGCCCGCACCTCCCGCCGCAACCGCTCGACCGTGGCGGCGAGCCTGCCGACGGGGGAGGTCCGGGAGACGCCCGCCCCCTCGCCGGCCGGCTCCGCACCGGGCGCGGCGGGGCGCCGATCCGTCGGCTCCGGCGCGCCTGAGGCGGCCTGCTGCGACGCCGGCTCGGCGCCCGGGGGCACGGGGGCCTGGTCGGAAGGTCGGTCGGGCGTGCTCACGATGTGGATGCTCCTCGGCGGGAGGCCCGTGGGGCGTGGACGGTCGGGCCGGGCCCGCCCCCGCGCGGTGCCGGGGCGGGCTGCGGTGCGCTCACGGGGTCAGCCAGCGTCGGACGCAGGTGATCAGGTCGTGGGTGTCGACCGGTTTGGTGACGTAGTCGCTGGCCCCCGACGCCAGGGACTTCTCCCGGTCCCCGGGCATCGCCTTGGCGGTCACGGCGATGATGGGCAGGTCGGCGTACCGGGGCATCCTGCGGATCTCGGCCGTGGCGGTGTAGCCGTCCATCTCCGGCATCATCACGTCCATCAGCACCAGGGAGACGTCCGGGTTGTCGACGAGCGTCTCGATGCCCTTGCGGCCGTCCTCCGCGTGCAGCACACGGAAGCCGTGCAGCTCCAGGATGCCGCTGAGCGCGAACAGGTTGCGCGCGTCGTCGTCGACGACCAGCACGGTGCGGCCGGCGAAGGAGTGGTCGACGACGTGTGACGCGAGGTTCTGCGGCTCCTCCGCCCTGACCAGGGTCAGCACGTCCCCGGGCTCTTCGGCGGACAGGTGCAGCGCGATGCGCTCGCGCAGTTCGTCGAGGCTGGAGAGGAACTCCAGTGCCCCGTCGTCCGCGCGGGAGCGCAGCGCCCACGCCCGCGCCACGTCGGGGCGGTGACTGCTGTGCACCAGCACGGGCACGTCGGCGAGGGCCGAGTCGCCCTGGAGCGCCTCCAGGAAGCGGGTGGCCTCGTCGTCGGGCATGTCCAGGTCCAGCACGACGCAGTGGCACGGTTCGGCGGCCAGCGCTCCGGCCGCCTCCTGGGCGCTGTCGGCGGTGATCAGCTCCACGTCCGGCCGCGGCACCGCTTCGTCGGCGCCGTGCCGGACGACGTCCGCGACGACGCTCTCGGCGACCAGGGTCAGCAGGCCGCGGGGCCGCTCCTCCACGACGAGCAGCCGGCGCCGGCGCGATCCCCGCCCGGCCGGTCCGGGACGCGGGGCGAGCGCGGGGGCGTCGACGGGGACCTGCGCGGCGGGCAGTTCGGCCGCCTTCTCGGGGTACCGGCCGGCCAGCGCCTCGAAGTCGGGCCGGGTCACCGGAAGGAACAGCGTGAAGGTGCTGCCCCGGCCGGGCGTGCTGTCCACGGTGACCGCGCCGCCGAGCAGGTGGGCGATCTCCCGGGTGATGGACAGGCCGAGGCCCGTGCCGCCGTACTTGCGGCTGGTGGTGCCGTCGGCCTGCTGGAAGGCGCCGAAGATGGACTCCAGTTGCTGTTCCTGGATCCCGATCCCGGTGTCCTTCACGCGGAACGCCACCACGGCACCGCCCTTGACGACCCCCTCGGGCACCTCCTCGTCCACGGCCGGCTGGATGAGCAGCTCGACTCCGCCCTGCTCGGTGAACTTGACCGCGTTCGACAGCAGGTTGCGCAGCACCTGACGCAGGCGGGAGTCGTCGGTGAGCAGGTCGCCGGGCGCTCCCGGCGAGGTGGTGACCGTGAACTCCAGGCCCTTCTGCGTCGTCATCGGCCGGAAGGTGGCCTCGACGTACTCGATGAGCTGGCGCAGCGGCACCCGTTCCGGGGCGACGTCCATCTTCCCGGCCTCGACCTTGGACAGGTCGAGGATGTCGTTGATCAGCTGGAGCAGGTCGGAGCCGGCGGAGTGGATGATGCCCGCGTACTCGACCTGCTTCTGCGTGAGGTTGCGCGAGGGGTTCTGGGCGAGCAACTGGGCCAGGATGAGCAGGCTGTTGAGCGGGGTGCGCAGCTCGTGGCTCATGTTCGCCAGGAACTCCGACTTGTACTTCGAGGCCAGTGCCAGCTGCTGCGCCCGCGCCTCCAGCTCCTGCCGGGCCTGCTCGATCTGGAGGTTCTTCGCCTCGATGTCGCGGTTCTGGGTCGCCAGCAGCGAGGCCTTGTCCTCCAGTTCGGCGTTGGAGCGCTGGAGCTCCTCCTGCTGTGCCTGCAACTCCGCCGAGCGGACCTGGAGTTCGGCCGTCAGACGCTGCGACTCGCCGAGCAGCTCGTCGGTGCGGGCGTTGGCGACGATCGTGTTGACGTTGACGCCGATCGTCTCCCGGAGCTGCTCCAGCAGGTCCCGGTGGATGGGGGTGAAGGATGTGACGGACGCCAGCTCGATGACGCCGAGGACCTGGTCCTCGAAGAGGATCGGCAGCAGGAGCAGGGCGGTCGGCACGGTCCGGCCGAGCCCGGAGGAGATGGTCACGTAGTCCGGCGGCAGCTGGTCGACCGGGATCGTACGGCGGCTGCGGGCGGCCTGGCCGACCAGGGAGCGGCCGAAGGGGATCCGGTCGGGCCGCGGGTCGTCCTCGGGGCGGCCGTAGGAGCCGACGAGCCGCAGCTCGGGGCCTGTCGCGCGGTCCTCGGCAAGGTAGAAGGCGCCGTACTGGGCGGAGACCAGCGGCACCAGCTCGTCCATGATCAGTTCGGCTACGACGGGCAGGTCGCGGTGGCCCTGCATCAGGCCGGCGATCCGCGCCAGGTTGGTCTTGAGCCAGTCCTGCTCCTGGTTGGCCAGGGTCGTCTCACGCAGGGACTCCACCATGGAGTTGATGTTGTCCTTGAGCTCGGCGACCTCGCCGGAGGCCTCCACGGTGATCGACCGGGTCAGGTCGCCCTCGGCGACGGCGCTGGCCACCTCGGCGATCGCGCGCACCTGCCGGGTCAGGTTGCCGGCCAGCTCGTTGACGTTCTCGGTCAGCCGCTTCCAGGTGCCGGAGACGCCTTCCACCTCGGCCTGGCCGCCCAGGCGTCCCTCGGTGCCGACCTCGCGGGCGACGCGGGTGACCTCGTCGGCGAAGGCGGAGAGCTGGTCGACCATCGTGTTGATGGTCGTCTTCAGCTCCAGGATCTCCCCGCGCGCGTCGACGTCGATCTTCTTCGACAAGTCGCCCCGGGCCACCGCCGTCGTGACCAGCGCGATGTTGCGGACCTGGCCGGTGAGGTTGTTGGCCATCGAGTTGACGTTGTCGGTGAGGTCCTTCCAGGTGCCCGCCACGTTCGGCACCTGGGCCTGGCCGCCGAGGCGTCCCTCGGTGCCGACCTCGCGAGCCACGCGGGTGACCTCGTCGGCGAACGCCGAGAGGGTGTCCACCATCGTGTTGATGACGTCCGCCAGGGCCGCGACCTCGCCCTTGGCCTCGACGGTGATCTTCTGCGAGAGGTCGCCGCGGGCGACCGCGGTGGCGACCTGGGCGATGGAACGGACCTGGCTCGTCAGCTTCGACGCCATCACGTTGACGTTGTCGGTGAGGTCCTTCCAGGTACCTGACACGCCCCGCACGTGCGCCTGCCCGCCCAGGCTTCCCTCGGTGCCGACCTCGCGAGCGACCCGGGTGACCTCGTCGGCGAAGGCGGACAGCTGGTCGACCATCGTGTTGATGGTGTTCTTCAGCTCCAGGATCTCGCCCCGCGCGTCCACCGTGATCTTCTGCGACAGGTCGCCCTTGGCCACCGCCGTCGCGACCTGGGCCACGTTGCGCACCTGCGAGGTCAGATTGCCCGCCATGAAGTTCACCGAGTCGGTGAGGTCACGCCAGGTGCCCTTGACGCCCTTCACGTCCGCCTGACCGCCGAGGCGCCCCTCGGTGCCGACCTCGCGAGCGACCCGGGTGACCTCGTCGGCGAAGGCGGACAGCTGGTCGACCATCGTGTTGATGGTGTTCTTCAGCTCCAGGATCTCGCCCCGCGCGTCCACCGTGATCTTCTGCGACAGGTCGCCCTTGGCCACCGCCGTCGTCACCTGGGCGACATTGCGGACCTGGGAGGTCAGATTGCCCGCCATCAGGTTGACCGAGTCGGTCAGGTCACGCCAGACGCCCGCGACCCCGGGCACCTTGGCCTGACCGCCGAGCCTGCCCTCACTGCCGACCTCACGGGCGACGCGCGTGACCTCGTCGGCGAAGGCCGAGAGCTGGTCGACCATCGTGTTGACGGTCTCCTTCAGCTCCAGGATCTCGCCGCGCGCGGGCACGTCGATCTTCTGGGAGAGGTCGCCCTTGGCCACCGCCGTCGCCACCTGGGCGATGTCGCGGACCTGGGTGGTGAGATTGCCGGCCATGGCGTTGACCGAATCGGTCAGATCGGCCCAGGTGCCGGAGACCCCCGGCACCTCCGCCTGGCCGCCCAGGGTCCCCTCGGTGCCCACCTCACGGGCGACCCGGGTGACCTCGGACGTGAACACGGACAGCTGGTCCACCATGCCGTTGAACACCGTGGCGATGTCGCCCATGAGCCCGTCGGCGTCCTCGGGCAGCCGTGTGCCGAAGTCACCGTCACGCACCGCTGTCAGGCCCGCCAGAAGCCGTCTGAGCTCCTGATCGCCCGGCACCGTCTCGGCGGCTTCGCCCGTGTTGCTGGTCATGCGCACCCTCGTTCCCCTCCCAGGGGCAATGCCGACTGTTCGTTGCCGGACGACAAATACGCCGCAGGTTAACAGTCCGAACGGTGCACACAAAGTCTTCCACCAACCTGCACACCACGGCCGCCTTTGGCCGGAAACAGACCGTGGACGCGCGTGTACCCCCTTTGCGGGGCCCACGCGCGGTGCTCCTAGGCCGCCCCGCCCTTGGTGTCCTTCTCGTCGTCGACGATCTCCGCGTCGACGACACCCTCCTCGTCCTGCGCTCCGGTGCGCTGCTCCCCGGCGGTGCCCTCCGTCGGCGTCTGCTGCGACTGCGCGTACATGGCCTGGCCGACCTTCTGGCTGACGGTGGCCAGCTTCTCGACGCCGGTGCGCAGTTCGGCGGTCTCGGCGTTGCGCTCCAGCGACTGCTTCAGCTCCGTGATCGCGGACTCCACCTCCGACTTCGTATCGGCCGGCACCCGCTCCTCGTTCTCGCGCAGGAACTTCTCCGTCTGGTAGACGAGTTGTTCGGCCTGGTTGCGGGTCTCGGCGGCCTCCCGGCGTCCCCGGTCCTCCTCGGCGTACTGCTCGGCCTCCCGCATCATGCGGTCGATGTCGTCCTTCGGCAGCGCCGAGCCGCCGGTGACGGTCATCTTCTGCTCGCGGCCGGTCGCCAGGTCCTTGGCGGAGACGTGCATGATCCCGTTGGCGTCGATGTCGAAGGCGACCTCGATCTGCGGGACACCGCGCGGTGCGGGCGGCAGGCCGGTGAGGTCGAACGTGCCGAGCTTCTTGTTGTAGGCGGCGATCTCGCGTTCGCCCTGGTAGACCTGGATGCCGACCGAGGGCTGGTTGTCGGTGGCGGTCGTGAAGATCTCCGAACGCCGGGTCGGGATCGTGGTGTTGCGCTCGATGAGCTTGGTCATGATGCCGCCCTTGGTCTCGATGCCCAGGGACAGCGGGGTGACGTCGAGCAGCAGCACGTCCTTGACGTCGCCACGGATGACGCCGGCCTGGAGGGCGGCGCCGACGGCCACCACCTCGTCCGGGTTGACGCCCTTGTGCGGGTCCTTGCCGGTGAGTTCCTTGACCAGGTCGGTGACGGCGGGCATCCGCGTGGAGCCACCGACGAGGATGACGTGGTCGATCGCGGCGAGCTTGACGCCGGCGTCCTTGACCGCCTGGTGGAAGGGGGTCTTGCAGCGATCGAGCAGGTCGGCGGTGAGCTCCTGGAACTGGGCCCGGGTGAGCTTCTCGTCCAGGTGCAGCGGGCCCTCGGCGGAGGCGGTGATGTACGGCAGGTTGATCGACGTCTCCGACGAGCTGGACAGCTCGATCTTGGCCTTCTCGGCGCCCTCGCGCAGCCGCTGGAGGGCCATCTTGTCGTTGCCCAGGTCGATGCCGTACTGGCCCTTGAACCGCTTGACGAGGTGCTCGACGATCCGCTGGTCCCAGTCGTCGCCGCCGAGGTGGGTGTCGCCGTTGGTCGCCTTGACCTCGATCACGCCGTCGCCGATCTCCAGCAGCGAGACGTCGAAGGTGCCGCCGCCGAGGTCGAAGACGAGCACGGTCTGCTCCTCGCCCCGGTCGAGACCGTAGGCGAGGGCGGCGGCGGTGGGCTCGTTGATGATCCTCAGCACCTTCAGGCCGGCGATCTCGCCGGCTTCCTTGGTCGCCTGCCGCTGGGCGTCGTCGAAGTAGGCGGGCACGGTGATGACCGCGTCGGTGACGTCCTCGCCGAGATAGGCCTCGGCGTCCCGCTTCAGCTTCTGCAGCACCCGCGCCGACAGCTCCTGGGCCCGGTAGCGGGTGCCGTCGACGGAGCCCTCCTCGGGGAACCGCCAGTTCCCGTCCCCCATGTGCCGCTTGACGGAGCGCGCGGTGCGCTCGACGTTGGTCACGGCCTGCCGTTTGGCGACCTCACCGACGAGAACCTCGCCGTTCTTGGCGAAGGCCACGACCGACGGTGTGGTCCTGGCTCCCTCCGCGTTGGCGACGACCGTGGGGTCGCCGCCCTCCAGGACGGCCACCACCGAGTTCGTGGTCCCGAGATCGATACCGACCGCGCGTGCCATCGCTGTCCCCTTCCGCCAGGGCGCCTCTTGAAGTCCAGCACAAAACTTGAGTGGGCTCCTGTCAATGGGGCCCTCGGTCGTGCAGACGGTCGTCCATGCGGCCATTCAGGTACATACCCGGGCAGGGCCCGCTCAGTCCGCGCTCGGCTCCCGCACCCGGCCGGGCGGCGCGCGTCCCGTCCCGCGGCGTCATCGCGTCCGTCGCCGCTTCACGCAGGGCCACGGCGTGCCGCGGCCGGTCGGTGACCAGTACGTCGACGCGCGGGTCGCGGAGGAAGCTCCGCATCGCGGGCTCGTCGTTGACCGTCCAGACCATGGTGTGCAGGCCGTTCCGGGCGGCCTCGCGCAGTACGTTGGCACGCGCCAGCCGCTGGTGCACGGCGACACCATGCGCCCCGCAGGCGCGCACCCGACGCATCGGGAACAGCTCGCTCGCCCGGATCGCCGCCCGCCGCGCCGCCCCGGTCCCCGCGCCGCCCCGGCCCAGCGACAGCGCGGTCCGCACGCCGGGGAAGGCCTCGGTGATCGCGGCGACGGAACGGTCCTCCAGGGTGGTCGCGACGAACCCGTCCCGGCCCAGCAGGGCCACCGCGCGATCGATCACGGCACGCTCGTAGCCGGACTCCTTGAGGTCCAGGTGCGCGACGAGCTTGCCGGCGATCAGCTGCATGACGTCGTCCACGACGGGGACGGGACGCCCCGCGCGGGCGCCCATTTCGGCATGGGTGAGCGCGGCGACGGGCGGCCCGCCGGGGCCGACGCGGGCGTCGTGGTGGACGACGAGGACACCGTCGGCGGTGCGCCGGATGTCGAACTCGGCGTACTCGGCTCCCGACAGCAGGGCGTCCTCGTAGGCCTCCCAGGTGGCCGGGCCGAAGCGCTCGGTGCCGCCGCGATGGGCGGAGACGGCGGGGCGTGGGGGCATGACGGTCCCTCCCGACGGTCAGGCCGCCCCCGCGGGGACGGCCTGTGTCCGGTAGCGCGTGTCTCAGGCGAGCTTCGCCGACAGGGTGATCGGGACGGCCTTCAGGGCCTGGCTCACGGGGCAGTTGGCCTTGGCGTCCTCGGCGGCGGCGACGAACGCGTCGTCGTCCAGACCGGGGACGGTGCCCTCGACCGTCAGGGCGATGCCGGTGATGCCCTCACCGGGCTGGAAGGTCACGTCGGCGGTGGTGACCAGCTTGGTGGGCGGGGTGCCGGCGCCGGCCAGGCCGTGCGACAGGGCCATGGAGAAGCAGCTGGAGTGGGCGGCGGCGATCAGCTCCTCGGGGCTGGTCTTGCCGTTGGCCTGCTCGGCGCGCGACGGCCACGACACCGGCTGCTGGCCGATGCCGGAGGAGTCGAAGGTGACGACGCCGTTGCCCTCGAGCAGGTTGCCTTCCCAGACGGTGTGTGCGGAGCGCGTGGTTGCCACGGTTGTTCCTTTCGCATGCTCTCGATGCGACCCCGTTTCCGGGGTTCCCGGCCTCTATCCGATCACATTCCGGCTCACCGCACCCGGAACACCGGACCACGTGCGGTGAACGGCAGCCGGGCACCCTGGGGAATCAGATAGGCGTGCTCGCGCCGCACCCGCAGCACGTCGCACCACCCGTCGGTGATCACCAGTACGGGCGCGCCGGGCGGGAAGTCCTCCGCCCGCTGCAGCAGATCGATCCCGGGCTGCAGGACCGTGCCGCCGCGCCCGCGCACCCGCACCCGGCCCGCGATGTCGGCCACCGGCAGATAGCCGGCGTCGTGCGCCGCCGCGTCGCAGAAGACGACCCGCGCGGCGGGTACGTCACGGGCCTCGGCGTACGAGGCGATGGCGCCCAGCGCCTTGCCGAGCAGTGTCCGCTCCATGGAGCCGGAGGTGTCCAGGACGACGCCGAAGGTGCAGCGGGCGACCTCCTCGGGCGGGAAGTGGCGGCCCGCGCGCGGGATGCCGGGCGTGGACGCCTGCCGCCGGGCGGGCCGGGCGTAGGAGCGCACCGGCTCCGGGCGGGGCACGAACTCGTCGAACCACCGCGCCAGCCGGGCGTCCCAGGGCAGCGGCGGATGGCTCAGGGCGCGGATCTCCTCGACGAGGCCGCCGGGCAGGAAGCCGCGCTCCTGGCGCTCGTGCAGGTCGAGGCCGCCGGCGAGGCCGCGCCGGTAGAACTCGTCGAGGTCGACGTAGGCGCCCGGCGCGCCGAGCGGGGCGCCCAGGATGTCGGGGCGTCCCCTGCCGCACAGCGTGGACAGGCGGCGTATCCGGCGCAGATCGCCGGCGATCCGGTCGTAGACCTCCTCGGCGGACAGGCCCGCCAGGTCCCTGTCGTACAGCAGCCCCTCCGGCATGGCGCCGACCTGCATCTCGCACAGCCAGCCGTTGATGACGTAGTCGCAGGCGACGTTGAACAGGTACGGGTCGCGGGTGCCGCAGCGGTCGCCGTGGCGCAGGGCGGCGTGCAGCATCTCGTGGGCGAGGACGAAGCGCCACTCCTCGTCCTCGAATTGGCTCAGCGGGTTGATGTAGATCTCGCCGGCCTCGGCGTTGACGGCCGCGACGGAGATGCCGTGTGCGCGGGTCAGTTCGGCGTCGGCGACGAGCTTGATGCCGGCCGCGATGCCGCCGAGCAGCGGGTAGGAGGAGACGAACCAGCGCAGCGCCCGCTCCCACGGGCGGGCCGGGGCCAGGGTGCCGTCGAGGGAGTCACGCCGGCCGCCCGCCATGTCCAGGGCGGCGGACATGGTGCGGGTGAGGGCGTTCGCGAAGGCGAGCTGCCAGTCCGGGGGCTGCCCGAGCCAGCCGCGCCAGGTGAGCAGCAGCTGGTCGGGCTCCCCGCCCGCGGTGCCGCACCGCTCGTACGCGGGCGGGACGCCGTCGCGGCGCCAGCGGGCGGCGAGATGCTCCTCGTCGCCGTCGGGATAGGTGTCCGGAAGGTGCTCGGGCGTGCGGCCGACGGGGAAGGTGAGCAGGAAGCGGTTGACGACGGCGCAGCGGGCGGCTAGTTCGTGGCGCTCGGGCCGGATCCGGTCCCCCTTCGCGGCGGGCACGTGGCCGAAGCCGAGGTGGATCACGGCGTGCGCGATGGCCCAGGCCCAGTCGCGGCCGTCGGCGAGCCGGTCGGGATGGGAGTGCAGCACGCCCTCGGAGTCCACGCGGATCAGGCCGTCCCGGGGCGCGAGCTCGCAGTGCTCGTCCCGGCAGGTGTCGAAGTCGACGGCCTTCAGCGCCGGGTTCGCCAGGACGAGCCGCATGCCCTGCGCGAACGCCTCCGCCGCCGCCTCCCGCTTCTTGTGGCCCTTGCCGCGCGTCCGGCTCACCGGCGGGCCTCCACCAGCCGCGGCATGTCGCGGGCCGCCTCGATCAGGAACCAGGCGGGCAGGACCGGGTTCCCGTCCGCGTCGGAGGCGATCACGCTCTGCGCGACCTCGACGGAGATCTCGGCGAGCTGCACCAGCAGCGACTTCGCGCGGTACGCCGTCTGGCGCCCGTGCGCCGACATGTGCTCCTTGTTCGCGGGCAGTTCCTTGACCAGCCGCCCCCGGAACGACTCGGCGAGGTAGTAGAGCAGGTCGCGGTCCTGAAGGCGGTGCGGCCAGCGGGCCTCGCCCTTGAGGATGGCCTCGATGCCGAAGCGGCTGCGCACGATCTTGACGTAGCCGCAGAACGCCGTCGCGTGCGCGGGAGTCAGCACGCCGTGCGCGAGCACCTTCAGCGTCTCCTCGTCGAGGTCCCGGCCGAAGGAGTGCAGCGCGTCGGAGAGCATGTGCCAGGAGCGGGGCGTGGAGAACGGCTCCTCGGTCTTGGGCGGCTTGGACCACAGGTGGTCGGGCCGGTCGGTGAGGTGGTCCAGGACCCACGGGTGGATGCCGTTGTTCGCGGCCCACACCAGCCAGTCCTTCGGGGACGCCTCCAGATGCACATGCGCGAGACGGTTGACCAGCGCGGAGGCGATGGGGCGGGCGAGGGCGTTGTCGGTGGCGCGGTTGCCGGCACCGATGACGATCGAGCCCTTGGGGAGTTCGTAGGTGCCGATACGGCGGTCCAGGATCAGCGAGTAGAACGCCTTCTGCACATCGGGCGTGGCCGCGTTCAGCTCGTCCAGGAACAGGCAGTACGGCTCGTCGCGGGCGATCGCCTCCGGCGGGCAGAACACCGACCGTCCGTCGCGGATCTGCGGCACGCCGATCAGGTCCTCCGGCGCGAGCTGCGTGCCGAGCAGACTGACGCACTCCAGGCCGAGCGACTCGGCGAACTCCCGCACCAGGGACGACTTCCCGATGCCGGGGGCGCCCCAGAGGAAGACCGGCCGGACGGTGGCGAGGCCGAGGAGGAGTTCGGGGACACGGGCGGGAGTGACGGTTATGGCTGCCTGCACGGGGTCCAGTGTGAGCGGCACGGGTGCAAGGTGCAGCCGAATTTTCGGCGCGGGGTGCTACTTCATCCGCTTTGCTCTCGCTGCCATCACGGCATGGACCAGTACTCCCGCGAACAGGAACAGGACTCCCTGGTAGACCGCCGCGTAGCCTGCTCCCGCCACCAGCCACATCGAGAAGGCGGCCGCGACCGTGGCGACCACCGCGTCCCGGACCAGGCGGCGGCGGTCGACCAGCTCGCGCCGTCCCGAGAGCAGGTGGAACAGCTGCGCGGCGGTTGCCAGGAGGTAGGGGACAGTCGCCGTGAACGTCGTGACCAGGACCAGGACCTCGAAGACCTTCGCCGAGCCGGAGGTGTAGTTGTAGACGGTCAGCAGCGAGGCCAGCACGACCGTCACACCCACGCCGAAGGTCGGCACCCCGCGCTTCCTGCGGGCGAACGCGGCCGGGAAAAGTCCGTCCTTCGCGGCGGCGTACGGGGTCTGGGCGCTCAGCAGGGTCCAGCCGTTGAGGCAGCCGGTCATGGAGACCAGCGCGGCCAGCGCGACCACCCAGCCGCCCCAGCCGCCGCCGAACATGGCGTTCACGGCGTCGGAGAAGGGCGCGGTGGAGTTCACCAGTTCGTCGTGCGCGACCGTGCCGAAGACCGCGAGCGTGCCCAGCAGATAGACCAGCGCGGCGCCCGCCGTGCCGATGACGGTGGCCCGGCCCACGTTGCGGCGCGGGTTCGTGACCTCCCCGGCGCTGACGGCTGCGGACTCGACGCCGAGGTAGGAGAAGAGCAGGATCGCGGCAGAGGCCGAGACCGCGCCGATCGCGCTGCCGTCGCCCGTGTGGAACGGGCCGAGGTTGTCCGCGTCGAAGAAGAACAGCCCGCCGACCGCGACCAGCAGCAGCGGCACGAACTTCAGCACGGTGGAGACCAGCTGGACGGCACCGACCCAGCGGGTGCCCGCGAAGTTGGCGAGGGCCGGCAGCCACTGGATGCCCAGCGCGGCGAGGCAGGCGGTCCAGCGGTGGTCGTTCACCGGGATCAGGACGTCGAGGTAGCCGACGGCGGCGACGGCGAGCGCCGCGTTGGACACCCAGGTGGTGATCCAGTACGCCCAGGCGGCGAGGAACCCGGCGAAGTCACCGAAGGCGGCGCGTGCGTAGACGTAGGGCCCGCCGGTGCGCGGGTCGCGCTCGGCGAGCCGCCCGAAGACCAGGGCGAGGGCGATGGCGCCGACGGTCAGCACGCCGAAGGCGACCAGGCTGACGGTGCCGAAGGGGGCGACGGAGGCCGGGAGCAGGAAGATGCCGCCGCCGATGATGTTGCCCATGACCAGCGCGGTCGCGACGGGCAGCCCGAAGCGGCGGGCGTGCTTGCCGGAGTCACCGGGGTCTGCGGGGCTCTGCCGGGCCGGGGCGGGGGCCGCCGGGGTCTCCTGCGGGGCCGGAGCCGACGGGGGGACGGTTCCGGTGACGTGCATGGGGTGGTGCGCCTCTCATCGAACTGATGCCCGGGATCGCCGGACGCCGCCCATGGTCGGACATGGTCCGGAAGCGCTCCACATCACACGATTTTGTCCTGCGCGGCCTGGTCCGGCGCCGTAAAAGGTGTGGCCTCACGGACCGTGAGCCGGGAATCGTCCAGCGGCACCTGAGGACCGTTGCCTTCCCGCAGCCAGCGGCGGAGCACCCGGTGCACCTGCTCCGCGCCGACCAGGTCCGTCCCGTCGGCCACCGGCGCGGACAGGTCGAGCGGCGACAGCAGGAAGGGGCGGCCCTGGCAGCCGCCGAGCCCGCCGTGCGAGCCGATCTGCTCCTCGAAGGCGAGGACCTCGCCGTCCGCGGGGTCGTGGAAGGAGTTGACCATGACGTCGGCGGTGTGCGGGAAGGAATGCGTACGCCGCACGGCGTCCGCGGCGCCGGGCCCGAACCCGGCGAGCGGCCCGGGATGCTCGTCGTCGAGCTCGTCCACCGGCACCTCGGCGCCGTTCGCGCCGAGCACGACGCCGCCGTGCTCCTCGCTGCGCACGAGCAGGAAGCCGATGCCGGGGTGGTTGGCGAGGGTCGGCAGCAGCGCCGGGTGGCGGGCGTCGATCTCCTCCCTGCTCAGCCGGTGGCGCACGTCGGGAAAGGAGATCAGGCCCAGGTTGCCGGAGGCCAGCACGATCGGCTCCGAGCGGCGCGACGTGCGGCGCTGCCCGTACTCCTCCTCCACCGGTATGCGCAGCGCGGCCCGGACGGCGGCGCGGGCCTCCGTGCCGCTGCGGGTGCGACGCGCCCGGCGCGGCACGGGCAGCCCGCAGCCGGCCCGGACCAGGTCGCCGAGGGTGAGGCCGTAGCGGGCCCGGAAGGTCTCGCCGGGACTCTGGCCGTGGTCGGACAGGACGACGATCCGGTACGGGCGGGGAGCGTGCTCGGCGACCTTCTCGATCAGCGCCAGCGCCCGGTCGAGGCGTTCGAGGACCTTCTCGGCGTCCCGGCTCGCCGGTCCGGAGTGGTGCGCCACCTCGTCGTAGGCGACCAGGTCGGCGTAGACGGCGGTCCGCCCGGCGAGCAGGTCGCCCATCACCGCGGCGACGACGACGTCCCGTTCGACGACGGTCGCGAAGGCGCGGACGAGGGGGTAGAGGCCGCCGCGAGAGACACGCGGACGGACCTTGCGCATCCGGGCCCGGGTGGACTGGCCCATCTCACGCCCGGTCTCGGCGACGAAGGACAGGGCGGTGCGCACGGCGTTGGCGGGGTCGGAGAAGTAGGCGAAGTAGCCCGCGCGGGAACGGGTCTCGCGGCTGCGCCGCCGGGTGGCGATGGACAGCACCAGGGCCTGCTCGTCGGCGCCGCCGCTGAAGAGGTTGCCGCGGCTGGCGCCGTCCACCGTGAGCAGCCCGCCGTCGCCGGTGCGCTCGACGGCGCGGCGCTGGAGCTCCGCGGCGCTGGTCGGCCGGTTGCTGACCATCACCTCCTGGGTGTCCTTCTCGTACCACCGGAACGCCGGCACGTCGAAGGTGCTGCCGTGCAGGATGCCGAGCTGGCTGGCGCCGGTCTGACTGGACCAGTCGGTGCGCCAGGGGGTGAGGCGGTGGGTGGCCCTGCCGGGACCGGCGGCTGATCCGTGGCCGAGCCAGCGCGCGACGGTCGGCATCAGCCCCCGGCCGACGGCGGCCGTCAGCACGTCGTGCCCGACGCCGTCGAGCTGGACGAACACGGTGCCCGGCGTGAGCGGTCCGGGCGGCAGCGTGCGGCGGCGCCGGTCGGCGAGGCGGTACAGACGGCGGCGGTAGGCGTCGTCGTCACGGACGGCGAGGGCGGCGCCGGTGGCGGAGGCGACGGCGGACATCACGGCGGCGACGACCACGGCGGTCTCCGGGTCGACAGCGCCGCGCTCGGCGGGGTTCAGGCGCAGGGCGACGAGGAGCAGCGCGCCGTTGAGGAAGAACACCAGCAGCCCGAGCACGAGGGCGGGCACCAGCAGCAGAAGCCGTACGAGCAGCGGCCACACCAGCGCGGACAGCAGACCGAAGGCGCCCGCCCCGAACGCGGCGGTCACGGTGATGGTGGTGGCGCTGTCGCCGTCGGGGCTCTGCAACTGGAAGTCGGGCAGGAGCCCGGCAAGCACGAGCATGGTCAGCGTGCTGACGGCCCACACCGCGACGCTCCGCCCCACCTGACTGACGGCCCGCCGCCAATGCCCTCCGAGCACTCCCCGTACACCTCACGTCCCGGCCCGCCGTCGGCGCAGGCCTGCGTCCAGATTGTCATAACGCGTGCCGGAACCCCCGCGTCCGCCGGTACGACGGCCCGTCAGCCCCCGTCGTACCCCGCCGTCGGCATCGACAGCCGCCGGTGCACCCGGGCCTTCATCTGCGCGTCGTACGACGGCTCGGCCCGGCCCACCGTCTCGACGCGCACGCCGCGCCGCGCGCACTCCGCGGTGAACTCGTCGACGTTCGACAGGGCGCACTCGAGCACCCGGCGGCTCGGCGCCACGAAGAGGTCGCATCCGGGCCGTACGCCGTCCCACAGGGCGCAGTGATCCGCGCGCAGCCCGCGCACCAGCAACTGGCGGGCGACGACGTACCCCCGCTCCGCGGCCCACCCCGCGCACATGGCGTGCTGGCTGCGGGAGTCGACCAGGAAGGGGTCCGCGTCGAGTTGCTCCAGCGGCGTCAGACTGGCGATCGCCGTGACGCGCAACGGTCCCATGGCGCCCCCTCACCTCCGGGTTTCGCGGCCGACCCTACTCCTGCCCGTAGGCTTCGGGGAGTCGCGCGAAGGAGGCAAAGAGGTGCCGGTGGAGATCACCTGGTGGGGGCATGCCACCTGCACGGTCGCGGACTCGGGCGTACGTGTGCTCACCGATCCCCTGTTCGCCCGCAGGCTCGCCCATCTGCGCCGCCGCCGGGGCGCGATGCCCCCGCCCGGCGCCTGGCGCGCGGACGTCGTCCTCGTCTCCCACCTGCACGCCGACCATCTGCATGTGCCGTCCCTGGCGCGGCTCGCGCCGGGCACGCGCCTGCTCGTACCCCGGGGCGCACCCCGGGCGGTACCGGCGCTGCGCCGGCTCGTCCATCTCCGCCTGACGGAGATGGCCCCCGGCGACACCACCCGCGTGGCCGATCTGACCCTACGGGCCGTACCCGCCCGGCACGACGGGCGGCGGCTGCCCGTCGGCCCGCACCGCTCCCCCGCCCTCGGCTACGTCGTCGAGGGCGAGGCCCGCACCTACTTCGCCGGTGACACCGGGCTGTTCGACACGATGGCGGCGGACGTGGGGCCGATCGACGTGGCGCTGCTGCCGGTCGGCGGCTGGGGCCCGTATCTCGGCCACGGGCATCTGGACCCCGCGCTGGCCGCGGAAGCGCTGGTCCGGCTGGCGCCGCGCAGCGCGGTGCCGGTGCACTTCGGTACCTACTGGCCGATCGGCATGGACGCGGTGCGCCCGCACGAGTTCCACGCGCCCGGCGACGAGTTCGTGCGCCTCGCGGCCCGGCGGGCGCCGAAGGTGGACGTACATCTGCTGGGGCACGGGGAGAGTGTGCGGCTGGAGGTCGCACGGTGAGCTGGCTCGCGGCGGTCCCGTCGCCGATACCGACGGAGTCCACCCAGCAGGCGATCGGCTATCCCTCGCTGTTCCTGCTGGTGCTGGCCGGGGCGCTGGTGCCGGTCGTGCCGACGGGGGCACTGGTGAGCTCGGCGGCGGTGGTGGCCTTTCACCAGACGGCGCCGTTCTCGCTGGCGCTGGTGTTCGTGACGGCGTCGCTGGCCGCGTTCCTCGGCGACGCCACCCTGTACTGGCTGGGCCGGCGCGGCCTCAAGTCGAAGAACGGCTCGCGCTGGCTGGAGGCGATCCGGGCGCGGGCGCCGGAGGACCGGCTGGGGCAGGCGCAGGAGAAGCTGGCCTCGCACGGTGTCGCGGTGCTGGTGCTGTCCCGGCTGGTGCCGGCGGGCCGGCTGCCGGTGATGCTGGCCTGTCTGCTGGCGAAGTGGCCGATGCGGCGGTTCGCGCGCGGGAATCTGCCGGCGTGTCTGGCGTGGGCGGTGACGTATCAGCTGATCGGGATCCTGGGTGGGTCGCTGTTTCCGGAACCGTGGGAGGGGGTTGTCGCGGCGGTGGCGCTGACGCTGGTCATCAGTGTGGTGCCGGGGGTTTGGCGGCGGTTCCGGGAGCGGTCGGCCGGGTGAGGTGCCCCTGGCCGGGGGTGCGTGGGGTGTGGGGTGCGGGGGGGCGGGGTCGTCGGGATGTGCGGGTCGTGGGGGCTGGTCGCGCAGTTCCCCGCGCCCCTCAGCGGCGTCCGGGCTCGCGTTCGGGTAGAGGTCGGTCGGGTGTGGGGATCGTCGGGATGTGCGGGTCGTGGGGGCTGGTCGCGCAGTTCCCCGCGCCCCTCAGCGGCGTCCGGGCTCGCGTTCGGGTAGAGGTGGCGTCCCTGGGTGGTGTTCGGGCTCGCGTTCGTTGAAGGTGGCCGGGTCGCTCACGGCGTGCTGCTGGTCAGCAGCCTTGAGGCTCCCACCGGCAGGTCCCAGAGGTCCTCGCGGTCGCGGCCCGCCTTCTGCCATGCCGTCCGCACGCGGATCAGGGGTTCCAGGACGGGCTCCGCCGAGAGTACGAACGTCCCCCAGTGCATCGGGGCCATCCGCCGTGCGCCCAGGTCCTGCACCGCCCGCACCGCCTCGTCCGGGTCGCAGTGCACGTCGCTGAGCCACCAGCGCGGGTCGTACGCGCCGATCGGCATCAACGCGAGGTCGATGCCGGGGTAGCGGCGGCCGATGCGCGAGAACCAGTGGCCGTACCCGGTGTCGCCCGCGAAGTAGACCCGCCTGCCCTCGGGGTCGGTGAGCACCCAGCCGCCCCACAGGGAGCGGCAGGTGTCGGTCAGGGTGCGCTTGGACCAGTGGTGGGCGGGGACGAAGTCGAAGCGCACACCGTCCAGTTCGGCCGCCTCCCACCAGTCCAGCTCGGTGACGCGGGTGAAGCGGCGGCGCTGGAACCAGGGGCCGAGCCCCGCCGGGACGAACACCGGCGTCTCCCGCGGGAGCCTGCGCAGCGTGGGGGCGTCCAGGTGGTCGTAGTGGTTGTGGCTGATGACCACGGCGTCGACGCGGGGCAGTTCGCTCCAGGGGACCCCCACCGGCGTGATCCGCGCCGGGGTGCCCAGGATGCGGCGTGACCAGACCGGGTCGGTGAGCACGGTGAGCCCGCCGACGCGCAGCACCCAACTGGCGTGTCCCGCCCAGGTGACGGCGATCGTGCGGGCGTCGACGCGGGGCAGCGGGCCGGGTGCGAAGGGCAACCGGGGGATGTCGGCGAGACCTTCACGGCCGGGGCGTACGGCTCCCTCGCGGGCGAACCGGGCCAGGGCCCTGATCCCGGGCAGCGGGGCGGTCAGCCGGTCGTGGAAGGTACGGGGCCACACGCGCCGTTCCGCCAGCGGGCGGGGCTCGGCGAGCGGCGGGAACGGGTGCGCGAGCGGCGGCACGGCCGGTGCCGCCGGTGTCCTGGACGCCGGAGCGTCGGCCTCCTCGGTGGGCGTGCTCGTGGCCGACTCGGACTGCTGCGTCATCGAGGAGACTCCCATCGCTGAGCGTCGTCACGGAGATCGTCGAGTACCGACTTCAGATTGATCAACGCGCGTTCCACATGCGGAAGTTCCAACGGCGCGGGGGCGGCGAGGCACTGGGCGCGCTCGGTGTCGGTGCCACCCAGCAGCGGGCCGGTGGACAGCCGTACGCGCAGCGCGGCCAGGTCGTCGCCGAAGCGGTGGCCGCCCGGGGCGGGCATGCCGAGCCGGGCGGCGAGGAAGTCCTCCAGTTCCTGGGCGTCCCCCACGTCGTGCGCGGCGAGCCCGGACCGCAGCGGGCCCAGGTCGACGTACAGATGCCGGCCGGCCTGCGGCGGCGGGGAGAGGGCACCCGCGGCGACGACGGCCTGGTGCGCGGCCCCGGCCACGCGCGCGTGCAGGCGTACGACGGCGTCCACGTGCCCGCCGAGCGGCTCGGGCTCGCCCAGGGCGTAGGTGGCCGCGGCGGCGACCGGTGCGGCGATGCGCGCGTCCAGCGCGGTCAGCACGTCCAGCACGCGCGCGTGCAGCCCGTCCCCGGCCTCCCCCTCGGGGAACCGGCCCACGGCGGCGGGCCAGCCGGACGGCAGCAGGGCACCGGCCAGGTCGGTGACGACAGTGACCTGGCCGGGCAGCATCTCCGCCGGGCTGAGGAGCACCGTGTCGTGCGGGGCGTGCAGGGTGTCCCGCCAGGTCTCGTCGCTGACCAGGTGCAGGCCCTCGCCGGTGGCGGCTTCGAGGGTCTCGTGCACCAGCTCGGGCGGCGCCACCGTGGCCGTCGGGTCGTCGGCGACCGACAGCACCAGCAGCCGTGGGTCCCCACCCTCGGCGCGCACCCGGCGCACGGTCTCCAGCAGGGCGTACGGATCCGGTACGCCCCCGCACTCGGCGGGCGTCGCGACGTGGAACACCGGCCGGCCCAGCAGGCGTGCGTAGGGCGCCCACCAGGCGGCGCAGGGCCGCGGCACGAGCACGTCACCGCCGAGGGCCGCGGTCAGCGCCAGCAGCAGCGCGGGCGCCCCGGGCGCGGCCACGGCCCGCTCCGGCCCGGCGGCCAGCCCGCGCCGCTCCCAGTAGCCGCACGCGGCCTCCAGCAGCGCCGCACCGCCGCCCACCGGCTCACCGGCGGCACGGCCGGCGGCCGCGGCGAGCACGGCGGACAGCTCGGGCAGTACGGGCAGCCCGTCGTCGGGTAGGGGCGGCCCGTAGCGGACGGGCCCGTGGCCTTCCGGTTCGGTCCGCCGCATACGTACCTCCGCGCAGTCCCTGGTGCCGTGCCGGTGCCGTGCCGGGTCGCCCTGTGGCCGGGTCGGGTCGCCGGACGATGCGTCGTTCCTACGGTTCCGGTCGTGCTCTCGCTCTGCGTACCCAGCACGACGCCGCCTCAGGCGTCCCCCGGCGTGTCCCTGCGCCACAGCCGGTGCCCGGCGGCGCCGGCGGCCCCCGCGATCAGCAGTCCACCGGCGACCAGCGCGGGCACGGAGTCGTTGAAGGCGCCGCCCCCGCCCGCCCGCACGCCGTGTTCCACCGTGGCACCCTGGCACCACTCCTGGCCGTCGGAGCAGGCGGGCCGGGCGTCGTTCCCCTTGCGCGGCACGGTGAACGACGCGGTCCACGCCTTGCCCTGCGCGCCGGCCGCCGCCGGGCAGGTGCCGTCCACGGTCCACACGGAGTCGGCGGCCGCGGCGGCCGGATCGGCTTCGAACACGCTCGCAGGCAGCATGAGAGCGCTCCCCTCGTACACGAGACCGGTCGCGGCGGCGCCGTCGCCGGGCACCAGTTGCAGCTGGACCGTGCTCTCGGCGAACGCCTCGGAGGTCGCCTCGATCACTTCGGGCGCCGCCGCCCCGCTGAGGGGGTCGCACGTCACGGCGACGGTGACGCTCCCGCCCGGCTGGGCGGAGGCGGGCGACACCTCGGCGGCCGGGTCCGCCGACACCAGGGGAACGGCTCCACCCCAAGCGCCCCCGGCTATGACGGCAACGGACAGGACACGGGCGCTGCGGCGCATGGGACGGGCTCCTTAGACCGACGGGGAGGTACGAATCCGCACCCCCACAGCCATCACAGCCCGCGGCCCTCACTCCTGCCCGCGCCCGGACCCCATTCGCGGGAACCAGGCACCCAACCAGGTGACAACGCCTCTCCCACGGGACGAGACGCGGGCCGCTAGGCGCTGCCGCGCATCACTTCCTGCCGCACCCGGTCGCACGAGCGGCTGATCAGCCGGGACACGTGCATCTGCGAGATTCCGAGATGCTCGGCGATCCGGCTCTGTGTCATGTCGCGGAAGAACCGCATGTACAGGATCTCCCGCTCCCGCTCCGGCAGCGCGGCCAGCCGGGGCTTCACCGCCTCCCGGTCCACCACCGTCTCCAGCGCGGGATCGGCCGCTCCGAGCGCGTCGCCGAGCGAGTACCCGTCCTCGCCGCCTTGCAGCTCGGCGTCGAGCGACAGCGCGCTGAAGCTCTCCAGTGCCTCGAGGCCGGCCCGCACGTCCTCCTCGCTCATGCCGGTGTGCCGGGCGATCTCGGCCACGCCCGGCTGACGGCCCGAAGCGCCCTGCGTCTGCGCCGACAGCTCCTGCATGGCGATGCGGACCCGGTTGCGCAGATCCTGCACCCGCCGGGGCACGTGCAGCGTCCACATGTGGTCCCGGAAGTGCCGCTTGATCTCACCGGTGATCGTCGGCACGGCGTAGCTCTCGAACGCGTGGCCACGCGCGGGGTCGTACCGGTCGACGGCCTTGACCAGCCCCAGGGCGGCGACCTGGCGCAGGTCCTCGTAGTTCTCGCCACGGCTGCGGAAGCGCCCCGCCAGCCGTTCGGCCATGGGCAGCCAGGCCTCGACCAGCTCGTCACGGAGCGCGTCGCGCTCGGGTCCGGCGGGCAGTGCGGCGAGCCTGCGGAAGGCGCCGGCGGTGTCGGGGGCGTCGTCGTGCGGATGCCTGGCGCTCACTGGGGTTCGCATGATGCGTCGCAACTCCCTTGAAAGTGCTCTGGATTGGACGGTCACCGTGGGAGCGCGCGGGCGACCGGACCGGCCGTACGCGGGGGCCGCTAGGGCCGTTCCCACGGACGTGCCTCCTGTCCGAAGCACTGTGTCGCGCCTGCCCCCCGCACCTGGGCGCAAACTCCCCCGACGGGGTTTTCCGGGTGCGCGGAGGGTGACTCGTGACGGTGCTGCCATGTCGTCACGTCCGAGAGGTCACCCCATGAGCACCAAGGTCTCCGACCACGTCCTGCAACGGTTGCGCGAGTGGGGTGTGGAGAACGTCTTCGGCTACCCCGGCGACGGCATCAACGGGCTCCTCGCCGCCTGGGGACGCGCCGGCGACCAGCCCCGTTTCGTCCAGTCCCGGCACGAGGAGATGTCGGCGTTCCAGGCGGTCGGCTACGCCAAGTTCAGCGGGCGGCTCGGGGTGTGCGCCGCGACTTCCGGACCGGGTGCGATCCACCTGCTCAACGGGCTGTACGACGCCAAGCTCGACCATGTGCCGGTGCTGGCGATCGTCGGCCAGACCCACCGCAGCGCGATGGGCGGCTCGTACCAGCAGGAGGTGGACCTGCACTCGCTGTTCAAGGACGTCGCCTCGGACTTCCTGGAGACGGTGACGGTTCCCGAGCAGCTGCCGAACGTGCTGGACCGGGCGATCCGCACCGCCTACGCGCGCCGCTCCCCGACCGCGGTCATCATCCCCGGGGACGTGCAGGAACTCGACTACTCGCCCCCGACACACGAGTTCAAGATGGTGCCCTCCAGCCTGGACCGCAGCGCCTGGACGGCCGTTCCCTCGGAGGAGTCGCTGCGCCGGGCGGCGGAGGTGCTCAACACCGGTGACAAGGTGGCGATCCTGGTCGGCCAGGGCGCGTCGGGGGCGCGCGCGGAGGTGGAGCGGATCGCGGAGCTGCTCGGCGCGGGGGTCGCCAAGGCGCTGCTCGGCAAGGACGCGCTGAGCGACGAACTCCCTTACGTCACCGGCTCGATCGGCCTGCTCGGCACGCGTCCGTCGTACGAGCTGATGCGCGACTGCGACACGTTGCTGACCATCGGCTCCTCGTTCCCGTACTCGCAGTTCCTGCCGGAGTTCGGCAAGGCGCGCGGGGTGCAGATCGACATCGACCCGCACATGGTGGGGATGCGTTACCCGTACGAGGTGAATCTCGTCGGGGACGCCAAGGAGACCCTGCGGCGGCTGATCCCGCTGCTGGACGGTGACCGCGGGCGCGAGTGGTTCGACACGGTGTGCGACAACGTGCACCGCTGGCGGGACGTGATGGAGCGCCGGGCCGCGCTGTCCGCCGACCCGATCAACCCGGAGCACGTGGCGCGGGCGCTGGACCCGCTGCTGCCCGAGAACGCGATCGTCACCTCCGACTCGGGCTCGGCGGCCAACTGGTACGCCCGCCATCTGACGATGCGCGCCGGCATGCGCTCCTCGCTCTCCGGGACGCTGGCGACGATGGGCTGCGGGGTGCCGTACGCGATCGGCGCCAAGTTCGCCCACCCGGACCGGCCCGCGATCGCGCTGGTCGGCGACGGGGCGATGCAGATGAACGGGATGGCGGAGCTGATCACGGCGGCGAAGTACCAGGACCGCTGGCAGGACCCGCGGCTCGTGGTCGGGGTGTGGAACAACCACGACCTCAACCAGGTCACCTGGGAGTTGCGGGCGATGGGGGGCGCACCGTCGTTCCTGCCCTCGCAGGAGCTGCCGGACGTGCAGTACGCGGCGTTCGCCCGCTCGCTCGGCCTGACCGGGGTCAGGGTGGAGAAGCCGGAGGACGTCGAGGCGGGCTGGCGGGCCGGGCTGGAGGCGGACGGCCCGGCGGTCGTCGAGTTCGTCACCGACCCCGCGGTGCCGCCGATCCCGCCGCACGCGACGTGGGAGCAGATGGAGGCGACGGCCGCGTCGATCCTGAAGGGCGACGCCGACCGTGGCTCGATGGTGCGGCAGGGCTTCAAGGCGAAGATGCAGGAGTTCCTGCCGGGGCGGGAGAAGAAGTAGCCGCGCCGACCGGGCACGAGCCCGCGCCGCACGATCTGCAGCGATACGTCCCCGACCACGCGGCGAGCCTGTGAGACCACCGATCGACGGGTGCTGCCGATCGGTGGGTCACACCGGTTGCGGTACGACCACCACCGGGCACGCCGCGTGGTGCAGCAAGGTGTGGTTCACGCGGCCCAGTTGCAGACCGAAGTGGCCGGACCTGCGCCGTGCGCCCACGACGACGAGGTCGGCGGCGGCCGAGCGGTGCACCAGCACCTTGCGTGCCGGGCCCTCGACCGTCGTACGGTTCACGCGGACGGCGGGGTGGTCGCCCGTCGCGTCGGCCAGCAGCGCGTCGAGCACGGCAGCGGCCTGTTCCTCGTGCTGGTGCGCCTGCTCGCGGGCGAGGGCCGCGTGGTCGGCGGTCTCGTACGCAGGGCAACGCCAGGCGCAGACGACGTCCAGGAGGCATCCGCGAGCGTCGGCCTCCCGGAAGGCGAACCGCGCGGCCTCGCCGCATTCCCCGGCCTCACCGGCGCCGAGCAGTATCCGCCCGTGGCTGCCGGCCAGGCCGGCCCGGTCGCCGCGGACCACGATCACCGGGCAGTTCGCACCGGCCGCGACGGCCAGGCCGACCGAACCGAGAAGCAGCCCTTTCAGCTCCCCGCGGCCACGCGAGCCGGTCACTACGGCGGCGGCGTGGTTGCCCTCCTCCAGGAGGGCGGACGCCGCGTCCGCCGGGATCACGTCGGTGGTGATCTTCACGTCGGGGTTGCGCAGATGGGCACGCTCGGTGGCAGAGGCGACGATGTGCTCCGCGAGCACCTGCTCCGCGGGGCGTTCGAGACTGGTCGCCGGAACGACGCCCTCGTAGCGTTCCCACAGCGAGGCGTGGACAAGCCGCAGCGGCAGACCGTGCCGGGCGGCCTCGTCCACCGCCCAGTCGACCGCATCGATGCTGCCGTTCGATCCGTCGACGCCCACGACCAGGGGCAGCTCCATCGTCCCCACCGCCTTTCACCGGGCAGTTGTGCGAGTCCCGCTTTCACCCTCGCATCACCCGGTCCCGGCAGGTAGGGCGGTTCGGCCCCTGTCCGGGACGTCCTTCCCCGGGCTCGACGGGCCTGTGGTGTCCGATGCCGTGCCGGGACCTCGGTCGGGACCGAACGGCCCTGGCGCCCGCGCGGTCCGCGTGGTGTGCTGCTGGTGACGGGAAGGACCCGAGGAAGACGCGGGGAAGCGGCTCTCACCGCGCACCGCGCAATCAGGATCCGCGAGAAGTGGATGTCCTTCCCGTCGCCCGTGTCCGGCCGCCGCCCGATGCCGTCTCCTGCGCTCGAATGGGGCCGGACGACCCTCGATCAGGTCCGTGCGGCCCGTGGTGGGCCCGCCCGCGCGGGAAGAGCCTGGGATCAGCGGGCCCCACGGCTCCCGGAGGGCCGATGACCGTTCAGCCCCTGAGCCGGTCACGCGGGCCGGAAGAAAGGACCGGAGCGATGACCTCCACCACCACCTCGGCCAGGGGCCTTCCGGCCGAGCACCGCGAACGACTGATGCGGATCGCCCGCGAGGTGTCCTTCGACGCGGGTGTCCGTCTGTTCGAGGAGGGCCGGCGCGCCGACCGGTTCTGGATCATCCGGACCGGCACGGTCACGCTGGACCTGAAAGTCCCCGGCCGCCGCGCCGCCGTCATCGAGTCCCTGGGGCCCGGCCAACTGGTCGGCTGGTCCTGGCACTTCCCTCCGTACCTCTGGCACCTGGGTGCCGAGGCCATGAGCCCGGTACGCGCCTGGGAGTTCGACGCGGACGCCGTGCGCGCCCTGTGCGCCGAGGACCCGGAATTCGGCCGCGCGATCGCCCACTGGGTCGGCCACGTGGTCGCCGACCGGCTGCACACGTCGCGGAGCCGGCTGCTGGACCTGTACGCCCCTTACGGCAGCGGGAGCCTGATATGAGCGCACCGCCGCGGCGTGCGGGCCTGCCTCGCCGTCCGCCACACCGGACCGCACGAGGAGGAGACCATGCACGGCCGTGCGCACGTCGTGAGCGACGTCATGACGCACACCGTCGTGGCCGTCGGCCGTGACGCGCCGTTCAAGGACATCGTCGGGCTCATGCAGCAGTGGAAGGTCAGCGCCCTGCCCGTGCTGGCGGGCGAAGGCCGCGTGATCGGTGTCAGCACAGGGGGAGGGGTGCCGTCGGCGGCCGGCACCGCTGCCGCGACGTGGTCCTCGAAACGGAGACTACGGGTTCGTACCGGCGTCGCCCTCGTCCTGCGAAGAGCCTCGCGGCCTGGTCTCGCCCTTGGTGCGGGCGTTCCTTGCATGGTCCTCCAGGAGCTCCCGGATCGCGGCGTCCGCCTTTCGCTTGTCTTCCTTCGTCAGTTCCAGAACTGCGTTGACGTAGACGGTGTACCGATCGGGTTGCGTGATGTTGTTGGCCCTCAAGGTGAATGTCAGCAGTCGGCGCCACCCCTTGCGGTGGCCGACCCTCACCTGGACTTCGACTTTGTAGTCACGCGCCTCCAGAACGACTCCGGTGAACGGTGCCTCGAACTCGATGATGAGTTGTTGCGCTTCTCTGCCGGACACGACGAATCCGGCCGGCACCCTCGCTTCCTCGTCCGGCCCGGGTTGGAGACGGGACGGCGAGGCGATCCACAGAAGCGGCAGATGCGAAGCGGGCTCATCAGGGAAGGCCAGCCTCAGGTCCTGGACGACTATGGGCCTGGCACCCGTGTTGTGAAGGACGAGTGGAAGCCGCAGGCGAACCACGGAGCCGTGAACGATCGCCGCGAAGGAATGGGGCTCCCACGACTTGAGACACCCCTGTCTGGCGTTGAGCCACCAGAACGAGGCAACGGTGAAGAGCAGTGCGCAGACCGACACCACGCCGGCGGCAGTAAGCGAATCGGACGCAACCTGCTCAGCGGCTGCCATCAGCGGAAGCACAAATTCAGTCTGCCAGCCTCAAGGTGGGCACGCCATGAACACCTGCCGCACCTGCCGCCCGTCCGTCATCCCTCGGCAAGGAAGTGGGCCAGCAAGGCGTGCCAGTCGACATACCGGGACTCGCCCCCTCTGGGCACCACCGACTCCGTTTCCCGCAGAAACATTCTGATTTCCCGAGCCGGGGCCTTGAGCAGAGCCGTACCGCTCGGCGGGCTGAACAGGATGCACACCTCGCGGCGGTCGTGCTCGCCGGCGGGCCATACGCGTACGTCCCCCTCACCGGCGGGGCCTTCCAGGCCATCGGTCAGAAGATCTCGTCCAATGATCCATTCCACCGTCTCGTCGCTGCCCACAACGGTGAACGCGGCACGGACGGCATAGGGATCACCGGGCTCGTACCGCAGACTCATGCTCACGGAGAAGGACACCTCCGGGGAGGCGACAAGCTGCACGGACAACTCGCGGAACAAGGTTCTCGACGAGTTCATGGTTCTCACTCTCCTGGTGCCCCGTCGACTGATACGGAGGGCCAAGGGCTACCGCCGTCATCGCAGACGCCGGCAGAGAAGCGGGTACTACGGGATCGCAGGGCCGGCACGAGAACGCTCGCAGGCTCATCGCGTGCCGTCCCGACGGGTACCCGGCCGTCAGGGGCGGGCGAACCCACCACTGACGGCCGGGACGTCACAGGGACGCGACCGGCACCATGCGCCGGACAGAGACGCTTCGGCTGTCAGCGCCCCAAGTGGTACCGGTCGTGACTGTCGTGGCCGTCACGGTCCGAGCGGTCCCGGTCACGATCCCGGCCGTCGTCGTGGCGGCGGTCCCACCGGTCGCCGTCACGGTCCCGGCCGTCGTCGTGGCGGCGGTCCCACCGGTCACCGTCACGGTCCCAGCGGTCGTCGTCCCGGCGGTCCCACCGGTCGCCGTCACGGTCCCGGCCGTCGCAGTCACGGTCCGACCGGTCCTCGTCACGGTCCCACCGGCCACCGTCACGATCCCACCGGACGTCGACGTAGCGGCCCCACCCGTCGCAGTCACGGTCCCGGTCATCGCCGTCCCGTCGGTCCCGGCGGTCGCCGTCGTCACGCCCCCAGCGGTCGTGGTGGTCCTCGTCCCAGCGGTGGTCGCCGGCCTCGCGGCCGGCGACCGGGCGCTCGGCGTGCGCGGAGGTGGACGTGGCGGCCGACGCGGTACCCCCGGTACCGAGAACGGCTCCGCCTGCCACCGCCAGGGAGGCGACAGCGACACATATGCGGTTCGCGAGGTTGCTCACGATTTCTCCTTCGGCTCAGAGCGACCGTCCATGCGACGGTGCTCGGATCACTCATGCGATGCGCGGGGCGGTCTTCGACGGCATGAGGGGGGCTCTCCCTCATGAACGCCGGTCGGCTCTTGCACTACGTCACCGGCGCCGGGAGGGGCCCAGCCGTCACGCCCCCGGGTTCCGTACGGCGTACGGAAGCCTCTGCAAGTAATACCATACAACGTATGGAAGATCGAAGTAGGAACGGCCGCCTCAGGAGCCGGTACGGACGCCTGGACGCCGAAAAGCCCGTTCTCCCCGCGCCGAACCGGCGGGTCGAACGGGCTGTTCAGCGGAGAGCGCACTCCGGCAACGCCTGGAAAGGACTACCCCGCGCCCCCGGTAAGCAGCACGAGGTACCAGGTCACGAGCGCCCCGCACACCACCGCGGGCACGAGCTTGGCCGGTGCGTCGCGCTTGCGCACGTGAGTCGCCGCCGCACCGGCAAGCAGCAGCAACAGCCCTGCGCCGGCCAGGACTCCGCCCAGCGGTACGACCGGGCCGAGCGCCACGCCGATGGCGCCCGCCAGCTCCAGCGCACCGATGACGCGGTAGGCCCCTGTGCTGAAGCCGGCATGTGCGGCCAGCTCAGGCATGGGCCCCAGGGCCAGGAGCTTGGACACACCCAGCAGGGCGAAGATCAAAACGATGAGACAGATCACAATGGCGTAGAGGTACATGAGAGCTTCTCGGTGATGTGGAGGATGGAGGCGCTCGCCCGGCAGAGCGGGAGCCCTGGTGCCGCGGCTGGGACAGCCGCTGCCGCGCGACCGGGCGGCGGCGGTGAGTGCCGTCAGGCCCAGGCGACGGCGTCCTCGACGGGCACGCGGGGCAGCCGCGGGAACCACGGGTCGGCACCGGGGTGACCGATGTTGACCACCAGATGCGAACGCCAGCTCGTACCGGCGAAGAACTCCTCGTCCACGCCCGCCCTGTCGAAGCCCGCCATGGGGCCCGCCGCCAGCCCCGCCGCGCGCACCGCGAGCAGGAAGACCCCGGTCTGCAGCGCGGAGTTGTAGGCCGCGAGGACCTCCCGCTTGCCGGCCTGGTCCGCGAACGCCGCGCGCAGCATGGCGCCGCGCGCCGGGAAGACGGTCGGCATCTGCTCGTGGAAGTCGACGTCGTACGCCAGGACCGCCACGGCCGGCGCCTGAAGCGTCTTGGCCCTGTTGCCCTCGTCGAGGTGCTGGACCAGTCGCTCCTTGCCCTCGCGGGTCCGCACGAAGAGCGCACGGAGCGGCTGACCGTTGGCGGAGCTCGGCGACCAGCGGGCGAGTTCCCATATCGAGGTGAGTTCGTCGTCGGTGACGGGCACCTCGGCGAAGGCGTTGGCGGTGCGGGCCTCGGTGAACAGCAGCTTGCGGCCGGCGTCGTCGAGGACGTCGAGGGGCTGCGGTTCGCGGTCGGTCATGCTCACGGTTTCTCTCTTACGTCAGTGTGCGAATGCAGTGCCGGCTGAGCGGGTTCTCCGCGCCGGCACCACTTGGTGGGACAGAAGTTGACGAATCGCCCCCCCGGACGGCGGTCATGTGCGGTGTGCCGCCCGTTCACTCCGCTCAGTGCCCAGCCTGGCGAAGTAGGCGATCAGGTCGGGGTCGTCGACCGCTGCGGGGTTGAGGACCTGCTCGGCGGGGGCGCCTTGGAGGAGCCGTTTGACGGGGACCTCGAGTTTCTTGCCGGTCCTGGTGTGCGGAATGGCCGGCACGGCGACGATCTCGTCGGGTACGTGGCGCGGTGAGGCGCCGGTGCGGATCGCGTCGCGGATCTTCTCGCGCAGGGCGTCGTCCAGGGTGACGCCGGGCGCGGGGACGACGAACAGGGGCATCCAGTAGCCGCCGTCGGGTTCCTCCGCGCCGATGACGAGGGCCTCGGTGATCTCGGGGAGGTTCTCGACGATCTCGTGGATGTCGGCGCTGCCCAGGCGCACGCCGTTGCGGTTGAGGGTGGCGTCGGAGCGGCCGTGGACGATCACGGAGCCGTGGGAGGTGTGGGTGATCCAGTCACCGTGCCGCCACACGCCGGGGTAGGCCGAGAAGTAGGCGTCGCGGTAGCGGCTGCCGTCGGGGTCGTTCCAGAAGGACACCGGCATGGACGGCATGGGCCGGGTGACGACCAGTTCGCCGACGCGGTCGCGGACCGGGGCGCCCTGGGCGTCGTAGGCGGCGAGCGCCACGCCCAGGTAGGGGGCGGACAGCTCGCCCGCCCAGACGGGCGTGGTGGGGGCGCTGCCGGCAAAGCCGGAGACGACGTCCGTGCCGCCGCTGGTGGAGGCCAGCTGGATGCCCGCGCCGACGTGGTCGCGTACCCAGGGGTAGGCGGAGGCGGGCAGGGTGGATCCGGTGGAGCCGACGACGCGGATGGCCGACAGGTCGTGCGCGGTGGGTTCGACGCCGAGCTTGGCCATGGCCAGCAGGTACTGGGGGCTGGTGCCGAAGACGGTGACCTTGTGGCGGGCCGCCAGCTCCCACAGGACGTCCGGGCGGGCCTGGGGTGCCGGGCTGCCGTCGTAGGTGCAGGTGGTGGCGCCGGTCAGCAGGGTGGAGACGACCAGGTTCCACATCATCCAGTGGGTGGTGGTGTACCACAGCAGGCGGTCGCCGACGCCCAGGTCGCAGTGCAGGCCGAGGATCTTGAGATGTTCGAGCAGGACGCCGCCGTGGCCGTGGACGATGCCCTTGGGCAGGCCGGTGGTGCCGGAGGAGAAGACGACCCACAGGGGGTGGTCGAACGGCACCGGGGCGAAGGTGAGGTACTCGGTGCGGGTGACCGCTTCCCCCCAGGGAATCGTCAGCCTCGCGTGCCGGTCCTCGGGCCAGGCGAGGCCCACGTGGTCCACGAGAACCGTCGCCTTCAGCGAGGGCAGGGCGCCGGCCAGTTCGAGCGAGGCGTCCCGGCGGTCGTGCGCGGTGCCGTTGAAGAGGTAGCCGTCCGCGGCGACGAGGACGGTGGGCCGGAGCTGGGCGAAGCGGTCGGCGGCGGCCTTGGGGGCGTAGTCCTGGCCGCACACCGACCACACCGCGCCCAGGCTGGCGGTGGCGAGGAAGGCGATGACGGCGTGGGGGGTGTTGGGCAGGTAGCCGACCACCCGGTCGCCCTGTCCGACGCCCAGGTCGCGCAAGGTCGCTGCGACGGAGGCGACCCGGGCGCGCAGTTCCCGGCCCGTGATCTCGTGGCCGGAGCCGGTCTCGTCCAGCGCGGTGATCGCGGGAGCGTCCGCTTGCAGGTTGCGCAGCGCGTGCTGGGCGTAGTTCAGGGTGGCGCCGGGAAACCAGCGGGCGCCCGGCATGGTCTCCTCGGCCAGCACCCGCTCGTGCGGCGTCGTCGCGTCGATGTCGAAGTACTCCCACACCGCGGCCCAGAACCCCTCCAGGTCGGTCACCGACCAGCGGTGCAGGGCCTGGTAGTCGGTGGGGTCCTCGATCCCTTCGGCACCCTGATGCCGGGCCACCCACCGGGCGAAGTCCGCGATGCGGCTGCGGGCGGCCGCCTGCGGGTCGGGGGTGAGGAAGGGTTCCGGACACGGCGTGGAGTGCGGGGTGGTCATGACGGGGTGCTCCTCAGCAGGGGGACGGTCCGGTCCTCGGCTGGACGCCGGGCGGTGTGCAGCAGCGGTGCCCATGTGGCGGTGTCCGTGAAGTCGCCGGTGCCGGCCGGGACGGTGTCCAGCACCACGCGGTCGGGACGCAGCAGGACGGCGTCCGCCCGGCCCTTGGCCAGCCAGGCGGCCAGGGTGCCGCCGTCGCGCAGATCGTCCGCGCGGACCGTCGTCGCGCCGAGTGCAGTGGCCACGGCCGTCATCCGCGCGGTGGGCGGTACGACGGTCACAACGGCGAAGGAGTCCCCCAGCACGTCGTCGAGGCGCACCCGCCCTTCCTCGTGCCGCACCCAGGGCTGCGGGCAGAGGGTGCCGGCCAGCGCGCGGCCGGTCGGCCGCAGGCCGCGCCGTACGAGCGGGCCGGCGGTCAGAGCGGGGCTGAGGTCGCGGCTGATCGCGGAGGTCAGACCGGGAACACGGCAGGCCGCGCCCACCACCGCCCGGCGGACCGCGGCGGCGCGGTCCTGTCCGCCGGTCATGGCCCAGCCGACGGCGACCGCGAGGCGGATCATGTGGCGCGCGTGCGGCTTGCGTTCGCGCTCGTAGGTGTCCAGCAGCCCGTCGTCCGCGCCGCCCCGCCCGAGGACCCGGGCCAGCTTCCAGGTGAGGTTGTGTGCGTCGCGCAGCCCCGCGCACAGACCCTGCCCGATGAAGGGCGGGGTGAGGTGTGCCGCGTCGCCCAGCAGGAAGACGCGGCCCCGGCGCCACCGGTCGGCCACGCGGGCCCGGAAGGTGTACTGCGCCTGCCGGATCACCTCGAAGTCGTCGCCCCACGAGGCGTCGGACGGCAGGTCCACCCACGGAGCGACGAGCTCCCGCAGGCGCTCGAGCCCGTCCGGGCCGTCCAGGGACTCGCTCTCGGGGAGCCGGAACTCCCAGCGGTAGCGATCCTCGGTGACGCGCATGAAGGTGGCCGGCCGGGTGGGGCAGCAGATCTGCTCCGCTCCGTCCCAGGTGCGCACCCGGCGGCTGGTGCGCACGTCGATGACGCGCCAGCTCTCCTCGAAGTGGAGGTCCTCCCACGCCGCGCCGATGGCCTCGCGGGTGAGGCTGCCCGCGCCGTCGCAGCCCAGCACGGCGTCGGCCCACAGGTGCTCCTCCTCGTCGCTGCCGTCGCGACGGAAGGCGATCCGGACCGCACCCGGCCCGTCCTGGGAGGGGTCGACGGACACGACCTCCACCCCGCCCCACAGCTCGCACTCCGGGCGGCGCGCCAGGGCGTCGCGCAGCAGGCGCTCCAGCTCGGGCTGGTCGAACATGGTGAGCTGCGGGAAGCCGTGGTGTCCGTGCGGGGAGCGCGGGAACTCGGCGATCAGGTGGTGCCGGGCATCGAGCAGCCGTAGCCCGGGCGCCGGGCGGGCGAGGGCGGCGAACTCCTCGTGGACGCCGACACTCTGCAGGATCCGGCGGACCTCGTCGTCGACGACGACGGCGCGCGGCAGCGGGTAGACGTCCCGGTGGCGTTCCAGGACGAGGCTGCGTACGCCGCGCCGGGCGAGCAGGAGGGCTGCGGTGACCCCCACGGGGCCCGCACCGATGATCACCACCGGCATCCGGGACGGTGCCGTGCTCATGGGGCGTCCGTCACGGGGGTCCGCTGCTCGCCCAGGTCGATCCGGCCGTCCGGGGTGGCGATCGTGGCGGTGACGACATCGCCCCTGCGCAGGTAATGCGGGTTCTTGGCCTGCCCGTTGAAGAAGGCCTTCCACTTCAGTGCCGGCGGCAGCAGCGCACCGATCTTCTCGACCGGTTTGGGCGGCGCCTTCAGGGCGGTGCCGCCGGGCGTGCCGGTCAGCAGCAGATCGCCCGGGTCCAGGGTCTGGAAGCGCGCGAGCAGGGTCAGCGCCTGTGCCGGCCGGACGATCATGTCGGCCAGCGTGCGGTCCTGGCGCGGCTCGCCGTTGACCGACAGCCGCAGCCGCAGGTCGAGCAGATGGGCGAAGTCCCCGGGCTCCAGCAGGGCCAGGTAGGGCCCCGTGGGCGTGAAGGTCGGGTAGGACTTGCTCTCGTAGAACTGGGTCTTGGTCAGCTGGACGTCGCGGGCGCTGACGTCATTGGTGATCACGAGCCCGGCGACGTACGACGGCAGATCCTGCTCCGCGACGACGGTGCCCACGGGCAGGGTGGCGCCCATGACGAGGCCGAGTTCGATCTCGTAGTCGAGGAACTTCACATGCGCGGGGCGGACGATCTCCTCGTGCGGTCCGCTGACCGAGCCGGACGCCTTGCGGAAGAAGGTGGGCGGGATCTCGCCGGTGAAGCCCGAGTCGCGGGCGTGGCTGCGGTAGTTGACCATCTGGGCGACCACCCGGCAGGGGGTGGTGACCGGAGGCAGGGCCGCCAGGTCGGCGACCGGTGTGCCGCTCTCGGTGGAGGCGGCGGCCGCGTGGACCGCGTCCCGTTCGGCGAGCAGCTCGGCGGTGGTGACCGCCTTGGTGTCGACGCGGACGGCGCGCTCGTCCCGGACGGCCCACCAGCCGTCGGCGGTGCGCAGGACGTTGGTGCTCATGAGCTCATCGCTTTCATCAGGCCCAGCAGGCGGGCGGGGTCGAGTTCGTTGTCGCCGCGCAGGGCGGTCATGACCTCGCGGAGCTTGGCCGGGGACGGGTTGGTGCCGAGGAAGTCGCGGGTGACCGGCGGGCCCCACTGGGCCAGGCCGCTGGCCGACATCGGCGCCCAGCCGGGCTCGACGTCGCAGGAGAACAGGTCGCCGTCGGCGAAGTGCTCCAGCATGAAGTGGTCGGGGTCGCGCCAGTAGTCGAAGAGCTGGCTGCCCTGGATGTGCCGGCCGATGCCCCAGCTGCGCCGGTAGCCTCGCTCGGCCAGGTACTCCCCGCCCGCGGCGATCGCGTCGAGGTCGGTGACCTGGTACGCGGAGTGGACGTATCCGGTGCCGGGTCCCAGGTGCAGGGCGAGGGTGTGGTGGTCGACGGCCAGGCTGCCCTGGTCGCAGCGGATGAAGGCCATGGTCGGACCACGCCCGCGCTGCCCGTCGAGGAACAGGAAGTCGGACACGATCATCCCGAGCGTGTCCAGGTACCAGTCCAGCGCCCGGGCGAACACGCGGGTCTCCAGCACCACATGCCCCAGCCGCTGGATGCGCGAGGGCTCACGCGGCGGACGCTGCGTGGCGTTCGTACGACGGTGGTCCGTGCCGAAGTTGAGCACGAGCGGCCGCTGTTCGGGCAGCGCGGGCAACTGCTCGGCGCAGTGCACGACCCGGACCACGAAGCCCGAAGGGTCGAGCAGGGCGACCGACCGTCCGCCACCGGGTACGTCGGCGTCGCGGACGCCGCTGCCGGTGGCGCGGGCCAGCCGGTCGAGGTCGGTCCGCTCGGCGGCGCGGAACGCCGGCCCGATGAAGCGGGACGCGGGCCCTCGCCGGATGACCATGCAGGGTGAGCCGGCGAAGGTGCCCCGCAGCCACAGTTCCCGCTCGGTGCGGGCGGCGATCGCGAAGCCGAAGTCCCGGGCGAACACCTCCGCCCGGTCCAGATCCGGCTTCTCGAACTCCAGCCAGGCCAGGTCCGCCGCCTTGATCACGGGGTTCCGGGACCGGCCGGGGTGCTCTCCGCGCAGGGCGCCCTGCTCGCTGTGGAGGTCTTGGTGGGCCGTCCGGGGATCGGCCCGGTCAACAGGGGAGTGGGACATGGTGTCCTCCAAGCAACACTGCCGCAATGAGGAAATCATCAGCTTTGTTGTAACCCATCGTCAATAGGGAAGCAACAATAAATTGATGATCTCATCAGAGGTGGGAGTGCCATCGCAGTGGTTGTTACACTCGCGGCATGCCGACGTCAGCCCCGCCCAAGAACCGCTTCGAACGGCGCCGCGCGGAGACCCGTCAAGCGCTTGTGCGCGCGGCCCGGCAGATCCTCGCGGAGACGGGCGACACCAGCGCCAGCATTCAGGCGATCGCCGAGCGCGCGGACGTCGGCTTCGGCTCCTTCTACAACCACTTCCAGTCCAAGACGGAGCTGTTCGACGCCGCGGTGGCGGACGCCCTGGAGGAGTTCGGACAGGTCATCGACGAGCGCGTGCAGGGGATCGAGGACCCCGCCGAACTCGTCGCGGCCGGCTTCCGGCTCACCGCCCGGATGACCGACTCCCACCCGGAACTGCTGCGGATCCTGCGCGATCGCGGCCTTGCCCACGTCCACTCCGACCGCGGCCTCTCCCCCCGCGCCCTGCGCGACCTGGAACGCGGCGCCGACTCGGGCCGCTTCGCCATCGGCAACCCGGCCACCGCCCTGTCCGCCCTGGGCGGCACCCTGCTGTCCCTCGTCGCGCTGCGGCTGGACCGCCCCGACCTCGACGGCGACGAGGCCGCCTCCGACCTGGCCGAGATGGTCCTGCGCATGCTGGGCGTACCCTCGGACGAGGCACATGAGGTCACCAGGCGCCCCCTGCCAGGCCTTGACCGAGCCGTCGCCGACGGGCCGGCATCCGGCTGATGCCGTGCGGGCCCAGCAGGCTCCAGGCGAGCGGGGTCCGGCCGAGCACACGAGGCGAGGCCGCCGCCGCGATCACCAGGCCGCCGCCGGGCACCGCAGGAACCACGCACGGAATCACCCGATGATACCATACGGTGTATGGAAAAGCGGCGGAAGCCCCCCAGGGGGACGAGGAAGAGAGACGTACCGCTCACCGAGGACGGTATCTACGCCAAGGCGCTGGAACTCATCGACGCCGACGGGGTCGAGGCCCTCACCATGCGCAAGCTCGCGGCGGCGCTGGACGCGAACCCGATGTCGCTGTACCACCACGTGCCGAACAAGGACGCCGTGCTGGGCGGCGTGGCCGAACGCGTCGGCTCGCAGTTCCGCACGGGGCAGCGGGAGGGCCTCCCGTGGCAGGAGCGGATGCGTCAGCTCGCCCACGACTTCCGTGAATTGGCACACCGTCACCCCAAACTGATGGAGTACTCCTTCCGGCGCGCCGACTACATCCAGCCGGAGGACCCCTTCTGGCGGGGACTGCTCGACGTCCTGACCGCCGCGAAACTGCCCGCCCCGGAGATCCCCCGCGTCGCCGCCACTCTGGTCGCGGTGTTCACAGGCCTGCTGGCCAGCGAACTGACCGGAGCACTGCAGCGGTGGAGCACCCTGCGGCCCGCGCAGGACGACGGCGACCGGAAGGACCTGCCCGCACCCTCCAAGGACATGATCGACACAATGTTCGACCAGGCGCTGGACGCGGCGATCGCCGGCGTGGAGAACCATCCCGGACGGGCCCACGAGAAGGACTGACGCTCACGGCTCCTGGCCGGCAACTGGGCAACTTCCCCCAGGCCTTCACTCACCTCGCCCTCATCGGCGCCGCCTTCGGCCTCGACCGCGCCCCGGGCTGACCCGTCGCCCTCCGGTGGCTCGACGCGATCCCCGCCGTGGCCGTGCGAGCCCCCCGTTCTCACCTCATGCTGGAGATGAGGGGGTGCGGCGACGGAGGGAGTGGTGGGGATGCGGACCGTTGTGGATCTCACCCGCTGCCAGGGCTACGCCCAGTGCGTGTTCCTCGCTCCGGAGGTCTTCCAGCTGCACGGGGAGGAAGGCCTGCTGTACGCCACGGCCGTCCCCGAGGACCAGGTCGAGCGTGTGCGCCAGGCCGCGGCGGCGTGCCCGGTGCAGGCCATCCTGCTCGGTGAGGAGGTGAGCGCCGGTGCCCGGTGACCTCAAGGACGGCCGTATCGTCGTCGTGGGCGCCTCGCTGGCCGGGTTGAGAGCCGCGGAGGCGCTGCGTGACGAGGGCTTCACCGGCTCACTGACCGTGGTCGGGGACGAACGCCACCCGCCCTACGACCGGCCGCCGCTGTCCAAGCAGGTGCTGCTGGGCCAGGCGACCGCGGACACCACGGAACTGCCGATGCGCCGCGACCCGGAAGCCGACTGGCGGCTGGGAGTACGCGCCACCGGCGTCGACCTGCTCGCCAAACGCGTGCTGCTGGCCGACGGCGAATCACTGCCGTACGACCGCGTGCTGATCGCCACCGGAACCCGGGCGCGGCCCTGGCCCGACCCCGATGAGGCCGCCCTGGACGGGGTGTTCACCCTGCGCACGCGTGAGGACGCCGCGGGACTGGCCGAGCGGCTGGACGCCGGGCCCGAGCGGGTGCTGGTGATCGGCGCCGGCTTCACCGGCTCGGAGATCGCTTCGGCATGCCGGGAGCGGGGGCTGGAGGTCACGGTCGCCGAACGCGGGCCCGCGCCTCTGGTGGGGGCCCTCGGCGGCACCCTGTCCAAGCTCGCGGCCGTCATGCAGCGCAACCACGGCGTGGACCTGCGCACCGGGGTGACGGTCACCGCCCTGAACGGCAACGGCGGCTTCACCGGCGCGGAGCTGTCCGACGGCAGCCGCGTCGAGGCCGACGTCTGCGTCGTGGCGCTGGGGGCGGTCCGCAACGTCGAGTGGCTGGCGGAGTCCGGGCTGGCGGCGGGCCCGCGCGGGATCGCCTGCGACGCCGGCTGCCGCGCCTTCAACATGTACGGCATCGTCACCGACGACGTCTTCGTGGCCGGTGACGTCTCCCGCTTCCCGCACCCGCTGTTCGGCTACCAGATGCTCTCCCTGGAGCACTGGGGCAACGCGGTCGAGCAGGCCCGGGTGGCCGCCCACAACATGGTCAGTCCGGGACCGTTGCAGCGCCCGCACCTGGCCCTGCCGACGTTCTGGTCGACCCAGTTCGGGCTCAACATCAAGTCGGTGGGCGTGCCCACCTTCTCCGACCACGTGGTCATCGCCCAGGGCTCCCTGGAGGCGCGCCGTCTGGCGATGGTCTACGGCTACCAGGGACGGGTCACCGCCGCGGTCACCGTCGACATGGCCAAGTCGCTCGACTACTACGCGCACCTGATCGAGACGGCTGCTCCGTTCCCTCCGCCACCCGGAGCGGCGGACCGTGCGATCGCGGCCGACATCACGATTCCGTCCGAGGTGCCGGATCCGCGGGGGTTGTCCCACGGCCCGACCGTGGCGCTCACCGGATACCTGCCGGACCGCCGGCTGACGCTGGTGCAGCCCACCGGCTGACCCGTGCACCCGTCCCACGACGAGGAGCCACGATGGCCTCCGACACCCTGCTGGCACGGATCACCGACTACGCCAGCCGTCCCGACCCCTACCCGCTGTACGCGGAACTCCGCGAGGCCGGTCCCGTCGTACAGCAGGCGGACGGCAGCTGTCTGGTCGGCACCTACCACGAGCTCGCCGCTCTGCTCCACGACCCTCGGATGAGTGTCGATCCCCGCAGCCGTGGCGAGGTCACGCACAAGCCGCCCTTCCTGCGTCTGGACGACCCCGAACACCACCGGCTGCGCACGCTGGCCATGCGGCCGTTCGGCCCGCCGCACAGTCCGGGACGGGTCGATTCCCTGCGCGGCGAGATCGCCCGGGTCACCGAGGAACTGCTGGAGCCCTTCCGGGCGGGCGGGCAGCTCGACGTCGTCGACGACTTCGCCTACCCGCTGCCCGTCACCGTGATCTGCCGCCTGCTCGGCGTGCCGAACGAGGACGAGCCGCTGTTCCGCGGATGGTCCGACGCGCTGGTCGCGGCCGCCGACGTCCGGCCCGGCGAGGACACCACCGAGACGGACAAGGCGGGCGAGCAGGCACGCATGGAGCTGGGCGGCTACCTCGTGAACCTCGCCGAGCGGCGCCGTGGCAAGCCGGGCGCCGACATGCTCTCCGCCTTCGCCAACGAGCCGGACCCGGCCCTGCGGCTCACGCAGGAGGAACTCGCGGAAACCGCCGTACTGCTCCTCATCGCGGGCCACGAGACGACGGTCAACCTGATCGCCAACGGGGTGCTCACCTTCCTGCGCCACCCCGAGCAGCTGGACCACCTGTGCCGCGAACCCGGCCTGCTGCCGCAAGCGGTGGAGGAACTGCTGCGCTACGAGCCCCCGGTGCACATGCGCGAGCGCATCCCCCGCGCCGACATCGACGTCGCCGGCACCACCATCCCCCAAGGCACGTCAGTCGTCATGGTGGTGGCGTCGGGCAACCGCGACCCGCTGCGGTTCCACGACCCCGAACGCTTCGACCCCACCCGCCCGGACATCGAGCACCTGGGCTTCGGCAGCGGCATCCACTACTGCTACGGCGCGCCGCTCGCCCGCATCGAGGCCCAGGCCGCCCTCGGCTCGCTGCTCCCCCGCCTGCGCACCGCACGCCTGGTGGAGGATCCGCCCCCCTACCGCCGGAACGCCATGCTCCGCGGGCCGCGCCACCTGCCGGTCCGCCTGTGAGGTCGCGGCTCGCCGGCATCGCACCGCAGGCGCTCTCGTCCTCCGGTGGAGTCCGCCTGCGGCGTCCTTCGGTGGTCAGGGGTGGCGCGCTCCCGCGACGTGAAGGAGCGGGGTTGCCGGGCTGGGGGCCACGCAGACCTGGCCGCGGTGCGGTCGGCGAAGTACGTCCCCCCGAGCGTCAGCCCGGCAGCGACGCCCCGGCTCCGGCCGTGCCTGCCCGTAGGCATCCGCACCGGTCACCGGCCATCTGCCGCGCCGGCCGCGCGAGGTGGTCCACCTGCCCGCATGACATGCGGGGCCGGGCCGGCCCGCTGCGAGGTACGACCGGGTCTCGGCCGTCAGGGCTGATGGGGGCTCCCGTCACGCTTCGGCGGGAAGGGAACGCCGGGCGACATCGCGTGCCTCGTCGCGGGAGAGGCCCAGCATGTGCAGGAGCATCTCGGCCATGGTGCCCGCGGCTCGGTCGCTGTCGGCGTGGGACTGGTTGAGCCAGAGTTCCAGGAGCGCCAGCAGGCTGCCGTTCAGCGCGGTCAGGGCGACGACCGGGTCGGCAACGCTGAAGCGGCCCGAGGCGATGCCCTGCTCCAGGTCACGCTTCGCGCGCGGATCCGGTCCGCGGCCGGCGCAGATGCGGCCGATTCCGCTGTGGCACAGGATCCGCATGATCTCCGGATACGACCCTGCCATGCGGGCGCTGAGCCGTATGCCGCAGGCGATGCGCTCGGCGGGATCGCCGACGCCCCGCAGGCGTTCGTCGACGGCTCGGGCGTACTCCTCCAGCGCATCCGCGACGGCCGCGTCGAACAGGTCCGGCTTGCCCGTGAAGTGGTTGTAGAAGGAGCCGAAGCCCACGTCGGCACGCTCTGCGATGGCGTGGATGCTGGCGTTGGTGTCGCCGGACTCGGCCAGGATCTGCCGCGCGGCACGGACGAGAGCCTGCCGGGTCTCGGCACGACGGCGTTCGTATCGGTTCCTGCGTGAGACTTGCATCGGCGTTCACCATGACCGATCCGGCATATCTGATAAGTTCATCATCGCAACTTTTGTTCCTTTTGTCCAATTGACTCCTTGGGCGTCTTCGGTGAAGCTTTCATCAAGTTTGACCCAATTCACTGAGTGCGGATCCGACGCAGCTGCCGTCCTCAGCCACACCCGGGAACCCGAAGGGAGAACCGCTGTGCACGCCTCCGAGACGGCACTCGCCGAGCCGGTGAACACCGGCGAGATACCCGACGCGGCGATAGCCATGCTCGACGCGGAGGGCACGGTGGTCGGCTGGACGCAGGCCGCCCAACAACTGGTCGGACACACGGCCAAGGAGATAGTGGGCCGCTCCGCCGCCCTCGTGCTGCCGCCGGCCGAGGACGCCGTGAGGGCCAGAGCGGTCGCCGAGCAGTGCCGTGCCGAGGGCGGCTGGTCCGGCACCGTGCAGGTCCGCCACCGCGACGGCCACACGCTGAGAATGACTCTGCGGGTGTCGTTGCTGTGGGGACGGGACGCGAGCACCCGATGGCTGGTGTCCGTGACCGACATCGGCACACTCTCCACGGGCACGGCCACCGGACCCGTGCGGGAGTCGCTCCTCGCCCACGCGCCCATCGGCATCACCGTCTACGACCCGCAGTTGCGCTGTGCCTGGGTGAACGACGCCAAGGAGCGCCAGGACGGCATCCCCCGAGACCGACGCTTCGGACGCGGGCTGAAGGACTGGCTGCCCGCCTTCGAGGCCGAAGCGCTCGAGGTGGTGATGAGGCAGGTGCTGCAGAGCGGCACCACCATGGTCCACGAGTACCGGGCCTGGCCGCCGGCGGACCCGCGCCGTGAGCACGCGTTCTCGGCCTCGTTCTTCTGCCTCCAGGACGCGGACGGCACGCCACTGGGCGTGTGCTCCATGACCGTGGACGTCACCGGAAACCGGCGGGCGCGCGAGCGGCTGGCCATCCTCAGCGAAGCCAGCACGCGCATCGGCAGCACCCTCGACGTCATGCAGACCGGGCAGGAACTGGCAGACCTCGCCGTGCCCCTGCTGGCCGACCTCGCCGTCGTCGACCTGGTGGAATCGGTTCCGTTCGGACTCGACCTCGCCGCGCGGACCGGACCGGCGAGCGGCCGCCGCCCTGTGTTGCGCCGTGCCGGGGTGGCCTGCGTCGACCTGGGTGTCCTGGAGTTGCCGGCGGTGCGCGAAGAGGTGATCCACGTCCCGCCGGCCTCGTCGTTCGCCGCCGTCCTGCGCACGGGCAGGTCGCACCTGGAACCGGTGCTGGACACCCATGCCGGCCCCTGGGTCGACCACGACCCGGAACGGGCGCGGAAGGTACGCGACAGCGGCTTCCATTCCATGCTGGTCGTACCCATCCGGGCGCGCCGCAGCGTGCTGGGGCTGGCGGTGTTCGGGCGCTCGCAGGAGCCGACGCCGTTCCAGGAGGACGACCTGCTGCTCGCCGAGGAACTCGTCACCCGGGCCGCGCTCTCCCTGGAGAACGCGCTCCAGTACGCGCGCGAACGCACGGCAGCCCTGACGCTCCAACGCGACCTCCTCCCCCACCATGTGGGAGGCGGTTCCGCCGTCGAGGTCGCCTCTCGCTATGTCCCGGCCGACATGGACCACGGCGTGGGAGGCGACTGGTTCGACGTGATCAAGCTGTCCGGCGCCCGGGTGGCCCTCGTCGTCGGAGACGTGGTCGGACACGGGATCAACGCCGCCGCGACCATGGGCCGGTTGCGCACCGCCGTCCGCACACTGGCGGACCTGGAACTGCCTCCCCAGGAGCTGCTGGCGCACCTCGACGCAACGGTCCGGCGGCTGAACGACGAGAACGAGAAGGACACCGACGACCAGGGCACGGCGCCCGCGGTGGTGGGCGCCACCTGCCTGTACGCCGTCTACGACCCGGTCACCCGGCGGTGCGCGATCGCACGGGCCGGGCACCCGCCGCCCGCGATCATCGACCCTCATGGCCAGGTCACCTTCCCCGACCTGCCCGCCGGAGCACCGCTCGGCCTCGGCCTCGGGATGGTCCCCTTCGAGTCCACGGACATGACCCTGCCCGAGGGAAGTGTCCTCGCCCTCTACACCGACGGTCTGGTCGAGTCCCGCGACGACGACCTCGACGTCGGCCTGCGCCGCCTGGGTGCCGCCCTGGCAGAGACCGGTTCATCCCTGGAAGACCTGTGCTCCCAGGTGATCGAGGCCCTGCCGACTCAGGCACCGGCCGACGATGTCACCTTGCTCCTCGCGCGGACTCGCGGACTCGAGCCGGCCCAGCTCGCCTCCTGGGAACTGCCGAACGAGCCGGGCGCCGTGCACACCGCCCGGCGCCTGGCCGCCCGTCAGCTCGGCGTATGGGGGATGGGGCATCTCGTGACCACCGTGGAGCTGATCGTCAGTGAACTGGTCACCAACGCCATCCGCCACGGCCACGGGCCGATCAGCGTACGGCTCATCCGGCATCAGGTCCTGACCTGCGAGGTTTCCGACACCAGCACCAGCCATCCACGCCCGCGGCATCCACACACCCTCGACGAGAAGGGCCGCGGCCTCCACCTCGTCGCTCGGCTGTCCCGCAGGTGGGGCTCCCGCGCGGCATCGGACGGCAAGGTCGTCTGGGCCGAACAGGACCTGCCCTGCACAGCCGCCGCGTGAGCCGGCGGGCAGCGCGCTGCCCGCAACCAGAGGTGCGTCGTCTCGGGTTCGGACGCCCTCCGTCACCGCAGCCCCCTACCAGGAAGTGGCAACATGGGCACACACCACCTGAACCGTTCGTCCCCGGTGCGTGATGCACAAGGGGGGCACGCCTTCGACGGCGTGGCGGCCGCCTTGCTCGACGGTCGGGGGACGGTGCTGCTGTGGACCGGGGCGGCGAAGGCCCTGACGGGCTTCACGGCCGAGAAGGTCTGCGGCCGCTCCGTACGGGAACTGCTGGCCGACCGCCCCGACGAGCCGAACGGGTCCACCGAACTGCCGGCATCCGGCAGGACACGACTGCGGCACCGGTCCGGCGACACCGTCGACGTCACCTTCCGGATCTCGGCGTTGGAAGGCTCCGCGGAGTTCCTCGTCCTGGCGGCGCCGGCGGACCACGTCACCGACCACGAGCAGGGCGCGGCACTCCTGCGCGCGCTGTCCTCACAAAACCGGATCACGATCGCTCTGCATGACACGGACCTCGTCACCGTGCAGACGAACGCCACCCCGGGCACTGCGGACGGCCGCCGAGTACAGCCCGGCACCCGGCTCCGCGACGTGCTCCACGCCGAGGACGCCGAGCGGCTCGAGGCAGTACTGCGCCGGGTGCTCAGCACGGGAGTCCCGGTCATCCGCAGGAACCTGCACGTCGGCTGGCGGCACGATCCGGCGCGGCGACAGGCCCTGTCACTGTCCGCCTTCCGTCTGGAGGACACGCGAGGGCACCCGACGGGGGTGGCGGCCCTGTACATCGACGGCACGAAAGACCTGCGTACTCGACGACACCTGGACCTCACCCGTGCCGTGGCCGAGCACGCGGGACGGTCGCTGGACGTCGCGCGCGCCGCGCAGGATCTCGCGGACGTACTCGTACCGGCCCTGGGGGACTTCGTCGCGGTCGACCTCGTGAGTTGCGTCTTCGACGGGGACGAACCCGTGAAGCACCCGCGCGGAGCGGATCTGCGTCTGCGCAACGCGGCCCAGGCTCCGGCCACGGTGGAGTGGCCGTCCGGCATCCGCCTCGGCGCCCCCGTCCCCCACCTTGCCCAGCACCCCATCGACTTCCCGAGCGGTGAGACGGTGATCCACGACCGTGACCACCTCGTCTCGCTGATCCACGACCCGGGGCTGATCGAGTACCTCGTCCCGGAGGGCGCCCATTCCGTGATGGCGGCGCCGTTGTACGCCCGCGGCCTCACCCTCGGTGACATATCGGTCTGGCGCACCGGCCGCTCCGACCCGTTCACCAAGGACGAGGCGGACCTCCTCACGCAGATCGCCTGGACGGGCGCGCTCGCCGTCGACAACGCCCGCCGCTACACCCGCGAGCACCGAGCCGCCGTGGCTCTGCAGCAACGTCTCCTTCCCCCCGCCACGACCGACACTCCGGCGGCCGAGACCGCCGGCGTCCACCTGCCCGCGGGCGGTGGAGCGGACGTCAGCGGCGACTGGTACGACGCCATCACACTCCCCTCTCTGCGGCTGGCCCTCGTCGCCGGAGACGTGATCGGCCACGGCGTGCCCGCGACCGCCACCATGGGCCGGCTGCGCTCCGCCATCCAGACCCTCGCGGACCTCGACCTCGAACCGGACGAGCTGCTGACCCGGATCGCGGACGTGGTGCAGCGACTCGCGGCCGAAGCACCGCCCGACGACCACGACATCATCGGCGCCACATGCCTGTACGCGGTCTACGACCCCGTCACCCGGCGCTGCGCCCTGGCCAGTGCCGGGCACCCACCCCCCGTCCTCGTGCGGCCCGACGGGAGTGCCGAGACGATCGAGGTCGCCCCCGGGCCGCCACTCGCCGTCTGCGGCATGCCGTACGAGACCACCACCGTCGAGCTGGAGCCGGGCAGCGTCCTCGCGCTCTGCACCAACGGCCTGATCGAAGGGGGCGACCGCGACATCGACCAGGGACTCCGGCGCCTGACGCATGTCCTCGCCGCGTCCTGCAGTCCGGACCGCCCTCTGGCCGAAACCGGTCGAACCGTCCTCGCCGGCCTGGCGGGGCGGGCGCCGCGCGACGACGCGACTCTGCTGCTGGCCCGCACCCGCGCCGTCCCGGCGAAGGACACCGCCCGCTGGGACATCCCGGCCGATCCGTCCGCCGTCTCCGCGGCCCGGGAATGGACAGCCCGTCAACTCACCCTGTGGGGGCTGAGCGACCTCCTGTTCACCACCGAAGTCATCGTCAGCGAACTGGTCACGAACGCCATCCGCTACGGCCGTCCGCCGGCGCAGCTGCGCCTGATCCGTCATGACGTGCTGGTCTGCGAGGTCACCGACTCCAGCTGCAGCCAGCCGCGTCTGCGGCGTGCCCACATCACCGACGAGGGAGGACGCGGTCTGTTCCTCGTCGCTCAACTCGGCGCGCGCTGGGGCTGCCGCCATGGACAGAACGGCAAGACGATCTGGTCCGAACAGGTCATCGGGTAGCGCGAAGCCGTGGGCGCCGGTGCTCCCTCAAGCACCGGCGCCCACTCACCCTTGCCCGAGGTGGCTTGGATGTCCCGCCGACAGGTGTCAGGGGACGAGGATCAGGCTTGGTGGGCCGTACGACGTTTGGGAAGTCGAGCGCAACCCCGACCGCACAGGCGGACCGCGCGCATGGAGTCACTTCCATGCAGCGTATGGCACTACTACCGTACGCGGTATGGAAAAGCCGAAGCGCCCGCCGCGGGGAACCAGGAAGAGAGAAGTGCCTCTGACCGAGGCCGGGATCTACGCCGCCGCCCTGCGGCTCATCGACGCGGACGGTGTCGAGGCGCTCACCATGCGAAAGCTCGCGACGGTGATGGACGCGAACCCGATGTCGCTCTACCACCACGTGCCGACCAGGGCCGCCGTGCTGCGCGGCGTGGCGAGAACGGTCGGCACCCGGTTCCGGACCGTGACGCTGGAGCACGCTCCCTGGCAGGAGCGGGTCCGCCTGCTCGCCACGGACTTCCGGACGCTGGCACACCGCCATCCCAAGCTGATGACCTACTCGTTCAGCCATCAGCCGGACTTCATCCAGCGCGAAGACCCGTTCCTGGCCGCGCTGACCGCGATCCCGGGCGCCGCGGGGGTGCCGCTGCGGGAGAACCCGGAGACCGCCGCCGTCTGCGCCGTCGCCGGGGTCCTCACCGCCGCATTCAACGGCACGCTCCACGTGGGCGAAGCTCAAGCCCGCCCTCATCCCCGCGGCCCGGACGGGCGAACCCGCGAGCCCACGCCCCGATGAGGACCGCGTCTTCCGTCTGGTGCTGGACACGATCATCACGGGTCTGGAAGGCAGGGCGGCCGCGGAGTCGTGACGGCCATGGACATCGGGCCGGGTGGGCCATCCGCCCGGTCGGCCCCCGCGTCCCGCAGACGAGTGAGCAACAGCCACACTGCTGCGACCATCGTCGCGCAGCCGGGAAATCCCGTCGTCCTTGCGCCGGCAGACCCTCCGGATGACGCGGGCGCCCTGGGACGGCCCGGGATTGCGCCGACGGCGGGAGCCGCCCGGCTGGCGCGGGGCTGCCGGTGCGGGCAGCGTGGAACTGTGGAGACATCGACTCGTGATGAGGTGGCCATGCATTCCTCTGAGCCGGTACCACGGGTGGTCGTGGGAGTGGACGGTTCGCCGTCCTCCTACGCGGCGCTGCGCTGGGCGGCCCGGTACGCGCAGTCGGTCGGCGGTGTCGTGGAGGCGGTGCACGCCTGGGACACGCCTTCGTCCGCCGGTTTCAGCGGCCCCGCGATCGACCCGGACTTCGACCTGGAGCAGGCCCGGGAGCGCTTCACGGAGGAGTTGGGCGCCGTCTTCCCGGACGAACGTCCCGCCGGGCTGCGCCAGGAGCTCGTGGAGGGCGACCCGTCGGAGGTGCTGATCCGCGCCTCGCAAGGAGCGGAGCTGCTCGTGGTGGGGAGCCGCGGACGAGGCGGCTTCGCCCGGGCGATGCTGGGCTCGGTCAGTCAGCGCTGCGCCCAGCACGCGGCGTGCCCGGTGGTCATCGTCCGGCAGCACCAGGATCCGGCGCACTGACCTCCGCATCCACGCCGCGGCAACCCCGCGCAGGTCTGCGGCTGGGTCCCGGTCATCACGGTGCCTCCTCGGCGCCGGACCGCCGGGATCGGCGTCCGGCTGAGGGGGCCCGCGCCACAGGGCCGACCGGGGCGGGACGACCGGCGAGCGGCCCGGAACAGACCGCGCTACGCCTCCCCCACCGGTACCCGCCACACCAGCCGCGCCCCGCCTTCGGAAGGACTGGTCACCTCCAGCGAGCCGCCCAGTTGCTCCGCTCGGTCGGCCATGTTCCGCAGGCCGCTGCGGCGGCCGTCCGGCGGGATGCCGACGCCGTTGTCCGCGACCGTGAGGGTCAGCGTGCCGCCGTCGGTCTCCAGGACGACGTCGGCACGGTCCGCGTGAGCGTGCCGGGCGACGTTGGCGAGTGCCTCGGACAGGACGGCGAGCGCGTGGTCGGCGGTCTCCTTGGGGACCTGGGTGTCCAGCAGGCCCTCCATGCGGAGGCTGGGAGCGAAACCGAGCACCGGCGCCGCTTCCCCGACCGCCCGGACCACCCTGGCGCGCAGTCCCTGCCCGACGGCGTCGTCGCGCGAGCGCAGCCCGAAGATCGTGGACCTGATGATCTTGATGGTTTCGTCCAGGTCGTCCACGGCCCGCGCGACCCGCTCCGAGGCCTGCGGATGCTCGATGAACCGGCCGGCGCTCTGCAGCGTCATACCGGTGGCGAACAGCCGCTGGATGGCCAGGTCGTGCAGGTCACGGGCGATGCGGTCGCGGTCCTGGAGCAGTGCGATCTGCTCGGCGTCCCGTCGGCGCTCGGCGAGCTCCATGGCGACCGCGGCCTGGGCGGCGAAGCCCTGGAGCGGTTCGGTCTCCTTCTCCGAGAACGCCGTCCGGCCCGCCGCGCGGGCCAGCAGCACGACTCCTCGAACGCCGTCCTTGCCGCCGATGGGCACGGCCACCGCCGGGCCGAGCGTGCTCACCAGCCCGGGATCGGCCGACACCCGGTCGTCGACGGCCACGTCGGGGCTGGTGACCGGGACGCCGGTCGAGAAGGCCTGGCCGATCAGGCTGTCCCCGGCGGGCAGCACCCGCCCCCGGTGTGCGTCGGCCTCCTGGCCGATGGCGAGTTCCACGGTGAGCGAGCCGGTGTGCTCCACGGGCACCGCGACCACGGCCAGGGCGGCGCCGGTGTTCTCCCTGGCCCGCTCGGCGATGAGGGCGAGGACCTCGGTGCGTTCGCTGCCGGACAGCAGCCGGTGGGTGATCTCGGCGCTGGCCCGCAGCCACCGCTCCCGCAGCCGGGACTCCTCGTAGAGCCGGGCGTTGTCGATGGCCACTCCGGCGGCCACGGCCAGAGTGGAAAGCACCGACTCGTCGTCCTCGTCGAACTGTGCCCCGCCACGTTTCTCGGTCAGGTAGAGGTTGCCGAAGATCTGGTCGCGGACCCGGATGGGGACGCCGAGGAAGGTGTTCATCGGCGGGTGGTTCGCCGGGAAGCCGTACGAGGCGGAGTGCGCGGAGATCTTCTCCAGGCGCAGGGTCTCGGGGTTGCGGATGAGTTCGCCGAGGATGCCGTGTCCCTCGGGATAGTGGCCGATCCGGGCGATCCCCTCGTCGCTGATGCCCACGGTGAGGAACTCCGACAGCCGCCTGCCGTCCGGGCCGATCACGCCGAGGGCGGCGTACTCGGCGTCCACCAGTACGGCGGCGGCCTGCACGATGCCGCGCAAGGCCTGCTGAAGGTCCAGTTCACGGCCGACGGAGAGCAGCGCCTCCAGAAGGCTGTGGACGCGGTCGCGGGTTCCCCGGGCCGCGTCCAGGCGGGCCTGGAGCTCCTCCAGGAGCTCGTCCAGCCTCAGCTGCGGCAGCCGCACACGGGCTTGTACCCCGGGCTCCTTGGGGCGTCCCACCGCTGATCCTCCAGGTCCCCTTGATCTGTCCCGGGCCGAACGTTCCGGTCATCTGCCACGGTATAAGCCCTGGGGAGGGTGCGGCACCGGGTAGGGGCAAATGGCCTGAAGGGGACGCGGACGGTGCAGCGCCCGCCGGGCAGCGCGCGCTCTCACCGTCCTTGCTGCCTCAGCCGGTCCTGGGCCTGCGTCGCGATGACGGCTGCCTGGATGCGGCGTTCCACGCCGAGCTTGGCCAGCATGCGGGAGATGTGGTTCTTGACGGTCTTCTCGGCGAGGTAGAGCCGCTGCCCGATCTGCCGGTTGGTCAGGCCCTCGCCGATGAGGGCGAGGATCTCCCTCTCCCGGGCGGTCAGCTGAGGCAGGGCGTCCGGCTCGGGCTCCGGTCGCTGTCCGCCGCGCAGTCGGGCCATCAGGCGGGTGGTGGCGCTCGGATCCAGCAGGGACTGGCCGCGGGCCACCGTCCGGACGGCGGAGACCAGGTCGGAGCCCTGGATCTGCTTGAGCACGTACCCGGACGCGCCCGCCATGATCGAGTCCAGCAGGGCCTCCTCGTCGTCGAACGAGGTCAGCATCAGACAGGCCAGGTCCGGCATGCGCGAGCGCAACTCCCGGCAGACGCTCACGCCGTCGCCGTCCGGCAGCCGGACGTCCAGCACCGCGACCTGCGGACGCAGGGCCGGCACCCGGACGAGGGCCTGCTCGGCGGTGGCGCCCTCGCCGACCACGGTGATGTCCGGCTCGTCGTCGAGCAGGTCGCGGACCCCGCGGCGTACCACCTCGTGGTCGTCGAGGAGGAAGACGCGGATCGGGGTCCCGGCGCCGCTGCGCTCGCTGTCCGGCATGGCACGCTCCTGTCGTACGCCGCCGTCCCCGTCGGACGCGGTCGGCTTCCGTGCTCAGGATCTTGCTCGCATCCGGGTCGAAGGGCCAGGGCCGGTCGGCCCTGTTCTCCCCCGAGCCGGGACCGTCCGGCACCTGCCCTCGCGCCCGCGCGCGTCCGAGGCTGGAGTCGGGCCGGACCGTCGGGGCCCGGCAACGGAAGGCAGGGCAGAGGATCATGGTCCGCTACGTGTACGACTTCGCCGAGGGCGGCCGTGGCATGGCCGGCCTGCTCGGCGGCAAGGGCGCGAACCTCGCCGAGATGACCCGCATGGGCCTTCCGGTGCCGCCCGGCTTCATCGTCAGCACCGAGGCCTGCCGGGCCTTCCTGGCCACGGGCGCGGAGCCCGAAGGCATGTCCCGGGAGATCTCCGCGCACCTCTCGGCCGTCGAGGCCGCCGCGGGACGCCGCCTCGGGCACCCGGACGATCCACTGCTGGTGTCGGTCCGCTCCGGGGCGCGTCCCTCCATGCCCGGCATGATGGAGACGGTCCTGGACATCGGCCTCGACGACGCGTCCGTCCTGGGCCTGGCCGAGGCCTCCGGGAACGAGCGCTTCGCCTGGGACTCGTACCGGCGCCTTGTGCAGATGTTCGGCAGCACGGTCATGGGCGTCGAGGCCTCGCTCTTCGAGGAGGCCATGGCCGTGCTGAAGGAGGCCCGTGACGCCCCGGACGACATGCACCTGGACGCCCGCGACCTCGCCGAACTCGTGGAGATGTTCAAGAAGCTGATCTACGACGCGACCGGGCACGACTTCCCCCAGTCCCCCGCCGAGCAACTGCGGCGCGCGGTGCTCGCCGTCTTCCGGTCCTGGAACGGCGAACGCGCCCGCCTCTACCGGCGGCGCGAGCACATCCCCGACGACCTGGGCACGGCAGTGACCGTCCAGCGTATGGTCTTCGGCAACCTCGGCCCCGACTCCGGCAGCGGCGTCGCCTTCACCCGCGACCCCGTCACCGGACGCCCCGGCCTCTACGGCGACTACCTCCCCGACGCGCAGGGCGAGGACGTCGTCGCCGGGGTCCGCAACACCGTTGCGCTGACCGAGCTGCGACGGCTGGACCCGCACTCGTACGACCAACTGCGGCAATACGCGCAGGCGTTGGAGAGCCACTACCGGGACCTGTGCGACATCGAGTTCACCGTCGAGCGGGGCCGGCTGTGGATGCTCCAGACCCGCGTCGGCAAGCGCACCGCCGAAGCCTCCTTCACCATCGCCGCCGAGCTGGCCGACGAGGGGGTCCTCACCCCCGACGAGGCCCTGACCCGCGTGAGCGGGGACGAACTGGCCCGGCTGATGTTCCCGCGCTTCGACACCTCCGCGACCGGACCCGTGCTCGCGCGGGGCGTCCCGGCCTCGCCCGGCGCCGCGGTGGGCGCGGTGGTCTTCGACTCCGCCACGGCCGTACGGCGCGCCGCCACCGGGGAGAAGGTCGTCCTCGTACGCCACGAGACCACCCCCGACGACCTGCCCGGCATGGTCGCCGCGCAGGCGGTGCTGACCAGCCACGGCGGCAGGACCAGCCACGCGGCCGTGGTCGCCCGCGGCATGGGCAAGGTCTGCGTCTGCGGCGCCGGGGAACTCCGCGTGCACGCCGGCACACGGAGTTTCACCACCCTTGACGGCATCGTCGTCGAGGAGGGCACGGTCATCTCCGTGGACGGCACCGCCGGTGCCGTGTACCCGGGGGCGGCGCCGCTGGTGGACTCGGCGGTCACGCGGTACCTGGAGACGGGCGAGCGGTCCGGCGATCTGACCGAGGCCGTGGCCGGAGCGCTGCAACAGGCCGACGCCGTAAGGCGGCTGGAGGTGCGGGCCAACGCCGACACCCCCGAGGACGCCGCCCGCGCCCGCCGGTTCGGCGCGCAGGGCATCGGCCTGTGCCGCACCGAGCACATGTTCCTCGGCGAGCGCCGCAAGCTGGTCGAGGAGATGATCCTGGCGCGCACGGACCACCAGCGGCGCCGCGCACTGGCCGCGCTGCTGCCGCTGCAACGCCGGGACTTCATCGGCATCCTGGCGGCGATGGACGGCCTTCCGGTCACGATCCGCCTCCTCGACCCGCCGCTGCACGAGTTTCTTCCCGACCGCACCGGACTCGCCGTGCGCATCGCGACCGCGGAGGCCCGTGGCGGCCTGCCCGACCCGCACGACGTCGAGCTGCTCGAAGCGGTGAGCCGCATGCACGAGGAGAACCCCATGCTCGGCCTGCGCGGCGTCCGCCTGGGCCTGGTGGTTCCGGGCCTGGTCGCCATGCAGGTACGCGCCGTCGCCGAGGCGGTCGTGGAGCGCACCCGGGCCGGTGGCACCCCGCTCGCGGAGATCATGGTGCCGCTGATCGGCTGCGTCGAGGAGCTCCGGCTGGAACGCGACGAGGTGGAACGCGTGCTGGCCGAGGTCTCGGCGGAGACCGGCGTCCCCGTGCGCTGCCCGGTCGGCACCATGATCGAGCTGCCCCGGGCCGCGCTGACGGCGGGCCGGATCGCCGAACAGGCGGACTTCTTCTCCTTCGGCACCAACGACCTGACCCAGACCACCTGGGGCTTCTCCCGCGACGACGTCGAGGCCGAGTTCTTCTCGGCCTACCTCGACAAGGGCATCTTCCCGGCCTCCCCGTTCGAGCGCCTGGACCGCGAGGGTGTCGGCCGGCTGGTCGAACTCGCCACCGCCGAGGGCCGCGCCGCTCACCCCGGGCTGAAGACCGGCGTCTGCGGCGAGCACGGCGGCGACCCGGACTCCCTCCACTTCTTCCACGCCACCGGGCTGGACTACGTCTCCTGCTCGCCGTTCCGCGTCCCGGTCGCCCGGCTGGAGGCCGGACGGGCCGCCCTCCGGCCTCCGGCCGACAGGGTGACAGGGGCCGAGCGGCCCTGACACTTCCGCAACCGCACGGCATCGCCTGAACGGACGAGCACGCGATGAGTGACGAACCAGGACGAGAGATCGGCACGGCCGCTCCGGCCGCGCGGCCCGGGCTCGCGGGACCGCGCCGGAGCGTCGCGCTGGACAGTGCCGAGGCCCTGCGGCTGCTGGGCAGTGTGTCCGTGGGCAGGATCGTCTTCACCCGGTGTGCCCTGCCGACGGTACGCCCGGTCAACCACGTCCTGGACGGCGGCGGCATCGTCATCCGCACCCATGAGGGCGCGGCCCTGACCCTGCACACCCAGGACGCGGACGCCCGGGACGTGGTCGTCGCCTACGAGGCGGACGCCATCGACCCGGAGACCCACCTCGGCTGGTGCGTCGTGGTCACCGGCTTCGCGCGCCTCGTGACCGACGCCCGGGAGCTGGCCCGCTACCGGGCGATGCTGCACCCGTGGGTGCAGCAGACGATGGACTACGCGGTCCGCATCAGCCCCGACCTCATCACCGGCATCCGGCTCACCGTCCCGGACGAGACGACCGTCTGACCGACGTACGGCCTGACCGACGTACGGCCCCGGGCCGGCCCGCAGTGTCAGCGGGATTCGATGCGGCGGCCGGTGATGCCGACGGGGTCGATCCGCACCCACACGTCACGCCGGCCTCCGGCCCAGGGCATGCTGTACGCCCTCGCCTCCAGCCGGCGCACCTCGTCCGGCTCGGTCACTGCCTGGGCGGTGCCGCGCACCAGCACACTCCAGCCCTGGCTGAGCGCGTCGTCGATCCGGTCGACCTCGAAGGCGACCAGGCTCCCACGAGCCTGCCAGGGTGTGGTGCCGGGCGCGGTCCGGAAGACGATCTCGCCGTCGACGACGCCGTAGTTGACGTGAACGATGGCGGGACCGGAGGGGGTGGACACCGCGATCCTTCCCACTCCGTGCGTGCCGATCAGCGTCCGGCACTCCGTCGCGCTCAGCTCGGTGAACCGGCGGTGCCGTGCTGCCCGGCCCAGGCCGGGCGGCAGATCGACGTTGCCGCCGGAGAGGTCCGTCACGGTGGTCCCGAGAGCTCCGGCGAGCCTGAGCAGCACACCGGCGTCCGGCGAGGCGGCCGGTTCCTCCTCCAGGTACCGCAGGTAGCTCGCGGACGTCCCCGCGCGCGCGGCCGTCTCCCGCCGGGTCAGACCGAGTTCGGACCGCCGCTGGGCGATCCGCCGGCCGAGGTCCCCTCGCGGGGAGGAGTCCGCCTTCTTCCACATCGCCTGCTCGGGCACAACAGCTCACTTCCTCCGTGTCAGGCGTGTCAGGCCGGGCGGACGGCGACGACATCGTGCTGCGGCTCGCCGAGCACCACCTTGAGCGCGCCGGTGTCGGCGGCCCGGGCGAAGACGTCGTACGCCTCCTCCATCTGTTCCAGCGGGAACGTATGGGTTACCAGCTGCGAGGTGGGGAGCCGGCCGGCGGCCGTCATGCGCAGCAGGGTGGGCGTGGAGTACGTGTCGACCAGTCCGGTCGTGAGGGTGACGTTCTTGATCCAGAGGTCTTCCAGGTGCAGGGTCGCGGGCCTGCCGTGCACGCCGATGTTGGCGACGTGCCCCCCCGGGCGCACCATGCGCGTGCACAGCTCGAAGGTCTCCGGTACGCCGACCGCCTCGATGACGACGTCGGCGCCCAGCCCGTCGGTGAGATCGGCGATCAGCTGTTCGGGCCGCTCGCCGGCGTGGGCGACGGCGTCCGCGCCGAGCCTCTTGGCGGCGTCCAGGCGCGAGGCGGCCAGGTCCACGGCGACGATCCGCTCGGGTGCGAACAACCGTGCCGTGGCGATCGCCGCCAGACCGATGGGACCGGCGCCGACCACGACGACGGTGTCTCCGGGCCGTACGCGCCCGTTGAGCACGCCGACCTCGTAGGAGGTCGGGAAGATGTCCGCGAGGAGCACGGCGTCCTTGCTGTCCACCGCGCCGGGCAGCGCGTGCACGGACAGGTCGGCGCACGGGACCCGGACGTACTCGGCCTGGGTGCCGTCGATCAGGTGGCCGAGGATCCAGCCTCCGCCGCCCCGGCACTGGCCGTACATGCTCTCCCGGCAGTAGCGGCAGCGGCCGCAGGCGGTGATGCAGGAGACGAGCACCCGGTCGCCCGGCCGTACGGTGCGTACGTCGCCGCCGGTCTCGACGATCTCGCCGACCGCCTCGTGTCCCAGCACCGTGCCGGGACGCACCTCGGGCACGTCGCCCTTGAGGATGTGCAGATCCGTCCCGCAGATGGTCACCGCGTCGACCCGCACGATCGCGTCGGTGGCGTCTTTGACGGCCGGGTCCGGGACGTCCACCCAGGCGGACTGTCCGGGACCGTGGAAGACGTATCCCTTCATCACGGTTCCCTCCTCGGGGCGAGGACACGGGTGCCGTACCGGCCCCACAGGTCCAGGCTCACTCCCCGCCACCGGGATCCGCTTGGGCCGGTCGGCCCCCGTGCGCGACCGACCGGCCGAGGGCCGCCTCCCCCGGGCCCACCGGCCCCACGGTCGCCTGCCGGTAGGGCCCGGCCGGCCCTACCGCACCCGGCGGAATCAGGATGGTCTACGGCTGTGTCCGAAATTCTGATCAGGGCCACGCCCCGCACCACCGAACGTGTCGTCGGAGACACGACGATCGTGGAGCTGAGCGGCGAGATAGACATCTTCACGGCGCCGCGCATCGGCGCCCGACTGAACGTGCTGTGCGCGCGTCCGTTCCCCGACCTGGTGCTGGACCTGCGCGAGGTGTCCTTCATCGACTGCAGCGGGCTTGGTCTGCTGTGCCGGGTCTCCAACAGCGTCCGCGCCCGGCACGGCCGGCTGCGGCTTGTCACGGACAGTCCGCGCTTCCTGCGAATCCTGCGGCTCACCGGCCTGTCCGGTGCCTTCGAACTCTGCGGAGGGCTCCAGGACGCCCCTGCCGCTAGCCCCTGCACGGGCGCCGCTCACCTGGCAGGCGGCTGAGAGCCGGTGCCCACAGCGGGCCGTGCGTCCCCAAGACCGTCCCCCGGGCCCTCCCGCGGGGAAGGGGGCAACGACCCTGAAGGCACACGCAGTTGGGGGCGACCCGTGCCGCACACGAGTCCCGCTCGGGCCTCCCCTGACATCTTCGCCCTGAATAGTGTTAGCCTCTAACAGTAGTTAGTCACTAACGCCAGGAGCCGGGATGTCGGATACGACCGTTGTCGTGGCCGGAGCGGGGCCGACCGGGCTTGCCCTGGCCTGCGCGTTGAGGGCGGGCGGGGTTCCGGTCCGGGTGCTGGACGCGGCGGAGCACCCCTCGGCGACCTCGCGAGCGCTCGGACTGCAGCCCCGGGGTTCGGAAGTGCTGGACCGCCTCGGCGCTCTGATGGATCTGCCGCAACGGTCGGTGCAGATCGGGCAGGTGATCACCCACGTCAACGGTGAGCCCATGGCGCGGCTGAAGGTCGGCGGTCGCACCAGGCTGGTGACCAGGCCCGGACTCCTCATCTCCCAGGCCGAGGTGGAGGCCCGGCTCCGGCAACGTCTCGCTGGACTCGGTGTCGAGGTGGAGTGGGGGCGCGCCGTACGTGCCGCCGACCAGGACGGCGGGGGCGTGCTCGTGGGAACGGACGACGGGGAGGTGCGAGCCGACTGGCTGGTGGGGTGCGACGGTGCGCACAGCCGGGTGCGCAAAGCGGCAGACATCGGATTCCCGGGGGTCGCCGTCATCGAGCGCTTCCTGCTCGCCGATGTGAGAGCAGAGCTTCCGCTGCCCCGGGACGCCGTCTCCGTATGGCTGCGCGGGAATCAGATGGTCGGCGCATTTCCGCTGCCCGGTGACGACGTGTGGCGCCTGATGGCGCCCGCACCCGCGGGCATGGCGGAGGACCTCGGGCCCGGTGTCCTGCTGACCGTACTGACCGGCGTACTCGAGGACCACGCACGTCTTCCCGCGGTGGCGGTGCGCGAGACGCTGTGGACCTCCACCTTCCGTATCCACCGCCGGCTGGCCTCCACCTACCGGCGCGGCCGGATCCTGCTGGCCGGGGACGCGGCCCACATCCACAGCCCGTTCGGCGGCCAAGGCCTGAACACCGGTCTGGGCGACGCGGAGAACCTGGCGTGGAAACTCGCCCTCGTCGCCACCGGGCGGTCCGGGACCGCGCTGCTGGACACCTACCAGGCCGAGCGGCGGCCCATCGCGCGGGAGGTGCTGGAGTCGACCAGCGCCATGACCCGCATGGTCGTCGGAGAGACCGCGCTCGCGCGGGCGGTGCGCGACCGCGTCTTCGTCCCGCTGATGAACCAGCCGTTCGTCCAGCGGCTGATCTGGGAGAAGTCCTCCCAGCTGAAGGTCACCTACCGCACCGGCCCACTCGCGCCCCGCTCTCTCGCCGACTGGGCCACTCGCGGGCCGCACACGGGCGACCGGGTCCCTGACCTCGAATGTGTGAGGGAGGAAGGCACTCCGACGCGTCTGCACGCGGAGCTGGGGTCACGCTGGGTGCTTCTCCTGCCGACCTCGGGCGCTCACCCATGCGTCGCGACGGCCCGCCGGCACCTCGGCGACGACCGCGTCATGACGGTGCTGACCCCCGACGTCGCCCGTGACGAGCGGATCATGCTGGTGCGGCCGGACGCACACCTGGCCTGGCGTGGCACCTCATCGGCCGCACTGGGCCGATGGCTGACACGCGCACTCGGCGACGACCAGGTCCGATGACCACACCGGGTACCTTCGCCTGGACCTGACGCACAGAAGGGAATCCGGCCATGAATCCGCACCCGGCCGCGCCGGCGGGCCTGCGTCAACGCAAGAAGGCGCAGACCCGCCGGACCATCCAGGAGCAGGCCCTGCGGCTGTTCCTCAGCCAGGGATACGAGAACACCACCGTCGAGGAGATCGCGGCCGCCGCCGGGGTCTCCCACATGACGTTCTTCCGTCATTTCCCCACCAAGGAATCAGTTGTCGAAAGCGACGACTACGACCCGATGATCGTCCGCCTCATCGAGGCACGCCCCCAGGAGGAAGACCCGCTCACCGCCTTGCACAGGGCACTGGCCGAGGGCCTGGCCGCGGTCTACACGGCCGACAAGGAGGCACTGCTGGTCCGCACCCGCCTCGTCCTGCGGACACCGGCACTGCGCGCCCGCGTCTGGGAGAACCAGCACGCCACCGAACGCCTGTTCGCCGACGCCCTCGCGGCCCGGCTCCGGACAGAAGCCACGCTCAGCACCCGCGTCCTCGCCGCGGCCTCGCTGGCCGCACTCACTACGGCACTCACCCACTGGGTGGACAGCGACGGCACCGAGGACCTGCCGTCGCTGGTGGACCAGGTGTTCCGCATCCTGGGGTCAGGAGACTTCTCCGGAAGCCGCACATGACGGTGGCGGCCGGCTGCGGTGCTGCGTCGCCGCCGCACGGCACTATCATTAAAGAATGCGTAAAGCGATGGGCAAGGAACATGAAACCGGCCCCCAAGGCGAGCTGACGTGCCCGATCTGCAAGCAGCCGCTCGACATGACCGACAAGCGGCGGCGCAAGACGCTCGGGCTCTTCGTGCCCGTCCGGCGCCCAGGACCCTGCCGCAACCCCGACTGCCCCGAGTACCTGGAGAACCCGGAGTGGACCTCGTCCCCGGAGCACTCGTAGCGCGTCCCGGCCGGTCCAGCGGCGCACCACGGCCCGCCGCAGCTGCCCTCAGGCACCCTGCCCGAGCGAGGTGTCGCCCCAGCCCAGCGGGTGCGGCTCCGTCTGGTCCACCGCCAGGACCGGTGGCTCCCCGCCCGCCTCGTTGAAGGCGGTCAGCGCCTCGACAAGGGCGGCCCGCTGGTCCGGCGCAAGCCGTTGGACGATCGCGGCGACCTCGGCGTGACGCCGGGCCGTGACGTCCGCGACCGTTCGCCGCCCCTCGTCCGTGAGCTGCAGCAGCGTCTCGCGTCGATTCCCTGGGTTGACCTGCCGGACCGCGAGACCGGCCGCGATCAGCCGGTCCACCATGCGCATGGCCGTCGACGGCGCCACCTGGAGCAACTCCGCGAGCGAGACCAGTTTCATGGCACCACGGCTGTACAGCGCCACCAGCATCCGGAACTGCGGCAGCGTCACCCCCTCCTCGACCGCGGCCAGAGAGCGGGCCGACACCGCGACCAGCAGCCGCGAAGCCGTCAGCACCGCGCCGGTCACGGCATCGACGTCGTCCTGGTGCCCCACGGGCATCTCACGCTGCGGCATGGGTCCTTTCTACCGTGCGGAAGTGACCGGCCACTCCGCTCACCAGCACGATTTTCCTCCCTCATGACCGTGCAGGCCCTCCTGGTGGGGCCCGTGGGCGTGGTACCGCAAGAGCAGCATCGCGGCGTCGTCGTGCGGCGGCGCGGCGGCGTGGCGGACGAGATCCTCGCGCAGAGCCTCCAGCGCGGCGCGGGCATCGGCGTCCTTGAGCAGATGCGCCCGCTCCCCCAGCGGGTAGAAGGCGCCACCGGGGTCCCGGGCCTCCGTGACGCCGTCGGTGTACAGCAGCAGTTGCTCGCCGGGCACGAACGCCACCCGGTAGGGCTTCGGCCCCTCGCCGCCGTGCGCGCCCAGGCCCAGTGGCAGCGCGTACGCGGGCGGCTGCGGGAAGTCGGCCGTTCCGTCCCGGCGTACGACCATGGGGGCCGGGTGGCCGTAGGTGAGGAAGACCGCCTCGTGGTCCGTACCGACCTCGGCGAGGATCGCGGTCACGAACTTCTCTCCCTCCAGCTCGCGTGCGACGCTGCGCTCCAGGCGCTCGCCGAGGCCGACCAGGTCCGGTTCGTCGTGCGCGGCCTCCCGGAACGCGCCGAGCACGACGGCAGCCGTCTCGACCGCCGCCAGCCCCTTGCCCTGGACGTCGCCCACGATGACCCGGATCCCGTGCGGCGAGGCGACCACCTCGTAGAGATCTCCGCCGATCCGCGCCTCGGCGACCGCCGACGTGTACGACACGGCGGCCTGCAGCGGTCCCGCGGTCAGCGGCACCGGCCGGAGCAGGACGCGCTGAGCCACTTCCGCGATCGAACGCACGCTGGCCAGCTCCGCCTCCCGGCGGCCGCGCATCACGGCCGCGGCGACACCCGCGCACGTCACCCCGGCCACGGAAGCCATCGCCGTATAACCCCGGCGACCGTCGAACAACCCGTCGTACAGACCCAGCCCGGCGCACAGCACCAGCGCCAGGAGACCGATCCACGCCGTACGCCGCCACCCACCGACCAGTCCGGCGAAGGCGGGCCCCAGCGAGACCAGCGGCAGGAAACCGACCTCCGGTCCGGCGACGACGTCGACGACCGCCACCACCGCCATCACCACGATCGGCAACCATGCCAGCACCTCCGAACTCGCGGACGGTTTCTCTGCGGCCATGCCTGCTCCAACGGTGTCGCAACACTTGAGAGCCGCCTTCCTCAGGCACCCCTCCCCATCTTTAGACTATGCAAAGATGCACGTGCGAGGTGTCGTCGCCGCCGCGCCTTTATCCAATCGAGGCCACCCGACCCGATCGACGCCTCGGGCCGTGCGGCCCGACCCGGCACCTGCGCGCGGCCCGCCGTCTGCGCGCGTTCACGGTGTCCCCGCGGAGGGAACCGAAGCCGCCTACCGCGAGGCAGGCCGGTCCGTCTCCTGCGTACCGCTCGATGCGGCCCGGCAGTCCACCCGGCCTTCGGACGAACGGCGCTCCTCCTGCTGAGGGGCGGCCCTCGGGGGCTCGGCCGGGATGCCCACGAGGTCGTCGACATCGAAGGCACGGGCGATGGGCACGTCGGTGGAACTGTGGGCGACGATCGAGAAGGCGATGCACACCGCGATCAGGGTGAACGCCTCCTCGGCCTGCGCGATGCCGGACTGCAGCACCAGCAGGCCGTAGACCACGGAGGCGAAACCCTTGGGGCCGAACCAGGCCGCCACCAGCTTCTCCTTGCGGGAGAACGACGTGCCGACCAGGGAGAGCAACAAGGAGGCCGGGCGGATCAGGACGATCGCCAGGACGACCGCCACATAGCCGCCGAAGGACAGGTCACCGAAGAGCTGAGGAGTCAGCAGGGCGCCGAAGACCAGCAGTGCCGCGAACTTCGCCAGCTCCGCCAGCGCCTCGCCCAGGGGTTCGAAGGCGGCCTTCGCCTCGGGTGAGAGGTGCACGACGGCCGCACCCGCCGAGAAGGCCGCCAGGTACGGGTTGGCGTGGGTGAGGTGGCAGGCCGCGTAGAGGATGACGCCCGTCGCCAGCGGCAGAAGGGGCTGCAACTTCGGCTCCGCGCCCAGCAGCCTGAAGCGCACCAGCCAGTTGACCAGCAGCGGCAGCGCAATGCCGAGGGCCAGGCCGAGCAGCAGCTCCAGAGCGATCTTCCCCGGTGAGGCTTCGGCGCTGCCGGCGGCCGGACCCGCGGCGGCGATCAGAACAAGGACCACGGGCAGGGCGAGGCCGTCGTTGATGCCGCTCTCCACGTTCAGCAACTGGCGCAGTTTCGCGGGGACTTCCCGGCGGCTGACGATGGCCGAGGCGAACACCGGGTCGGTCGGCGCCAGCACGGCTCCGACCAGGAACGACGTCGTCCAGTCCAGGCCGACCAGGAAGTGCGTCACCAGCGCCATGAACAGGAACGCGAGTGGCATGCCCAGGCCCAGGGCGCGCAGGGGATTGCGCCAGCCGGCGCGCAGCTTGGGCAGTGAGACGTGCATGCCGTCGGTGAACAGCACCGCGAAGAGCGCCAGATCGGCCGTCACCGACACCAGTTCGCTGTCCGGCGTGATGTGGATCAGGCCGAGGAACCCGTCACTGACGAGCGCACCGCCCGCCAGGAAGAGGAACGAGGTGGACAGGACGGTCCGGGCCGCCAGGCCGGACAGAAGCACTGCCACCAGCAGCGCGACACCGAAAACCGCCACGAGCACCATGCCGGAACCCCCGATCGTGAGAGAGACCAATCCCTGCTCGCCGACCAGGCTTCCCGGCACACCGCTGGGAACCCTACACGTCCTTGACGCGTCTTTGACAGCTCCTTGGCGTGCACCAGGGGGCGCACCGTCATTGCCGGATGCGGGCAATGACACGACCACGGCCGGTCCTGGCGGATCACGAGGAGGGCGCCCGCGACGCCCCGGTGGCGCGGGTGATCGCGGACTCGACGGCGGCGACGCGGTCGGCCAGCAGGCCGAGAGCGGCCACCGCCCGGGCTAGCTGATCGCCCTGCGCACCTCCGAGTGCCTGCGCCCGCACGTATGCCGCCTTCAACTCGGCCCAGCCGGCGGCCTGCTCGCCGGTCAGCACACCGCGTAGCGCGGCAAGCTTGAGCAGGTTGGCCTCGGCGCCGGTGGTGAGGGTCTGCGCCTCGGCACGGTAGTGGTCGTCGATGACGGCGGCGAGTTCGGCGTCGTTCATGACCGGCTCGATGCGCTGGGCGATCTTGTTCATGTTGCGGTAGGAGCCCTGGAGCCGGAAGGGCGGCTCGGTGCGGGTGGCGTCGGCACGGGCCGCCGACGCGAGGTACGCGGCGTTCACCGCGAGGACCGTCGCGCGCACCGTGAGCAGATGACGCAGGACGGCCAGGATCCGCTCCAGTTCCGCGGGGGCGTACGGGTGTGCCAGCCGGTCGGCACGGGCTGCCGGATCACCCTCCGCGAGGCGGACGAGCAACTCGACGTCACCGCGGTCACGGCCGGCGAGGGGCGCGAGGACCGGGTTGGCGGTGAGGGCGTTCTCGACGAAGCTGAGCGCGAAGACGTTCTCCTTGCCGGTGAGGACGTCGCCGAGGTTCCATACGTCGGCCCGGTTGGCGAGCATGTCGGGGACGCGGAAGCGGGCGCCGGACTCGGTGTACGGGTTGCCGGCCATGCAGACGGCGAACCGCTTGCCGCGCAGGTCGTAGGTGCGCGGCTCGCCGTTCCACACACCCTCCGCGCGGCGCGTGGCGTCGCAGAGCGGGATGAACTTCTGCAGCAGCTCGGGCGAGGTGTGCTGGATGTCGTCGAAGTAGAGCAGTGTGTTGTTGCCCGCCTCCAGAGCGAAGTTGATCTTCTGCACCTCCTGGCGTGCGGTCGCGTTCGGGGCCGCGGCCGGGTCGAGCGAGGTCACGTCGTGGCCGAGGGCGGGGCCGTCCACCTTGACCAGCATCAGTCCGAGGCGCTCGGCGACGTACTCCACCAGCGTCGTCTTGCCGTATCCCGGCGGGGAGATGAGCAGCAGCAGACCGCCCGTGCCGGTGCGCCTGGACTCGCCCGTGGTGCCGAGCTGTTTGGCGAGGCTGTCACCGATCAGCGGCAGATACACCTCGTCGATCAGCCGGTTGCGCACGAACGCCGGCATCACCCGCGGGCGGTACTCGTCCACGCGGATCCGGGCGCGCTCGGCCGCCGCCCATGCCGTGCGGCGGCGCTGGTAGGCCCGGTGGGCCGGCACCTCGTGGGCACGGAATTGCCGGGTGCGGGCAAGGAGCTCGTCGACGCGCACGGTGAGCGTGCCGCCGTGGATGCGCGGGTGGGCGCCGAGCAGTCCCCCGACGGTCTCGCTCAGCGGCGCGTCGCACGCGTAGCGGGGCAGGTCCGGGCAGAGTTCGGCGGCCACCGCTTCGGCCAGGTCACCGGGGGCGAGGTCCGCGCCCGTCGCCGTGGCGTACGCGGTCAGCCACGCCTCGACCAGTTGTCGGCGGGCGGCCAGGTCACCGAGGGCCGCGAGATCGTCGTCGTACGCCGACGTGCCCACCGTGCGGCGGAACTTGTCGAGCAGCGTGCGGGTCCCGCTGCTGATGACGAACCCGGCGGGCTCGCTCGTCAGTTCGTCGAAGAGGTACACGGCGGCGGAATCGGCGGCCGGACCGCCGATCGCCTCCGTCAGCTCCGCCTGGAGGTCCGCGATCGCGGGTGCCGGTCCGAAGGTGTCCCGGGCGCGGGCCAGGGCCACCGCACGCCGGGTCAGGCTGTCGCGTACGTCGCTGGTCGCTTCGTGGGCCCAGAACAACTGGGCCGCGGCGCGGGCGGCCGGCTCGTGGCGCAGCAGGCCGGCGCCCTCGTGCAGGCGCAGGAGCGCCGTGAGGATCAGGGTCGTGTCATGGTCGTGGACACCGCGCTCGTACCCCTCGTCGTATGCGGCCTCCGCCGCCTGCCGCACCAAGGCGGGCAGGTCGCCGGCGTCCGCGAGGGCGGCAGGGCCGTGCTCGCCGAGCAGCCGGGCCGCGAGGTGTTCGGCGCGGTAGACGTCCGGCGACTCCGACGGCAGCGGGCGGTCCCAGTACGGGCGGGTGGCGGCGAGGTCGGGGTCCATCACCGGGGAGCGGTAGTCCGTACCGGTGAGCGCCAGGGCGAGACCCTCGCCGTGCGGGACCAGTGTCAGGTCCAGGGGCTGGGTGTTGACGGCGAAGCGGTGGGCGCCCAGACGCAGGGTGGCGCCGTCGTCGGCGTACAGGTCGGCGCGGTCGCGCAGGGCGCGCAGGGCCTCCTGGCGCGCGGCCTTCAGACGGCCGTCGACCTCCTCCGCCCTGACCACCGACGGGGCCGGCAGCCGGAGCGGGGCCGCCTGCGCTCGCTGCTCACGATCACGGAGCGTATTGTGCCGGGCGGTGCGCGTGACACCGGGGCGGGACCCCCCGACAGCTCCTGCCGCAGGGCGCCTGATCAGCGCAAATTCCGGGACCGCCGAAGTTCCGCCTGTTCGCTCAGCGGAGGCACGCATCCGGATAACGGTCCGGTCACGAGTGCTGGGACTTTTCAAAGCTACTCACCGTTATGTGATCCGCATCACTAAAGGATCCGTAAACGACGTGCTAAAACTGCGCAACCCCGCACGGGCTCGAGACCTCTGCGGAGTGCCGGCACGCGCCGGCAGCACGACCACGTGAACACGGCCCGAGTCCGCGGGACGTGCCACGGCGGGTCGCCGATCGGACAACGGCGTTCGCTCAAAGACCGCACACTCGCCGGCGCAGCCTCCCCGGGCGCCGGTCCCCCTGCGCCACCGAGGTAGCCATAGTGTCTCTCGACGCATTCACCGACTCCGTCGACAAAGCAGTCAGCTCCTTCTTCGAACCGATAGCCTCCTGGCTCGGCGAAGTCGTCTTCTACGCCGTCCCCGTCGGCGGAACGGACCTCCCCCTCATCGTCGCCTGGCTCGTCGTCGCCGGTCTGGTCTTCACCGGCTGGTTCGGGTTCGTGCAGTTCCGCAAGTTCCGGCTCGCCGTCGACGTCGTCCGGGGCAAGTACGACGAGAAGGGGTCGGCCGGCGAGGTCAACCACTTCCAGGCCCTGACCGCGGCCGTCTCCGGCACCGTCGGACTCGGCAACATCGCGGGTGTCGCCGTCGCCGTCTCCATCGGTGGTCCCGGTGCCACGTTCTGGATGATCCTCTGCGGTCTGCTCGGCATGGCCACCAAGTTCGTCGAGGTCACGCTCGGCGTGAAGTACCGCGAGGTGCACGCCGACGGCACCGTCTCCGGCGGCCCGATGCACTACCTGCCCAAGGGCCTCGCCGACCGCTTCGGCAAGAACGGCAAGACCTTCGGCAAGGTCCTCGCGGTCCTCGCCTCCTTCATGGTCCTGTTCTTCGGCCTCTTCGGCGGCAACCTCTTCCAGGTCAACCAGAGCTACGCCCAGCTCGTCTCCGTCGCCGGCGGCGAGGACGGCGCGATCGGCTCCTCGACCGGCGCCCTGTTCTTCGGCATCCTGATCGCCGCGCTCGTCGGCATCGTCCTGCTCGGCGGCATCCGCTCCATCGCCAACGTCACCAGCAAGCTCGTCCCCTCCATGGCCGGCATCTACATCGCCGCCTGTCTGGTCGTCATCCTGGTGAACATCACGGCCGTTCCCGACGCCCTTGTCTCGATCGTCGAGGGCGCCTTCAACCCCGAGGGCGTCGCCGGTGGTGTCCTCGGCGCGCTGATCATCGGCTTCAAGCGGGCCGCGTTCTCCAACGAGGCCGGTCTCGGCTCCGCGCCGATCGCGCACTCCGCGGTCAAGACCAAGCACCCCGCCAGCGAGGGCCTGGTCGCCCTGCTGGAGCCGTTCATCGACACGGTCATCATCTGCACCATGACCGCCCTCACGATCGTGATCGCCAACCCGGCCAGCTGGGCCGAGGCACGCGCGGGTGAGTCCATCGGCGGCGTCACCATCACCTCCGACGCCTTCGGCACGGTGCTGCCCTGGTTCCCGTACATCCTCACCGTCGCGGTGATGCTGTTCGCCATCTCGACGGTGCTGACCTGGGGCTACTACTGCCTCAAGGCGTGGACGCACCTCTTTGGCCGCAGCAAGGCCAGCGAGCTGACCTTCAAGGTCCTCTACACCCTCTTCGCCGTCGCGGGCTCCCTGCTCACGCTGCAGACCCTGATCGACATGGCCGACGCCGTGCTCTTCATGCTCGCCGTCATCAACATCATCGGCCTCTACCTCCTCGCCCCGGTCGTCAAGCGCGAGCTGAACTCCTTCCTGGAGTTCGTCCGCGCCCGCAAGGCCGGCGAGACCGACGAGGCCGACGAAGGCAAGGAGCCGGTGAAGACCACCGCCTGACCGCCTCCCACGGCCGGGCAGCCCGACTCCTGAGCGGGCCCGTGCACACCTCGCGCCTTGGTGTGGACGGGCCCGCTCGTCATGCCCAAATACCGCGTTTCAGCAGGTGAAACAGGGTCTGGCAGGGCGGGCGGCAGGCGGTTAGGGTGTAAAGAACGCGTCAAAGGCCGCCCCTTGTGTGCGGCCGCAGCACGACGCGCGGTGTGCCGGGAAGTCTGGTCGGCGTCCAAGGGGCTCGTATGCCCTCGCCCCGAACCCCGGAGGATCCCTGATGGCAGCCGCGCCCCGCGAGCGTTCCCCCTTCCTCGGCCTGCTCCCGCTCCCGGAGCGCAACGCCGTCACCCAGGCCCTGCGCACGGAGACGGTCGGCGGTCTGGTCCTCCTCGCCGCGGCGCTGGTGGCCCTCGTCTGGGTCAACACCCCCTGGGGTGACACGTACGAGAACATCCGCGACTTCCACTTCGGCATACCGGCGCTCGGCCTGGACCTGTCCGTCGGGCACTGGACGGCCGACGGGCTGCTGACGATCTTCTTCCTCGTCGCCGGCATCGAACTGAAGCGTGAACTGGTCGTCGGCGAGCTGCGCACCCCCGCGACCGCCGCCCTTCCCGTCATCGCCGCCGTCGCCGGCATGGCCGTCCCGGCCGCGTTCTACGCCGTCACCGTCACGGCGGGCGGCGGCGACCTGTCCGGCTGGGCCGTTCCCATGGCCACCGACATCGCCTTCGCCCTCGCGGTCCTCGCGGTACTGAGCACGCATCTGCCCGCCGCGCTGCGCGCGTTCCTGCTGACCCTCGCCGTCGTCGACGACCTCGGCGGCATCCTGGTCATCGCCGTCTTCTTCACCAGCGACCTCGATTTCGCCGCCCTGGGCGGCGCCCTCGCGTGCCTGCTCGTCTTCTACGCGCTCCAGCGCTTCCGCGTGCGCGGCTGGTGGTGGTACGTCCCGCTCGGCCTCGTGACCTGGGCGCTCATGTACAACGGCGGCGTCCACGCCACGGTCGCCGGTGTCGCGATGGGCCTCATCCTGCGTACCACCCGCGACAAGGGCGAGACGGCCTCACCCGCCGAACGCACCTCCCACCTGCTTCATCCCGTGTCCGCGGGGGTGGCGGTACCGCTCTTCGCGCTCTTCGCCTCCGGCGTCGGCATCACGGCCGCCTCGCTGGGCGAGGTGTTCACCGAACCCGAACCACTGGGCGTCATCCTGGGCCTCGTCGCGGGCAAGACCCTGGGCATCTTCGCCGGCACCTACCTGGCCGCCCGCTTCACCCGGGCCAAACTCAACCCCGAACTCGCGTGGGCCGACGTGTTCGCCCTCGCCGTGCTGGCCGGCATCGGCTTCACCGTCGCCCTGCTCATCGGGGAACTGGCCTTCCCCGACCCGGCCGCGGCCGAGCACATCAAGGCCGCCGTCCTGGTCGGTTCCCTCGTCGCCGCCTTCCTGGCGGCCCTCCTCGTCAAGCGGCGCAACGGCATCTACCGCCGCCTGTACGAGGAGGAGACCCGGGACGACGACCACGACGGCATCCCCGACATCTACCAGCGGACCGCCGCCGGCGACCCCACCTGAGCCGGGGGGCCGGACGGACGCCCCTCCCGCCCCGGCCACCCGCTCGACCGAGGTGCCCGGCACCCTCCGCGTGCCGGCCCTGTCCGCAGCCGCGCGCCGTACGTGCCAGGACGGCCCGCCCGGGTACCCGTCCGCCGACCGTGCGGACCGCGTCGGGGAACGGGGAACGAGCAGGGGACGAGCGGGGGACGAAATGGGCCGGATGCGGCCCTGTGCGCCCCGTGTCGCTCCCCGCCCTCCGGGTACGCGGTGCGCGACCCCGAAGTCTGGAGCAAGACATGCAGCGAGGCAGTGACCGGCTCAGCGTCCACCGGGACGAGGAGATGAAGCACGAACTGCAGGGGCTGCTCAGGTCGGGCCACCCCACCCGCTCGGACGAGTGGCACGACCCCGAGCCCACCGCCGACGACGACCCGCGCATCGCGGGTGGTCCGGCCATGCCGGCCTCGCTGGCGGAGATCCGGCTGGAGCTGGGCCGGATCCTGGGCCGCAGCGCCTTCCCCGCGGGGCCGGGCGACCTGATGAGCGCCCTGCGCCGGCGAAACGCGCCCGACGCCCTGATCGAGCCGCTGCGGCGGCTGCCCCGCTCGGCCCGCTACGGCAACGTGCAGGAGCTGGCCGAGGCCCTGACCCACGGTGAGCGGCGGAGGGAGACATGATGACGGCCGACTATGTGCGCGAAGTGATGACGCCGGGGGTGGTGGCGGTCCGTCCGGACGCCTCGCTGGTGGAGGCGGCGCAGCTGATGCGCGCCCAGGACATCGGCGATGTGGTCGTGGCCGACGGGCAACGTGTGGTCGGGGTGCTGACCGACCGGGACATCACCGTGCGGGCGGTCGCCGAGGGCATCGATCCGCTGACGGTGAGCGCCGCGTCGATGTGCACTCCCGACCCGGTGGTGGTCGGCCCCCAGGACCCGGTGTCGACGGCGGTGGCGCTGATGCGCGAGAAGGCCGTACGCCGGCTCCCCGTCGTCGAGGACGGCCTGCCGGTCGGGATGGTGAGCCTCGGGGACCTGGCACTGGCCCAGGACCCGGAGAGCGCCCTCGCCGACATCAGCCGGGCCGACCCGGACACCGCCGCACGCCCCGTCCCCGACATCAGGGGGCCTGTGTGAGGCGGGGCCCCTCGGCGGCGACCGGGAGGCCGAGCCGGCCGAGCAGGAAGAGCAAGAAGCACACGGAAGGACGCTGAGGCATCATGCGTATCGCTTTTCTGACCGCGCCCGAGGGCGTCGAGCAGGTCGAGCTGACCGACCCCTGGAAGGCCGTCGCCGACGCCGGGCACCAGCCCGTGCTGGTCTCCACGAAGAGCGGCGAGATCCAGGCCTTCGACCACCTCGACAAGGCGGACACCTTCCCCGTCGACGAGGTGGTGGGCGAGACGTCCGCCGGCTCCTTCGGCGGCCTGGTGCTGCCGGGCGGGGTCGCCAATCCGGACTTCCTGCGGATGGACGACAAGGCCGTGGCCTTCGTACGGGACTTCTTCGAGCAGGGCCGCCCGGTCGCGGCGATCTGTCACGCGCCCTGGACGCTCGTCGAGGCCGACGTCGTACGGGGCCGGGTGCTGACCTCGTGGCCCAGCCTGCGCACCGACATCCGCAACGCCGGCGGCACCTGGGTGGATGAGCAGGTCAAGGTGTGCGACCACGGCGGCAACAAGCTCGTCACCAGCCGCAGGCCGGACGATCTGGAGGCCTTCTGCGAGACCTTCCTCGAGGTGTTCGCGAAGGAGAGCGCGTAGCGCCACGGCACGTCGACGCCGAGCCGGTCTCCGCACGCGGAGCCCGGCTCGCGCCGTGCCACGCCCTCATACCGAACCGGGCTCCCGGGTCGCCGGGCCGCCCGAACCCCACTTGCCCACCGGGGTCCGCTCGTCGCGGGCGTCCTCGGGGCAGGCGCGTTCGCGGGCGCCGTCGCGGGTGCGGCCGGGAGCGACGCAGCGGCGCGGATTGCGGCGCAGGTACTCGCCCTCCAGCTGGGCCATGCGTTCGTTGTGCACGCGCAGCGCGTCGTTCGAGCCGTACAGCAGGGTGTCGTGGCGTGTGCGGTGGATGGTCTCCAGCTCCTTCATGAGCTGCTGGTCATCCAGCCGGTCCGGGTCGACTCCGGTCATCGTGGTGCCCCGCTCGTCGTGTTCTCTCATGCGGTACGGGTACCCGCCCGGGAAGCAGTACCCCGAGCGGCAACCGGGAGGGAGCCATGGATCTCGCGTTCCTGCATCCACTCTACGAACATCCGGGCCCCTGGGCCTCCGTGTACGTGGACCTGTCACGGCATGCGGAGGACACGCCTCATCAGCGGCAACTGACAGCGGAGGCGATGTCCCGGGAGCTCGCCGGGCAGGGCGCCGACGAGGCGACCTGCCGTGCCGTGCGGGACGCGATCGCGGAGCTGAAGCACTCACCCGAGCCGCACGGCCGTGCCCTGTTCGCCCGCGCGGGCAAGGTGGCCCTCGATCCGCCGCTGGCCCGTGCCCCGCAGCGCGACCGTGCCGTGTGGGCGCCGCTGCCCCGGGCCACCCCGCTGCTGGACCTGACCGGCGAGGACGCGGTGGCCGTCGTGGCGTACATCGACCGCAGGGGCGCCGATTTCGAGCTGCGCAGCGCGCTGGCCCGGGAGAAGGCCGGTTCGGTCACCGGACGCCAGTGGCCCGTGCACCGGACGGGCTCCGCCGACTGGTCGGAGCGCCACTTCCAGCTGCGGGTGGAGAACACCTGGGAGCACAACGCCGCGGAGATCGCCGACGCGCTCGCGGTGTGCCAGGAGGAGACCCGTGCCGACCTGCTGATTCTCGTCGGCGACGACCGGGAGCGGCAGACCGTGCACGAGCGGCTGCCCAAGCGGCTGCACGAGCGGGTGGTGGCGGCCCGGCACGGCGCGGGCAGCCGGCTGCTCGACGGCGACGTGGAGGAGGCCCGGGCCACCCATGTGCGCCGGCATGCCGAGGCGGAGCTGGAGCGGTTCCTGGCGGCCCGCGCACCGGACGAGGAGGGTCGCGCCAGGGCCGCGGAGGGCGTGCCGGCCCTGATCGAGGCGGCGCGGGAGCACCGTATCGACGAGCTGGTCGTGCGTCCGGACGGCAGCGACATCCACCGTGAGGTGTGGATCGGGGAGGACGCCGATCAGCTGGCGGTCCGCCGTACGGACCTGAAGATCCTCGGCGAGCAGAACTCCTGGTCGGCCCGCGTGGACGACGCCCTGCTCCGCTCGGTGGTCGCGACGAACGCCCCGGCGATCTCGCTGACCCCGGTCGAGGCGGCGCGCGAGCAGGACATACCGGCCGGCGGCCTGGGCGCGCTGCTGCGCTGGCCCTGACCGGGACGCCGTCGCGCCCCCGCGCCGCCCGGACCGCGCCGGGCGGCGCCCGGACATCGGCCCCACCGCACCCGGCCGACCCGACCGGCCCCACACCACGCCGGCCAAGCAGCCCACTCCCGCGACCTGGGGCCGGGCGCCGGCGGGAAACCGGCCCGCGACCACACCCACGCCCCCGCCCCCTGACCAGACAGCGCACCCACCAGCCCGCCACGCGACCCGCCCGACCGGGGGCAGGCCGCGCGTCACGGGGCCTCGGGGGCAGCCGCTAGCGCGCCCGTTCCACCCGCCGCTCGTCCCATACCGGTTCCGGGGTCTCCCGGACGCGGCCGTCGCTGCCGAAGACGAGGAAGCGGTCGAAGGAGCGGGCGAACCAGCGGTCGTGGGTGACCGCCAGGACCGTGCCGTCGAAGGCCTCCAGGCCCTCCTGGAGCGCCTCTGCGGACTCCAGGTCGAGGTTGTCGGTCGGCTCGTCGAGGAGCAGGGCGGTGACACCCTGGAGTTCCAGCAGCAGGATCTGGAAGCGGGCCTGCTGGCCACCGGAGAGCCGGTCAAAGGTCTGTTCGGCCTGGCCGGTCAGTTCGTAGCGGCGCAGCCGGGACATCGCCGCGCCCCGGTCCTGGGCGTGTTCCCGCCACAGGATGTCGAGCAGGGTGCGGCCCAGGAGTTCCGGATGGGCGTGCGTCTGCGCGAAGTGCCCGGGCACGACCCGCGCCCCGAGCTTCCACTCACCCACGTGCGCCACGTCGTCCCCGGCGAGCAGCCGCAGGAAGTGCGACTTGCCCGAGCCGTTGGAGCCGAGGACGGCGACCCGCTCGCCGTAGAAGACCTCCAGGTCGAACGGCTTCATCAGACCGGTGAGTTCGAGTCCCGCGCAGGTGACGGCCCGTACGCCGGTCCGGCCGCCCTTGAGCCGCATGGTGATGTCCTGCTCTCGCGGCGGTTCCGGCGGCGGGCCCGCTTCCTCGAACTTGCGCAGCCGGGTCTGGGCCGCCGCGTACCGGGACGCCATCTCGTGGCTGACCGCTGCGGCCTGACGCAGATTCAGCACCAGCTTCTTCAGCTGGGCGTGCTTCTCGTCCCAGCGCTTGCGCAACTCCTCGAAGCGGGCGAAGCGTTCCCGCCGGGCCTCGTGGTAGGTGGCGAAGCCGCCGCCGTGCACCCAGGCGTCGGCACCGGCCGGGCCGGGTTCGACGGAGATGATCCGCTCGGCGGTGCGGGCGAGCAGTTCGCGGTCGTGGGAGACGAACAGGACCGTCTTGCGGGTCTCGGCGAGACGCTCCTCCAGCCAGCGCTTGCCGGGTACGTCGAGGTAGTTGTCGGGTTCGTCGAGCAGCAGTACCTCGTCGGTGCCGCGCAGCAGCGCCTCCAGCACGAGGCGTTTCTGCTCACCGCCGGAGAGGGACCGCACCTGCCGCCACTGCGCCTTGTCGTACGGCACGCCGAGCGCGGCGGTGGTGCACATGTCCCACAGCGTCTCCGCCTCGTAGCCGCGCGCCTCGGCCCAGTCCGCGAGCGCCTGCGCGTACCGCATCTGGGCCGCCTCGTCGTCGACGGTCATGACGGCGTGCTCGGCGGCGTCGACAGCCTGCGCGGCCTCGCGGAGGCGGGGCGGCGCCACCGACACCAGCAGGTCACGTACGGTCGTGTCGTCCCGTACCGAGCCCACGAACTGCCGCATCACGCCGAGCCCGCCGCTGACGGTGACGGAGCCGCCGTGCGGTTTCAGCTCCCCCGCGAGCAGCCGGAGCAGGGTGGTCTTGCCCGCGCCGTTGGGCCCGACGAGGGCGGCGACGGCGCCCTCGCCCACCCGGAAGGACACATCGCCGAGCAGGGTCCTCCCGTCGGGGAGGTGGTACTCGATGTGCGCGGCTTCCAGATGTCCCATGAGGCCGCATTCTGCGGGCGGCCGAGGGGGTGGGGCAAACGCTTAACGCGCGTGACCGGCCGTGTCCACCGGCTCCCCGGTCGGACCGCCGTCGCCCGCGGGCGCGACGGTCGCGCCGGCCCAGGTCAGGGCCTTCCAGCCGTCCGACGGGGAGCCTTCGAGGACCACCACGCCGGTGTTCTCCAGCGGATGGGCCGCGGCGAAGGCCACGTCGACGTTGCCGGCGCGGGCGGCCGTCCAGGTCCGGATCGCGGCGCCGTGGCTGACCATGGCGACGGTCCCGGCGCCGCTGCGGGCGGCCTCGGCGACCACCGCGTCGTACCGTGCGAGCGCCTCCGTGCCGCTCTCTCCGCCGGGCACCCGCAGCGCGGTGTCCCCCGCGGCCCAGGCGAACGCGATCCGCATGTACTCCTCGCCGCGCTCCGAGTCGCCGGGCAGCATCTCCAGATCACCCGCAGACAGTTCACGGATGCCGTCCCGCACGATCACGTCGAGCCCGCGGGCCGCGGCGAGCGGAGCGGCGGTGAGCTGGGCGCGGACGAGTGTGGAGGCGTAGACGGCCTCGATGTCCTCGCCGGCGAGCGCGGCCGGCAGCGCGGCGGCCTGGCGTTCACCCAGCTCGGTCAGGCCGGGACCGGGGGCCGCGGTGTCCAGCAGATGGCGGACGTTGGACGGGGTCTGACCGTGGCGGACGAGCAGCAGGCGCATTCGGCGGGTTCCTCCGGGTGCCGGCCCCCGAGGACCGGACAGAAGACAGCCACTTCAGGGTACCCGCCCCTACATGAGCCCAGACGTCGACCTCACCGCCCCCCGACCCGGCCGCCACGCACTGCGCGAGCGGCTGCTCGCGCTGGACTGCCGGCTGTTCGAGTTCGCCGCCGCGCGGGACTGGCCCGCCGCCGAACCCGTGCTGCCCCGGCTGAGCCGCAGCGCGAACCACGGGCTGCTGTGGTTCGCGACCGCCGGCGTCATCGCGGCCAGCCGCACCCCCAGGGCCCGGCGGGCAGCCGTCCGCGGAGTGGCCTCCCTCGCGCTGGCCTCGGCCACGATCAACACCATCGGCAAGCGCAGTGTGCGCCGCACCCGCCCCGTCCTCGACTCCGTGCCGTCCGTCCGTCATCTCAAGCGCCAGCCGATCACCACGTCCTTCCCCTCCGGCCACTCCGCCTCGGCCGCGGCCTTCGCGGCCGGTGTGGCCATGGAGTCCCCCACCTGGGGTGCCGTCGTCGCCCCGGTCGCGTTCTCGGTCGCCATGTCCCGCGTCTACACCGGTGTCCACTTCCCGAGCGACGTGCTGGCGGGCGCGGCCCTCGGCGCGGGTGCCGCGTTCGCCGTACGGGGCATGGTGCCGACCCGCGACCAGGTCACCCTGCCGCCCCGGCCGCGCGCCGACGCCCCGGCGCTGCCCGAGGGCGAAGGCATGGTCGTCGTCGCCAACACGGCGGCCGGCAGCTCCGACCGCATCCGGGCGCTGCGGACCGCCCTGCCCCGGGCGGAGGTCGTCGAGTGCCTGCCGGAGGAGGTGCCGGACGAGTTGGAGAAGGCGGCCGCCCGGGCCCGGGTGCTCGGCGTGTGCGGCGGCGACGGCACGGTGAACACCGCCGCCGAGATCGCCCTGCGCCACGACCTGCCGCTCGCCGCGCTGCCCGGCGGGACGCTGAACCACTTCGCCCACGACCTGGGCGTGGAGGACGTACGGGCCCTGGCCGGTGCCGTCCAGCAGGGCGACGCGGTCCGCGTGGACATGGGCCGGTTCGCCTGCGGCGACAAGCGGGGCGTCTTCGTCAACACGTGCAGCCTGGGTGTCTATCCGGAGCTGGTACGCGAGCGGGACCGCTGGTCTAACCGGATCGGCAGCTGGCCCGCGGGGGTGCTCGCGGCGCTGCGGGTGCTGCGCGCCGACCGGCATCCGCTGGAGGCCGAAGTGGGCGGCAGGGCCCGGCCCTTGTGGCTGCTGTTCGCCGGCAACGGCACCTATCACCGGATGGGGCTGGCGCCGGCCCGCCGGCTGGACCTCGCGGACGGGCACCTCGACGTGCGGGTGGTGCACGGCGGCCGGAGGCCGGCGCTGCGCCTGCTCGCCGCCGCGCTCGCCGGGCCGCTGACCCGCTCCCCCGCCCACGCCGCCGTCCAGGTCCGCCGGCTGCGGCTGTCGGGCGTCGCCCCGGGCACGCTGCTCGCCTACGACGGCGAGGTCACCGAGGTGGAGGGCGAGGTGTCGCTGGAGAAGCTGCCGGAGGCACTGGTGGTCTACCGGCCCTTGCCTCAGCAGTACTGACACAGCAGTACCGACCCAGCAGTACTGATACACCGTCAGTCCGTATGGCAAAACTCCATGTCTCACCATCCGGTCGGACGCGTACCGTGACCGTGGACGCGATCCGGCCGGAGGACAAGGGGTACCGCCATGCAGAAAGCCCAGGAGACCGCCTTCTACACGCACGGGCACCACGAGTCCGTGCTGCGGTCCCACACCTGGCGGACCGCCGCCAACTCGGCGGCGTACCTCCTCGGCGTGCTGGAGCCGCACATGCGGATCCTGGATGTGGGGTGCGGCCCCGGCACCATCACCGCCGACCTGGCCGCGCTGGTCCCGGACGGCCGCGTCACCGGGGTCGACCGGGCGCCGGAGATCCTGGAGCAGGCGCGGGCCACGGCCGCCGGCCGGGGCCTGGCCAACGTCGGCTTCCCGGTGGCCGACGTGCACGCGCTGGACTTCCCGGACGACACCTTCTGCGTGGTCCACGCCCACCAGGTGCTCCAGCACGTCGGCGACCCGGTGCGGGCGCTGCGCGAGATGGTGAGGGTGACGAAGCCGGGCGGCTTCGTCGCGGCCCGTGACGGGGACTACGCCGCGATGACCTGGTACCCGGCCTCACCCGGCCTGGACGACTGGCTGGAGCTGTACCGGCGCGTCGCCCGCGCCAACGGGGGCGAGCCGGACGCGGGCCGCCGGCTGAAGGCCTGGGCGCTGCGGGCGGGGCTCACCGACGTCAGGGCCACATCGAGCACCTGGACCTTCTCGGCGCCGGACGAGCGGGCGTGGTGGAGCGGCCTGTGGGCGGACCGCACCGTGGCGTCCGCGTACGCCCGACGGGCGATCGAGGGCGGCCACGCCACCGGAGAGGAGCTGCGGGCCGTGGCCGAGGCCTGGCGGGAATGGGGAAGGGCGGCCGCCGGCTGGTTCGGCGTGCTGCACGGGGAAATCCTGTGCCGCAAGATCGGCTGAAACACCCGTTTCGGGAAACTCGGCGAACAGGAGGTCATCATGGTTCCCATCCTGCTCGTACTGCTTCTCGTACTGATTCTCTTCGGCGCCGGGTTCGCCGTCGAGGTGCTCTGGTGGATCGCCATCGCGGTGCTGGTCCTGTGGCTGCTGGGATTCCTGCTCCGGGGCACGACCGCCGGCGGCACCAGGGGACGCTGGTACCGCTGGTGACCTGGCCCCGGGCCGTCAGTCCCGGGGCAGCAGAGGTCCGAGCGGCCCGAGGTCCAGGTTGAGGTCCTCGGGCCGCAGCCCGTAGCGGTCCCGCAGCTCCGTCATACGGTCGTCGAGGAGCATCAGCGTGAGCCCGATCCGCTCCTCCTGCTCCTCGCTCAGATCGCCCTCGTCGAAGCGGCGCAGCGCCTGCCGTTCCATCAGCTGGCGCAGCAGCTCCACGACGGTGAGGACGAGCTTGACCAGGTCGCGTTCGACCGTGTCCGGCTCCAGGTCGAGCTTGCGGGGAGCTGTCACGTCGGATCACCCCAGGGGGACGGGACCTGTTCGTTCACGGAGCTGATCAGGGCGTTGAGGTCGATGCGGACGAGGTCGACGTCCGCGATGCGCAGGGTGATGTCGCCGGTGATGACCACACCGCCGGCCAGCAGCCGGTCGAGCAGGTCCACCAGGGCGATCTCACGGCGTTCGATCACCGTCACGGCTTCTCCCCCGCGAAGGAGTAGGCCGCCCACGGGCCGGTGAGTTCCACCCGGATCCCCGGCATCTCGTCCTTCGTACGATCCACGATCTCCACGAACTCCTCGGACTGCCCGCGCGGCACCAGATAGGCCGCGTTCAGCACGTTGCGGCCCGAGGCCCCGGACAGCTGGGCGCTCTGGGGCGCGTGCAGCCGGGAGTCCTCCGCGTGCGCGGCAAGCCTTTCGTGCAGCCGGTCCGCGAACTCCTCCGCCTTCCGCAGGCCCGACTCGCGTTCCTTGACGCTGCGGCTGCGCCGGCGCAGGTAGTCCCGCCCGGACATGGCCTTTCCGGCCGCCCGCCCGTCCTCCGCGCCGGCCTCGGCGTCCGGCCCCCGCGCGGGCTCCGCGGACTGCGCGGGCTCCCCGGATTCGCCGGTCCCGGACTCCGCGTACACCTTCACGCCCCACTCCACCCGGCCCGCGAGCCGGTCCAGGGTGCGCAGGAAGTCGCCCTCGCGGGCCTCCAGCATCATCCGTACGCCGCTGTCGTCCCGGAAGACGGTGCCCAGCCGGAGCGGAAGGGGCGTCGTCACCGTGGTGAGCGCGTCGATCACGCCCTGGTGACCCCGGGCGGTGGCGGTGAGCCAGTCGAGGTCCTCCAGATGCGCGCGCAGCGGCTCCTCGGCGAAGTCGTGCTCGGGCACCGTGCTGACCACCGCGACCAGGCCACCGTGGTGCAGCAGCTTGGGTGGCGCCCCCGCCACGCCCGTCAGCTGGGACTGCAGCGCCGCGCCGAAGGGGCGGCAGACGGCGTACACGTACCGCAGTCCGGTCATGGGCTCTCCTCCTGTGCGCGGCCGGCCTCCAGCGCCGCCAGCCGCTCGCGCAACTCGGCGTTCTCCTGCGCGAGTTCCTTACGGCGAGCGCCCGACGACAGGGCCGGGTCGTCCTCCCACCAGTCGATGCCCATCTCCTTCGCCTTGTCGACGGAGGCGACGATGAGCCGCAGCTTGATGGTGAGCAGTTCGATGTCGAGCAGGTTGATGCGGATGTCGCCCGCGATGACGACGCCCTTGTCGAGCACCCGCTCCAGGATGTCGGCGAGGTTGGCGCCGCTGCCGTTGCCATAGGGGTCGGGCAGACGGGTCGGCGTCGTCATCGACGGCTCCGGGCCTCTGCGTGCTCGTCCCGGTACTCGTCGTCGGTCGCCTCGGGCTCCTCACTCTCCTCGGGTTCCTCGGTCTCGTCCCGCGGTCCGGGTTCCCCTTCCGCGCGAGGTTCCTCGTCCTCGTACTCCTCGTCGGGTTCCCGGTCCTCCTCGTACTCGTCGTAACCGTCGTACCCGCCGTCGTCCTGCTCGGCGTCGTCCGGGGCGGCCTCGTCCTGCCCGGCCTCGTCCTCCTCCTCGGCGACCGCCTCGTCGTGGCCGCGTACCACCTCGCCGTCGCGGATCTCCCCGCGCCAGCCGTCCTCCGCCTCGCCCCGGATGGTGATGTGGCGGGCGAAGTTCTTCAGGTCGAGCCGGGCGCGGCGGCCCTGTGCGCGCCAGATGTTGCCGGTCTTCTCGAACAGGCCCTTCGGGTAGTACTCGATCACCAGCAGGACCCGGGTGAGGTTGTCGGCGATCCGGTGGAAGGACACGACACCCTTGGTGGTGCCCTTGGCGCCTTCCGAGGTCCAGGCGATCCGGTCGTCGGGGACCTGCTCGGTGGTGCGGGCCTTCCAGCTGCGGTTGGACCAGAAGACCTTCAGCTGCCAGTCCGAGCTGGTGTCGTCGGCCCGCTGGGCGCTCTTGACGCCCTTGGCGAAGGTGCTGAAGTCCTGGTAGCGGGTCCACTGGTCGTAGGCCGTGCGCAGCGGCACACCCACGTCGACGTACTCCATGATCACTGTGGGCCGGTGGCCGGAGCCGCCCTTGCCGCCACCCTTGCCGCCGGTGAGGCTCTTCAGCGCACCGACCACGTTGTCCTTCGCCCGGGAAGCGCCGACCTCCACCGCCGAGCGCAGTGGGCCCTTGCCCTCGGCGAGCTTGCGGCCGCCCTCGAGGGCGAGCTGGGCGAAGCCGGGGCTACGGCCCTCGGCGATGTCGTTGAGCTTGCCGGTGGTCTCGCCGAGCTTGCGGCCGAGGCCGGTGAGCAGCCGGGTGGCCTGCGCCGCCAGATACTCCTGCGCCTCCGCCTTCAGGCGGTCCGCGGCCTCGCTGTGGGCCACGTCGCCGAGCGGGTTGGAGCGGGCCGCGCGGCCCGCCGTGGACGTCGCCGATCCGAGGGTCCCGGTCATCGGTCACCGCCTCCCTTCGGTGCCCGGGCGCCTGGGCGCGCGGACGCCGTCTTGCGGCCGGCCGTCTTGGCGGCGGCCGTCTTGCGTGCGGCGGTGCGCTTGGCCGCCGCCTTCTTCGCCGGGGCCGCCTTGCGCGCGGGCGCCGTCTTGGCGGCCTTCTTGCCTGCCTCGGCCTTGGCGGCCGGGAGCTCCTTCGGGGCCGCCTTCCTGCGGGCGGTCCCCCGGGGCTGCTCGTCGTGGCGCTCCTCGTCGTCGTGCCCGCCGGAGTCCGGTGCGTCGTCGTAGCGCTCGTCGTCGTAGCGGTCGTCGTCGTACCGCTCGTCCTCGTAGCGCCCGTCGTCCCGTTCCTCGTCGTCGTACCCGAGGTCACGGCCGCCCGCAACCGCTCCGCCGAGCCGCTCACGCATGCCCGCCGTCCGGTCGTGCAGCCGGTCGGCGAGTGCGTCGAGCTGCCGCTCCACCAGGGCGCCCGTCGCGGCTCCGCCCACGCCCCGCAGGTCCTGGCGGAGCTGGTCGCCGAGCTCCTTGAACTGCGGGTTGTTCCGCAGTTGCCCGGACACCAGGTCCGCGAGCGCCCGCGGGCCCAGGTTCATCCGCTTGCCGGCGACGAGCGTGCCGACGGCGAACGCCAGTTTCATCTTCTTCGTGCGTCCGAGAATGTATCCGGCCCCTACCGCGAGGCCCAGTCCCACTCGATTCATCGTGCTGTCCCGTTGCCCGTTCCCGCGCCGCTGCGCGAAGCGATCTCCAGCCGGTCGAGGAGTTCGTCCTCCTCACGGTCGAACTCCTCCTCGGTGATCTCCCCGGCCTCCAGCCGCTCCTCCAGCCGGGCGAGTTCGGCCCGGATCGTGGCGGGGTCGTAGTAGATCCGCTCCGCCTCGTGGAGGACCTGTCTGATGGCCCAGGCGCTGCCGCGCACCGGGGCGAACGGCAGCAGCAGCACCTCCGAGATCAGTCCCATGCCGTCACCCGGCCCCGGTGTCCACGCCGCCCGCGGTGCTGCCCGCCGGCTCGGCGGGGCCGGGCTCGACGAAGCTGTACGGGGGCAGCGGGCCGTTCACGCGCACCTCCAGGTGCGGCATCTCCTTACGGACCTGCTCCACCGCCGCCAGGAAGTTCTCGGCGGACCGCCGGTCCACCAGGAACGACACGTTGGAGAGCCATCCGGAGGACTCCGGGCCCACACTGACCGCCTCCGCGGCCGGCTCCAGGACACGCTGGAGCGCGGGTCCGTCCTCGGCCTCCTTGGCCTGCACCGCGGCCGCGACCATCTCACCGAGCCGGATCTTGTCCTCGTAACCGCCGCCGCCCGCCTTGCGGTTGGCCTCGGCGAGCGCGCGGATCTCCGGGCTCTCGGCCATCACGTGGTGCAGGACGGCTTCCTCGACGTGATTGGCCTTGATGTTGTACTCGATCCGGCCGTCCAGCGCCGTCAGGCGTTCCTGGTAGTGCCCGGCGCGCTCCACGAGCACACCCGTGACCGCGGCGTCGTCCGGGGCGACACTGCCGAACCGCATCGGCAGCACACAGCCGGCCGATCCGGCCTCCGCCAGCACGTTCTGGTGGGCGAGCAGGTCCTTGCGCTTGGGGCGCAGTCCTTCGGGCGCGTCGCTGACGATGGCCGCCAGGGCGCCTTCCTTGAGGATGCGCACGGGCCGGGCCGGGTCGCCGACGCCGCCCATGCCGTCGGGAAGCGCGGGGTGCGCGCTCGCCGCGATGCCGTAGACGTACGTGCTCACTCCTGCTCCTCCCTGCGCCGCGAGGACGTGGTCTTACGGGCACGCGGCCGCGACTCGCCTTCCTCGCGCGCCTGGCTGAAGGCGTCGGATATCGTCTGCGCGGCCCCGGACAGGGCGCCCTTGGACTTGCCGCGCGCGCCGGACTCGGTGATCTGGCCGACGACGTCGGGCAGGCCGGGGCTCTTGCGCGGGCCGGACTCCAGGTCGAGACGGTTGCACGCCTCGGCGAAGCGCAGATAGGTGTCGACGCTGGCGACGACGACACGGACGTCGATCTTCAGGATCTCGATGCCGACCAGGGAGACGCGGACGAACGCGTCGATCACGAGCCCCCTGTCGAGCACCAGTTCAAGCACGTCGTAGAGGCCGCTGCTGCCGCCTCCACCGCCGCTCTGCTGTGCCGGTACAACGGTCATGCCGGCTGTTCCTCCTTTTCGATGGGTGTGGCTACGGGTGGACGGCTACCGCCTGCTGGCATCGGCCCGCCCGCGTTCGTAGCGGCGCAGGCGCCGGTAGCCGGTGAGCTGTCCGTCGGGGTCGAGTTCGACCTGGTAGCTCGCCATCAGGCTCATCGTGTCGGGCACGCGGGCGAGTTCGAGGACCTCGACCTCCAGGGACCAGCCGTCCTCGGTCTGCTCGAAGGACGACACGCTCTCGGCGGCCATACCGGTGAGCTCCTCCAGCTGGCCGCGCGCGTCGCGCAGCACCTGCATGGGGCTCGGCCGGGAGTCCGCCGCACCACCTTTCGCCTGGTCCGATGTGTCCTGCTTGTTGGGGGAGTTACGTGAACTCTGCGAATCTGATGTGTTCTTTGTGTTCGACATGGCCACCTCGCAGTTCGGGTGGCCGCTGATCCCTTGGCCAAACCTTCGGAATCCGCACGCGTTTCCCGGGTGGCCCATCAGGCCTGCGCAGCGGCGGTATGTGCGTCAGCCACGCAACGCGTCGAGCCGGCGCCGGGCGGGGCCGAGGGCACGGCCGCGGTTCAGCACACCGGCCCAGGGGTTGGTGCGGGCCTGGTCGACGGCGTCGGCGAGGGTCCAGCGGCGCGGCCCGAAGCCGGGGTGGTCGAGCTGGTCCCAGCCGACGGGCACGGCGACGGGCGCGCCGGGCAGCGCCCGTACGGTGAAGGGGGCGACGGCGGTCTGCGCGTAGCCGTTGCGCTGCACGTCGAGGTAGAGGCGGTCGCCGCGGTCCTTCTTGCGGGCCGCGATGGTGAACCGGTCGGGATGCGCCGCGGCGAGTGTGCCGGCCACGTCCCGGGCGAACTCCCGCACCTCGTCGAACTCGTGGCGCCCGTCGAGCGGTACGACGACGTGCAGCCCGCGCGAGCCGGTGGTCATCAGCGCCGAGGGCAGCTTCAGTGTGTCGAGCAGTTCCCCGAGCAGCCAGGCCGCCTCGCGCACCGGCGCGAAGGAGTCGCCGGACGGGTCGAGGTCGAACACCAGCCGGTCCGGCCGGTCGAGCCGGCCGGTCCGGGAGAGCCACCGGTGCAGGGTGAGGCACGCCTGGTCGGCGAGGTAGACGAGGGTGGCGGCGTCGTCGCACACGGTGTGGCACAGGGTGCCGCCCTCCTTGGTCACCTCGGCGCGGGTGATCCAGTCCGGATAGTTCTCCGGGGTGTTCTTCTGCATGAACTCCGGGCCGTCCAGGCCGTCCGGACGCCGCTGGAGCATCAGCGGACGGCCGCGCAGGTGCGGCAGCATGAACGGCGCGACGGCCCGGTAGTAGTCGGCCAGATCCCGTTTGGTGTACTCCTTGGCGTCCCCGCCGCCGGGGAAGAGCACCTTGTCCGGCCGGTGCACCTCGACGGTGCGCCGGCCGGCCCGCACGGCGTGGACGCCGTCACCGCTCACCGTACGACCGCCTGCTCCACCAGCAGCTGGACGGCGGCGGCGATGGACTCGGCGTCGATGCCCGCGGCGTGCAGCTGCTGGTCGGGCGCGGCCGAACCGGGCATGGTGCGCACCGCGAGCCGCACCAGCCGCGGCGTGGGACGACCGTCGAGGAAGGCGTCCAGGACGGCGTCGCCGAGGCCGCCCTCCTCACGGTGGTCCTCGACGGTGACCAGGCAGCCGGTGTCCTCGGCGGCCTGGCGCAGGGTGTGCCGGTCGACGGGCTTGACCGAGTACAGGTCGATCACCCTCACCTGGATGCCCTCGCCGTCCAGCGCGTCGGCGGCGGCCAGCGCCTCGGGCACGGTGACGCCTGCCGCGACGAGGGTCAGCCGGTCGGTCGCCGAGGCGCGCAGCACCTTGCTGCCGCCCACCGGGAAGTCCTCGTCGGGGCCGTAGATCACCTTGTTCTTGCCGCGCGAGGTGCGCAGGTAGCGGATGCCGTCCAGGTCGGCCATGGCCGCGACGAGCCGGGCGGTCTGGTTGGCGTCGCACGGGTACAGCACGGTCGAGCCGTGCACGGCCCGGAACATCGCGAGGTCCTCCAGGCCCATCTGCGAGGGCCCGTCCTGCCCGATCGCGACGCCCGCGTGCGAGCCGACCAGGTTGATCCCGGCCCCGCTGACCGAGGCCATGCGCACGAAGTCGTAGGCGCGCGTGAGGAAGGCCGCGAACGACGAGGCGTACGGCACCCAGCCACGGGTGGAAATGCCCACCGCGGCGGCGACCATCTGCTGCTCGGCGATGTAGCACTCGAAGAAGCGCTCGGGGTGCTCCTTGGCGAAGGCCTCGGCCCGCGTGGAGTCGCTCACCTCGCCGTCGAGGGCGACGACGTCCCCCCGTCCGGTCCCGAGGGCGGCGAGCGCCTTGCCGTAGGCGTCACGGGTCGCCACCTCCTCGCCCTTGTCGAAGCGGGGCAGCTCGACATGGTCCTCACGCACGGCGTGCAGCAGGCGCGCGGCCCGCGGCTCGTGCACGTGCACGCGCAGGTCACGGGGGCCGCCGAGTTCGGCGACGGCTTCGTCGGCGTCGGGGAGCGGCTTGCCGTGCAGCCCCTCACGGTCCTGGACGGCCTCGACGCCCTTGCCCTTGAGCGTGCGGGCGAGGACGACGGTCGGCTGGCCCTTGGTCGAGAGCGCCTCTCCGTACGCACGGTCGATCGCGTCCACGTCGTGCCCGTCGATCTCGATCGTGTGCCAGCCGAACGCCTGGAAGCGGCGGGCGTAGGCATCGAGGTCGTGGCCGTGCCGGGTGGGGCCGCGCTGGCCCAGCCGGTTGACGTCGACGATCGCGGTGAGGTTGTCGAGATTCTCGAACGAGGCGTGCTCGGCGGCCTCCCACACGGAGCCCTCGGCGAGTTCGCTGTCCCCGCACAGCACCCACACGCGGTAGTCCGCGCGGTCCAGCCGCTTGCCGGACAGCGCGATCCCGACGCCGACCGGCAGCCCCTGCCCCAGCGATCCGGTGGCCGTCTCGACCCACGGCAGCCGCTGCGGGGTGGGGTGCCCTTCGAGCCGGCTGCCCAGCTTGCGGAAGGTGAGCAGCTCACCGTCGTCGAGGGCACCGGCCGCCTTGTACGCGGAGTACAGCAGCGGCGAGGCGTGTCCCTTGGACAGCACGAAGCGGTCGTTGCCCGGGTGGTCCGGACGGTCGAAGTCGTAGCGCAGGTGGTGGGCGATCAGGACGGCCATCAGGTCGGCGGCGGACATCGACGACGTCGGGTGCCCGGAGCCTGCGGCGGCGGAGGCCCGCACGCTGTCCACGCGCAACTGCTGGGCCAGCTCGACGAGTTCGCGGGTGTTCATCGGTCTCCTTCGTCGGGGGTGTCGGTGCGCTTCACGGGGCCCGGCGAGGGGTGGTCCGCGCCGCGTCCGGCGGCGGACCGGTTCTCGGCGGGTTCGTCCCCGGCGGGTTCGTTCTCGGCGGGCCGGCCGCCGCGGTGCTTCCTCGCGGGTTCGCCGCCCGGATGGTGGCCCCTGGCCGGTTCGCCACCCGGATGGTTCCTGGCGGGCTCGGGCCCGGGCTGGTTCCTGGCGGGCTCGTCGCCGGGCCGGTTCCCCGCGGCGTCGGGGGACACGGCGGCCCCTGGTCCCTCCCCCGCCTCGGCCCCGGTGCCCCGCAGCGCCCCCTCCGGCATCCGCGCCAGCTCCGGCGACGCCGTGTCCAGCGGCACCGACCAGGACCGTACGAGCCCCAACTGCACGGCCTGGCGCGGCAGTACCGCGTCCAGCAGCCAGTCCGCCGCCACCCGCAGCCGGTTGCCCGGCATCGCGGCGAGGTGGTACCCCCGCGTGACGGCCCCGGCCGCGACCCCGGACAGCGCCACACCCAGCGGATTCGCGGCCGCCTTGGCGCCCCCCAGGTCCACCACGAACCCCAGGTCCCGGTGCCGGTAGGGACGCCGCTCCCCCGCCCCGAACGACGCCGCGATGTTCTGGGCGCACACCTTGCCGTGCCGCCAGGCGTGCTGCGCGGTCATCGGCGTGTACTGGCCGGGGTTCTCGAGGTCGGGCACCGCGGCGGCGTCCCCACACGCGAACACCTCGGGCCGGCCGGGCACCTGGAGGTACGGGTCCACGAGCAGCCGCCCGCGTTCCATGGGCAGGTCCAGCCCATCGACGAGCGGATCGGGCCGCACGCCCACGCACCACACGAGCGTGCGCGTGTCGACGTACTCCCCGTCGGTCAGCAGCACCCCGCCGTGCATCGCCTCCTTCACGGAGGTCCCCATCCGCACGTCGACGCCCCGCTCCCGCAGTACCCGGTCCGCGGTGCGGGAGAGGCGTTCGTCCAGTTCGGGCAGGACGCGCGGGGCGATGTCCAGCAGGATCCAGCGCGGCCGCATGCCTTCGCGCAGGGGGTGATTGCGCACCTGCGCGTCGGTGTACATCTGCCCGTGCGCGGCGACCTCGGTGCCGGTGTAGCCGGCGCCGACCACCACGAAGGTGCAGCGCGCGGCACAGCCCTTGGCGTCCGCGGCGGCGGCCGCCAGCTCCACCTGCCGGGTCACGTGGTCGCGCAGGTAGAGCGCCTCGGGCAGGCCGCGGAAGCCGTGGGCGTGCTCGGCGACGCCGGGGATGGGCAGCAGCTTGTTGACACTGCCGGCGGCGAGCACCAGCCGGTCGTACTCCAGCGTGCCGCCCCCGCCCTCGGGGTCCGAGTAGTGCACGGTGCGGGCGTCCAGGTCGATGCCCTCGGCCTCGCCGAGGACGAGCCGCACCTGTGGCAGGGTGCCGGACAGGGAGACGGTGACCCGGCGTGGCTCCAGGACCCCCGCGGCCACCTGTGGCAGCAGGGGAAGGTACAGAAAGTAGTCGGTCGGGTTCAGCAGTGTGATGTCGGCCTTGCCCCTGGCCAGCCGCGACAGGACGCGGGCCGTCCGGTAGCCGGCGAAGCCGGCTCCGACGATCACGATGCGGGGTCGACTCACGGTTTCGCCTCCGGCGGTCGTCTCGTCCGAGGTTCTCCGCGTCCCCCTGGTCAGGGCACCCAAACCCGGACGGACCCCCCGTTCGGCCCGGCGTTTGGTGCCGAGGGTGCCGGTTACCCGGCCCGGTGACCCACCCACCCGCCCTCACCCGGAGGCATCGCCATGCCCGAGTACGGCTATTTCCTGTCCTGCGAGGAGTTCGGCCCGGCGGATCTCGTCGAGCAGGCGCGGATGGCCGAGCAGGCCGGATTCGAGGCGCTGTGGATCTCGGACCACTACCACCCCTGGAACGACGCACAGGGCCAGAGCCCCTTCGTGTGGTCGGTGATCGGCGCGATCTCCCAGGCGGTGTCCCTGCCCGTCGAGACCGCGGTCACCTGCCCGACGGTCCGGATCCACCCGGCGGTGGTGGCGCAGGCCGCCGCGACCAGCGCGGTGATGACGAACGGCCGCTTCCGCCTGGGGGTGGGCACGGGCGAGGCGCTCAACGAGCACGTCGTCGGCCACACCTGGCCGCCCGCCACCGTGCGCATGGACATGCTGGAGGAGGCCATCCAGGTGATGCGCAAGCTGTTCACGGGCGAGGAGGTCAGTCACTACGGCACGCACTACAAGGTGGAGAACGCCCGCCTCTACACGGTCCCCGACGAGCCCGTCCCGATCGACATCTCCGGTTTCGGCCCGCAGGCCACGGCCCTCGCCGCGCGGGTGGGCGACGGCTACATCACGATGACGCCCGAGGAGTCGATGGTGGAGCAGTTCCGCAAGGGCGGCGGGGGCGCGAAGCCGGTGAGCGGCGGGACGAAGGTCTGTTACGGCACCGACCGCGACGAGGCGGTCCGCACGGTCCGGCGGCTGTGGTCGAACCAGCTGCTGCCCGGCGAGATGGGCCAGGTGCTGCCCTCACCTCGCCACTTCGAGCAGCTGGAGCCGCTGATCACCGAGGACATGGTCCGCGACCACACGGTCTGCGGCGACGACGTGGACGAACACGTGGCCGCGCTGAGCGCCTTCGCCGGGGCGGGCTTCGACCGCGTCTACGTCAACCAGATCGGTCCTGACCAGCGCGCCTTCTTCGACTTCTACCGCACGAAGGTGCTGCCGCAGCTCCGGCGCTGACACCACCGACGCGTGACCGAGGGGGGCGGGGGGGGGGGGGGGGGGGCGGCCCCCCCCCCCCCCCCCCCGCGCCCCCCCCCCCCCCCCCCGGGGGGGGGCCCCCCGCCCCCCCC
>NZ_JBIUBW010000013.1:90610-193955 GCF_044548465.1 Streptomyces sp. NPDC052023 | reverse complement strand
GTGGTCCCCCTCCACCCCCCCCCCGGGGGTGGGGCGGCCCCCGGCCCCACCCCCCCGCCCCCCCCCCGCCCCCCCCCCCCGCGGGGGGGCGGGGGCCCCCCCCGGGGGGGCCCCCCCCCCCACGCCCCACCCCGCCCGAACACCCGCCCGACCACCCGCCCACAAGGGAGCAGCAGTCATGTCCGACAAGCACGAGCGGGTCGCCCTCGTCTCCGGCGCCACCAGCGGAATCGGCCTCGCGGTCGCGCGGCTGCTGGCCCAGCAGGGCCACCGCGTCTTCCTCGGCTCCCGCGACGCCGGCAACGTCGCCGGGACCGTCAAGGAGCTGACCGCCGAGGGCCTCGACGTCGACGGTGCCACCCTCGATGTGCGCTCGGCACTGTCCATCGAGAACTTCGTGCAGGCCGCCGTCGACCGCTTCGGCACCGTCGACGTCCTGGTCAACAACGCGGGCCGGTCCGGCGGCGGCGTCACCGCCGACATCGACGACGAGCTCTGGTACGACGTCGTCGAGACCAACCTCAACAGCGTCTTCCGGCTCACCCGCGCGGTCCTCACCACGGGCGGCATGCGCGACAAGAGCCGCGGCCGGATCATCAACATCGCCTCCACGGCCGGCAAGCAGGGCGTGGTCCTCGGCGCCCCCTACTCCGCCTCCAAGCACGGCGTCGTCGGCTTCACCAAGGCCCTCGGCAACGAGCTCGCCCCCACCGGCATCACCGTCAACGCGGTCTGCCCGGGCTACGTCGAGACGCCCATGGCGCAGCGGGTGCGCGCCGGTTACGCGGCGGCGTACGACACCAGCGAGGACGCCATCATGGAGAAGTTCACGGCGAAGATCCCGCTCGGCCGCTACTCCACCCCGGAGGAGGTCGCCGGGCTGGTCGGCTACCTCGCGTCCGACACCGCCGCCTCCATCACGGCCCAGGCCCTGAACGTCTGCGGCGGCCTCGGCAACTTCTGACCCGCCCGCCACCCGTACCCTTCCGAGGAGTTCACGCATGTCCGCATCCGAGCTGCGGGAAGTCGAGCACGAGATCACGATCGCGGCGCCGGCCGCCGACGTCTACCGGCTGATCGCCGACGTGGCGAACTGGCCGCGGATCTTCCCCCCGACCATCTACGTCGACCACCTGGAGCGCTCCGGCGACGAGGAGCTGATCCGGATCTGGGCGACCGCGAACGGCGAGCCCAAGAACTGGACCTCGCGCCGCGTGCTGGACCCCGGGGCCCTGCGGATCACCTTCCGCCAGCAGGTCTCCACCCCGCCGGTCGCCTCCATGGGCGGCACCTGGATCATCGAGCCGCAGGGCGAGGGCACCTCGCGCGTGCGGCTGCTGCACGACTACACGGCCGTCGACGACGACCCGGCGAGCCTTACGTGGATCGACGAGGCCGTGGACCGCAACTCCCGCTCGGAACTGGCGGCCCTGAAGACCAACGTCGAACTGGCCGCCGCCTCCGCGGAGCTGACGTTCTCCTTCGAGGACACGGTCGAGGTCGACGGCTCCGCCAAGGACGTCTACGACTTCGTCAACGAGGCCGGCCTGTGGTCCGAGCGGCTGCCGCACGTGGCGACCGTCCGGCTCACCGAGGACTCCCCGGGGCTGCAGACCCTGGAGATGGACACCCGCGCCAAGGACGGCTCCACGCACACCACCCGCTCCTACCGGGTGTGCCTCGAGGGCCGGAAGATCGCCTACAAGCAGACCACGCTGCCGGCGCTGATGAACCTGCACACCGGCTACTGGACGTTCACCGACCACGGCACCGGCAGCACCGCGTCCTCGCAGCACACCGTCGTGCTGCGTCCGGAGAACATCGAGAGGATCCTCGGCCCCGGGGCGGGCGTCGCCGAGGCCCGGGAGTACGTGCGCTCGGCGCTGAGCACCAACAGCAGGGCCACCCTGGGCCACGCCAAGGCGTACGCCGAAGCGAGGCGCTGACCGTGTCCGGCGCCGACGCGGTCGATACGGACGTCATCGTGGTCGGCGCCGGACCGGTCGGGCTGATGCTCGCCGGGGAACTGCGGCTCGGCGGCGCCGAGGTGACCGTACTGGAACGCCTCGACGCGGCCACCACGCAGTCGCGGGCCTCCACGCTGCACGCGCGGACCATGGAGATCCTGAAGCAGCGCGGACTGCTCGACGGGCCGGACGGGTTCGGCGACCCGCTGCCGCCGCACGAGCCGCGCGGCCACTTCGGCGGGCTGCCGCTGGACCTCACGCTGCCCGGTCCCTACCCGGGCCAGTGGAAGGTGCCGCAGGTGCGCACCGAGGAACTCCTCGGCACCCGCGCCGCCCGCCTCGGCGCCCGCGTCCTGCGCGGCCACGAGGTCGTCGAACTGGACCAGGACCAGGGGCGGGTGACGGTGACGGCCCGGCACGCCGGGCGGCGGGTGACCTTCACCGCGCGGTACGTCGCCGGCTGCGACGGCGAGCAGTCGGCGGTACGGCGGCTCGCGGGCGTCGGCTTCCCCGGCAGCGACGCCGAACGGGAGCTGATCCGCGCCGACGTCGCCGGCATCGAGATCCCGGGCCGGCGGTTCCAGCGGCTGCCGAAGGGGCTCGCCATCGCCGCCCGGCGCGGCGACGGCGTGACACGCGTGATGGTCCACCGGTTCGGCTCCCCGCCGCGGTCCGGCGAGGCACGCTTCGCCGACATCGTCGCCGCCTGGCGCGAGGTCACCGGCGAGGACATCGCCCACGGCACCCCGCTGTGGGTCAACTCCTTCGGCGACGCGTCCCGGCAGGCCGTGCGCTACCGCTCCGGCCGGGTGCTGCTCGCCGGCGACGCCGCCCACCTGCAGATGCCGATCGGCGGCCAGGCACTCAACCTCGGCCTCCAGGACGCCGTCAACCTCGGCTGGAAACTGGCGGCGACCGTACGCGGGCGCGCCCCCGAGGGGCTGCTCGACACCTACCACGACGAACGGCACGCCGTCGGCCGCCGGGTCCTGTCCCACATCCGGGCCCAGGCGCGACTGCTGCTGGGCGGGCCGGAGGTCGAGGCGCTGCGCTCGGTGGTCGGCGAACTGACGTCGTACGAGCGGGTGCGGGCGCATCTGGCGGGCACGGTCAGCGGCCTGGACGTGCGGTACGGCACCGGAAGCGGGCCCGTCGGGACGCGGCTGCCCGACGCGCAACTCACCGGCGCCACCGGGCCCCGCTCCACCCTCGACCTGCTCCGCGAGGCACGCGGCGTGCTGCTCGTACTCGCCGGGGTGGCGGAGCCGTTCGCGAAGGTGGCGCGGCCGTGGTCCGCGGCCGTCGACATCGTGGGCGCTCGTCCCGCGCCCGGCGGCGCACTGCCCGACGTGGCCGCCCTCCTCGTACGGCCCGACGGGCACATCGCCTGGGCCGGCGACACCCCGGACGGCCTGGAAGCGGCGCTCGCTCGCTGGTTCACGCCCGGAGCGCGCACCGCGCCCCACCACCCCACCCACCCCCACCGACACCACGACGTCAGGAGAAGGAAGATGGGCAACCTGAGCGGCAGGACGGCGCTCGTCACGGGCGCCAGCCGAGGCATGGGCCGGGCCACCGCCGAGCGGCTCGCCCGCGACGGCGCGCTGGTCGCCGTGCACTACGGCACCAACGAGGACGCGGCCGCCGAGGTCGTCGCCGGCATCGAGCGGGACGGCGGCCGGGCGTTCGCCGTACGCGCCGAACTCGGCGCCCCCGGCGACGTGCACGAGCTGTTCCTCGCCCTGGAGGAGGGCCTGAAGGAGCGCACCGGCTCCACCGAGCTGAACATCCTGGTCAACAACGCCGGTGTGATGGGCGGGGTCAAGCCCGAGGACACCACGCCGGACATGTTCGACCGGATCTTCGCCGTCAACGCCAGGGCGCCGTTCTTCCTCGTCCAGCGGGCCCTGACGAACATGCCCGACGGCGGGCGGATCGTGAACATCTCCTCGGGTCTGACCCGGTTCGCCAACCCCGACGAGATCGCCTACGCGATGAGCAAGGGCGCCGTCGAGCAGCTCGCCCTGCACTACGCCAAGGCCCTCGGCCCGCGCGGCATCACGGTCAACAGCGTCGCCCCCGGCATCACCCGCAACGGCAACCCGCTGTTCGACATCCCCGAGGCCGTCGAGGCGATGTCGGCCCTGTCCACCTTCAACCGGGTCGGCGAACCGCAGGACGTCGCCGACGTCATCGCCTTCCTCGTCTCCGACGATGCCCGGTGGGTCACCGGCTCCTTCGTCGACGCGAGCGGCGGCACCCTCCTGGGGTGACGCCGTGACCAGGACGTACCCCGCGGCTGAGCCCGGCACCGGGAACGCGCGGTGGAGCCCCCGGCTGTGGGGGCTCCTGCTCGTGCTCGCCGGGAACATGCTCATCGACGCGCTCGAGGTGTCCGTCGCGGTCGTGGCGCTGCCCTCGATCGGCACGGACCTCGGGCTGCCCCTGACCGGCGTGCACTGGGCCATGACCGGCTTCGCCGTCGGCTTCGGGGGCCTGCTGCTGTTCGGCGCCCGGGTGGTGAGCCTGCTGGGCCGCCGCCGGGTCTACCTGGCGGCGCTGCTCGCCTTCGCCGCCGCCTCCGCCCTCAGCGCGCTCGCCCAGGAACCGGCGCTGCTCGTCGCCACCCGTCTGGTCAAGGGCTTCTGCGCGGCGCTGACCGCCCCCACCGGCCTCGCCATCATCGCCACCGCCTTCCCGCAGGGCCCGCCCCGCGACCGGGCGGTGTCCGTCTACGCCCTGTTCGGCGCCGGCGGTTTCACCGCCGGCCTGCTGCTGTCCGGCTGGCTCACGGAGATCAGCTGGCGGCTGTCCTTCGCGTTCCCGGCCCCGGTCGTGCTGATCCTCTTCGCCCTCGGCCTCAAGCTGATCCCCGACGAGGAGCGGACCCCGGCGGGCGCCACCCCACGCCGCTACGACCTCACCGGCGCCGTCACCTTCACCGCGGCGCTCCTCGCCCTCGTGTACGGCATCGGCGCCGTGCCCGCGCACGGCTGGACCGGCGCCGGGGCCGCGGTGCCGCTCACCGCCGCCGCGCTGCTGTTCGTGGCCTTCGCGGTCGTCGAACGCACCACGCCCGACCCCCTGGTGAAACCGCTGCGCGACGCCGCGCTGATCCGCTCGGCGCTCGGCGCGGCCTGCCTCAACGGCTCCTATCTGGGGCTGCTGTTCGTGCTGACGTACCAGATGCAGACCGTCGCCGGCTGGTCGCCGTCGACGGCCGCGCTGGCCCTGGTCCCGGCCGCCGCCCCGCCCGCGCTCACCGCGCTCGCCTCCGGGCGCCTGGTCGCCCGTTTCGGCGCACCCCGGCTGATCGTGACCGGGGCCGCCTGCGCGTTCGCCGGGTACCTGCTCCAGCTCGGGCCCGCAGGGCCGCTGAACTACCCCGCACGGACGCTGCCGACGCTGCTGCTGGCCGGCGCCGCCTTCGTGCTGTCCTTCGCCGCGCTGAACATGCAGGCGACCTCGGGTCTCGGCCCCGCCGGCCGGGCCGCGGCCAGCGGCCAGTACCAGACGGCCGTCCAGCTGGCCGCCGCGCTCGCGGTCGCGGCCGTCGCCGCGCTGCTCGCCTCCTCCGCGGCCCCCGGCGCCACCGCGGCCGAGGCCGTCGGGGCCTGCCGTCCCGCGCTGATCCTCGTGGCCGCGCTCGGCGGACTGGGCACCCTCGTCGGCCTCACCGGCCTCGGGCGCCGCTGAGCCGTTCCGGCCCGGCCCGCCCGCCCTTCCCTCCAGCCACCCACTCCCGACGGGGCACGCCCATGGACCAGACGACGAAGACCTGGGTCTTCGACGACCTCGACGATCTCGACGACCTGGACTACGAGTTCGAGCAGGACACCGTCGTCGACGTCGACCCCCCGGACCCGGCCCACCTGGCCGCCTGCGGCGAGAGCGAGCGGGTCCGGCTCATCGACGCGTACGTACGTGCCGAACTCGCCCGGGTGCTGCGGGTGCCGCCGCACACCATCGACACCGAAGGGCGGCCGATGAACAGCCTCGGCATCGGCTCGATCAACGGCCTCGAACTCCAGCGCCGGATGGAGGCGGCCCTCCACCTCGACGTCAACCTCAACATGCTGCTGCGCGCCAACAGCGCCGCCGAACTCATCGAGTGCCTGTCCGGGCAGCTCGGCCCCGGGGACAGCCCGCACAAACGCGGCGGGCAGGGCGTCCACCTGGTCTCGCACGACGGGCCGGGCACGACGTGATCCCGGAGCTGGTGGTCCGCCAGGGACCCGAGACCGCGAGGCCGCGACTGCCGGCCCCGGGGCAGCTCGACGTGTGGCTGGTGCGCCGGCCCAAGCTGGAGACTGCGGCCGAGCTGCTGGACCTGTCCGAGCTGGACGACGCGGAACGCCGGCGCACCGCCTCCTTCGTACGTCCCACGGACGGCATCACGTACGCCTCCGCGCACGTCGCGCTGCGCCGGCTGCTCGGCGCCTACCTGGGGCTGGCGCCGCGCGAGGTGCCGTTCGTCCGGGAGCCCTGCCCGGGCTGCGGCAAACCGCACGGACGGCCCGCCGTCGCCCACCCCGACCCGCCGCTGCACTTCTCCCTGGCGCACAGCCACGGCGTGGCCGTCGTCGCCGTCGCCGCCACCGTGCTCGGCGCCGACGTGGAGCGGCTGCCGAGGGACGAGACCGTCGAGGTGTGCTCCCCGGCGCTGCACCCGGGGGAGCAGGAGGAGCTGGCGCGCCTGCCCGTCGAGGAGCGGCGTGTGCTCTTCGGGCGGATGTGGACCCGCAAGGAGGCCTACCTCAAGGCGCTGGGCACCGGCCTGTCCCGCGACCCGGGCCAGGACTACCTGGGGGCCGACCGGCGCCGCCGCCCGGCCGGCTGGACGCTGCTGGACCTGCCGTCCGGGCCCCGCCACAACGCCGCCGTCGCCCTGCTGGGCGGGCCACCGGACCGGGTCACCGTGCGCTGGGTGCCACCCTTCGCGCTGCACGCCGGCGGGACGGTGGACCTGGACGCCGGCGGCATGACCACGCACGAACCTGACTGGGGAGCGTGAGATCCACCCATGACGACCGATCAGAGATCCGATCACCTCGGGGCCCCGGCCGCCGACCGGCCCAGCCTGCACGACCGTGAGCACCGCGGTCAGTGGAGCGCCGCGGAGCGGCTGGAGGAACTGAGCCTGATCAAGCAGGCCGCCCGGCACGGCGATCCGCTGGCCACCGAACGGCAGCACGCCAAGGGCAAGCTCACCGCCCATGAACGCATCGAACTCCTGCTTGACGAGGGGTCGTTCACCGAGGTCGAGATGTTGCGCCGGCACCGGGCCAGCGGCTTCGGCCTGGAGAAGAAACGTCCCTACACCGACGGTGTGATCACCGGCTGGGGCACGGTCCACGGCCGTACGGTCTTCGTCTACGCGCACGACTTCCGGATCTTCGGCGGAGCCCTCGGCGAGGCCCACGCCCAGAAGATCCACAAGATCATGGACATGGCCATGGCGGCAGGCGCGCCGCTGGTGTCGCTCAACGACGGCGCGGGCGCCCGGATCCAGGAGGGCGTCAGCGCGCTGGCCGGCTACGGCGGCATCTTCCAGCGCAACACCCGCGCCTCCGGCGTCATCCCGCAGATCAGCGTGATGCTCGGCCCCTGTGCGGGCGGCGCCGCCTACAGCCCCGCCCTGACCGACTTCGTCTTCATGGTCCGCGACATCGCCCAGATGTTCATCACCGGGCCCGACGTGGTCAAGGCGGTCACCGGCGAGGAGATCTCCCAGAACGACCTCGGCGGCGCCGACGTGCACGCCACCACCTCCGGCGTCGCCCACTTCGCCTACGACGACGTCCGCGCCTGCATGGAGGACGTGCGCCACCTGCTCTCCCTGCTGCCGGCCAACAACCGTGACCTGCCGCCCAGGATGCCGAGCGCCGACCCCGCCGACCGGCGCACCGACCGGCTGCTGGACATCGTGCCCGGCGACCCGAGCCAGGTGTACGACATCCGGGCGGTCATCGAGGAGATCGTCGACGACGGCGACCACTTCGAGGTCCACCCCGGCTGGGCGACCAACGTGGTGTGCGCGCTGGCCCGGCTGGACGGCGAGGTCGTCGGAGTCGTCGCCAACCAGCCCGCCTCCTACGCCGGGGTGCTCGACATCGACGCCAGCGAGAAGGCGGCGCGGTTCGTGCAGTTCTGCGACGCCTTCAACATCCCCATCGTCACGCTGATCGACGTGCCGGGCTTCCTGCCGGGCGTCGACCAGGAGCACAACGGCATCATCCGGCGCGGCGCCAAGCTGCTCTACGCCTACTGCAACGCCACCGTGCCGCGCATCTCGCTGGTGCTGCGCAAGGCGTACGGCGGCGCGTACATCGTCATGGACTCCCGGTCCATCGGCACCGACCTGGCACTGGCCTGGCCGTCCAACGAGATCGCGGTGATGGGCGCGGAGGGCGCGGCGAACGTCATCTTCCGCCGGGAGATCGCCGGCTCGGACGACCCGGAGACGACCCGCGCCCAGAAGATCAAGGAGTACCAGGCGGAGCTGATGCACCCCTACTACGCCGCCGAACGCGGCCTCATCGACGATGTGATCGACCCCCGGGACACCCGCGGGGCCCTCGTCCGCGCCCTGTCGATGCTGCGCAGCAAGCAGGCCGACCTGCCGTGCCGCAAGCACGGCAACCCGCCGCAGTGAGCACGCGGGACGCGCTGGTCATCAAGGTCGTCACAGGCACCGCGACACCGGCCGAACTCGCGGCCCTGACCAGCGTGCTGCTCTCCCGTGCCGCCGCGCTCGCGGCCGCCGGCCCCGGCCTGCAGGAGCAGGCCCCCACCCGCACGGCGGCCTGGCGCCGCCCGGAACGCGTCCCGGCGCACCGCGACCCACGGGGGTGGCGGGTGTCGGGCAGCCGGGCGGCGTAGGGGCTGCGCCCCAGGTGCCGTCGATCGCCCCCTCGTCGCGGGGCGCTGCCGAAACGGAGCTTGTTCCCCATGACCTCCCCGCACCACGAACAGACCGACACCGTCACCCTCCCGCGGACCGAACTCGACGCCCTGCGGCGGCGGTTGCGCGAACTGGCCGACCGGGCCGAGATCACCGGGCTCGTCGACCGGTACATCACGCTGCTCGACGCCCAGGACGCCCACGGGTACGACGAGAGCTGGCCCCGCACGGTCTTCACGGACGACTGCCGGCTGGAGTTCCCGGTCGGCGCGGTGCGCGGCCGGGACACCGCCGCCGCCTTCCACTTCGACCGCAAGTCACGCTTCGCCCGCACCCACCATCTGGCCTCGAACTACGGCATCGCGCTGGACGGCGACACCGCCCGCGTCCGGGTCCACATCCTCGCCTCCCACGTCCACCACGACGACGGTCCCGACCCCGGCGGCCGCTTCGACATCGGCGGCTACAGCGAGGGCGAGACCGTCCGCACCCCGGACGGCTGGCGGATCAGCCGCTGGCGTTTCCACCTGGTGTGGTCCGACGGAGCCGGACCGCGTCCGGGTCCCGCACCCACCGCCCTGCGCAGCTCCCAGCCCCGTCCGCGCACCGCTCCCACACCCCGGAAGGACGACACCGTGTCACCGACTCCCGTCCCGGCCCCGGACCTCGGCTCCTGGCGCACCGCCACCGGCGAGGAACGGCTGCGGGCCGTCGAGGCGTTCGTCTGCCGCACCCTGGAGACGTACCTCGACGTCCCGCCCGCGCACCGCATCCACCGCGACCGCCCGCTCTACGCCCAGGGCATCGACTCCCTCACCGCCCTGGCCTTCCAGCGCAAGCTGGAGCACGCCCTGCGGATCCCGGTGCCCACCCACCACCTCCTGCGCGAGCAGTCGGTCAGCGAACTCGCCGCCACCCTCGACGACCTGCTCACCCACGCCGGGCGCGGACAAGCGGCGACGGCGTCCGTGTAGGGCGCACCCGCACGCGGGCGTGCCGCCACCGACGGGCGGCGGCACCCGCCACGCTCAAGTCCCCTTGCCCACCGGGCCGTCGGTGTAGAAAAGTGACGCGACGCGACACACGTGATGACACGTCCAGCTCACCGACCCCCCGGCGGAAGGCCGCACTTGAGCCCCGAACGCATTCTGGTGACCGGCGGCACCGGTTTCATCGGCTCCCACGTCGTACCTCTGCTCCGGGCCGCCTCCGCCGCCCCGCACGGCCCCGCCCTCCGTCTGCTCACCCACCGCCGCCCCGGTCCCGGCACCACCGGCGCCGGACTGGAGACCGTGCACGGCGACCTCGCCGACCCGGCCTCGCTGCACGGCGTGTGCGACGGCGTCGGCACCGTCCTGCATCTCGCCGCCCGCATCGGAGGCACCCCCGAGGAGTGCCGGACCGTCAACGAGGAGGGCACCCGCGCCCTGCTCGCCGAGGCGGCCAGGGCGGGCGTGCGCCGGATCGTGCAGCTCGGCACCGCCGCCGTCTACGGCGACGGCCCGCACCGCGGCGAGCCCGAGGGCCGGATCGCCGAGGCGCCGCTCTCCCCGACCAGCCGGACCCGCCTCGCCGGCGAACGGCTGGTGCTGGCCGCCGGGGGCACCGTCGTACGCCCGTACCTCGTCTACGGCGAGGGCGACACCTGGGTCGTGCCCGGCATCGTCCAGCTGCTGCGCCGCCTGCCGCACTGGGTGGACGGCGCCGGCTCCCGGCTCTCCCTGATCTCGGCCCCCGTCCTGGCGCGTGCCCTGGCCGAGCTGGCCCTCGCGCCCCAGGCGCCGGCCGCCGGTGTGCTGCACGCGGCGCACCCCGAGCCCGTGACCCTGCGCGAACTCGTCACGACCGTCTGCGGAGCCCTCGACCTGCCCCTGCCGTCCGGCGAGCTCGCTCTCGACGAGGCACTGCGCCGGCTCGACGCCCACGGCCCGGGCGCCCGGCGTCCCCTGGCGCTGGTCGCCGTCGACCGCTGGTACGACAGCGGCGCCCTGTGGTCACAGCTGACCACCGGCCCCGGAGCCCCGTTCGCCGTGGCGTTCAAGGAGTGCGCCCCTTGGTACCGCCGCGCCCTGACGGCCTAGCCCCGAAGCAGCAGCCGCTCAGCCGCCCAGCACACCCCGCAGCGCCCGCACCAGTGCCTGGGCCCGGGGGTCCGCCGTGACGCTCTTGCGGAAACCGTTGGTGACATAGCCGAAGGCGATCCCCGACCCGGGGTCCGCGAAGCCGAGCGCGCCGCCGCGACCGGGGTGGCCGAAGGCGGTGCCGGACAGCAGCGGGGACGCGCTGCCGTGCAGCATGTAGCCGAGCCCGAAGCGCGTGCCGACCACGAGCACCCGGTCCGGCCCCGCCGACTGTTCCCCGCGCGCCAGCTCCAGCGTCCCGGGCGTGAACAGCCGTGTCCCGCCGTCCACCTCACCGATCAGCGAGGCGTAGAAGCGGGCGAGCCCGTCGGCCGTGGCGATGCCGTTGGAGGCGGCAAGGGCGGCGGACCGGTACACGGGGTCGTTCTCGTCCGGCACCGGCGATATCGCCCCGAAGGCGCGGCGGGTGAGGGAGTCCGGGTCGGCGTAGGCGTCGGACACCGCCCGCTTGGGCCGCGTCCGCAGCCCGTTCGCCGTGTCCGGGCCCTCGACCTTGCCGACCCGCCCCACGCGCGCCGCCTCCCTGTCCGGCAGCCCGAGCCACAGTTCCGCCCCGACCGGCCCGGCGATCTCCTCGGCGATCCACTCCCCGACGGAACGCCCGCTGACCCGCCGTACCACTTCGGCGACCAGCCAGCTGTACGTCTGCGCGTGATACCCGTGGGCGCTCCCCGGCTCCCACGCCGGTTCCTGCGCGGCCACCGCGGCGGCGCCGAGGTCCGGGTCGGCGGCCTGGGCCACGGTCAGCGGCCGGTCGAGCACGGGCACGCCGGCCCGGTGCGCGAGCAGATGCCGTACGAGGGTCCGCTCCTTGCCCGCCGCCTTGTACTCCGGCCACACCTCACCGACCGGCGCGTCCAGGTCCAGCTCACCCCGCTGGTGCAGCAGCAGGAGTACGGCGGCGGCGACGCCCTTGGTCGCCGAGCGCACGATCTGCGCGGTGCCGTGCTCCCAGGGCGCGGTGCCGTCGACGTCCTTCGTGCCGCCCCACAGGTCGACGACCTTGTGCCCGTCCCGGTAGACGGTCACGGCGGCCCCGCGGTCGCCGAGCGCCTCGAAGTTCCTGGCGAACGCCTCCCTGACCGGCTCGAAGCCCTCGGCCACTGTGCCGTTCACGTCCACGTCCGTACTCCGTTCCCTTCACACACCTGCGACGGTGGGTGCAACGCACACGGAGAGCCCGCGATTCCTCCGCCCGCCCCTAGCCCAGCAGGATCGTGACCTCGATGTTGCCGCGGGTGGCGTTGGAGTACGGGCACACCTCGTGGGCCTCGTCCACCAGCTTCGCCGCGACGTCCGCGTCCAGGACCGGCAGCGAGACGCTCAGGGCGACGGCGAGACCGTAGCCGCGCCGGCTGTTGGGGCCGATGCCGACCTTGGCGGCGACCGTGGAACCGGCCAGGTCGTAGCCGGACCGGTTGCCGACCAGGATCAGCGCGTTGTGGAAGCAGGTGCTGTAGCCGGCCGCGAACAGCTGCTCCGGGTTGGTGCCGTTGCCGTCGCCGCCCAGCTCCGGCGGCATCGCCACCTTCAGCTCGATCTGCCCGTCCTGGCTGGTGACATAGCCTTCGCGGCCGCCGTGCGAGGTGGCCTCGGCGACGTACATGATCTTCCGCGGGCGGGTGTCGGCGGCGGTGCCGTCGGTCAAGGGTGGCCTCCCCAGGCAGGAAACGTGAACGCGGCAACTACTTCGTGCACAAGGTACTGGCCGGTGGGGCGGCCTTGTTACCAGGGGGTAGCGGCCCGGGGTGACCCGAGCGGCCGCGCCTCACCCGCGTGTCGTCACCGCGCGCGGGTCGAAGCCGAAGGGCAGCTCCAGACGGTGGGCGCGCATCAGGGCGTCGTCGCCGAGGAGGTCGCCGGTCGGCCCGTCCGCCGCGATCACGCCCTCACTGAGGATCAGCGCGCGCGGGCAGAGTTCCATGGCGTACGGCAGGTCGTGGGTGACCATCAGCACGGTCACGTCCAGCGCGCGCAGAATGTCCGCGAGTTCCCGCCGCGAGGCGGGGTCGAGGTTGGACGACGGCTCGTCCAGGACCAGGATCTCCGGCTCCATGGCGAGCACGGTCGCCACGGCCACCCGGCGCCGCTGCCCGAACGACAGGTGATGCGGCGGACGGTCCTGGAACCCGGCCATCCCGACCTGCTCCAGCGCCCGCTCCACCCGGGCCCGCAGCTCCTCCCCCTTCAGCCCGGCAGCCGCCGGCCCGAAGGCCACGTCCTCGCGGACGGTCGGCATGAAGAGCTGGTCGTCGGGGTCCTGGAAGACGATCCCGACCTTGCGCCGGATCTCGGCCATGTGCGTGCGGTCCACGGGCAGCCCGGCGACCCGCACCGAGCCCGCGCCCCCGCCGAGGATGCCGTTGAGGTGGAGCACCAGGGTGGTCTTCCCGGCGCCGTTCGGCCCGAGCAGCGCGACCCGCTCGCCACGGCCGACGCGGAAGTCCACGCCGAAGAGGGCCTGATGGCCGTCGGGGTAGGCGAAGGCGAGGCCGGAGACCTCCAGGGAAGCTTCAGTCACAGCACCCATCCCAGCAGACAGACGACGAGGGCGGCACACGGCAGGGCGAGGGCGTACGACCACTGCGCCCGGGACGCGGTCACCTCGTCGATCACCGGCATCACACCGGTGTACCCCCGGCTCACCATCGCCAGATGGACCCGCTCGCCGCGCTCGTAGCACCGGATGAACAGCGCTCCGGCCGACTTGGCGAGCACCCCCCAGTGCCGCAGACCGCGCGCCTCGAAGCCGCGCGACTCCCGGGCGATCCGCATCCGCCGCATCTCGTCGGTGATGACATCGGCGTACCGGATCATGAAGGACGCGATCTGCACCAGCAGGGGCGGGAGCTTCAGCCGTTCCAGGCCGAGCAGCAGCTCGCGCAGCTCGGTGGTGGCGGCGAGCAGCACGGACGCGGCGACGCCCAGGGTGCCCTTGGCGAGCACGTTCCAGGCCCCCCACAGCCCGCTGACGCTCAGCGACATGCCCAGCACCTCGACCCGCTCGCCCTCCGCCACGAACGGCAGCAGCACGGCGAACGCGACGAACGGCACCTCGATCAGCAGCCGCTTCACCAGGAAGAGCGGGGGGACGCGCGCGATCCCGGCCACCACCGCCAGCAGCACGGCGTACGCCCCGAAGGCCCACAGCGCCTCGCGCGGGGTGGACACCACGACCACCACGAAGGCGAACGTGGCGGCGAGCTTGGTGTGCGGCGGCAGGGCGTGCACGGGTGACGAGGTGCGCCGGTAGAGCTTGTGGGCGTGCCCCGCACCCATGTCAGACGCTCGTGCTCGTGGGCGAGACGTCGTCCCCCTCGCCCGTACGGCGCCGGCGCACCGCCCAGAAGACCGCGCTGCCCGCGACGACGGTCACGCCGACGCCGATCACACCGGCGAGGCCGCCGGAGAGCCGGGCGTTGTCGACGTCCTTGACGCCGTAGTCGGCGAGCGGGGAGTCGGCGTTGTGGTGTTCCTCGGCGGACTCGGCGAAGCCCTTGTCCTCGGCGACCTTCTCCAGCCCGTCCGGGCTGGCCGAGGCGTAGAAGCTGACGATGCCGGCCAGGACCAGGGAGGCGGCGAGTCCCCCGCCCCACAGCGTGCGGTGCGAGGTCCGGGCGGCGGGCGCGGGGGTCTCGGGGGCGGGGGCGTCGACGAGTTCGCCGCCGACCCGCAGCTTCAGCGGCCGGCGCAGGTCCCGGGCGCCGTACACGAGGTCCGGCCGCACCGCGAGGACGGCGCCGACGGTCAGCGCGGTGATCACGGCCTCGCCGACACCGATCAGGACGTGCACGCCGACCATCGCGGTGGCGACCTTGCCGATGGAGACGTCGGTGGTCCCGCCGATCGCGTAGAACGCGGTGAAGGCCAGGGCGGCGGCCGGCACCGAGATCAGGGCGGCGACGAAGGAGGCGGCGGTGATCGACCGCCGGGTGCCGGGCAGCACCTTCACCAGGGCGCGGAAGACGAGGTAGGCGACGCCGACGCCGACCACCGACATGTCGGTGATGTTCACGCCGAGCGCCGTCAGGCCGCCGTCGGCGAACAGGATGCCCTGCATGAGCAGGACGACGGATATGCACAGGGCCCCGGTGAAGGGGCCGACGAGTATCGCGGCGAGTGCGCCGCCGAGCAGATGGCCGCTGGTCCCGGCCGCGACCGGGAAGTTCAGCATCTGCACCGCGAAGATGAACGCCGCCACCAGACCGGCCAGCGGCGCGGTCCGCTCGTCCAGTTCACGGCGGGCACCGCGCAGGCTCACGGCGATGGCGCCGGCGGCGACGACTCCGGCCACGGCGGACGTGGGCGCGTTGATGAATCCGTCAGGTACATGCACGCTTCGATGATGTGGCTTGATGCGAACGACTTGCAAGAGCGAGGCTCTCCCGTTGTGAAGCTGAGATAAGCCGCTCCGCCAGGCGTAATCCCGGAAATATGGGACATTGGAGGGGTAGCGGATTCATAGTTTCCGCTCAGGTGACGCACGGTGAAAGGGCCGTCCGATGTCCGTAGTGGAGCAGTACGCACGCGCTCATATCGTCACGGACGCGGATGTCCAGCTGCTGGACGAACGGGGGGCGATTCCGGTCGTGCTGCGCTACGACCCCGACCGCGACCCCCGCGCCGTGCGCATAGGCCTGCCCGGCCCGCACGAGTGGACCTTCGCACGCGAACTCCTCGAACAGGGCCTGCGCGCCCCGGCCGGCTCCGGCGACGTCCGGGTGTGGCCGTGCGGGCGGGTGCAGGCCGTCATCGAGTTCCACTCCCCGCAGGGCACCGCGGTCGTCCAGTTCGACACGAAGGCGCTGATCCGCTTCCTGCGGCGCACCTACATGGCCGCCGCGACCCCCGTCGGAAGCTGACCGCGCGCCGTCAGCCGCCCTGCTTCAGCAGCGCCGCCACGATCGGCCCCGCCGTCTCCCCGCCGTGCCCGGCCGCCTGGACCACACCGGCGGCCGCCAGATCGCCCCGGTACGCGGTGAACCAGCCGTTGGGCTTCTTCTGCCCGTCGACCTCCGCGGACCCGGTCTTGGCGCCGACGTCCCCGGTGACCCCCGCCATCGCCTCCGCCGCCGTACCGTACGCCGCCGTGTAGGCCATCAGCCCGCGCAGCTTCGCCAGTGTGTCCGCGGACATCGTGCGCGAGGCCGTGGCCAGGGTGCGGTCGTCCACGGACGGGGCGACCAGGTACGGCTGGTGGAAGACGCCCGCCTTGACCGTCGCCGACACCGACGCCATGTTCAGCGGGTTCATCCGCACCCCGCCCTGGCCGATGAGCGACGCCGCCATCGAGGCGGCCGACTGCACCGGCACGGCACCGTCGAAGGTGGGCACACCGATCGCCCAGTTGTTCAGCGACAGCCCGAACACCTGCTGGGCCTGCTCGGTCAGGTCGCCGTCGTCCAGCTCGGGCGCCTGGCTGATGAACGCCGTGTTGCAGGACCGGGCGAAGCTCGTCTTGAAGGTGCCGCCCTTGATCTCGAACTTGTCGTCGTTCTGGAACTTCCACCCGCCGTACGTGAAGTACTTGGGGCACGGGTGCGCCTTGTCCGGCGAGGCCAGCCCCTTCTCGATGAGCAGCGACGAGGTGATGACCTTCATCGTCGAACCGGGCGCCAGCGATCCCTGGAACGCGGTGTTGAAGCCCGGGTTGGAGTTCGCCACCGCCAGGATCTCGCCCGTCGAGGGCCGCAGGACGACCACGGAGGCACGGGAGCGTGCGCCGACCTGCTGCTCCGCCGCCGCCTGCAGGGTGGCGCTGAGCGTCGTCCGCACCTCGCCCGGCGTGCCCTCGCTCAGCTCCAGGACGGTCTTGTCGGACAGCTTCTGCTTCTCGGAGGCCTTGCCGCGGACCACCCGGAGTTCCACGCCGGCCTTGCCGCCCGCCGTCTTGCCGTACTTCTCGCGCAGCCCGTCCAGGACCGGCCCCAGCGACGCGTACTGCTCGGTGGTCAGCTCCTCGCCGTCCCGGTCCAGCGCCGTGACCGGCGGCGTGCCCGCCTCGCCGGTGACCAGCCGGTCGCCCTCGCGCAGGTCGGGGTGGAGGACCGAGGGCTGCCAGCTCACCAGCGGCTCGCCGTCCGCGGCCCGGCGGACGACCTTCAGCGAACTGCGGTACGTCAGCGGCTTGCTGACGTCCCGGTACGCCACCGTGCCCTTCACCGTGAACGGCACGGTGTCACCGGTGCGCGCACCCGGAGTGAGCGTGAGGTCCTTGATGTGGGCGTCCTTGGCGTACGCGGCCAGCAGCGCCGTCGCCGCCGCGGCGTCGTCGGTGGCGGCCGCCGCGCCGGTCACCTCGCCCCGCTGCCAGGCCGTGAGGAACGCCTGGGCCGCGGTGCCGACCTCCTTCGCCGACAGCGGGCCGGTCTTCACCGACTTCTCCCGCCCGGCGGCGGCCGTCGTGGACGCGCTGTTGTCGGCCGCGGCGCCGGTGCCGAACAGTGCGTAGGCACCGATCCCGGCGCCGCCCACGACCACGGCGATCACGCCGCCGATGACGGCGGGCCTCGTCTTCCGTCGCTCGGCGACGCGCCTTCTCTTGCCCACTGCTTCCCGATCCTCCGCGCAGTCCCCGGGCCCCGCCCCTTGCGGGCGGCGCGGCCCTTACGGCCGTACCGGCCTCGTGGTCGTCACAGTCCCCAACGACGGCACCACCCTAGAGTCCCCGCCTGTGCGGGTGACGTCAGCCACCCGCACGCAGGACGGCCGCCACGATCGGGCCCGCCGCCTCGCCGCCCCGCCCGCCCTGCTGGGCCATGGCCGCCGCGGCGACGTCGTCGCGGTAGCCCGTGAACCAGCTGTCCGCCTTGGTGTTGCCGTCCACCTCCGCCGAGCCGGTCTTCGCGCCGATGCTGCCGGACAGACCCGACATCACGGAGGCGGCGGTGCCGCTGGTGGCGGTGCGGTTCATCATGGCGCGCAGCTGCTCGACGGTGCTCCCGGACAGACCCTGCGCCTTGGCCAGTTCCCGTCCGTCCAGGCTCTGCGGCACGATCACCGGCTGCCGGAAGGTGCCCGTCGTCGCGGTCGCCGTGACCGACGCCATGTTCAGCGGGCTCATCTGCACCTGGCCCTGGCCGATCAGGCCGGCGGCGGTGTCCGGGCCGCCGGCGGCGGGCACCGACCCGTCGAAGGAGGGGACGCCGACCTTCCAGTCGTCGCGGCCGATCCCGAACCTGTCCTGTGCCTCCCGGGTCAGCGAGTCCACCTTCACCTCGTCCGCGAACTTGACGAAGGCGGTGTTGCAGGAGCGCGCGAAGCTCTCGGAGAGCGTGGCGTTGTCGTTGGGGGTCATGCCGGTGAGGTTGTGGAAGGTCTGGCTCTCCGAGACGGCCGAGTCCGGGCAGGGTGCCGGGCCGTTCATGCTGGTGAGCCCGGCGTCGATGAGCGTCGCCGCGCTGAGGATCTTCATCGTGGAGCCGGGCGCCACCTGGCCGAGGAACGCCGCGTTGAAGCCGTCCGCGCGGTTGTTGGCCACCGCCAGGATCTCGCCGGTGCTCGGCTTGACGGCGACGACCGAGGACTCGTCGTACTGGGCGACCGCCCGCTCGGCGGCGGCCTGCGCGGTCGCGCTCAGCGTCGTCCGCAGCTTGCCGGGCCTGCCCTCGGCGAGGGTGAGCAGCGTGGTGTCGGCGGCCCCGGCCACGGTGTGCCGGACGGCGAGTTCGACGCCGGGGGTGCCGCCGGCCTGCTCACCGTAGCGGGCGCGCAGTTCGTCCAGGATCGGGCCCAGGGAGGGGTACTTCGCCTTCGGCAGCACCGTGCCGTCGCGGTCCACCGCCTCGACCTGAGGGGTCGCCGACTCCCCGGTGACAAGGATGTCACCGTCCTTGAGGCGGGGGTGCACCACGGACGGCTCCCAGTCGACCAGCGCCCGCCCGGTGCTCTTCCCCCGCACCACGGTGAGGGTGCTGCGGTACGCCAGCGGCTTGGACTTTCCGTCGTACGACACCGTCGCCCGGACCGAGAACGGCACGGTCCGCCCCTGCGCCCTGCCCGGCGTGATCTCGACGTCGGTGAGGTGCGCGTCCTGCCCGAAGGACGTCAGCACGGGCTCGGCCTCTTCGGCGAAGTTCGTGTACGACGCCGCCTTCACGCCCTGTCCCCGCTCCCAGGCGGCGAAGAACTGACGGGCCGTCTCCCGCACCTCGGCGTCGGTCGGCGGTCCGGAACGCAGCGGCTCGTTCTCCCCCGCGGCCGCTGTTCCGCCGTCACCGTTCACCGCGGACACGAAGTTGAAGGCGCCGTATCCGGCCCCTCCCACCATCACCGCGAACACACTGCCGACGACGGCAGCCTTGACCCCCTTGCGCATGGCGCGACCCCTCCCCGTTCACAGATCTCCGCACTCTAAGCGGGAGTCATGGTGCAGGGGGCACGGGTTTCTCAGATTGTTAGGCGTGGGCTACCCGCGTTCGATTGGACACGCAAGTGGCGGGGGAGTACCAAGGAAGCGAAGGCCCGTGCACCTTTTCTCTCGCCCTCCCTCCGGCCGCGAAGCCGGGCCTTTCCGCGCGTTCGTGCCCGCAAGGAGGCTGGCATGCGTACAAAAAGGATCATGGTCGCGCTCGTGGCGCCCCTCGCCTTCGCGACCGCGTTCGCCCTCCCGGCGGCCGCGGCTCCGCAGGCCGCCGCGCAGGGAACGGCGGCCGTGGCGGCCCCAGGGTCCACCGCCACCCTGGCACCCACCTCGCCCAAGGACTTCCGGCGCGGCTACCAGGACGGATCCCACCGGGGCTGGAGCGACGGGTCCAGGGACGGCCGCAACTGCGACTACCGCGACAACTACCGCCCGTGGACCGACCGGGGCAACCGTGACTACCGCGACGGCTACCGCAAGGGCTACCGCGGCGCCTACGAGTCCGCCTTCGACCGCACCGCCAGGCGCTGCGACTACCAGCGGCACTTCTAGGAGCCGCCCGCTCGGCTACACCCAGGTGTCCAGCCACATCCGCGACCGCCAGTCGTCCATCGGGATCGTCTGGCCGGTGTAGATGGGCCAGAAATAGACGAAGTTCCAGGCGATCAGCAGCACCAGGACGCCCGCTCCCGTCGCTCCCGCCACGCGGCGGGTGTCGGTGGAGCCGGGTGGGCCGACCAGGGCGCCGAGCAGCATCGCGACCGCCAGGCAGAGGAACGGCACGAAGACCACGGCGTAGAAGAAGAAGATCGTCCGCTCCTGGTACAGGAACCAGGGGAGATAGCCCGCGACGATCCCGCAGGCGATGGCGCCCGCGCGCCAGTCGCGGCGGAAGAACCAGCGCCAGAGCACGTACAGCAGCGCGAAGCAGGCCACCCACCACAGCATCGGCGTGCCCAGCGCCAGCACCTCGCGCGCGCACTTGTCACCCGCGTCCACCGGGCAGCCGTCCGCGCCGGGGGCCGGGGACTCGTAGAAATAGGACACCGGGCGGCCGGTGACGATCCAGCTCCACGGGTTGGACTGGTAGGTGTGCGGCGAGGACAGGCCGACGTGGAACTCGTACACCTGGCTCTCGTAGTGCCACAGGCTGCGCCACCAGTCGGGGAACAGCCACGACCAGGAGCTGTCCTTGCCGTCCGTGGCCGCCCAGTTGCGGTAGTAGCCGCCCGATCCGTCGGTCGGGGAGAGGATCCAGCCGGTCCAGGACACGACGTAGGTGACGATCGCGACCGGGACCGTCGACAGGAACGCCCAGCCGAGATCGCGCCGGATCACCGCCGTGTACGGATGCCGTGCTCCCGCCACCTTGCGGGCCCCGACGTCCCAGAGCACCGCCATCACACAGAACGCGGCCAGGATGTACAGGCCGTTCCACTTGGTGCCGATGGCCAGGCCCAGCATCAGACCCGCCGCGATCCGCCACGGGCGCCACCCGATGCGGGTCTCCTGCGCCGTCCGCGCGTCCGGCCGGACCCGGCCGTCGGCGTCCGTGGGCAGGGCGGCGGCCAGTCTCGCCCGCGCCCGGTCCCGGTCGACCAGCAGGCAGCCGAACGCCGCCAGCACGAAGAACATCAGCACGCCGTCCAGCAGCGCGGTGCGGCTCATCACGAAGTGCAGCCCGTCCACCGCCATCAGCGCGCCCGCGAGGCAGCCGAGGAAGGTGGAGCGGAACAGGCGGCGGCCGATCCGGCACAGCAGGAGGACGGACAGCGTGCCCAGCAGGGCGGTCATGAACCGCCAGCCGAACGGGTCGAACCCGAACATCAGCTCGCCGAGCCCGATCACGTACTTGCCGACCGGCGGGTGCACGACGTACGCCGCGTCCGTCGGGATCGGCACGTCGCCGCCCCGGGACAGGATGAGGTCGTTGACGTTCTTGTCCCAGTTGACCTCGAACCCGCGGTGGACGAGCGCCCAGGCGTCCTTGGCGTAGTACGTCTCGTCGAATATCACCGCCTTCGGGCTGCCCAGGTTCCAGAACCGCAGCACCCCCGCGAACAGCGTCACCAGCAGCGGCCCGCCCCAGCCGGACCAGCGGGCGATGCGCGTGGCCAGCGGATACCGGATGCCGAGCGCCGCCCACAGCCGTGGGCTCGGCTCGGTGTACGGCGGTACGAGGCGGTCCCGGACGTCGCCGCGGGAGCCGGCCGGTGTGTAGCCGAAACGGCGCAGCCGCTGCTGCCACGAGGGCCGCTGCTCGTGGGAGGCCTGGTCCTGCCGGGTGTCCGTGGAGGACGCGGTACTGGTCACCGCGCCATCGTAGGGAACCCGTCTGTGGGAGTCCCGTGGACCGCCCCTGCGAGGATGGAAACGTGACAGGAACCCTTGTTTTGGCAGGCACCCCCATCGGTGACGTCGCGGACGCGCCGCCGAGGCTCTCCGCGGAACTGGAGCGGGCGGACGTGGTCGCCGCCGAGGACACCCGGCGGCTGCGCCGGCTGACCCAGGCGCTCGGCGTGACGCCCCAGGGGCGGGTGGTGTCGTACTTCGAGGGCAACGAGGCGGCGCGTACGCCGGAGCTGGTAGAGGAGCTGGTGGGCGGCGCGCGGGTGCTGCTCGTCACGGACGCCGGCATGCCGTCGGTGTCGGACCCGGGGTACCGGCTGGTGGCGGCGGCGGTGGAGCGGGACGTCCGGGTCACCGCCGTGCCGGGGCCGTCCGCCGTACTGACCGCGCTGGCGCTGTCCGGGCTGCCGGTGGACCGGTTCTGCTTCGAGGGGTTCCTGCCGCGCAAGGCGGGGGAGCGGCTGTCGCGGCTGCGGGAGGCCGCCGGGGAGCGGCGCACGCTGGTCTACTTCGAGGCGCCGCACCGCCTGGACGACACGCTGAGGGCGATGGCCGAGGCGTTCGGCGCACAGCGGCGGGCGGCCGTCTGCCGGGAGCTGACGAAGACCTACGAGGAGGTACGGCGCGGGACGCTCGGCGAGTTGGCCGAGTGGGCGGCCGAGGGGGTGCGCGGGGAGATCACCGTGGTGGTCGAGGGCGCCCCCGAGAAGGGTCCCGAGGACGTCGGCCCCGAGGAGCTGGTGCGGCGGGTGCGGGTGCGGGAGGACGCCGGCGAGCGGCGCAAGGAGGCCATCGCGGCGGTGGCCGTGGAGGCGGGAGTGCCCAAGCGGGTCGTGTTCGACGCGGTGGTGGCCGCCAAGCGCGCGCCATGAGAGGCCACGGGTCTCCACTGGGCTCTCCCAAACGGCGCTAAAGGGGACGGGCCCTGAGGCAAGACACCGCCAAGTCCCGCCCAATACTGCACAGATCCCGTGCTTTCGGCCCCTTCCAGCAGTCCACTGGGTGACGGAACGCAACCCGTTCCTCCAGCGGACAACAGGAGCCGGCATGAGCGAGATCACAGGGCACACCGGCCTTCGCAACGGGGCGACCGCCGTGGTCGACGAGTCGTACTCCTTCGCCTGCATGCGATGCGGGCACGGGTGGGAGCAGTCGTACGAGATAGAGCACCACGTCGACGGCGGGGGTCACGAGTTCGTCCTGTACGTGACCGACGGGCGGATCGTGCCGTCGCCGCTGAGCAGGCCCGCCTGCCATCGCTGCGACGGCCATGTGGTGCGGATCATGCGGGCCGGCCAGGTGTCGTCGGCGCGTGACGCGGGACGGCGGCAGCGGCCCGCCGCGGCGGCCGGGCCGGTCGCGGTGCCACGGCAGGCCGGGGAGGCCGGGGCGACCGGCGAGCAGCATCACTGGCACCTGTCCGGCCTGCTGCACGTCTTCCAGCGCAAGGCCGGCTGAGCCGCTCCCGGGCGGGTCCCTCTCGTACGATCGGGGCATGCCCACCTCCGACAAGAACGCCGCACCGCCCCTGCCGCCGCCCCTCGGCGTGCCGGTCGCCGACTCGCACACCCACCTGGACATGCAGTCCGGCACCGTGGAGGAGGGCCTCGCGAAGGCCGCGTCGGTCGGTGTCACGACGGTCGTGCAGGTCGGCTGCGACGTGAACGGCTCCCGGTGGGCGGCCGAGACGGCGGCGGCGTACGAGAACGTGCACGCGGCCGTCGCGCTGCACCCCAACGAGGCCCCGCGCATCGTGCACGGCGATCCCGACGGCTGGTCCCGGCAGGGGGCGCGCGAGCCCGGCGGGGACGCGGCGCTGGACGAGGCGCTCGCCGAGATCGAGCGGCTCGCCGCGCTGCCGCAGGTGAAGGCCGTCGGCGAGACGGGCCTCGACCACTTCCGTACCGGGCCCGAGGGCAAGGCGGCGCAGGAGCGGTCCTTCCGCGCGCACATCGAGATCGCCAAGCGGCACGGCAAGGCACTGGTCATTCACGACCGCGACGCCCACGCGGACGTGCTGCGCGTCCTGAAGGAGGAGGGCGCGCCCGAGCGCACGGTGTTCCACTGCTACTCCGGGGACGCCGAGATGGCCGAGGTGTGCGCGCGCGCCGGCTACTTCATGTCCTTCGCCGGCAACGTCACCTTCAAGAACGCCCAGAACCTGCGCGACGCGCTGGCGGTGGCCCCGCTGGAGCTGGTCCTGGTGGAGACGGACGCGCCTTTCTTGACGCCGGCGCCCTACCGCGGACGGCCCAACGCCCCGTATCTCGTTCCGGTCACGGTGCGCGCCATGGCCGCCGTCCGCGGCATCGACGAGGACGCCATGGCCACCGCACTCGGCGCGAACACGGCGCGCGCCTTCGGTTACCGCACATGACACAGCACGCTGTGTAGTCGCGTCGCTTTGGAGAGTGACGATCGCTCCGCTAGGTTCTGGGGGCCCGATCCGGACCCCTCTGGACCCCTCCGGCCCCTGGAGCGTGTCGGCGTGAGCAACTCGCAGTACGAGACATACGGGATCAATCAGTCGTACGGGACCTTCGACTCCCTCGACGCGTACGAGCCGTCGCCGGCCTACGACGACGGGTGGGACGTGCACAGCGCCCCGACGCTGCCCCACGGCACCACCTACGCCGCCTACGCCGCGTACGACCCGTCCGGCGCCACGTCCGGCGACACCTACCGGCCCGCCTACGAGACGGCCGAGCCGCTGGTGCCCCGGCAGGGCTCGCCGGAGACGCCGGCCGTCGCCCGCCCCCGGGCCGGTGGGCGCGCCGCGCGCCGGCGCAAGGGGCGGTCCCCGGAGCGCCCCGACACCTCCGTACGCCGGCTGCTGCCGCGTGCGCTGGTCGTCGCGTTCCTCGCCGGTGGCACCACCGCCTTCGTCGCCGAGGACAAGGCCGTCGAGCTGACCGTCGACGGCGAGCCCCGCCGGCTGCACACCTTCGCCGACGACGTCGGTGAGCTGCTCGCCGAGGAGGGCGTCGAGATCGGCGCGCACGACGTGATCACGCCCACGCCCGGCACGGAACTGGGCCACGGCGACGAGATCGCCGTGCGGTACGGCCGCCCCGTGCGACTCACCCTCGACGGGCACCGGCAGGAGGTGTGGACGACGGCACGGACGGTGGAGGGGGCGCTCAGACAGCTCGGGGTGCGGGCACAGGGCGCGTACCTGTCCGTGGCGCGCTCGCAGTCGATCGGGCGGGCCGGTCTCGCCCTCGACGTGCGCACCGAGCGGTCGGTGACGGTCATGGCGGACGGACGGGCCCGCACCGTCCGCACCAACGCGGCCACCGTCGACGAGGCCGTCCGGGCGGCCGGGGTCACCTTGCGCGGCCAGGACACCACCTCCGTGCCGCCGGACAGCTTCCCGCGCGACGGGCAGACGGTCACCGTGCTGCGGATCACCGGCGGCAAGGAGACCCGTGAGGAGGAGATCCCCTTCGAGGTGCGGCGGGTCGAGGACCCCACGGTGTTCAAGGGCACGGAGGTGGTCGAACAGGCCGGGCAGCCGGGCCTGCGCCGGGTCACCTACGCGCTGCGGACCGTCAACGGGGTGCGCCAGCAGCCGCGCCGGATCAGTACCGAGCTGGTGCGCGAGCCGGCCACGCGGATCGTGAAGGTCGGCACCAAACCGATGCCCACCTCGGTCCAGGGCGCCGACCACCTCGACTGGCAGGGCCTCGCCGTCTGCGAGTCCGGCGGCGACCCCGGCGCCGTGGACCCGTCGGGGACGTACGGGGGCCTCTACCAGTTCGACACCGGGACCTGGCACAGCCTCGGCGGCACCGGCCGCCCCCAGGACGCCCCGGCGGCGGAGCAGACGTACCGGGCGAAGAAGCTGTACACCCGGCGGGGCGCCGGCCCCTGGCCGCACTGCGGAGCGCGGCTGCACGGATAGCCCCGGCGGCGGCCACGGATAGGCTGTCGCCGTGAGCAGCCCCACCCCCGACGCCCTCCTGGGTCCCGCCGACATCCGTGAGCTGGCGGAAGTCCTCGGCGTACGGCCCACCAAGCAGCGCGGCCAGAACTTCGTCATCGACGCCAACACGGTCCGCCGTATCGTCCGAACCGCCCAGGTACGGCCCGACGACGTGGTCGTGGAGGTCGGGCCGGGGCTCGGCTCGCTCACCCTGGCGCTGCTGGAGGTGGCCGACCGGGTCACCGCCGTCGAGATCGACGACGTCCTGGCCGGCGCGCTGCCCGCCACCGTCGCGGCCCGCATGCCGGAGCGCGCCGAGCGGTTCGCGCTGGTGCACTCCGACGCGATGCGCGTCACCGAACTGCCCGGCCCCGCGCCGACCGCCCTGGTGGCGAATCTGCCGTACAACGTGGCCGTCCCGGTGCTGCTGCACATGCTCGACACCTTCCCCAGCATCGAGCGCACCCTCGTGATGGTGCAGTCCGAGGTCGCCGACCGGCTGGCCGCGCCGCCCGGTTCGAAGGTGTACGGCGTGCCGTCGGTGAAGGCCAACTGGTTCGCCGAGGTCAAACGGGCCGGCGCGATCGGACGCAACGTCTTCTGGCCCGCCCCGAACGTGGACAGCGGGCTCGTCTCGCTCACCCGGCGCGCCGAGCCGGTCAAGACCACCGCCTCGCAGCGCGAGGTCTTCGCCGTCGTCGACGCGGCGTTCGCGCAGCGCCGCAAGACCCTGCGGGCAGCGCTGTCCGGGTGGGCCGGTTCCGCGGCCGCCGCCGAGGCGGCGCTCGTCGCGGCGGGCGTCTCGCCGCAGGCGCGCGGCGAGTCCCTGACGGTCGAGGAGTTCGCCCGGATCGCGGAGGCCGCGCCGGCGCGGGCCACGACCCCCGCACCCCAGAAGGAGAACAAGTGAGCGTCACGGTACGTGTCCCCGCCAAGGTCAACGTCCAGCTCGCGGTCGGCGCAGCCCGCCCCGACGGCTACCACGACCTGGCCAACGTCTTCCTCGCGGTCGGGCTCTACGACGAGGTCAGGGTCACCGCGGCCGACGAACTGCGCGTCACCTGCGAAGGACCCGACGCCGCCCAGGTCCCCCTGGACCGGACGAACCTGGCGGCCCGGGCGGCGGAGGCGCTCGCCGCCCGCTACGGCCGCTCGGCCGGCGTCCACATCCACATCGCCAAGGACATCCCCGTCGCCGGCGGCATGGCGGGCGGCAGCGCGGACGGTGCGGGCGCGCTGCTCGCCTGCGACGCCCTGTGGGGCACCGGCGCCTCCCGCGAGGAACTCCTCGACATCTGCGCGGAGTTGGGCAGTGACGTGCCGTTCAGCCTGGTCGGCGGGGCGGCGCTCGGCACCGGGCGGGGCGAGAAGCTGACCTCGCTCGACGTCGGCGGCACCTTCCACTGGGTGTTCGCGATGGCGGACCGCGGGCTGTCCACCCCGGCCGTGTTCCGGGAGTTCGACCGGCTCGTCGAGGGCACGGACGTGCCGGAGCCCGTCGCCTCCCAGGACCTGCTCGGCGCCCTCGCCAAGGGCGACCCCGACGCGCTCGCCGCCGCCGTCTCCAACGACCTCCAGCCCGCCGCCCTCTCCCTCTTCCCCGCCCTCGCCGGCACCCTCGCGGCGGGCCGGGCCGCCGGCGCCCTGGCCGCGCTGGTCTCGGGCTCCGGCCCGACCACGGCCTTCCTCGCCCGCGACCCGCAGTCCGCGGCGAAGGTGGCGGCGGCGCTGAGCGCGTCGGGCACGTGCCGGACGGTGCGCACCGCGTCCGGTCCTGCGCCGGGCGCCACCGTCCTGGGCGGTTGATCCGGAGCTCCACCGGCGGGACGGTCAACGTGAGTTGATCTTCTTCGCCCGATCTCCACGAGGAGTTCGGGAAGCCGTGGTGCTGGTGGGGCAGGTGGCGCCCATACGTTTGGTTGATGTTTCAAGCCTCCTCCCACCGCAAGAAGAACCCCCTTTCCCGCCGCGGCGTGATCGGCGCCGCCGGAGCCGTGGCCGCCGCGGCCGCGGTGACCCCGGCGGTCTTCGCGGCCACCGAGTCCGGCACCTCCACCACGGACGCCGGGCCGGGGACCACGCCGAAGGCCTTCCCGGCCACCCGCACCGCCGCCGCCGAAGGCACCGACTCCCTCCCCTTCGCCGCCTCCTACGTCGCCGTCCGCTGGACCGGCGCCCAGGACGGCGCCGCGATCCGCTTCGGGGACGGCTCCTGGGAGCCCGTGACCGGCGGGTGCGCCACCGTCGAGGACGGCGGCACGGCACTCGTCCCGGCCGGCGCGGCCACCGCGTACGAGGTGCAGGCGCCCGCCGGGGCGCGGCGCCTGCGCTCCCTGGCCATCGACCCCACCGACGGTCCGGAGCGCACCTTCCTGGTGCCGTCGGAGCCCACCCGGATGCGGGGCGTGCGCTATGTCTCCCGCCCGGCCTGGGGCGCCGACGAGTCCAAGCGCTTCAAGGACGGCGTGGTCATCTCGCCCGAGCAGTACTATCCGCTCCAGACGATCACCGTCCACCACACGGCGACCCCCAACGACGACCCCGCCCCGGCGGCCACCGTGCGGACGATCTACGACTTCCACGCGATCACCAACGACTGGGGCGACATCGGCTACCACTTCCTCGTCGACGAGGAAGGCGTCGTCTACGAGGGCCGCTACTCCGGCGGCGACGGCATCCCCGCCCTCGACCCGGACGGCAACCTCGTCACCGCCTTCCACACCGCCGGCTTCAACTCCGGCAACCTCGGCATCGCCCTCCTCGGCACCCTCACCGACCAGGGGCCCACGCCTGCCGCCAGGAACTCCCTCACCCGGCTCGTGAAGGTGATCGCCCGCCTCAAGGGCCTGGACCCACGGGCGCGGACCACCTTCGTCAACCCGGTCAACGGCGTGACCAAGGACGTACCCGTGCTCAGCGGCCACCGCGACTGGCTGCAGACCGACTGCCCGGGACAGGTCATGTACGACCTCCTCGCCGAGATCCGCGCGGCCGCCGCCCGCTGACGGCGCGGGGACCGGGCACCTCCCCGCGACCGTTAGGCTGGGAGGCTGACCGATCCCCGCGAGCAGGAGCGAAATGGCCGTCAACCTGGTCAATGTCGAGAACGTCAGCAAGGTGTACGGCACCCGCGCGCTCCTCGACGGCATCTCCCTCGGCGTCTCCGAAGGGGACCGCATCGGCGTCGTCGGCCGCAACGGCGACGGCAAGACCACGCTCATCCGGATGCTGGCCCGCCTGGAGGAGGCCGACACCGGCCGCGTCACCCACTCCGGCGGCCTGCGCATGGGCGTCCTCACCCAGCACGACTCCCTCGACCCCGAGGCCACCGTCCGCCACGAGGTCATCGGCGACATGGCCGACCACGAGTGGGCGGGCGACGCCAAGGTCCGCGACGTGCTCACCGGCCTGTTCGGCGGGCTGGACCTGCCCGGCTTCCCGCAGGGCCTCGACACCGTCATCGGCCCGCTCTCCGGTGGTGAGCGGCGCCGCATCGCGCTCGCCAAGCTGCTGATCGACGACCAGGACCTGATCGTCCTGGACGAGCCCACCAACCACCTCGACGTCGAGGGCATCGCCTGGCTCGCCCAGCACCTGCGCGAGCGCCGGTCCGCGCTGGTCTGCGTCACCCACGACCGCTGGTTCCTCGACCAGGTCTGCACCCGCATGTGGGACGTGCAGCGCGGCGTTGTCCACGAGTACGAGGGCGGCTACTCCGACTACGTCTTCGCCCGCGCCGAACGCGAGCGGATCGCCGCGACCGAGGAGGTCAAGCGGCAGAACCTGGTCCGCAAGGAACTGGCCTGGCTGCGCCGCGGCGCCCCCGCCCGCACCTCCAAGCCGCGCTTCCGCGTGGAGGCCGCCAACGAGCTGATCAAGGACGTGCCACCGCCCCGGGACCGCTCCGAGCTGATGAAGTTCGCGTCCTCGCGGCTCGGCAAGACCGTCTTCGACCTGGAGGACATCACCGTCCAGGCCGGACCCAAGGTGCTCCTCAAGCACGTCACCTGGCAGCTCGGACCCGGCGACCGCATCGGCCTGGTGGGCGTCAACGGCGCCGGCAAGACCTCGCTGCTGCGGGCCATGGCCGAGGCGGCGCGCACGCAGGGGGAGACGCAGCCCACGGGCGGGCGGATCGCCGTCGGCAAGACCGTCAAGCTCGCCTACCTCTCCCAGGAGGTCGCCGAACTCGACCCCAGCTTGCGGGTCCTGGAGGCCGTGCAGCAGGTGCGTGAGCGCGTCGACCTCGGCAAGGGGCGCGAACTCACCGCGGGCCAGCTGTGCGAGACGTTCGGTTTCAGCAAGGAGAAGCAGTGGACGCCGGTCGGGGACCTGTCCGGCGGTGAGCGGCGCCGGCTGCAGTTGCTGAGGCTGCTGATGGACGAGCCGAACGTCCTCTTCCTCGACGAGCCGACCAACGACCTCGACATCGAGACGCTGACCCAGCTCGAGGACGTCCTCGACGGCTGGCCCGGCTCGATGATCGTGATCTCCCACGACCGCTTCTTCATCGAGCGCACCACGGACCGGGTGTTCGCCCTGCTCGGCGACGGCACGCTGCGGATGCTGCCGCGCGGGATCGACGAATACCTGGAGCGGCGCCGGAAGATGGAGGAGGCCGTCGCGGCCGCCTCCCCGGCGGCGGCGCCGGTGAAGCCGGCGGCCGAGAAGAGCGCCGCCGACCAGCGCGCCGCCAAGAAGGAACTCCAGAAGATCGAGCGGCAGTTGGACAAGATCTCCGAACGCGAGACCAAGCTGCACTCGCAGATCGCCGAGAACGCCACGGACTTCGCGAAGGTGGCCGAACTGGACGCCGAGCTGCGTGGGTTGGCGGGGGAGCGCGAAGAGCTGGAGATGCGCTGGCTGGAACTGGCCGAGGACGCCTGAGTCCCGGCGCGCGCGTCACGTGAAGGGGGCGTGAAGGCGCGTAACAACGGCATCACGGGCCGGTGCTCCCTTGGGAACAGGGGTGTATCCGGCCCGGTTCGTCTTGGGTTCCGGGTGATAGAAATGGGCGGTCTGAGAACCGTCTGAGAATCGTGGGTGTGGCGGAAACGCAGCGCCAGGGGCGCGGAGCCACATCAGTCACAAGGGGGAACCGCTGATGACCCAGCCACCCAACCAGCCGCCGGGTGGCGGCTTCGGCGCGCCACAGGACCAGCCGCCCGGTGGCGGCTTCGGCGCACCGCAGGACCCGCGGCAGTCCGGCGGTTTCGGCGCGCCACAGCCCCCGGCGCAGGGCACGCCCCCGCCGCCGGCACAGCCCCCGCAGGGGCCGCCGCAGCCGCCCCAGCCCCCACACGCTCCGCCCCAGCCGGGGTACGGCTATCCGCAGCAGCCCGGCCCGTACGGAACCCCGGGCCCCTACGGGCAGCCACAGCAGCCGGGGCCGTACGGCCCGCAACCCGGCTACGGCTATCCGCAGCCCCAGTACCCCGGCGCCCCCGGCACGCCTCCCGGCGCCGGCTCGCGCAACCCCTTCCGGGGCAAGCCCGCGCTGGCCGTCGGGGCCGCGGTGGCGGCGCTGCTGCTGATCGGCGGCACGGTCTACGTCGTGACCAGCGGCGACGGCGACGACAAGAAGCCGGTCGCCGAGCAGAGCGACGATCCCAAGCCCTCCGCGTCCGACGCCCCGGTCAACCCCGGTGACGGCAGCGGCGACGGCGGCGCCGACCCCGACGACCTCAACGAGGGCCGCAAGCCCGGCGAGGCGAAGGTGCTCTGGTACAAGGAGGCGCCCGACGCCCCCGGTTCCGGCGCCGACGCCCCCGGCATGTGGATCACCGGCAAGACGGCGGTGAAGGCGGCGTACAAGGAACTCGTCGCCTACAACGTCGGCGACGGCAAGCCCACTTGGGACCCGATCACCTTCCCGCAGAAGATCTGCTCGGTCACCTCGCAGAAGACGGCCGACGACAAGATCGTCGTGGCGTACATGAACGGCGCGAGCGACCGCGCCAAGTGCAACCAGATGCAGCTGATCGACCTCGACACCGGCGAGAAGGGCTGGAGCGGCGAGGTCGCGGACGGCGCGCTCTTCGACAGTGCGCTCAGCATCGAACTGAGCCTGGCCGGCAACACGTTGATGGTGGGCCGCTCGCAGTCGGGCACGGCCTACGACGTCACCACCGGCAAGAAGCTGTTCGACAAGAAGAAGTACGGCGACTCCTGCTTCCCGACCGCCTTCGCGGGCGGCAGCCGGCTGATCTCCGTGGCGTCCTGCGGCGCGGCCACCGACAACGAGCACGACGAGATCCAGGAGCTGGACCCGAGGACGGGCAAGGTCAAGTGGACCCAGGCCTTCGACAAGGGCTGGCGGATCATGCGCACCTATTCCCTCGACCCGCTGGTGGTCTACAGCACCAACGACGACAAGGACGCCTGGAACATCTCCACGCTGGACGCCAAGGGCGGCTTCCGCTCCCAGGTGAAGATCGACGAGAGCTTCGCCCCGGCGTGCGGCTGGTCCGTCCTCCAGCGCGACCTGACCGGCTGTGAGGGCGTCGCCGCCGACGCGAACACCCTCTATCTGCCCACCGAGGCCTCCGGCGGCGCCAACGAGATCGTCGCGATCAACCTCGCCACCGGCAAGGAGAAGTGGCGCGTGAAGTCCCCGGCGGAGGAGGCGATGCTGCCGCTCCAGGTCGAGGGCGGCAAGCTCACCGCGTACGTCGAGCCGTCGTACGACGGGGGCGGCCAGATCGTGTCCGTGCCGACGACCGGCAGCAGCCACACCCCGGCGAAGCTGCTGCAGAACCCCGCGGGCGCCGCGGAGGTCGAGAACAGCTTCTTCTCGCGGGACGTCGCCTGGGTGGACGGCCGCTTCTACATCTCCACCACCCGGCTGTCCGGCTCGGACGACGCCAAGGAGAAGCTGATGCTCGCCTACGGCAAGTGACGCGCCCCCCGACTCGTTCCGTCCCCGTCTCCCCGAGGTACCCACGTCATGACCCAGCCGCCGCCTCCGCCGCCCAACCAGCCCCCGCAGGGGGGTGGGCCCGGCTCCTCGCAGCCCCAGCCCCAGCCACAGCACCAGCCGGGGTCCCAGGACCAGCCGCCCGCCGCGCCGCCCACTCCGCCGCAGCAGCCGCCGGCGGGCTATGGATATCCGCAGCCGCCGCAGCCGCAGCCCGGGTACGGATATCCGCAGAGCCCGCCGACGCCGCCGCAGCAGCCCGGGTACGGCTACCCCGGGGCGCCGGGCCCCCATCCCTACGGACAGCCCGCCCCGGGCTACGCGCAGCCGACCGTGCCGATGCACCCGCAGCCGGGTCGGCCGGGCGGTGACAAGCGGGCGTTCCAGGCGCAGGTGGCCATCATCGTGGCCGCCGTCGTGGCGATCGCGCTGATCATCGGTGGCGGCGTCTGGTACTCGAAGTCGTCCGCCGGCGGCGGCAAGGACGACACCGCAAGCTCCAGCGGCGGCAAGGGTGACGGCAAGGGCGGCGAGGGCTCCTCCAAGGGCTCCGAGAAGGTGCCCGCCGACCCGAACTCCAAGGTGCTGTTCCAGATTCCGGCGCCCAAGGTCGACAAGGACGACTCCGTCGTCGTCTCCGGCTCCTGGCTCACCGACAAGGTGTACGCCAAGGCGGGCGTCGCCGAGATCGTCGGCTACGACCGGGACAAGGGCACCGAGCTGTGGACGATCCCGCTGCCCGGGCCGGTCTGCGAGGCCACCGAGCACGCCACGGCGGACGGGAGGACAGCGGTCGTCTTCCAGCCCCGGATGCCCGCGAAGAACTCCTCCGAGGGGTGCAGTCAGGTCGCCGCGATCGATCTGAACGCGGGCAAGAAGCTGTGGACGAAGACCGCCAACTCCGGTGACCAGCCGATCAACTTCGACAACGTCACCGTGAGCGCGAGCACGGTCGCCGTGGGCAGCACGAGCGGCGGCGCCGCGTTCGACATCGCCACCGGCAAGTCGCTGTGGGCGCCGAAGCCCGGGGACACCTGCTACGACGCCGGGTACGGCGGCGGCGCCAAGCTGGTCGCGGTGCGCAAGTGCGGGCAGTACGAGGCGCGTGAGCTGCACATCCAGACCATCGACCCGAAGTCCGGGAAGGTGATCTCGGAGTACAAGATGGCCAAGGGCATCGAGTACGCCAGTGTCGTGTCGACCGAGCCGCTGGTGGTCGCGGCCGACGTGGGTGACTCGGCCGGGGACGGCAGCGGCATCTCGGACTTCTTCTCCGTGGACAACAAGACGGGCAAGCTGCGGGCGCGGATCTCGGCGCCGGGTGACTCCTACGCCGCCGACTGCGACGGGATCTCGCGGGTCGAGGACTGCACGGGGCTCGCGGTCGGCAACGACCGGCTGTACGTGCCCACGGAGGAGCAGGACAGCTCCGGTGACCTCGGCCGGATGAACTCGGTCGTCGTGTTCGACCTGGCGACCGGGAAGCAGACCGGGCAGCGGGCGGACGCCGGGGACGGGTACACGATGACGCCGCTGCGGATGGACGGCGGGAACGTGATCGCGTACAAGAGCGGGCCCTACGACAAGGGCGGGCAGATCGTCAGCATCGACGGCGGCAGCTTCGAGCAGGTCAAGCTGATGGAGAACCCGGGGACCGACTCGGTGCGGGACGTGGAGTCGGGCAAGGAGCCGGCGTACGGCGAAGTGCTCTACGCCCAGGGGCAGTTGTACATGTCCGAGGTGTACGTCAGTGGGTCGGCCGCGAGTGGGGACGAGTACCTCGCCATCGCGTTCGGGGTGAGTGGCTGACGTCCGTGTCGCCGTCGGCGGCGTGCGGCCCCGTCCCTGTTCAGGGGCGGGGCCGCGTGCTTACCGCTCAGCACCCTCGAACGAGCGGATTTTCGGCGATCAGGGGCACTTCTCAGCAGGAGAGGCAGCGTGACGTCGAACAAGCGTGTAGCTTCCGGGGCATGACGGGCGTCTATGCCGGGGGGCGGGCGTCCGGGGGGCTGGACTTGGTTTGTTCCGTGTTGGTTCCGGGTCTGTCCGTGGGGACCTTTGGGCATCCATAGTGGGCGTCCATCGGGGGTCTGGGACTGCGACGGGGACCGGGGCAGGGGACTGGGGGCTGGGGGGTATCTCGATGGGAGTGCGGCTCATGGTGGTCGACGACCACCGGTTGCTCGCGGAGGCGCTGGCCTCGGCGTTGAAGCTGCGGGGGCACCGGGTGCTGGCCGCGGCGGCGCCGGCCGTGGGGGCGGCGGAGCTGGTGATCGCGCGGGCGCCCGAGGTGTGTCTGTGGGGGACGGCGACGCCTGCCGAGGCGGGGGCGTTCGATCCCGTGCAGCGGATCAAGCGGGAGCGGGGGCAGGTGGCGGTGCTGGTGCTGGGGCCGGTGCCGAGTCCGCGGGGGATCGCGGCGGCGTTCGCGGCGGGGGCGTCCGGATATGTGCGGCACGACGAGCGCATCGAGGGCGTGGAGCGGGCGATCATGAAGGCCCGGGCGGGGGAGGCGGCGGTGGCGCCGCAGTTGCTGCAGGGGGCGTTCAGTGAGCTGCTGAATCCCGCGGCGCAGCCGGATGACGAGGGGCAGCGGCTGTTGGAGATGCTGACGCCGAGGGAGGTGGAGGTGCTGGTGCGGGTGGCCGACGGGGAGGACACGCGGCTGATCGCGGCGGGGATGGGGATCGCGCCGTCGACGGCCCGTACCCATGTCCAGCGTGTCCTCATGAAGTTGGGCGTCGGCTCGCGTCTGGAGGCCGCGGCCCTGGCGGCCCGCACCGGGCTGCTGGACCGGGCGGGGCCGCTGCCGGGTCGCGGCGGCGAGGACTGACGCCTGCGGGGGCCTGTTTTCGGTTTGGTGGGGGTTGCTGTAGCGCGTTCGGTGGCGGGGTGGGGCGGGGCCGTGCCGGGTACGCGACTGCGGGTCCGCGGGGCCGCCCGGGCCCGTGCCCGCCTTCTCGCCGTGTGCGGGTGTGGGGTCCGTGGGGTGTGGTGCCCCGTCCCCGGGTGGGGACGGGGTGGGGACGGGGTGGGGTGGGTTATTGCTGGTCGGGGGTTTCCGGTGGGGGTGGGGGGGCCGTGGGGCGGAGTTTCAGCCAGGCCAGGAAGAACAGGCCCAGCAGGAGCATGCCCAGGCCGGTCCAGAGGTTGATGTTGACGCCCTCGGCCTTTTCGATCGCCGCCTCGTCGTCCGTGAGGCCCACGATCGTGACGATGACGCCGTAGACGACGAACAGGCTGCCGATGATGCGGCGGATGTCGAAGAGGCGGGCGGCCGTGGCGGACTTGCCCTCCAGTTCGGTGACCTCGCGCAGGACGTCGTCCTCGGAGTACTCGGGGTGCTCTGACATGGTCTCTCCATCCTCCCGCGGTCAGAACGAGAACGGGATGTAGCAGGCGGCGGCCAGGATCACCGCGCCCCAGCCGAGCAGGGCGGGCTTGCGGTACCACGCGTCGTCGCCCTCGGCGGGCGGCTCCGCCATGCCGGGCGAGCGGGTGCCGTAGACGAGTCCCTGGAGTTCCCGCTCGGGCTTGGGCGCGGTGAACAGGGAGACGGCCACCATGACCACCGCGCCGGCCACGAAGCCCGCGATCGCGGAGACGAAGTTGGCGCCCTGGTCGGAGGGGATGTCGATGATGCCCTCCTTGTAGATCACGAAGTAGTTGACCATCGCCGCCGTGGTGCCCGCCAGCAGGCCCCAGAAGCCCGACTTCATCGACGCGCGCTTCCAGAACATGCCGATGATGAAGACGACGAACATCGGCACGTTGAAGAAGGAGAACAGCGTCTGGAGGTACGCCATGATGTTCGAGAAGGACGACGCCAGGAACGCCGTGCCGATGGAGGCCAGCACGCCGATCGCGGTGATCAGGCGGCCGAAGCGCACGTAGTAGGCGTCCTCCTGGCCCCGTTTCACGTACTTGGCCCAGATGTCGTTGGTGAACACCGTGTTGAACGACGACACGTTGGCCGCCATGCCGGCCATGAACGCCGCCAGCAGGCCGGTCACGGCGATGCCGAGGACCCCGTTGGGCAGCAGGTCCTGCATCAGGTAGGGGATCGCGTCGTTGTACTGGTAGCCCGACTCGGGGGTGCCGAACTGCGGGATCAGCGCGGCGGCGACCAGCCCCGGGATCATCACCAGGAAGACGATGAAGATCTTCGGGAACGCGGCGATCAGCGGGGTGCGCTGGGCGGCCGAGAGGTTCCTGGCGGAGAGCGCGCGCTGGACCTCCGCGAAGTTCGTGGTCCAGTAGCCGAAGGAGAGGACGAAGCCGAGGCCCAGGACGATGGTGAGCCAGTTCGCGCCGAGCGGGTTGGCATCGCCGATGCCCGTACCGCCCCAGGCGGTCATGAAGTGGTCGCCGCGGCTGGCGGTGAGCGTGTCGGACAGGCCGTCCCAGCCGCCGGCCTTCTTCAGGCCGAGCACCGTGATCGGGATCAGGGCGGCGAGGATCACGAAGAACTGCAGCACCTCGTTGTAGATCGCCGAGGACAGGCCGCCGAGCGTGATGTAGGCGAGTACGAAGAAGCCGGCGACGACGATGGCCACCCACTCCGGCCAGCCGAGCAGCGCCTCCACGACGATCGCGAGGGCGTAGAGGTTGACGCCCGCGATCAGGATGGCGGCGAAGGCGAACAGGACCGAGGCGAGCAGGTGCGCCGACTTGTCGAAGCGCAGGAGCAGGAACTCGGGGACCGAGCGGACCTTGCTGCCGTAGTAGAAGGGCATCATCACCAGGCCGAGGAAGACCATGGCCGGGATGGCGCCGATCCAGTACCAGTGGGTGGTGTAGACGCCGTACTGCGCGCTGTTGGCGGCCATGCCGAGGATCTCGGTGGCGCCCAGGTTGGCCGCGATGAACGCGAGGCCCGTGACCCAGGCGGGCAGGGAGCGGCCGGACAGGAAGAAGTCGAGGCTGGTCTTGACCGACCGGCGGGCGGCGAAGCCGATGCCGAGGACCACGACGAAGTAGATGCCGAGGAGCGTGTAGTCGAGCCAGTTGGTGGGGAGCCGTAGCTCGGCGGACAGGTATGTGGGGGTTTCCATACGCACTCGCTTCGTTGCGTGAACTGATCCGGAGCGAAACCTACGCCTGGGCGTTCGCTAATTGAACACGTTCGATGTCGAGCTTTGTTTGATTGTGATGTTGACTGACCCTGGTGAGTTGTGTTTTGGTATGTTGAGTTATGTTGGATGGTTGGGTGGCTGGTAATACTCGAAGGCTCGAAAGAGGAGTCCGCGGTGAAGAAGACCTCGACCCGTCTGGCCGACGGTCGTGAGCTGATCTACTACGACCTGCGGGACGACGCCGTGCGCGACGCGGTCGACCACCGTCCGCTGGAGCGGACCGTCACGACCTCCGAGATCCGCCGCGACGAGCTGGTGGGCGACTCGGTCGCGATCGCCTCGCACCGCCAGGGCCGGACCTACCACCCGCCGGCCGACCAGTGCCCCCTGTGCCCGTCGCAGGGCGAGCGGCTGAGTGAGATCCCGGACTCCTCGTACGACGTGGTCGTCTTCGAGAACCGCTTTCCGTCGCTGGCCGGTGACTCCGGGCGCTGCGAGGTCGTCTGCTTCACCTCCGACCACACCGCCTCCTTCGCCGACCTGAGCGAGGAGCAGGCGCGCCTGGTCCTGGACGCGTGGACGGACCGCACGTCGGAGCTGTCCCATCTGCCCTCCGTCGAGCAGGTCTTCTGTTTCGAGAACCGGGGTGCGGAGATCGGTGTGACCCTGGGTCACCCGCACGGACAGGTCTACGCCTACCCCTTCACCACCCCCCGCACCGCCCTGATGCTCCGGTCCGTCGCGGCCCACAAGGAGGCCACCGATGGCGAGAACCTCTTCGACGCCGTGGTCGAGGGCGAACTCGCCGGCGAGCGCGTCGTCCTTGCGGGTGAACACTGGGTGGCCTTCGTGCCGTACGCCGCGCACTGGCCGTACGAGGTCCACCTGTACCCGCGCCGCAGGGTGCCCGACCTGCTCGCGCTGGACGAGGCGGCACGCTCAGAATTCGCCCAGGTCTATCTGGAACTCTTGAGGCGCTTCGACCGGATCTTCGGCGAGGGTGAGCCTCCGACGCCGTACATCGCCGCCTGGCACCAGGCGCCGTTCGGCCGGCTGGCGGAGTTCGAGGGCGTCAGCCGTGACGACTTCGCGCTCCACCTGGAGCTTTTCACCATCCGCCGAACTTCCGGCAAGCTGAAGTTTCTCGCGGGTTCCGAATCCGGCATGAGCGTGTTCATCAACGACGTGCCGCCGGAGCGCGCGGCCGAGCGACTGCGAGAGGTAGCTAGTACATGAGCGGGAAGTACCTGGTCACCGGTGGAGCGGGATACGTGGGCAGCGTGGTCGCCCAGCACCTGCTGGAGGCGGGCCACGAGGTCGTCGTCCTCGACAACCTGTCCACCGGATTCCGCGAGGGCGTGCCCGCCGGTGCCTCCTTCGTCGAGGGCGATGTCCGCGACGCCGCGAAGTGGCTGGACTCCTCGTTCGACGCGGTGCTCCACTTCGCCGCCTTCTCCCAGGTCGGCGAGTCCGTCGTCAAGCCGGAGAAGTACTGGGACAACAACGTCGGCGGCACCATGGCGCTGCTCGCCGCCATGCGGGCGGCCGGGGTGCGCAGGCTGGTCTTCTCCTCCACGGCCGCCACCTACGGCGAGCCGCGCGAGGTCCCGATCGCCGAGTCCGCGCCGGCCGCGCCGACCAACCCCTACGGCGCCTCCAAGCTCGCCGTCGACCACATGATCACCGGTGAGGCGCGGGCGCACGGACTGGCCGCGGTGTCGCTGCGCTACTTCAACGTGGCGGGCGCCTACGGCGAGTTCGGGGAGCGGCACGACCCCGAGTCGCACCTGATCCCGCTGGTCCTCCAGGTGGCCCAGGGCAGGCGCGACGCGATCTCCGTCTACGGCGACGACTACCCGACGCCGGACGGCACCTGCGTCCGTGACTACATCCACGTCGCGGACCTCGCGGAGGCCCACCTGCTCGCCGTCGGCGCCGCCGTGCCCGGCGAGCACCTGATCTGCAACCTCGGCAACGGCAACGGCTTCTCCGTCCGCGAGGTCGTCGAGACCGTCCGCCAGGTCACCGGCCACCCGGTCCCCGAGGTCGTGGCCCCGCGCCGGGGCGGCGATCCGGCGGTGCTGGTGGCGTCCGCGCAGACCGCCCGCGAGCGGCTCGGCTGGCACCCCTCCCGCGCGGACCTCGCCGAAATCGTCGCGGACGCCTGGGAGTTCGCGCAGCGGCGCGGCAAGTAGACACGGACGGAAGGCAGGGGTCAGGGCATGAGCGAGGCCAGTGAGACGGTCGCCGGGGCCGTCGCCGAACGGTTCCGGGAGCTGTACGGGGCCGATCCGCAGGGCGTGTGGGCCGCGCCGGGGCGGGTCAACCTCATCGGCGAGCACACCGACTACAACGACGGCTTCGTGATGCCGTTCGCGCTGCCGCACACGGCGGTCGCCGCGCTCTCCCGGCGCGAGGACGGCGTCCTGCGACTGCACTCGGCGGACGTCGAGGGCGGCGTGGCCGAGCTACGCGTCGACGCCCTGGAACCGGAGTCGGACCGGAACTGGACGGCGTACCCGGCGGGCGTGGTCTGGGCGCTGCGCGCGGCGGGCCACGAGGTGACCGGCGCGGACATCCACCTGTCCTCGACCGTCCCGGCGGGTGCGGGCCTGTCCTCGTCGGCGGCGCTGGAGGTGGTGATCGCCCTCGCCCTGAACGACCTGTACGGCCTCGGCCTGAAGGGCTGGCAGCTGGCCCGCCTGTGCCAGCGCGCCGAGAACGTCTACGTCGGCGCCCCCGTCGGGATCATGGACCAGACCGCGTCCGCCTGCTGCACCGCGGGCCACGCCCTGTTCCTCGACACCCGCGACCTCTCCCAGCGCCAGATCCCCTTCGACCTCGCCGCCGAAGGGATGCGCCTGCTGGTGGTCGACACCCGGGTCAAGCACGAGCACAGCACCGGTGAGTACGGCAAACGCCGGGCCGGCTGCGAGAAGGGCGCGGCCCTGCTGGGCGTCGACGCCCTGCGCGACATCCCCTACGACGGGCTGGACGCGGCGCTGGACCGCCTCGGCGACGAGGAGGAGGTACGCCGGCTGGTCCGGCACGTCGTCACGGAGGACGAGCGCGTCGAACGTGTGGTCGCCCTGCTGGAGTCGGGCGGGACCGAGGCGATCGGCCCGGTCCTCACCGAGGGCCACGCCTCCCTGCGCGACGACTTCCGCATCTCCTGCCCGGAGCTGGACCTGGTCGTCGACACCGCCCTGTCCGCCGGGGCCCTCGGTGCCCGGATGACGGGCGGCGGCTTCGGCGGCTCGGCGATCGTGCTCGCCGCGGTGACGGACGTCGACGGCATCACCAAGGCGGTCCAGGAGGCGTTCGCGGACGCCGGCTTCACGGCGCCCCGGGTGTTCGAAGCGGTGCCTTCGGCGGGGGCGCGGCGGCTGCGCTAGAGCAGTGCCCGTCAGCCGGTCCCAAGGCCCTTGGTCAGGGTGAACTCCGTGACGCCGGGCGGGTAGTCGGGGATCGTGCCGACCACCTCGTACCCCCGCTTCCGGTAGAAGTCCGGGGCCTGGAAGTCCCAGGTCTCCAGGCGGGCGGCGGTGCAGCGGCGCTCCTCGCGGGCGGCGCGCTCCGCCTCCGCCAGCAGGCGCGAGCCCAGGCCGGTGCCCCGGTGCCGTCCGTCGACCCAGAGGTACGTGACGTGCAGCCAGGTCGCCCAGGTGTGCCCCACCAGCCCGCCGGCCAGGTCACCGCCGGCGTCCAACGCCCAGACGTGCAGGGGCGATTCACGCGCGGCAGGGGTGTCGCGCAGGGCGCGCAGCACCGGGGAGGCTGCCGTATTGGTGTCGCGGAGCCGGGAACGGAGAAGATCGCGCCGGGACTTGTCGACTTCTGTCTCAATACGAAACATGCGGCTCACCATAAACGCGCCGGGCAGCCAGTTCTGCAAATTGCCTTCCGCTCCTGCCCCCCGCCCGTACTCTGATGAAAGCACCGGTGGGGGCCGGTGCTGTTCAGGGGGCGAGACAAGTCGGGTACGACGCCCGAAGTGGGGGTAGCAGTTTCTGCACGGCGGCGGCCGTGCGGCTGCGGCGACCCCGTCCTGGGGAACGGCAGAGACAACAACCCAGGAGCGCTTCGGGCGTCGTACCCGCACCGGTCACCGGTCCCCGTCGCTGGGCGTTCCCCTGCTCTTGGAGAGCTCGGGGGAGGGGGTTTCGTGGTACGCATCCGAGTCCTGGTCGTCGACGACCACCGCATCTTCGCCGAGTCCCTCGCAGCGGCACTCGCCGCCGAGCCCGATGTCGACGTCTCCGCGGCCGGCAGTGGTCCCGCCGCGGTGCGCAGCCTGGAGCGCGCGGCCGCCGAGGGCCGCCGCTTCGACGTGCTGCTCGTCGACGCCGACCTGGGCGGCGCCGCCCCCGGCATACGGCCCGCGGTGCCCGTGCAGGACGGCGGCGACGGGGTCGTGGACGGGATCTCCCTGGTCGCCGGGGTCCGTGTCGCACAGCCCGGGGTGCGGGTCGTGGTGCTCGCCGAGAAGGACGACCCCCGGCGGGCGGCGCTCGCCCTGCAGGCCGGCGCGAGCGGCTGGGTCGCCAAGGACTGCTCGCTGTCCCGGCTGCTCACCGTCATCCGGGGCGTGCTGCGCGACGAGACCCATCTGCCGCCCGCCCTGCTCACCGGCGTGCTGCGCGAACTGACCGCCGCCCGCAGGCACCGCACCGAGAGCGAACGGCTGGTGGAGTCCCTCACCCCGCGCGAGCGTGAGGTGCTGCGCTGCATGGTCGCGGGCCTCGGCCGCAAGGCCGTCGCCGAGCGCCTCTACCTCTCCCCGCACACCGTACGCACCCACATGCAGAACGTCCTCGGCAAACTCGGCGTCCACTCCACCCTCGCCGCCGTCGCCCTGGCCCGCCGCGCCGGCGTAGGCCCGGCCGACCTGGGCCCCGCCACCGGAATCCCCTCAGAGGAAAGCAACAGCGCCTGAGTCCACGCCCGGCTGGGCAGCGTCCGTAAAGGGGCGCGGGGAACTGCGCGACCAGCCCCGACGGCCCGCAGACAACAACCGGCCGACCCACCGACGCTGCCCGCGGACGACAACCGACGCGCCCCGCAAGCCCCGGCCGGCCAGGCCCTACCCCGGAATGTTGTCGAACGGCGCGGTCAACTGCCGCAACAACGCCGCCAGTTCCCCCCGCTGCGTACGCGACAGCTCCGCGAGGATCGCGCGCTCCTGGTCGAGCAGCCCCGCCAGGGCCTGGTCCGCGCGGTCCCGGCCCTCGTCCGTGAGCCGTACCAGGACACCACGCCGGTCGCTGGGGTCGGGCAGCCGCTCCACCAGCCCCTTCTTCGCCAGCCGGTCGATACGGTTCGTCATCGTGCCCGAGGTGACCAGGGTCTGGGTCAGCAACTGCCCCGGTGAGAGCTGGTACGGCGTCCCCGCGCGACGCAGCGCCGTCAGGACGTCGAACTCCCACGGCTCCAGACTGTGCTCGGAGAAGGCCAGCCGACGTGCGCGGTCCAGGTGCCGGGCCAGCCGGCTCACCCGGCTGAGCACCTCAAGCGGTTCCACGTCGAGGTCCGGGCGCTCCCGGCGCCACGCTGCGACCAGCCGATCGACCTCGTCCTCCATGACGATCAGTGTAGTGGTTGTGTCGACATGAAGTCTCTTGACGTCGAGATACCTACTTGCCAAGCTGAGGACATGGCCGACCCCACCTGGGACCCCGCCCAGTACCTGCGGCACGCCGGACACCGTGCCCGCCCCTTCACCGACCTCCTGGCCCACATCCCCGAGCCGCCCAGCGACCCACCCTGCATCGCCGACCTCGGCTGCGGCCCCGGCAACCTCACCGCGCTGCTCGCCGCCCGCCTGCCCACCGCCCGCGTCACCGGCTACGACAACTCCCCGGAGATGCTCCGGCGGGCCCGCACCGAGCACGCCGGCATCGACCGCCTCGACTTCGCCCACGCCGACCTGCGCACCTGGACGCCCGGTGAGCCGTACGACCTCATCCTCAGCAACGCCACACTCCAGTGGGTCCCCGGGCACGCGGACCGTTTCGGGGACTGGCTCGCCGGGCTGGTCCCCGGCGGCACCTTCGCCTTCCAGGTCCCCGGCAACTTCGACGCCCCCAGCCACCGCCTGATGCGCGAACTGGCCGCGTCCCCGCGCTGGCGGGACCGTCTGGCCGGCACCCTGCGCCACGGCGACGCCGTCCTCACACCCGAGGCCTACCTCGAACGCCTCACCGCCCTCGGCTGCACCGCCGACGTCTGGGAGACCACGTACGTCCATCTCCTCACCGGCGAGGACCCGGTCCTGGACTGGGTGAAGGGCACCGGCCTGCGCCCCGTCCTCACCGCCCTCGCCGACGACCCCGACGCGGCGCGCGCCTTCGAGGACGAGTACCGCAACGCCCTCCGCGAGGCCTATCCACCGGGCCGCCACGGCACACCGTTCCCGTTCCGCCGCATCTTCGCAGTCGCCCGCAAGGAGGTCCGGTGATCACCGCCCTGGACCACGTTCAGCTCGCCGCGCCGCCCCGTTCCGAGGACCGCCTGCGCGCGTACTACGCCGGGGTCCTCGGTATGACGGAGATCCCCAAGCCCCCGGCACTCGCGGAGCGCGGCGGCTGCTGGTTCCAAGCCGGGACCGTACAGCTGCACCTCGGCATCGACACCGGCTTCCACCCCGCCCGCAAGGCCCATCCCGGCCTACGGGTCACGGACATCGACTCCTTCGCCGCACGCCTGATCACCGCCGGCGCCCCGGTCGGCTGGGACGATGCCCTGCCGGGCCACCGCCGCTTCTACTCCACCGACCCGGTGGGCAACCGCCTGGAGTTCCTGGAGCCGATCTGACCGCACGGGCGAAACGGCGACCGACACCGCCGACGGCAACGGCGCCCCGCGAAGCCCTCAGCTCTTGCGGTGCCCGATCAGCCGCGGCTTCTGCTCCAGCCCGTCCAGCCCGTGCCACGCCAGGTTCACCAGATGCGCCGCCACCTCCGCCTTCTTCGGGCGGCGCACCTCCAGCCACCACTGCCCGGTGAGCGCGACCATCCCGACCAGCGCCTGCGCGTACAGCGGGGCCAGTTTCGAGTCGAAGCCGCGGTTCTTGAACTCGCGGCCCAGGATGTCCTCCACCTGGGTGGCGATGTCGGAGATGAGGGAGGCGAAGGAGCCGGTGGACTGGGGGATGGGGGAGTCGCGGACCAGGATGCGGAATCCGTCCGTGTACTCCTCGATGTAGTCGAGGAGCGCGAACGCCGCCTGCTCACACAGCTCGCGCGGATGGCCCGCGGTCAGCGAGCTGGTCACCATGTCCAGCAGGCGGCGCATCTCACGGTCCACCACCACCGCGTACAGCCCCTCCTTGCCGCCGAAGTGCTCGTACACCACCGGTTTGGACACCCCGGCCTTCGCCGCGATCTCCTCCACCGACGTGCCCTCGAAGCCCTTCGCGGCGAAGAGGGTGCGACCGATCTCCAGCAGCTGCTGGCGCCGTTCCGCGCCGGTCATACGGGTCCGGCGCGTCCGCCGCGGCTTGTCATTGCTGGAGGTGCTGGAGTCGGTCGCCACGGCGTCAATCATGCCGCCTCGGCGGTCTCCCGCCCGCGCCGGGAACCGCCTTCCCCGTCCTGGCGGCGGGAATCGATACGCGAGCGTGACGGCCAGCGCACGTCGTACGCCCACCCCGCGAGCTCGAACCAGCGGATCAGCCGGGCCGACGAGTCGATCTGGCCGCGCTCCACGCCGTGCCGCGCCGACGTCGGGTCGGCGTGGTGCAGGTTGTGCCAGGACTCACCGCAGGACAGGACCGCCAGCCACCACACGTTGCCCGACTTGTCCCGCGACTTGAACGGCCGCTTGCCCACCGCGTGACAGATCGAGTTGATCGACCAGGTCACGTGGTGCAGCAGCGCCACCCGCACGAGCGAGCCCCAGAAGAACCCGGTGAACGCGCCCCACCAGGACATCGTCACCAGACCGCCGATCAGCGCCGGCAGCGCCAGCGACACCACCGTCCACAGCAGGAACTGGCGGGAGATCGCCCGCAGCGTCCGGTCCTTGATCAGATCCGGCGCGTACTTGTCCTGCGGGGTGCGCTCCTCGTCGAACATCCAGCCGATGTGCGCCCACCACAGGCCCTTCATCAGCGCCGGGACGGTCTCGCCGTACCGCCACGGGGAGTGCGGGTCGCCCTCCGCGTCGGAGAACCGGTGGTGCTTGCGATGGTCGGCCACCCACCGCACCAGCGGGCCCTCGACCGCCAGCGACCCGGCGATCGCCAGCGCGATCTTCAGGGGCCGCTTGGCCTTGAAGGAACTGTGGGTGAAGTGCCGGTGGAAACCGATCGTGATGCCGTGGCAGCCGAGGAAGTAGAAGAAGACCAGCAACCCCAGGTCCAGCCAGCTCACCCCCCAGCCCCAGGCCAGCGGCACGGCCGCGACCAGCGCGAGGAACGGGACGACGATGAAGAGCAGCAGCACCAGCTGCTCGAGAGAACCCTTGCGGTCGCCGCCGAGCGTGGCGGACGCGGGCGTAAGACGGTCGGCGGTGTCCTGCGAGGTCGACTTCGGGGCGTCGTCGATCACATCGGAACTCGTGGTCATGGGGCGTCCCCTGTGGGGTGGTGGGTTGAGACAGGTGCCGGGGGGTAGCGAAACCGGGTACGGCTCGGACGAGACGTCCCTACGGTTCCGTAACCTACGGCGTCGTAAGTATGTCAGCGCGCCGCCCGGCGGCAAGAGCCCGTGGGCCTGCGCGTCCGGGCCGACACATATCCTGGAGTCGGTCGGACAGCGCGGTCCGCTCTGATTCCTTCCCCGGAAGTCCGGCCCGTAATGCGGCACCGCCGTGCGACGGTCACCGGGTTCCCTCCCAGACGAGCTTCAGACGAGCTTCAACACTGCAAGGAGCCGCACCTGTGAGCAGTGCCGACGACCAGACCACGACGACCAGCAGCGAGCTGCGCGCCGACATCCGCCGGCTGGGCGACCTACTCGGAGAGACGCTCGTCCGCCAGGAGGGCCCTGAGCTGCTGGAACTCGTCGAGAAGGTACGCCGACTCACCCGTGAGGACGGCGAGGCCGCCGCCGAGCTGCTACGCGGCACCGAACTGGAGACCGCGGCCAAGCTGGTCCGCGCCTTCTCCACCTATTTCCACCTCGCCAACGTCACCGAGCAGGTGCACCGCGGCCGGGAGCTGCGGGCCCGGCGCGCCGCCGAGGGCGGGCTCCTGTCCCGCACCGCCGACCGGCTGAAGGACGCCGACCCCGAGCACCTCAGGGAGACGGTCCGCCATCTCAATGTTCGTCCCGTGTTCACGGCGCACCCCACGGAAGCCGCCCGCCGTTCCGTTCTCAACAAGCTCCGGCGCATCGCCAAGCTTTTGGAGACCCCGGTCATCGACTCCGACCGGCGCCGCCAGGACACCCGGCTCGCCGAGAACATCGACCTCGTCTGGCAGACCGACGAGCTGCGCGTCGTACGACCCGAACCGGCCGACGAGGCCCGCAACGCCATCTACTACCTCGACGAGCTGCACGCGGGAGCCGTCGGCGACGTCCTGGAGGACCTGACGGCGGAACTGGAGCGCGTCGGCGTCAAGCTGCCCGACGACACCCGCCCCGTCACCTTCGGCACCTGGATCGGCGGCGACCGCGACGGCAACCCCAACGTGACCCCCGAGGTCACCTGGGAGGTGCTGATCCTCCAGCACGAGCACGGCATCAACGACGCCCTGGAGATGATCGACGAGCTCCGCGGCTTCCTGTCGAACTCCATCCGCTACACCGGCGCCACCGAGGAACTGCTGGAATCCCTCCAGGCCGACCTGGAGCGGCTGCCCGAGATCAGCCCCCGCTACAAGCGCCTCAACGCCGAGGAGCCCTACCGCCTCAAGGCCACCTGCATCCGGCAGAAGCTGGAGAACACCAAGCAGCGCCTCGCCAAGGGCACCCCCCACGAGGCCGGCCGCGACTACCTCGGCACCAGCGAGCTCCTCGACGACCTCAAGCTGATCCAGGCCTCCCTGCGCGCCCACCGCGGCGGCCTGTTCGCCGACGGCCGCCTGGACCGCACCATCCGCACGCTGTCCGCCTTCGGCCTCCAGCTCGCCACCATGGACGTACGCGAACACGCGGACGCCCACCACCACGCACTCGGCCAGCTCTTCGACCGGCTCGGCGAGGAGTCCTGGCGCTACGCCGACATGCCGCGCGACTACCGCACGAAGCTCCTCGCCAAGGAACTCCGCTCGCGCCGCCCGCTCGCCCCCACCCCCGCACCCGTCGACGCGGCCGGCGCCAAGACCCTCGGCGTCTTCGGCACGGTCAAGCGGGCGCTGCAGGTCTTCGGGCCCGAGGTCATCGAGTCGTACATCATCTCCATGTGCCAGGGCGCCGACGACGTCTTCGCCGCCGCCGTCCTCGCCCGCGAGGCGGGCCTCGTCGACCTGCACGCCGGCTGGGCCAAGATCGGCATCGTGCCGCTGCTGGAGACCACCGACGAGCTCAAGGCCGCCGACTCCATCCTGGAGGACATGCTCGCCGACCCCTCCTACCGGCGCCTGGTCGCCCTGCGCGGCGACGTCCAGGAGGTCATGCTCGGCTACTCCGACTCCTCGAAGTTCGGCGGCATCACCACCTCCCAGTGGGAGATCCACCGCGCCCAGCGGCGACTGCGCGACGTCGCCCACCGCTACGGCGTACGGCTGCGGCTCTTCCACGGCCGCGGCGGCACCGTCGGCCGCGGCGGCGGCCCCACCCACGACGCGATCCTCGCCCAGCCCTGGGGCACCCTGGAGGGCGAGATCAAGGTGACCGAGCAGGGCGAGGTCATCTCCGACAAGTACCTGATCCCGTCCCTGGCCCGGGAGAACCTGGAACTGACGGTCGCCGCGACCCTCCAGGCCTCCGCCCTGCACACCGCGCCCCGTCAGTCCGTCGAGGCCCTCGCCCGCTGGGACGCCGCCATGGACGTGGTCAGCGACGCCGCGCACGCCGCGTACCGCGGGCTCGTGGAGGACCCGGACCTGCCGACGTACTTCCTCGCCTCCACCCCCGTGGACCAGCTGGCCGACCTCCACCTGGGCTCCCGGCCCTCCCGCCGCCCCGGCTCCGGCGTCTCGCTCGACGGCCTGCGGGCCATCCCGTGGGTGTTCGGCTGGACCCAGTCCCGGCAGATCGTCCCCGGCTGGTTCGGCGTCGGCTCCGGCCTGAAGGCGCTGCGCGAGGCGGGCCTGGACACCGTGCTCGACGAGATGTACGGACAGTGGCACTTCTTCCGCAACTTCGTCTCCAACGTCGAGATGACGCTGGCCAAGACCGACCTGCGGATCGCCGGCCACTACGTCGACACCCTCGTCCCGGACGAGCTGAAGCACGTCTTCGACACCATCCGCGCCGAGCACGACCTGACCGTGCGCGAGATCCTCCGGATCACCGGCGAGGACGAACTCCTCGACGCCCAGCCGGTGCTGAAGCAGACCTTCACCATCCGCGACGCCTACCTGGACCCGATCTCCTACCTCCAGGTCGCCCTCCTCAAGCGTCAGCGCGACGCCGCGGCCTCGGGCGCCGAGCCCGACCCGCTGCTCGCGCGGGCCCTGCTCCTGACCGTCAACGGCGTGGCAGCGGGCCTGCGCAACACCGGCTGAGAACGCGCACCCAGGTGTGCCCCCGCGCTCCACCCGAGCCCGGGGGCACACCCGCGTCCGCGGACCAGAACGACGGTCGAGTCCGCGGCCGGGGGCGACGGGCTGGTGCCCGGTCCCCGTACGGAGGTCGAATCCGCGGCCGGGAACGACGGGCTCGTGCGCGGTCCCACACGAACGTCGACTCGCGGCCCGGAATGACGGCGGAGTCGGCGCTGCCGCACGCCGGGCGAATTCGCGGCCCGGCACGACGGGCCGGCACGCGGGCCCGCCTGAAGGCGGTGTCCGCTGCCCAGCGCGACGGGCGAGTATGCGGCTCCGCGCGACGGGCGAGTACGCCGCCCCGCACGCCGGCCGAGTCCGCGCGTCCTACACGACGGCGAACGCCGCGGTGATCAGTGCCAGTCCCGCACCCGCCATCGCCCAGGCCGCCCGCATCCGCCCCAGCCCACCCGCGACCACGACCGAGCCGAGCAGCAACGCGCCCCCCAGCGGCACCCAGGAATACAGCACCCCGGCGGGCCCGGACCGCACGACCTCACTGCCGCCGGGCTTCAAGACCACGGTGTACGTCTGCCCGTCCCGCACGGCGGCGGTCTTCTCGATGACGACCCGGTCGCGGGCCTGCGACCCCGCGGAGATCGGCGTGTACGGGCCGGAACAGGTGTCGCCGCCGCAGCCCGTCACCTTGATCGTCCCGCTCTCCCGCCCCTTGGTGAGCATCACGTACTGGGCGCTGCTCCAGGACGCCCACACCCCCGCGATCAGTATCAGCGCCGCGACGACACCCATCGCCGCGAGCCGCCCGAACCGCAGCGCGACGAACGCGCCCTGACTGGAGACGACGGCAGAAGGCATGGCCGCGATCCTTGGCCATGCCTGCACGGCGAGTCAACCGAGGCGGGGGACAAGTCAGGAGTTGTACGAACTCTGCGCCCGCTCCAGGCCCTCACTCACCAGACACTCCACCGAGTCCGCCGCCCGGTCCACGAAGTAGTCCAGCTCCTTGCGCTCACTCGACGAGAAGTCCTTGAGCACGAAATCCGCCACCTGCATACGCCCCGGCGGCCGCCCGATCCCGAACCGCACCCGGTGATAGTCCGGCCCCATCGCCTTCGTCATCGACTTGAGCCCGTTGTGCCCGTTGTCCCCACCTCCGAGCTTCAGGCGCATCGTGCCGTAGTCGATGTCCAGCTCGTCATGGATCGCGACGATCTGGGCGACCGGCACCTTGTAGAAGTCGCGCAGCGCGTTCACCGGGCCACCGGACAGGTTCATGTACGACATCGGCTTCGCCAGCACCACCCGACGGCTCGCCGGCCCCGGCGGACCGATCCGGCCCTCGACCACCTGCGCCTGCGCCTTGCCCGCCCGCTTGAACCTGCCCCCGATCCGCTCCGCGAGCAGATCCGCCACCATGAAACCCACGTTGTGCCGGTTCATCGCGTACTCGGGCCCAGGATTGCCCAGCCCCACGATCAGCCAGGGAGCGCCCGCGTCGGTCGTCACGTCCATGTCTCCTTGATACGCGCCAGCCGCTGCCCCCACAGGGAACAGCGGCTGACGAAACGAAAAAGGTGAGGATCAGGCCTCGGCGGCGGCCTCTTCGCCGGCCTCGCCCTCAGCGGCCTCCCCGCCCTCCGGAGCCTCCTCGGCCTGCGCGGCCAGCACCTGCAGGACGACGGTGTCCTCCTCGACGGCCAGGGTCACGCCGCTGGGCAGCTTGACGTCCTTGGCCTGGATCGAGGCACCGGCCTCCAGACCCTCCACGGAGACGGTGAAGTTCTCCGGGATGTGGGTGGCCTCGGCCTCGACCGGCAGCGCGTTCAGCACGTGCTCCAGCAGGTTGCCGCCCGGCGCCAGCTCGCCCTCGGCGACGACCGGAACCTCGACGGTGACCTTCTCGCCCCGCTTGACCAGCAGCAGGTCGACGTGCTCCAGGAAACCCTTCAGCGGGTCACGCTGCACGGACTTCGGGATCGCCAGCTCGTTGGACTTGCCGTCGATGTCCAGGGAGATCAGGACGTTCGGCGTACGCAGCGCCAGCAGCAGGTCGTGACCCGGGAAGGTCAGGTGCAGCGGGTCGGAACCGTGGCCGTACAGCACACCCGGAACCTTGTTGTCGCGGCGGATGCGGCGTGCGGCACCCTTGCCGAACTCCTTGCGGGTCTCGGCGGCGAGCTTCACCTCGGACATGACGATCACTCCTCGTAGAACTGGGAACGGACGTGGTCACCCGGCCACGAACGGCCTGCTACGAAGAGCGCGTCGATAACGGACCGCCGTGTCCCGTCAGCAGACGGACCACGGCCTCCCTCGCCGAGCAACTGCAACAGAATACCCGGCGGGGAGGCCGCAGAAAAATCGATCAACCGTGAACCGGGCGATCCGCCCTAACGGCTCACTGCTCGTCGAACAGGCTCGTCACCGAACCGTCCTCGAACACCTCTCGCACCGCGCGCGCGATCGTCGGGGCGATCGACAGCACCGAGATCTTGTCCATGTCCCGCGCCAGCTCACCCGGCGTCGGCAGCGTGTTGGTGAACACGAACTCGCTCACCCGCGAGTTCTTCAGACGGTCCGCCGCCGGACCCGACAGCACACCGTGCGTCGCCGTCACGATGACGTCCTCCGCACCGTGCGCGAACAGCGCGTCGGCAGCGGCACAGATCGTCCCACCCGTGTCGATCATGTCGTCGACCAGGACACACACCCGGCCCTTGACCTCACCCACGACCTCGTGGACCGTCACCTGGTTCGCGACGTCCTTGTCCCGCCGCTTGTGCACGATCGCCAGCGGCGCACCGAGCCGGTCGCACCACCGGTCCGCGACCCGCACCCGGCCCGCGTCCGGCGACACCACCGTCAGCTTCTCGCGGTCCACCTTCTTGCCCACGTAGTCCGCCAGCAGCGGCAGCGCGAACAGATGGTCCACCGGACCGTCGAAGAAACCCTGGATCTGGTCCGTGTGCAGATCCACGGTCAGAATCCGGTCCGCACCGGCCGTCTTCATCATGTCCGCGATAAGACGCGCCGAAATCGGTTCACGACCCCGGTGCTTCTTGTCCTGCCGCGCGTAACCGTAGAACGGCACAATGACCGTAATGGAGCGCGCCGACGCCCGCTTCAGAGCGTCGATCATGATCAACTGCTCCATGATCCACTTGTTGATCGGAGCCGTGTGGCTCTGGATCAGAAAGCAGTCGGCCCCACGAGCCGACTCCTGATAACGCACATAGATCTCGCCGTTGGCGAAGTCGAAGGCCTTGGTCGGGACAACCCCGACACCCAGCTGGTGGGCGACCTCCTCGGCAAGCTCGGGGTGGGCGCGGCCGGAGAAGAACATCATCTTCTTCTCGCCGGTCGTCTTGATCCCGGTCACAGCACTGTCTCCTCAGAGGTGTCTCAGCTGGATGTCGACACGACGTCTCAACTGGACGAAAAGCGTCGTCTCAGCTGGTGGGGTGCGGGTGTGCACTTATCACGGTACGCCGTCCCAGACGCACCTGTTTCCGGTCAGCCCTCGCCGCCCGGCTTCCGGGACGCCGCCTCGGCCGCCTTCGCCGCCGCACTCCCCGGACGCTTACGAGCCACCCAACCCTCGATATTGCGCTGCTGACCACGGGCCACGGCCAGCGAACCGGGCGGCACATCCTTCGTGATCACGGACCCGGCGGCGGTGTAAGCACCGTCCCCGACCGTGACAGGAGCCACAAACATGTTGTCCGACCCCGTCTTGCAGTGCGACCCGACAGTGGTGTGGTGCTTCTCCTCACCGTCGTAGTTCACAAACACACTCGCCGCACCGATGTTCGAGAACTCACCGATCGTCGCGTCCCCCACATACGACAGATGCGGCACCTTCGTACCCTCACCGATCGCCGCGTTCTTCGTCTCCACGTACGTCCCGATCTTGCCCTTCTTCCCGAGACGCGTCCCCGGACGCAAATACGCGTACGGCCCCACCGACGCCTCCGGGCCGACCACCGCCCCCTCCGACACCGTGTTGTCGACCCGCGCACCCGCACCGACCCGGGTGTCCCTCAGCCGGCTGTTCGGACCGACCTCCGCACCCGCGCCCACATGCGTCGAACCCTCCAGCAGCGTGTTCGGATACACCACGGCGTCCTGCTCGAACGTCACCGCCACATCGACCCACGTCGACCCCGGATCGACAACCGTCACACCGTCCAGCATCGCGGCGGACAGCAACCGGTCGTTCAGAATCCGGCGAGCCTCCGCGAGCTGCACACGATTGTTGATCCCCGCGATCTCACGGTGATCACCCGCAACCGAGGCACCGACACGATGCCCCGCCTCCCGCAGGATGCCGAGAACGTCCGTCAGATACTCCTCGCCCTGACTGTTGTTCGTCCGCACCTGCCCCAGCGCCTCCGCCAGCAACCGCCCGTCGAACGCGAACACACCCGAATTGATCTCCCGGATCACCCGCTGCTCGGCAGAAGCATCCTTGTGCTCCACGATCGCCGTCACCGCACCCGACGCCGGGTCCCGGACGATCCGCCCGTACCCCGTGGCATCCGGCACCTCCGCCGTCAGCACCGTGACCGCGTTGCCGTCCTCGGAGTGCGTACGAGCCAGGCTCTTCAGCGTCTCACCGGTCAGCAGCGGGGTGTCACCACACACCACCACGACCGTCCCGGCGAGACCGCCACCCAGCTCCTCCAGCCCCATACGGACGGCATGACCCGTGCCGTTCTGCTGCGCCTGGACCGCGGTGCGCACGTCCGGGGCGACGTCGGCGAGATGGGCGGTGACCTTCTCCCGGGCGTGCCCGACGACCACGACGAGGTTCTCGGGCTTCAACTCACCGGCGGCGGCGAGGACATGCCCCACCAGGGAACGGCCGCAGATCTCATGCAGGACCTTCGGTGTGGCCGACTTCATACGGGTGCCCTCACCCGCTGCGAGTACGACGACGGCTGCCGGGCGAATGGCGCTCACGGGATGCCCTTCGGCTGTGGAGGGGGTGTGGACAACCGCAGGATACCGGGGTGGGGGTGGGGGGAGACGAGAGCGGGTCCGTGCCCGGAAGGGGGCGGGGGAGGATCCGAACGGGGCATGTGCTCCCGGGGGAGGACTCGAACCCCCATGATCAGAACCAAAATCTGACGTCTTGCCCTTAGACGACCCGGGATTACCGCTATGTCCGATTTCGTAGATCGGGTGCGGTGGCAGCCCCTACTATGCCGTACCACCAGCCTTCGACGCGACGGTACAAGTCAGCTCCATCCCTGACGTCCACTCGGAGGCATCCGTGGTAGCCGCCCTCGGTGTTCTTGCGGTTGGTGCTGGGGTTGTGCTTCTTGAGTGTCGTCTTCAGCAGTTCGGTGGGTTCGATGCCGACGAGGTCCGCCCAGAACTTCTCCGCGGTTGTCACATCGGCGGTCTCATGGATCTGCACCGCGAACTTGACCTTTCCGGGGTCCACGCGAAGCAAGTTCAGCCAGGCCATGAAGACCCTGATCATGTTCGGATCGCTGTTCACGAAGGTGATGCGCTCTCGTCGGTTGTAGGGCTTGCTCTTGGAGCCCTCGGCCCAGTACAGGCCGACGCCGATCAGGAAAAGTTCGCGTTCGGTCAGCTGATCGATCTCCGTCATTGCCTGATGCCTGGTGCGCTGACGTTCCTCTTCGCGTAGACGCAGCTTGGCTTCCCAGCCGTGCTTCGCGATGGCCGAGGCTTCTGCGCTGGTTCGCCTCGGCCGATCCGGCTTCGGCAGATCTCGTACCCACAGTGAGATCGAGCTCTTCGAACATCCCAATTCCACCTGGATCTGGTCGTACGTCCAGCCCTGGAGTCGCAGCCCCCGTGCCTTCTCGCGCAGGTCGTCCTTCGCGTTAGGTCGCTTCGTCCAGGCCGGTGCAGGTTCGCCCTTCACCAGCCGGTTCAGGATGTCGTTGTTGAAGATCTTCAGTTCGTTGCGGATCTGCCGGAGGCTGTAGCCGCTGCGTCGGAGTGTGACCGCCCGTTCCCGTAGTGTCTCGAAGTCCGCGTACCTGCCAGGTGAATGTGCCATGTGCATACCGTCCGGCCGGAATGATCCGTTCCGGGGGCGAGCGTTCGTGGTTCAGCAGTTCGAGGGATTCCGGGCTGTTTCGTCGCTGTTCGGCTACGGAGTGTGGTGTGGCCAAGTCCTCGAAACTCGCCGGAAAAGCGAAGGCCACCGCCCGTAGGCTGGAGGGCATGACCACGACGGGGGAAGAGCGCGCCGAGGGCCTGACCGGCCCCTGGTGGTGGGCGAGGTGGCGTAGCGCCGTACTGGACGGGACGCTGGCGCTGCTGTCCGCGGTCGAGTGCGGCGCCGAGGGCGTGCCGTTCGCGCGGGACGCGGGGCTTCCGGTCGCGGCGGGTGTCGTCTTCGGTGTGCTGGCCGGTTCGACGCTGCTGCTGCGCCGGATGTGGCCGATAGCCGTCGTGCTGGTGTCGATCGCGATCTCGCCGGCCCAGATGGGCTTTCTGCTGACGATCGTCGGCCTGTACACGCTTGCCGCGTCGGAGCTGCCGCGCCGGATCATCACGGCGCTGGCGGGGATGTCGCTCGTGGGCACGCTGGTGGTGACGTTCGTCCGGGCGCAGCAGGACATGGCGCGGGGGGATGTGGGGATCGGCGAGTGGGTCGTGCCCTTCGTTTCGATCACGGCGTCGCTGGGTGTGACCGCGCCGCCGTTGCTGCTGGGTCTGTATGTGGGTGCGCGGCGCCGGCTGATGGAGAGCCTTCGGGAGCGCGCGGACAGTTTGGAGCGGGAGCTGCAGTTGCTCGCGGAGCGGGCGGAGGAGCGGGCCGAGTGGGCGCGGAACGAGGAGCGGACGCGGATCGCGCGGGAGATGCACGACGTGGTCGCGCATCGGGTGAGTCTGATGGTGGTGCACGCTGCCGCGTTGCAGGCTGTGGCGCGGAAGGATCCGGAGAAGGCCGTGAAGAACGCGGCGCTGGTCGGTGATATGGGGCGGCAGGCGCTGACCGAGTTGCGGGAGATGCTCGGGGTGTTGCGCAGCGGTGAGGGTGGTGCGGGGCGGCGTGAGCGGGCGTCGGTGCCGTTGGTGGCGGTGGGGGTGGCTGCGGCGGCTGCGGCGGCGGCTTCGCGTGCGGGTGCGGACGGCGAGGGTGTGGTGGGGGAGGGGCCCGGTCTGTCCGGGCTGGACGAGTTGATCGGGCAGTCTGCCGCCGCGGGGATGGTGGTGGAGCTGTCGGTGGAGGGGGAGTCGCGGGGGTATGCGCGGGCGGTGGAGCAGACGGCGTTCCGGGTGGTGCAGGAGGCGCTGACGAACGTGCACAAGCATGCGGCGGGGGCGAAGACGCATGTGCGGTTGGCGCACCGGGTGTCGGAGATCGCGATGCAGGTGGAGAACGGCCCGCCGCCGGAGGTGTCGTCGGCGTCCTCGGCCCGGTTGCCTTCGGGGGGTAATGGGCTGGTGGGGATGAGGGAGCGGGTCGTCGGCCTCGGTGGGGTGTTCGTGTCCGGGCCGACGGACGCGGGAGGTTTCCGGGTGTCTGCGGTGATTCCGGCGTCGTAGGCCGGGTGTGGGGGCCGGGGTGCCGGGCGGCTGTCAGGCGGCTGTCAGGCGTACTGGTTCCGCGCCGGAGGCGAGGCCGGTGAGTGCTGTGTCGATGTCGGGGCCGAGGTACCAGTCGCCGGTGTGGTCGAGGGCGTAGACGCGGCCTTCGGTGTCGATGGCGAGCAGGGACTGGGTGTCGGGTTCGGCGCCGAGGGGGCTGACTTCGGTGTCGAGGGCGCGGCCGAGGTCGCCGAGGGTGCGGGCCATGTGGAGGCCGTGCAGCGGGTCCAGGTGGAGGTGGGCGGGCGCGATCTGGCGTCCGGGGCCGGTGGGGGCGATGTGCAGGCCGCCGAATTCGGCCCAGGCCTCGACCGCGGCGGGGAAGACGGCGTGCCGGTGGCCGGCTGGTGAGGTGTGTTCGCGGAGGGTGTCGGCCCAGATCTCGGCTTGTTTGATGTCCCAGCGTCCGGGTTGCCAGCCGGCGGCGCGCAGGGCGGCGTCGACGGGTACGGCGAAGCGGGTGGTCGAGGTGCGGTCGGTGTGCATCGGCCCTTCGTTCGTTGTGCGGCGTGTGTGCTGTGGTGCGTGTGGTGCCAGTGGTGCGTGTGGTGGCTCGTGAAGTGAGGGGAACGCCCGGCTGGTCGGTCTTCTCGGCGGGGGGCCGTCTGTCGGTGTGCAGTCCGTGCGGCGGTCGGCCGGTGGTTCGTCAGTCGTCCGTCGTGGGGTCGACGACGCGGACGCCGAAGTGGGCGGTGAGGGCGGTGCAGGCGCGGCACGGGGCGGCGAAGCTGCCGTGCAGGGGGTCGCCGTCCTCGCGGATGTGGCGGGCGGTGAGCTTGGCCTGCTTGAGGGCTTTGCGGGCTTCGCCGTTGGTCATGGGTTTTCGGGCGGCGCGTTTGCTGCGGGCGGCGTCGGCGGCGGTGATGTGCCGGGAGATGAGGATGGCTTCGGCGCAGCGGCCGGTGAAGCGGTCGCGTTGGGCGCTGGTGAGGGTGTCGAGGAAGTCCTGTACGAGGGGGTGCAGGGGTGGGGGCTGGTCGCCGCGGGCGGCGGTGCCGGTGAGGGTGGCGCCGCGGACGGAGAGGGCGGCGGCGACGGTCGGGAGTATTCCGTCGCGGCGGTGGCGGAGGGCGGGCGCGGGGCGGGTGTCGGTGGCGCTCCAGCCGATGCGGGGGTCGCCGGATGTGCCGGCGTGTGGTCCCGTTTGCGTAGCGTTCATGATCGTATTTCCCCTCCCGTGCATCCCCCCGGCGGACACAGAGTGCCAAATGCCGTGGCCTGTGCGGAAGCTGGGGCGCCGCGACACGCCCGGGACGGGGCGGGTCGTCACGGTGGGGTGACGGCTGGTCACCGTGGGCGGAGTGAGCGTTTCCGGTGCTGTGACGTGCGCCGGTGACCGGTTTCGTCGTACGGCATAGGCTGTCGGCACCACTATGCGCGGGCAACGCGTTGGAGACAGTCGATACGGGGCGTAGCGGGCCGAAGAGTTCAGAGGGTCTGCTATGGGTCGTACCAGAGTGCCGCAGGGGGCAACCGCCATGACGACAGGTCGGCTCGGGCTGGGGGCGCCTCCCGGCCGCCAGGCCGGGGGACAAGCCGCGCCGCCGAACGCGGCCTACGCCGGGCAGGTCGTGCATTTCCCGGATCCGGTCCGGGCGGCCCGTCACCCGGGAGGGGTACGGGTGGACGAGCACGGCTATCCCGACTTCTCGCCCTACGCGCGTGCGGCGGCGGAGATCGCGGATCCGCCGGCCGGTTTCGGGGTGGACGAGCTGCGGCTGACGGACTACGTGTCGGCGAACGCGGCGCTGTCGGCGTCCGGGCACGACCTGTGGGACACGGTGGCGCCGGTGGCGACCCCGCACGGGTGGACGTGGCATCACGTGGTGGGTACGCGGCGGCTGGAGTTGGTGCCGGTCGAGGTGAAGGCCTTGCTGCGGCATCACGGCGGGATCGCGACGGCGGTGGTGGAGCAGACGAAGCGGGGTACGCGGCCGTTGCAGGAGACGCGCCCGGCGCATTTCGGGTTGCCGAAGCAGGGGCTGGCGGTGACGGAGTCGCAGGTGCTGGGGGTCGAGGAGGATCTCGGGTACCGGTTGCCGGGTGCGTACCGTTCGTTCCTGAAGGCGGCGGGTGGCTGTGCGCCCGTCGGGACGGCGCTGGACGCGGAGTTGGGGTTGCTGGTCGACCAGCCGTTCTTCACGGTGCGGGACGAGGCGGCGGTCAACGACCTGGTGTACGTGAACAAGTGTCTGCGTGACCATCTCACCAAGGACTTCCTGGGTGTCGGGTTCGTGCAGGGCGGTCTGCTGGCCGTGAAGGTGAAGGGCGAGCGGATCGGTTCGGTGTGGTTCTGCGCGTACGACGACGCGCGGGACACGGATCCTTCGGTGCCGCCCGCGGAGCGGGTGGAGCGGTTGTTGTTGCCGTGCGGGGAGGATTTCGATGTCTTCCTGTCGCGGTTGGCCGGGTCTCCGCCGGAGTTGGACACGGTGGCGAATCTGATGGTGGACGGCGGTTTCGCGCGGGCGGTCGACGTCTCGTCCTCGGTGTCCTTGGGGGAGTGAGTCGACGATGGTGACCTTCGCGCAGGCGCAGGAGCGCGCCGAGGAGTGGATCAACGGGGATGTGCCGGCGTATCAGCATCGTGAGGTGCGGGTGCGGGAGTTCGAGCTCGGGTTCGTGGTGTGGGCGGAGGACCGCCCGGACGGCCCGCGTTCGGACGGGGGCACGCAGCGGCTGGTGATCGCGCGGGACAGCGGGGAGGCCACATTGTGGCCGTCGCTGCCGGTGGGCGAGGTCGTCCGGCGGTACGAGGAGGAGTACGGCCGCCCTCAGGGGGTTTCCGAGCCGGTGGCCGCGCCCGCGGCGCGGGTGGATCTGAACCAGACGTCGTTCTTGCTGAGTCCGCCGGAGTGGTTGCAGGAGGCGGCCGACAAGCTGGGCATTCCGGACCGGCGTGGTGGGGCTGCCGCTGCCGGGGGTGACTCCGGTGCGGGCCGGCCGGGCGCCGACGGCGGGAGCGGTGCGGCCTGGCCCGCGGCCGCCGGCGCTGAGGAGAGCGCGCCGTCGCCGGAGTCCGGGACGGGTTCGGGGGCGCACGGTGGGTCCGGTGCGCCGGCGGCGCCCGCGGGGGCGACTCCGTGGGCCGGGACGGACACCAACGCGGACGTGGGTGAGGACCGTTCGGTGCCGCTGCCCGCGACGGTGTTCGCGCCGCCGTTGGGTGAGGGCGGTGAGGAGGAGTCGCGGGTGACTCCTCCGGAGGCGCAGACGGCGTTGCTGGCGGGGGGAAGTCAGCTTCCGCCCACGGCGATCGCGCCGGTGGTCGATGAGGGTGGTTCGCGGGGGGCGGGTGTGCCCGCGCAGGCGCCGCCGGCTCAGACGTACGGGTACCCGCAGGGGGTGGGTGGCGCGGCGGCGCCGGGTACGCCGACGCCTCCGGCGGCGCCCGGTACGCCTCCGCACGGTGCGCCGGTGCCGGGTTCGGCGACGCCCCCGCACGGGGCTCCGGGGCAGCCGCTCGCTGCGAACGCCGGGGACATCGCCGACGCCGCGACGAGCAAGGCGGCGCCCCCGCCGCGCCGGCCGCGGGGCGGGGGCGCGACGCCGCCTCCGCCGCCGGGTGCTCCGGGTGTGCCGGGAGCACGTCAGGGGAGTACGCCTCCACCGCCCGGTACGCCGGGTACGCCGGCGGGTGGGTACGTGCCCACCCAGCTTGTGTCGGCGCTCGGGCCCGACGGTCCTGGGGGACCTGCGGCCGGTCCGGGTGCGCCGCAGGCGCCGGGTGCCCCGACGCCGCCCGGCCCGGCGAACCCTCCGGGCCCGCCGGGAGCCCCGGGTGCGCCCGGCGGTACGCCGCCGGGTGGTGTCCACCACGCCGCGACGATGCTGGCCGACCCCGGGCAGTCGGGGCCGGGCCGGGGCGCGGCGGGGCCTCCCGGCGCGCCGCAGCCGCCGGGTGTTCCGGGTGCCCCGCATGCCCCCCATGCCCCGGGTGCTCCGCGGCCGCCGGGCGTTCCAGGTGTTCCGGGTGCTCCGCAGCCGCCGGGCGCTCCTGGCGCGCAGGGTTCGGCCGGGGGCGCGCAGGGTGCGGTGCACCACGCGGAGACGATGCTGGCCGGTCCCGCCGTCGGTGGCCCGGGCACGCCTCCGCCCCCGCAGGCCCCGGGTGCTCCGGGCATGCCTCCGGGTGCCGCGCATCCGATGCCTCCGGGGCCGGGTGCGATGCCGCCGCCTTCCGTTCCCGCGCATCCCGGCGGGCCCATGCCCGGGCAGCCGGTTCCCGGGCCGCCGCCGGCGTACGGCTATCCGCAGCAGGGTCAGCCGACGGTCGGGCCGGGCTATCAGGCCGTCCTGCGCTACCGCGCGCACGACGGTTCGGAGCAGCAGCTGATCCGGCGTTCGGCGCCGGGTACGCCGCACCCGGAGTGGCAGATCTTCCATGAGCTGCGGGCGATGAACGTACCGCCGGACCAGGTGCTGGAGCTGCACACCGAGTTGGAGTCGTGCGAGCTGCCGGGTGCGTACTGTGCGCGGATGATCCGCGAGCAGTGGCCGCAGGCGCGGATCACGAGCATCGCCCCGTACGGCACGGATCACGCGAGCCGGCAGCAGGGGATGCAGCAACTGCTGGCGCATCAGGGCGAGTTGCATCAGGTGGCGGACGGGCCCGCGCGCCCGGCGCCGGTGCGTGCGCCGCTGATGCCGGTGCCGCCGGCGCCGCCGCTTCCGCCGGAGGGTGTGGCGCAGGAGCTGGCGGGCGCGTTCGGGCCGGGTGTGTTCCGCTTCGAGCAGGCCGCGGTGTCCCGGCAGGGTGTGCCGCCGGTCGTGGCGCACACGCTGGTGGCGGCGGGGCTGCCGCTGGACATGGGGCCGTTCTTCTGGGCGCAGGCCCAGCCGGGCCGGCCGGTTCCGACGCTGGCCGAGCTGGCGCAGGAGCGCGGGGTGCAGCCGGCGGCGGACGCGGGCTCGTACCTCGTCATGGGCAGTGACTTCGGCAAGGCGATCTGTGTGCAGTACGGCACGGCGAACATCGTGGCCGTGCCGGTGGAGGCCGGGCCGGGCGGTGCGCCGGTGCCGCCGCAGTTCGTGAACACCGGGCTGCCGGAGTTCGTGCGCTGTCTGGCGCTGCTCGGCCGGATGTGGCGCCTGCGGTTCGGGCTGAACCAGGAGCAGGCGGGCCGCTGGACCGTCGACTTCCAGGCTCAGCTGGCCGCGATCGATCCGGCGGCGCTGGGTTCGCCGGAGAGCTGGTGGTCGGTGCTGCTGGAGCAGATGTGGGACGGGCTGCTGTGACGCGTACGTCGCGCTAGTCGCTCAGGGGAGGGCCGGACCTGGTCGGGTGACCGGGTCCGGCCTTTGCTGTTTTCCGGATGGTGTACGAGGTGCACCCGGCGCGGAGTGTCGGATAATGACCATTTCTGTCCGATACATCAAGATATGCGCTAAATCGACATCGCTCGAGGGGTTCCGGAATGAGCAGCGCATCCGTGTCGCATGGCTTCGTGACAGTACGGGGGCGCGGTTACCGCCCCGAAGAGGTCGATGCGTACATCGCCGCCTTGTCCGACGATCGTGACGCCGCCTGGGAGCGCGCCGCCCGTCTCACCGTCCTCGCCCGGGAGATGGAGGAGGAGGCCGAGGAACTGCGCGAGACGCTGGCGGAGCTGCCGCCGCAGACGTACGAGTCGCTGGGCGAGGGCGCGCGGCGCCTGTTCGAGATGGCGCGGGACGAGGCCGCGGCGCTGCGGGAGCGGGCGCGGCGCGAGGCGCACGAGCAGATCGCGCAGGCCGAGGCGTACGCCGACAGCCTGCGCCGGACGGCGCAGGAAGAGGCGGACACGCTGGTGGCGGAGGTGGAGGAACGCGCCCGGCAGCGGCTGCTCGCGGCGCGCGCGGAGGCGGACGAGATCCGCGTCGACGCCCGGCGTGAGGTGAAGGAGGGGCGCACGGAGGCGCTTGCCGCGTTGCGCGAGGTCCGTGAGCGCACCGCCGCGAGGCTGGCCGAGCAGGAGAAGGACCACGCCGGGCGCTGGGCCGCGGTGGAACGCGAGGCCCAGGAGGGCGCCGCGGCCGTGGACGCGCGGCACGCCGACCGGGCGGCGCGCGCGGAGGCAGCGCTCGCCGAGGCGGAGCGGGACTTCGCCGACGCCGAGCAGGCCCTCGGGCGCGAGCAGGAGCGGGCGCGGGTGATGGCCGACGAGGTGCTCGCGGAGGCGAGGGCGCGGGCGGACGGCATCGCCCGCGAGACGGAACGGGTGCTGCGCGAGCACGGGCAGCGCTGGGACGACGTACAGGCGCACATGGACTACGTACGCAACAGCCTCGCCGCGCTCACGGGTGGGCGGGCGCCGGCGGAGTGAGGCCGGGGCCCGCCCCGGGACCGTGGGTGGAAGGCCCGGTCCGCCTTCCGCGCGCGTCACCTCCTGCGGCGTACCGCCCCCGCCAGGATCCACCCCTCCACGGCCTCGTACTGCCGTCGTTGCTCCTCCGCCTTGCGCCGGCCGGACGCCATCGTGCCCAGCCAGCCGAACGCGAAGCCCAGGGGGACGGAGAGCAGGCCGGGTGTGGTGAAGGGGAAGTAGGTGAAGTCCGCCTCGGGGAAGGCGGCGACCGGTGAGCCGGAGACCAGGTTGGTGCCGGGCATCAGGACCAGGACGGCCAGGGTGCCGCCGATGAGGGTGCTCAGCAGGCCGGTGCGGGTGTAGCGGCGCCAGAACAGGCCGTAGACCAGGGCGGGTGCGATGGCGGAGGCCCCCAGGGAGAAGGACAGGGTTATCAGGGGGTGCAGGCTGCGGTGCTGCACCAGGGTGGCCAGCAGGATCGTCGGGATGCCGACCGCCACGGCGGACAGGCGGGCCAGCGTCATCTCGCGGCGGGCGGACAGCTCCTGGACGCGGGCGGCGAAGACGTCGTGGGCCAGGGAGTTGGCGCAGGCCAGGATCATCCCGGCGACGGAGGCGAGCACGGTCAGGAACACGGCCGTGGTGACCGCCGTGAACAGGAACGTCTCCCCGGTCGTCACCTGCGGCCCGAACGCCGCCTGCGAGCCGAGCAGATAGGCCGAGTTGCCCTGCGGATCCGCCCGTGTGATGGCCTCGCGGCCGATCAGCGCGGTCGCGCCCATCCCGACGACGGTGACGATCAGCACGAACAGGGTGACGCCGGACACCGCCCAGGACATCGACCGGCGTACCTGACGGGCGCTGGACGCGGTGTACATGCGCATGGTCACGTGCGGCAGGCAGCCGCCGCCCAGCACCACGCACAGCTCGGCGGTGATCATGTCGAGCCGGGGGAAGGGCCCGCCCTGGAACTGGAGTCCCGACCCGAGGAACGCGGTGCCGGCGCCGCTGCGCTCGGCCGCCGCGTCGAACAGCGCCACCGGGTCCCAGTCGAACTTGCCCAGCACGAGCACGGCGACCACCGCGCCCGACCCGAGCAGCATCACGATCTTCAGGATCTGGATGAGCGCGGTGCCCTTCATCCCCCCGATCGCGGCGTAACTGATCATCAGGGTGCCCAGCCCGACGATGCAGCCCGTCTCCACCCCTGAGCCGGAGAGCCCGAGCAGGAACGCCATCAGCTGTCCGGTGCCCGCGAGCTGCACCAGCATCAGCGGCAGCAGCGCGGCCAGCGTCACCATGCACGCGGTGACCCGCACGCACCGCCCCGGCATCCGGCGCGCGAAGGCGTCGCCCATCGTGAAACGGCCCGCGTTGCGCAGGGGTTCCGCCAGCAGGAACATCAGCAGCATCAGCGACAGCGCCGTGCTGAGCGCCAGCACGATGCCGTCGTGGCCGTAGAGCGCGATCACCCCGCAGGTGCCCAGCACGGACGCCGCGGAGATGTAGTCGCCCGCGATGGCGAGGCCGTTGCGCATCGGGGAGAGGGAGCTGTAGCCGGTGTAGAACTCGTCGAGGTCGTCGCGGTCGGGGCCGGTCATCACGCACAGCAGCAGCGTGATGGTGGCGACGACGGTGAACGCGACCAGCGACATCGTCTCCGCGGAGTCGTCGAAACCGGTCACCGTCCCGCCCCCCGCTTGGCGTCCAGCGCGGCCTGCCGGCGGATCCGGTCCGCGAGCGGGTCGACCCGTACGCGCGCGGTGCGCTCGTACAGGGCTATGGCCAGCCAGGTCACGGGCAGTTGGGCCAGCGCGAGCAGCAGCCCGGCGGGCAGTCCTCCGGCGGCCTCGGCCGTCATGAAGCCCGGCGTGAACGCCGACAGCACCAGGAACAGGGTGAAGTACCCGAGCGCGGTGAGCGTCGCCACCCGCCGCTGCCGGCGGTAGGCGCTGCGCAGGACACGCAGGTCGCTGTGGTGCCCGAGCGGCGCGTGCAACGGGGCGCGACGGGGCGCGGGTTCGGGCGGCGACTGCGGCTGCCAGGGGTAGGTGGGGTACGTCGGTGAGGCGGGCGGGCGCTGCGGGTACGGCGAGAACGGGTCGTGGGTCATCCCGGACTCCTTGCGTGGCTCGGGTCCGTGGCGGCGGACCGCAGGGAGGTGGGGGGCGGGTCACGCACGCTACTCGCCGGTCACGAAGCGCGGGAGGTTTTGGCCGAACTGAGCGGTCGGTATGCGCTTACTTCGCCGTCCGGCGGGTGACCTGCGGTGTTACCCGCGTTGACCGAGGGGTGCGGCGCACGCCGTCCAGGCGGGGGAGCGAGGAGGATCACCGGGCCGACGGAGTTCTTGCTGCCGCGGACGGGGCTGTGGGCGGGGCGGGGGCGCCGTGGACTTCGGGGCGGGAGTGGCCGCCCGCCGCCGCAGCTGGACTCGCGCCACGCCGCGACTGGGCGTGAAGGCGGGTTCGTCAGATGGAGGCGCCTCCGGCTTCGCGGGGCGCTCCCGCCCTGCCGGTGCCCGGCGCTGCGACCTCAGCCGTCGGCGGGGGCCTCCTTGAGGACCGGGAAGCGGCGCGGCGCGAGGACGAGCAGGACGACGAAGGCGAGCGCGGCCGCGCACGCGGCGCCCAGGTACACCGCGTGGACCGCGTCCGCGACGGCCCGCCGGGTGGTCCCGGACGCGGCGCCCGTGCCCAGGCCGTGGGCGACGGCGTCGAGGTCCGTGCTGCCGATGCGGCCCGCGACGACGCCGTTGGCGACGGCACCGAAGACCGCCGCGCCGATGGTCTGGCCGGTCTGGCGGCAGAAGAGGATCGAGGCCGTGGCCGTCCCGCGTTCGGACCAGCCGACGGTGGACTGGACGCCGACGACGAGGGGCAGCTGGAACAGGCCCAGCGCGGCGCCCAGCAGGAGCATCAGGACAGTCGGCTGCCACGCCTCACCGGGGTACGGCAGCAGGGGGAACGCCAGCAGGATCAGCGTGGCGCCGCCGATGCCCAGCATGGCCGTGTTGCGGAAGCCGATCCGCCGGTAGACGTGCTGGCTGCACGCCGCCGAGAGGGGCCAGCTCAACGTCCACACGGAGAGCACGAACCCGGCGGCGACCGGACCGAGGCCGAGGACCGACTGGGCGTACGTCGGCAGGAACACGGCCGGTGCCACCATCAGCAGGCCCAGGGCGCCCAGCGCGAGATTGACCGCGGCGATCGTACGGCGGCGCCACACCCAGCCGGGGATGATCGGCCCGGCCGCCCGGCGTTCGATCACGACCAGGAGCGCGACGAGGGCGAGTCCCGTACCGAACAGGGCGATCGACGGCGCCGACAGCCACGGCCACGCCACCCCGCCCTGCACCAGAGCGGTCAGCAGGACCCCGCCGCAGGCGAACACGGTGAGCGCGCCCGCCCAGTCCACGCGCGCGCGTGCGGCCTTCTCGCGCCGCGGCTCGTGCAGGTGACGGACGATCAGCCACAGGGCGAGGCCACCGATCGGCAGGTTGACGAGGAAGATCCACCGCCAGTCGGCGTACGCGGCGAGGACGCCGCCGACCGCCGGGCCGGCGACCGCCGACATCGCCCACACGGCGGAGAGCCTGGCCTGGATCTTCGGGCGTTCCCGCAGCGGGTACAGATCGGCGGCGAGCGTCTGGACCGTGCCCTGGAGGGCGCCGCCGCCCAGGCCCTGCACGATGCGGAAGACGATCAGCGCCCCCATGTTCCAGGCGAGCGCGCACAGCAGGGAACCGAGGAGGAAGAGGGACGCGCCCGCTATGAGGACGGGTTTGCGGCCGAAGGTGTCGGAGAGCTTGCCGTAGACGGGGAGGGTGACGGTGACGGCGAGCAGATAGCCGGAGAAGAGCCAGGAGAAGACGGAGAAGCCGCCCAGGTCGCCGACGATCTGCGGTACGGCCGTGGAGACGACGGTGGAGTCGAGCGCCGCCAGCGCCATCGAGAGCATGAGCGCCGCAACGACCGCTCCCCGTCTGCCGGTTGCGGTGCGCCGTGCGGTGTCGCGCACGACGGGCCCGGTGCTGCCCACGCCGATTCCTTCCCCTTGCACCTATCTGCTGCTCCGACAGCTTCCCACTTGACCCTCACGCGACGGGAGGGTGCAGCCTGGGAGGGCCGGAAGGGGGACCGACCCCGAGACGGACTCCGCCTGGGGGGTGACGGCCCCTAGGGGGTTCTCCGTACAAGGGCTCGGGGAGGGCTCGTCCCGGCGGAGGACGAAGGGCGCCCGGGGCCTGCTTAACCTGGCTTTACGTCGCTGAGGGCGCCGCCGGTGAGGCGGCCGGGGGGCGGTGCACCGCACCTTCGGGGGTGGGGTTCTCCTCAGGGCAACAGGGGGCTGTGCACCATCGAACGGCACCCCCTGCTGCCGCGAGACTCATCGGCGTACCGCTTCGCACGACGTGACATACGCGTCAACTGCTGACCGACATAGGAGACATACGGTGACATCGGCTGTAACCATTCCCAGGCACGGGGGCACTGGAGAGCGTACGGCCGTAGCCGCGCGGGCGCGGCAGGTCGTCAAGGCGTACGGGGCCGGGGAGACCCGCGTCGTCGCCCTCGACCATGTCGACGTGGACATCGCCCGTGGCCGGTTCACCGCGATCATGGGTCCGTCGGGCTCCGGCAAGTCCACCTTGATGCACTGCCTCGCCGGGCTCGACACCGTCACCAGCGGGCAGATCTACCTGGACGAGACCGAGATCACCGGCCTGAAGGACAAGAAGCTGACGCGGCTGCGCCGGGACCGGATCGGCTTCATCTTCCAGGCCTTCAATCTGCTGCCGACGCTGAACGCGCTGGAGAACATCACGCTGCCCATGGACATCGCCGGCCGCAAGCCCGACAAGGCGTGGCTGGACCGGGTCGTGGAGACCGTCGGCCTCGCCGGGCGGCTCAAGCACCGGCCGACCCAGCTCTCCGGCGGTCAGCAGCAGCGCGTCGCCGTGGCGCGGGCCCTGGCCGCCCGGCCGGAGATCATCTTCGGTGACGAGCCCACCGGAAACCTCGACTCGCGCGCGGGCGCCGAGGTGCTGGGCTTCCTGCGCCGGTCCGTGGACGAGCTCGGGCAGACCATCGTGATGGTCACGCACGACCCGGTGGCCGCGTCGTACGCGGACCGGGTGCTGTATCTCGCCGACGGCCGGATCGTCGACGAGATGCACCGGCCGACCGCCGAAGCCGTCCTGGACCGCATGAAGGACTTCGACGCCCGGGGGCGCACGTCATGACCGTGCTGAGAACCTCGATGCGCAACTTCCTCGCGCACAAGGGGCGCATGGCCCTCTCGGCCGTCGCCGTCCTGCTGTCGGTGGCGTTCGTGTGCGGCACGCTCGTGTTCACCGACACGATGAGCACCACCTTCGACAAGCTGTTCGCGGCCACCGCCTCGGACGTCACCGTCAGCGCCAAGGGCTCCTCCGACACCGGCGAGACCACCGCCGGCAACGGCAAGCCGCCGGTCATGCCGGCCTCCGTCGTCGACGCGGTCGGCAAGGCGGACGGCGTGCGGTCGGCGCAGGGGACGGTCTTCTCGACCTCGGTGACCGTCGTCGACGCCGACAAGGACAGCCTCTCCCCGACCGGCGGCGGGCCGACCATCGTCGGCAACTGGAACGCCAACGACGCCCGCACCATGGACATCACCTCCGGTACGGCACCCAAGGGCGCCGGTCAGGTGATGGTCGACGCCGACACGGCCGACAAGCACGGCCTGAAGCTCGGCGACGAGATCGGCATCATCTCCGCCGTCGGCACGCACCGCGCGAAGCTCTCCGGCATCGCCGACTTCACCGTCACCAACCCCGGTGCCGCGATCTTCTACCTCGACACCAGGACCTCTCAGGAAGCCCTGGTCGGCGCCGCGGGCGTGTACACCAACGTCAACGTCACCGCCGCGGCCGGCGTCAGCGACGCCCAGCTGAAGAAGAACGTCTCCGCCGCCCTCGACGGCCGCTACAAGGTGCAGACGGCCAAGGAGGTCGCCGACGCCAACGCCGAGGACGTCCAGGAGTTCATGGGCGTCATCAAGTACGCGATGCTCGGCTTCGCCGGGATCGCCTTCCTCGTCGGCGTCTTCCTGATCATCAACACCTTCTCCATGCTGGTCGCCCAGCGCACCCGTGAGATCGGCCTGATGCGGGCCATCGGGTCCAGCCGCAGACAGGTCAACCGCTCGGTGCTGATCGAGGCGCTGCTGCTCGGTGTCGTCGGCTCCGTGCTGGGCGTCGCCGCGGGCGTCGGCCTGGCGGTGGGGCTGATGAAGCTCATGGGCGCCATGGGCATGAACCTCTCCACCGACGACCTGACGATCGTGTGGACCACCCCGGTCGCCGGCCTCGTCCTGGGCGTCGTGGTCACCGTCCTGGCCGCCTACCTCCCGGCCCGCCGTGCCGGCAAGGTCTCGCCGATGGCCGCGCTGCGCGACGTGGGCGCACCGGCCGACGCCAGGGCCGGCGCCGTCCGGGCCGTGCTCGGCGTGCTGCTGACGGGTGCCGGAGCCTTCGCGCTGTACCTCGCGGCCGCCGCGGACACCGCCGGCGGCGGCGCGCTGTGGCTCGGCGCGGGCGTGGTGCTGTCTCTGATCGGCTTCGTCGTCGTCGGCCCGCTGCTGGCGGGCGGACTGGTGCGGGTGCTCGGCGCGATCGTGCTGCGGATGTTCGGCCCGGTCGGCCGGATGGCGGAGCGCAACGCGCTGCGCAACCCGCGCCGCACCGGCGCCACGGGCGCGGCGCTGATGATCGGGCTGGCGCTGGTGGCCTGCCTCTCCGTGGTCGGCTCCTCGATGGTCGCCTCGGCGACCGACGAGCTCGACAAGAGCGTCGGCACGGACTTCATCGTGCAGTCCGACACCGGGCAGCTGATCACCCCGCAGGCGGTCCGGGCCGTGAAGGACGCCGACGGCGTGGCCCGCGTCACCGAGTACAAGTGGACGCAGGCCGACTTCACCACCCCGGACGGCAGGACGTCCAAGGACACCGCCATCACCGCCGCCGACCCGACGTACGCGCAGGACCTGCGGGTCGAGACCGTCGCCGGTGACCTGGCCGACGCCTACCGTCCCGACTCGATGTCCGTCCACGAGGAGTACGCCAAGGACCACGGCATCCGCCTCGGCTCCAAGATCGCCGTCGACTTCGAGGACGGTTCCGAGGCCCGGCTGACGGTCCGGGCGATCACCAGCAGCGAAGCGGTGATCGACCAGGGCGCGATGTACACGGCGATCGACACCCTGGCCAAGTACGTCCCCGCCGACAGGATGCCGCTCGACAGGCTGCTGTTCGCCTCGGCCGAGGAGGGCCAGGAGGCGGCCGCGTACACGGCGCTGAAGACGGCTCTGGACGACTACCCGCAGTACAAGGTGCGCGACCAGACCGACTACAAGGAAGCCCTGAAGGACCAGATCGGGCAGCTGCTGAACATGATCTACGGCCTGCTCGCCCTGGCGATCATCGTCGCGATCCTGGGCGTCGTGAACACGCTCGCCCTGTCGGTGGTCGAGCGGACCCGGGAGATCGGCCTGATGCGGGCGATCGGCCTCTCGCGCCGGCAGCTGCGTCGCATGATCCGCCTGGAGTCGGTCGTGATCGCCCTCTTCGGCGCCCTGCTGGGCCTGGGACTGGGCCTGGGCTGGGGTGCCACCGCCCAGCAGCTCCTCGCCCTGGAGGGCCTGAAGGTGCTGGAGATTCCGTGGCCGACCATCGGCGCGGTGTTCATCGGTTCGGCCTTCGTGGGTCTGTTCGCCGCCCTGATTCCGGCCTTCCGGGCGGGCCGCATGAACGTCCTCGACGCCATCGCCACCGAGTAGCCACCGCATACGGGGGTTGCGGGGGACGGGCCCGGCGCCGGGAGTCCAGGGGGACTCCCGGCGGCGGGCTTTGGCCGCGGCGGGCTTTGGCCGCGTGCGGGCCGCGACGAGGCGGCGGGCGGCGCGCGCCCTCACGTCCGGACACCCACGCGGCACGCGGCAGCCCGGTCCTCGTGTGCGCTGGGGCCGGCCCTTCCGGCCCGTCCCCGTGTACAACGGGACCCGCCCTTTCCGGCCCGGCCCCGTGCGACCCGAGGTGCGACCTTTCCGGCCCGGCCTCATCACTCCCCCGGGTGACACCCCCGGCGGCGACGTACCCTGGAGACCCCCGGCCCGCAGCGCGCGTCGGGCCCGTTGTGTTGTCCACCCCCGGACGGGAAGCACCCCGAATGAGCCTGCACGGTCTGCTCGACGCCGTCGTCAAGGACGCCGCACTCGCGGAAGCGATCAAGGCGGCCACGGACGGCAACCGGACGCACGTCGACCTGGTCGGCCCCCAGGCGGCCCGCCCCTTCGCCGTCGCCGCGCTGGCCCGCGAGAGCGGCCGCCCGGTGCTGGCGGTGACGGCGACCGGACGTGAGGCGGAGGACCTCACGGCGGCCCTGCGTACGCTGCTGCCCTCGGACGGCGTCGTGGACTACCCGGCCTGGGAGACGCTCCCGCACGAGCGGCTGAGCCCCCGCAGCGACACCGTGGGCCGCCGCCTCGCCGTGCTGCGCAGGCTGGCCCACCCGCGCCCCGACGACCCCGAGACCGGCCCGGTCTCCGTCGTCGTGGCACCCGTGCGCTCCGTGCTCCAGCCGCAGGTCAAGGGCCTGGGCGACCTGGAGCCGGTGGCGCTGCGGACCGGGCAGAGCGCCGACCTGAACGAGATCGTCGACGCCCTCGCCGCCGCCGCGTACGCGCGCGTGGAGCTGGTCGAGAAGCGTGGCGAGTTCGCCGTACGCGGTGGAATCCTCGACGTCTTCCCGCCCACCGAGGAACACCCCCTGCGCATCGAGTTCTGGGGCGACGACGTCGAGGAGATCCGCTACTTCAAGGTCGCCGACCAGCGCTCCCTCGAAGTCGCCGAGCACGGCCTGTGGGCCCCGCCCTGCCGTGAGCTGCTGCTCACCGACGACGTGCGGGCACGCGCGCGTGCCCTCGCCGAGCAGCACCCCGAGCTCGGTGAACTGCTCGGCAAGATCGCCGAGGGGATCGCCGTCGAGGGCATGGAATCTCTCGCGCCGGTCCTCGTCGACGACATGGAACTCCTGCTCGACGTCCTGCCCAAGGGCTCCATGGCCGTGGTGTGCGACCCGGAGCGGGTACGCACGCGTGCCGCGGACCTCGTGGCCACCTCCCAGGAGTTCCTCCAGGCCTCCTGGGCGGCCACCGCCGGCGGCGGCGAGGCGCCCATCGACGTCGGCGCGGCCTCCCTGTGGTCCCTCGCGGACGTCCGTGACCGGGCGCGTGAGCTGGACATGATGTGGTGGTCGGTGTCGCCGTTCGCCGCCGACGAGGAACTGGACGCCGCCACCGTCAAGCTCGGCATGCACGCCCCCGAGACCTACCGCGGCGACACCGCGAAGGCGCTCGCCGACACCAAGGGATGGCTCGCCGACGGCTGGCGCACGGTCTACGTCACCGAAGGCCACGGCCCGGCCGCGCGTACGGTCGAGGTGCTCGGCGGCGAGGGCATCGCGGCCCGGCTGGACGCCGACCTGGGCGACATCTCCCCGTCCGTGGTGCACGTGGCGTGCGGCTCGATCGACCACGGCTTCGTCGACCCGGCGCTCAGGCTCGCCGTGCTCACCGAGACCGACCTGTCCGGCCAGAAGGCCGCGGGACGCGACGGCCAGCGCATGCCGGCCCGCCGCCGCAAGACCATCGACCCGCTCACCCTGGAGGCGGGCGACTACATCGTCCACGAGCAGCACGGCGTGGGCCGCTACATCGAGATGGTGCAGCGCACCGTGCAGGGCGCGACCCGCGAGTACCTCGTCGTGGAGTACGCCCCGGCCAAGCGCGGCCAGCCCGGCGACCGGCTCTACATCCCGACCGACCAGCTGGAGCAGATCACCAAGTACGTCGGCGGCGAGGCACCCACGCTGCACCGCCTCGGCGGCGCGGACTGGACGAAGACCAAGGCGCGCGCGAAGAAGGCCGTCAAGGAGATCGCGGCCGACCTGATCAAGCTGTACAGCGCGCGGATGGCGGCGCCCGGGCACGCGTTCGGCGCGGACAGCCCCTGGCAGCGCGAGCTGGAGGACGCCTTCCCCTACGCGGAGACGCCGGACCAGCTGACGACCATCGCCGAGGTCAAGGACGACATGGAGAAGTCGGTCCCGATGGACCGCCTGATCTGCGGCGACGTCGGCTACGGCAAGACCGAGATCGCGGTCCGGGCCGCCTTCAAGGCCGTACAGGACGGCAAGCAGGTGGCGGTCCTCGTCCCGACCACGCTGCTGGTGCAGCAGCACTTCGGGACCTTCAGCGAGCGGTACGCGCAGTTCCCGGTGAACGTGCGGGCGCTGTCCCGGTTCCAGACGGACACCGAGGCGAAGGCGGTCCTGGAGGGCCTGCGCGAGGGCTCGGTGGACGTCGTCATCGGCACCCACCGCCTGTTCTCCTCGGAGACGAAGTTCAAGGACCTCGGGCTCGTCATCGTCGACGAGGAGCAGCGGTTCGGCGTCGAGCACAAGGAGCAGCTGAAGAAGCTGCGCGCCAACGTCGACGTCCTGACGATGTCCGCCACCCCGATCCCGCGCACCCTGGAGATGGCGGTCACCGGCATCCGCGAGATGTCCACGATCACCACCCCGCCGGAGGAACGGCACCCGGTGCTGACCTTCGTCGGCCCCTACGAGGAGCGGCAGATCGGCGCGGCCATCCGCCGTGAACTGCTGCGCGAGGGCCAGGTCTTCTACATCCACAACCGGGTCGAGTCCATCGACCGCGCGGCGGCCCGGCTGCGCGAGTTCGTCCCCGAGGCGCGGATCGCCACGGCGCACGGGCAGATGTCGGAGACGGCACTGGAACAGGTCGTCGTCGACTTCTGGGAGAAGAAGTTCGACGTCCTCGTCTCGACCACGATCGTCGAGTCCGGCATCGACATCTCCAACGCCAACACCCTGATCGTCGAACGGGGCGACACCTTCGGCCTGTCGCAGCTGCACCAGCTGCGCGGGCGCGTCGGCCGTGGCCGGGAGCGCGGTTACGCCTACTTCCTGTACCCGCCGGAGAAGCCGCTGACCGAGACCGCCCACGAGCGGCTCGCCACCATCGCCCAGCACACCGAGATGGGCGCGGGCATGTACGTCGCCATGAAGGACCTGGAGATCCGCGGCGCCGGAAACCTCCTCGGCGGCGAGCAGTCCGGCCATATCGCGGGCGTCGGCTTCGACCTGTACGTCCGGATGGTCGGCGAGGCCGTCGCGGACTACCGGCGGCAGCTGGAGACCGGTGGGATCGAGGAGGAGCCGCCGCTCGAGGTCAAGATCGAGCTGCCGGTGGACGCGCACGTCCCGCACGACTACGCGCCGGGCGAGCGGTTGCGCCTGCAGGCCTACCGCGCGATCGCCTCCGCCAACTCCGAGGAGGACATCAAGGCCGTACGGGAGGAACTCGTCGACCGTTACGGCAAGTTGCCCGAGCCGGTGGAGAACCTGCTCCTGGTGGCCGGCCTGCGCATGCTCGCGCGCGCGTGCGGCGTGGGCGAGATCGTGCTCCAGGGCAACAACATCCGCTTCGCGCCGGTGGAGTTGCGTGAGTCGCAGGAACTGCGGGTCAAGCGGCTGTATCCGGGGACGGTCATCAAGCCGGCCGTGCACCAGGTGCTGGTGCCGCGTCCGAAGACGGCGAAGGTGGGCGGGAAGCCGTTGGTCGGGCGGGAGTTGCTGGGCTGGGTCGGGGAGTTCCTGGCGTCGGTGCTGGGGTCCTGAACCGCCGGCCGGGGCACGGCACCGTCAGACAGGGTGAGTCGGACATGTGACGTCTCACAAGTGACGTCTCACATGTGACGGACCGCCGCCGGGGCGAAGCGCCCCGCGCGGGCGGACCGGCTGCCCCCCGTGGGTGTCCTGGCTACGGCTGTTCGGGCCTGTCGCGGTCCATGCCGGCCCTGCCCTCGATGTTCTGCTGGGCGGCGTCGACCTGACTCTCGTACTTGTTGCCCGTCCTGTCGTTGGCCTTCTTCTCCGCGGCGTCGGACATCTGCCGTGCTTTGTCCTGTGCCGCCTTGTGGCTCTTGAACCTGTCGAGGATGCCCATCCAGAGCTCCTTCCAGAGGTGTCCCAGAACCGACGATACGCCGGGAAAGGCGGGTATGCCCCAAGAGGCCCCCTATGGTCTGGAGCTCTCGACGGATACCGTGTCTCCACGCAGTGGGCCGGATCGAGTACGGCAAGGGGTGGGGCGCACATGGGGCGTCTGAGGGGTGGGGCGGCGGCCGCGTGGGCCGCCGTCGTGTTCGTCATGGCGGGGTGCACGGAAGGGGCCACCGGCACCGGAAGTCCGGAGGCACCGGCCGGCGGGGGCGCGGCTCTCGCGGCGGCGCAGGCGCTGCCGGTGAAGGGGCGTGCACCCAGGACGGGCTACGACCGGGACCGGTTCGGCTCGCCCTGGGCGGACACCGACTCCAACGACTGCGGGACCCGCGACGACATCCTCAAACGGGACCTCGTCAGTGTGGAGTTCAGCGACGGCAGTTGCGAGGTGGCGTCCGGGACGCTGGATCCCGACCCCTACACCGGTAAGGACGTCACGTTCGCGCGGGGCCGCAGCCAGGTGGACATCGACCATGTGGTCGCCCTCTCCGACGCCTGGCAGAAGGGCGCCCAGCAGTGGGACCCCGGCAAACGCATCGCCTTCGCCAACGACCCCTTGAACCTCGTCGCCGTCGACGCGGGCACCAACCGTGCCAAGGGAGACGGTGACACCGCGACCTGGCTGCCGCCCAACCGGTCGTACCGCTGCGCCTACGTCGCCGCGCAGGTCGCCGTGAAGAAGAAGTACGGGCTGTGGGTGACGGCCGCCGAGAAGTCCGCGATGACGGAGGTCCTCTCCGACTGCCCCGGCCGGCGACTGCCCACCGGCGGCAACCCCACGCAGGCGCCGCCCCGCTTCCACGCGGACTGAGGCCCGCAGCCGGAGAAGATCCCCCTACCCGCGGATCGCCGCCGAACTGCCGCAGTACGTGCAGTTCGCGGAGGACGAGCACGGTGAGGTCGGGTGCTCTGCTGGGCGTTCTGCGACCTGCGCCGCTCGGTGCGCCCCGACACGGTCGGCGCCGTCTCGGTCGTCGTCGCCCCGCACGCCAGGGCCACGGCCTGTCCGTCCGGATGCTCGCGGCGATGCGCGACAACGCCGGTGCCCTCGGCTTCCGCGAGGTCGTCGCCCGCGTCCGCCCAGCGCCAAGCGACACGGCGGGCGACCGAGCCGCCGGGGGCCTGGTGCCGGTGCGGTGCGAGCCGGAGCGCGGCCACGCGGTCTGCGTCGAGCCCAATGTGTGGATGCGGCACTCTCTTTGAGCCACCGGCGCCCCGGGAGCGGTGCGCGGGCCCGTACGAAGTGATCAGTGTGACAACGGTTCGGTACAACCCGTGCCGGGTTGTCGGTGTCGAGCTATACGCTCGAAGCGACCCTCACACGGCTGGCGCTGTCCGGCGCCTGCCCCGTACCCGCACTTCAGGCACCAGGAGCAGCCATGCATGGCCACGGCTACACGCAGCCGGTGAAGCAACCGCCCCCGACGGCGTGGCTGGTGCTCGTGCGTGTGCTGTTCGTGGCGATCTCCGTCCTCAGCCTCGGCTTCCTGACGTGGACGATGATGCTGCGCCTGGCGATCGTCACCCGGCGCTCGCTGGACTGGGGACTGTTCGTGGCCGTGCTGGCGATCGACATCCTCGCCGTGGTCCTGCTCGGGTCGGAACCCGGGGACGAGATCCACACCCCGGCCGGCTGGACCGGCCTCGCGCTGCTCCTGGGCACGCTGGTGGCGGTGCTCTCGTACTACCTCGCCGCCGAGGTGCGCCACTTCCAGCAGATGCGTCACGGCGGCGGATACGCCTCCCCGCCGGCCCAGGCCTACGGCTACCCGCGGCAGCCGTACACCGACGCGACGACCAGGCCCCAGACGCAGCCCCAGACGCCGCCGCCCCACCCCCCGCTCGGCCCGCACACCCCCCACCCGCGGCCACCGATACCCACCGCGCCCCCGCACCCCCCGGCCCCCGCCCGCATCGACCAGGTCCGGGCCGAACTGGACGAGCTCAGCCACTACCTCCGCAAGCAGGGCGGCCCACGCGACAGCGACCACGAGGGCGGAAGGTGACCGTGACGACGGGACGTGTCGTCGCCGGCCGCTACGAACTGGCCACGCTCATCGGGCAGGGCGGCATGGGCCAGGTCTGGACGGCGTACGACCAGCGGCTGGACCGGCGCGTGGCGGTGAAGCTGCTGCGCCCCGACAAGGTGGCCGGTCAGGAGGCCGCCGAGCTGCGCCGGCGCTTCGTGCGCGAGTGCCGGGTGACCGCGCAGGTCGACCACCCCGGGCTGGTCACGGTGCACGACGCGGGCAGCGAGGCCGAGGAACTGTTCCTCGTCATGCAGTACGTCGACGGCGTCGACCTCTCCGGCCATCTCGCCGGGAGGGACCCGTACCCGTGGCAGTGGGCGGTCGCGGTCGCCGCGCAACTGTGCGCCGTGCTGAGCGCCGTGCACGCCGTGCCGATCGTGCACCGCGACCTCAAGCCGCGCAATGTGATGGTGAAGCAGGACGGCACGGTCACGGTCCTCGACCTGGGTGTCGCCTCGGTCATGGACACCGACACCACGCGCCTGACGCACACCGGCTCGCCGATCGGCTCACCCGCCTACATGGCGCCGGAGCAGGCGATGAGCGGCGCGGTCGGCCCGTACACGGACCTGTACGCGCTCGGTGTGGTGCTGCACGAACTCCTCAGCGGCGAGGTCCCCTTCGCGGGCTCCACGGCCCTCGGCGTGCTGCACCGCCACCTGTACGAGCCCCCGGTCCCCGTACGCCGGATCCGCCCCGAGGTCCCCGAGGCCCTCGAGACCCTGGTCCTGCGCCTGCTCGCCAAGGATCCGCAGCACCGGCCCGGCTCCGCGCAGGAGGTGTACGAGGACCTGTCACCCCTGCTGCCGGAGCGCGGAACCCCCAGCGGTGCGGCCCTCGACCCCACGCGCCCCTTCGTCCGCCCGCACGCCCCCTGGCCGGACCGCGCCCGCACACCCGCGCCCCAGCCCGCCCCCGTCCCGCCGGCCGCCGGAAGAGGGGACGTCGCGAGCGCCGTCGACGAGGTCAAGCGGCTCCTCGGCGAGGGGCGGATCACCCAGGCCGTCGACATCCTCGGCGCGATCCTGCCGACCGCGGCCGAACAGCACGGCGAGCACTCCCCGGTGGTCCGCACGCTGCGCAAGCAGTACGCCGCCACGCTCATGGACGACGGCCAGTACCGGCGCGCGCTGCCCGAACTGCGCCGCCTCGCCGACGAGCGCGCCGCCGAGGCCGGCCAGGCCGACCCGCAGTCCCTCCGGTTCCGCTACGAGGCCGCCCAGTGCCTCGAACAGCTCGGCGAACCGGCGGCCGCGCTCGCCGCGTACCGGGCGCTGCTGCCGTACTACGAGAACCAGTACGTCTCCGGAGACCCCCAGCTCGCGCACGACGTCCGCCGCCGCATCGGCCACCTCCTGCTCGCCCTAGGGGACCGCGCGGCCGCGCACGACACGCTGGCCCGGCTGCTGCACGACGTCGAACGGACGGGCGGGACGGGCCATCCCCTCGCGGTGGAGGTGCGGCGGACGCTGCAATGGCTGGGACAGGTGCGCGGATAGTCCCCCGGCAGCCGGACGGCGCGGCGGTGCCCGAAGTCCTGGTGAATCGTTGGTCGAATGGGTTGGCCAAAGCCGGACTGCTGCCTACCATCGATCACCGCAAGACCTTGTGCACCGTCGCACAATCTCCTCGGGAGGTTCCCTTGCACCGCCGTCGTCGCCGCACCGCGCTCCTCCTTTCCGCCGCGATCGCCTCGGCGCCCGTCCTCACCGCCTGCGGCAGCGACGCGCACCCCGGCGCGGCGGCCGTCGTCGGCGGACAGCGGATCACTGTGTCGCAGCTGGAGACCCGCGTCAGCGAGGTGCGCGAGGCGCAGCGGTCGGCCGTGGCCGACGAGGCGCAGTACGCGCAGGTCATCGCCAAGACCGGCACCCTCACCCGCGACACCCTGCACAGCATGGTCCTGGACCGGGTGCTGCATCGCGCCGCCCAGGACGCCGGCATCTCCGTCAGCCGCAAGGAGGTCCAGGAGATGCAGGACGGGCTGCGCGAGCAGGTCGGCGGCGCGAAGGCGCTGGAGACGACCTGGCTCCAGCAGTACGGTGTGGCGCCGCAGCGCCTCGAGGAGAACCTCCGCCTGCAGCTGGAGGCCCAGAAGCTCGCCGCCAAGCTCGGCACCGACACCAGCCGGCCGGCGTTCTGGAAGGCCCTGTCCGACGCCTCCCGGAAGCTGAACATCGACCTCAACCCGCGCTACGGCGACTGGGACGTGAGCAAGAGCAGCCGCGTGGACGCGAAGACGCCGTGGGTGCGGGAGATCACGGGGCAGGGCCAGCAGCCGGCGTAGCGGGTCCGCGGCTGCCCGTGAGTGGACGACTCACGGGCCTGTCGGTGGCGTGGGTTACGTTCGGAGCGTGAACGCAACCAGCTTCGGCAGCGCCCCTGACGGCGGTCAGGGCAGTGCTCCCACGCGCCCGGAAACCGGGCGCATCGTCCTGCTCACCACCAGCCACCGCGTCGCCCCCGGCCTGCTCTCCTGGCCCGCCTGGCAGGCACTGCACGCCGCCGACCGTGTGCTGTGCGCCGACGGGGCGCATCCGCAGCTCCCGTATCTGCGTGAGGCGGGGATATCCGTGGAGGAGGCCGGTCCGGCCGCCGAGGAGCTGATCGACCTGTGCGCCGGCGGGCGGACCGTGGTGGTCGTCGCCACCGGTGAGGGCGAGCCCGTCCTCACGGACGGCCTGGCGCGGCTCGCCGGCAGCGGCCGCTTCCACATGCCCGAGCTGGAGCTGCTGCCCGCCTCCTACGACCTGCCCGGCGCCCGCCTCCTCGACCTCGTCCAGGTCATGGACCGCATCCGCGCCGAGTGCCCCTGGTCGTCCCGGCAGACCCACGAGGGCCTGGTGAAGTACGGCATCGAGGAGGCGTACGAACTCGTCGAGGCGATCGAGGAGGGCGACCGGGACGAGCTCCGGGAGGAACTGGGCGACGTCCTGCTCCAGGTCGTCTTCCACGCGCGGATCGCGCAGGAGGACGCGGACGCCCCGTTCTCCATCGACGACGTCGCGGGCACCATCGTCGCCAAGCTCGTCCACCGCCACCCGCACGTCTTCGGCGAGGAGACCGCCGCCACGCCCGAGGAGGTCAAGGAGCACTGGCTGCGCACCAAGGCCCAGGAGAAGCAGCGGACCTCGGTGACCGAGGGCATCCCGCTGCACCAGCCCGGCCTGGCCCTCGCGGCGAAGCTGGCGTCCCGGGTGCGCACGGCGGGAATGGACGTGCCGCCGCCGTCCGGCGAGGGCATCGGGTACGAGCTGCTGGCACTGGCGATACGCGCCGAGGCGGAGGGCGTGGACCCGGAGGCGGCCCTGCGCGCGGCGGCGCGCGCCTACCGGGACGCGGTGCGGGCCACCGAGGGCACCGGCGCCCAGGGCCGGTCCGACGAGGCCCTCGGTGACGGGTCCGCCTCTGCGGATACCGTCGAGGAGTGACCGACCAGCACCACCACCCCGACCCGCCCGCGCCCGGCTCCACCCCCGCGCCCGAGCTCTTCACCCGGGAGTTCGCGACCGACCCGTACCCGGCCTACGCCTGGCTGCGCGAGCACGCGCCCGTGCACCGGACGAGGCTGCCCAGCGGGGTGGAGGCCTGGCTGGTCACCCGGTACGCCGACGCCAAGCAGGCTCTCGCCGACCAGCGGCTGTCCAAGAACCCCGCGCACCACGACGAGCCCGCGCACGCCAAGGGGAAGACCGGTATCCCCGGTGAGCGCAAGGCCGAGTTGATGACGCACCTGCTCAACATCGATCCGCCGGACCACACCCGGCTGCGCCGGCTGGTCTCGAAGGCGTTCACGCCGCGCCGCGTCGCCGAGTTCGCCCCGCGGGTGCAGGAGCTCACCGACGACCTCATCGGCCGGTTCGCCCGCGACGGCTCCGCCGACCTGATCCACGACTTCGCCTTCCCGCTCCCCATCTACGCCATCTGCGACCTGCTCGGCGTCCCCCGTGAGGACCAGGACGACTTCCGGGACTGGGCGGGCATGATGATCCGGCACGGCGGCGGGCCCCGGGGCGGGGTCGCGCGGTCGGTGAAGAGGATGCGCGGCTACCTCCTGGAGCTGATCCACCGCAAACGAGCCACCCTCCCCGCCGCACCCGGCCCCGCCGAGGACCTGATCTCCGGCCTCATCCGCGCCTCCGACCACGGCGAGCACCTCACCGAGAACGAGGCGGCGGCCATGGCCTTCATCCTCCTGTTCGCCGGTTTCGAGACGACCGTGAACCTCATCGGCAACGGCACCTACGCCCTGCTCACCCACCCCGAACAGCGCACCCGCCTCCAGCAGTCCCTGGCCCGCGGCGAACGCGCCCTGCTGGAGACCGGCGTGGAGGAACTCCTGCGCTACGACGGGCCCGTGGAGCTCGCCACCTGGCGGTTCGCCACCCAGCCGCTCACCATCGGCGGCCAGGACATCGCGACCGGCGACCCCGTCCTCGTCGTACTCGCCGCCGCCGACCGGGATCCGGAGCGGTTCGCGGACCCGGACACCCTCGACCTGGCGCGCCGCGACAACCAGCACCTCGGCTACGGCCACGGCATCCACTACTGCCTCGGCGCCCCGCTGGCCCGCCTGGAGGGCCAGACCGCGCTCGCCACCCTCCTCACCCGCCTCCCGGACCTGCGACTCGCGGTGGATCCGGCTGAATTGCGGTGGCGCGGGGGGCTCATCATGCGGGGACTGCGGACGCTGCCGGTGGAGTTCACGCCTGCGCAGGAAACGTGACGCACTTTCAACTATGTGATCTTCACGTGATCTGTGCGGCATTAACTTGTGACAAGTGATCGTCTGCCTATACGTTCACCCATCAGCGCGGCCCCCCTGTTTCACCTGCCGCGCAGATCCCCGCTGTCGCGCGAAAGGTCCCCGCATGCTCTCCGGGAACGGTCGTCACCGTCGCCCCCGCCAGGCACCCGCTCTTGTCGTCGCGGCCGGAGTGACCGGCTCCGCCATCGCCATCCCGCTCCTCGGCGCCACCGGTGCGAGCGCCGCCGGCGGAACGACATGGGACCGGGTCGCGGAGTGCGAGACCGGTGGCTCCTGGAGCGCCGACACGGGCAACGGCTACTACGGCGGGCTGCAACTCTCCCAGCAGGACTGGGAGAAGTACGGCGGCCTCATGTACGCCGCGAGCGCGGACCGGGCCAGTCGTTCGCAGCAGATCGCCGTCGCCGAGAAGGTCCTCGCGGACCAGGGCGTGGGCGCGTGGGCGACCTGCGGGCCGCTGGTGGGGCTCGATGTGGACACCGAGTCGGCCGCGGTCGACACGGGGGTGGCCGGTGACGCCTCCAGTACGCCGTCGCATACGAGATCCAGCGATTCGGGAAGTCTGTCCAACTCGCTCGGCTTGTCCCACTCGTCCGGCCGTAGCCATGCCGACGGCTCCAGCGGTTCCGGCGGCTCCAGCGACGCCGATGAGTCGCATGGTTCCGGTGCGCCCACGGATTCCGCGAAGCCATCGAGTCCGGCAAACCCAACGAATTCCCCGGACTCCACTGAATCCGGCGAATCCGGCCAATCCCGCCCGTCCGACGGTTCCACCTCCCAGGAGGCCGGCGGATCCACCTCTCCCGATTCCAGTGGATCCCCCAGCTCCAGCGAATCCCCTGAATCGGGCGAATCCCCCTCAAGTTCCCCGTCTTCCGACGTGCCTTCGGGCATGCCGAGCACCTCGAACCTCACCGACACCGGAGCCCTCGGCACCGGCAAGCACCGAGGGGGCAGCGCGGACGAGGGTGACGGCAGGTCCGGAGAGTCCGCCGGGCGGCATGCCTCGCGCGGAGCCGCCGGCACCCGCGCGGCCGTCGACGGTTCATACACGGTCCGGGACGGCGACAGCCTCTGGAGCATCGCCGACTCCCTTGACGTGCAAGGCGGATGGGCCGCGCTGTACGCCGGGAACAAGAACGCCCTCGGTGCCGACCCCGACCACATCGTCCCCGGTCAGGAGCTCGACATCCGGGCGGAGTAGGCCGGCGAGCAGGCCCGGAAACGGCCTGCGGGCGGCGGGAGTTCACGTCACACTTCGAGCTGAATGTCCGTTTTGGCGAAAGTGTGGGATGAGTCTCAGAAGCCCTGATCGTCTTTGAAATTCCGTCGATCGCCTGTCTACGGTCATGACCGCTCGTCAACACGAGCCCCGGTTGCCGCAACGCCGAATCCTGCCAGCGGCCGGCCGGGAACAGTCGTCGCGTCAAGCGCCGTAGGCAGGAGCGGGGGACCCAAGGTAGGTGCCGGGCCCGGCAGTTGAGGAGACTCAGCGCCGGAACCGGCTTGGGGTGAAGCCACGCCTCCCAGGGAGGTGTGGCCGGGCAACTCAACCGGCCCGAACCCGACAGCTCACCTCGCAGGCGTCGGTGAGGGGATCAACCATGCTGTTTTCCAGCAAGGGCAAGCACCGTCGTCCGTCCAAGGCCGTTCGCGCCATCGCCGCGGTCGGCGTCACCGGTGCCGCCGCCGTCGCCGCGCCGCTGATGGCCGCCGGCAGCGCCTCCGCCGCCACGGCCTCCGAGTGGGACACCGTCGCCCAGTGCGAGTCCGGTGGCAACTGGTCCATCAACACCGGCAACGGTTACTACGGCGGTCTGCAGTTCTCCGCCTCGACCTGGGCCGCGTACGGCGGCACGCAGTTCGCCTCCACGGCCGACCAGGCCTCCAAGGAGCAGCAGATCCAGATCGCCGAGAAGGTGCTCGCGGGCCAGGGCAAGGGTGCCTGGCCGGTCTGCGGCACGGGCCTGTCGAACGCCGCGTACACCGGCGGTGGCTCCACCGACAGCGGCTCCGCCGCGAACGAGTCGCAGAGCACCGACACCAGCACGCGGGCGACCGAGGAGCAGCCGGCTTCGCGTTCCGAGGAGCGTCCGGCCGCGAAGGAGACGGTCACCACGCCGACCGGCGACAAGGTGAAGAAGGGCGACGGCGAGTACAAGGTCGCCGAGGGTGACACCCTCAGCACCATCGCCGCCGAGCACGACGTCAAGGGTGGCTGGGAGAAGCTGTTCCAGCTGAACAAGGACATCGTCGAGGACGCCGACCTCATCTTCCCGGGTCAGCAGCTGCACCTGAAGTAGGACGGCGTACGCCGCCGGCCCGCCGGAGGCCCCAGAGGCTCCCGTGAGGGTCACCCCCCGTCCCCACGGGCTCCCCGCCCTGGTGCGTGTTCCCCCGTACGCACCGGGGCGGGGCTTTTTTACGCCCCGCATCGGTGCGCCGCTATCGGGATCGTCGGTCAGCCGCCCCCCTGTCTCAGCCGTGCGCCGCCCCAGGCGCCCCCTCGCCCTGCATGCCGGCCGCGCGCCGCGCCGATGCCACCCGCAAGGACACGCGCTCGCCTGGGGTCCCGGCCCTTCATCGCCCGTGCACCGCGCCGATGCCGCCCACCGGACATCCACCTGCCCCGCGGTCTCGGCCATCCGGCGTCCCCCGGGTCGCCGTCCGCCGGCCCCCCGCCCCCTCACCCCCCGCTTCCCACCCCGTGCGCCCCCGTCTTTGTTTCGTTCGGAAACAATTTACTCTCGGTTCCGTCCACGAGATGGGCGACCGGCTGGCCGATCGCACGGAGGCGGTTAGGCTCGTCTCGCAGAGCCGCTGCGGTCCTGCTAAACCGCGTCACATCCACGAAGGAGATGCTCGTGCCGTCCATCGACGTCGTCGTAGCCCGGGAAATCCTGGACTCCCGAGGCAACCCCACGGTCGAGGTCGAGGTCGGCCTCGACGACGGCAGCACGGGTCGTGCCGCCGTTCCGTCCGGCGCTTCCACCGGCGCCTTCGAGGCCATCGAGCTCCGCGACGGCGACCCCAACCGCTACCTCGGCAAGGGCGTCGAGAAGGCCGTCCTCGCCGTCATCGAGCAGATCGGCCCGGAGCTGGTCGGTTACGACGCCACCGAGCAGCGCCTGATCGACCAGGCGATGTTCGACCTGGACGCCACCGACAACAAGGGCTCCCTCGGCGCCAACGCCATCCTCGGCGTCTCGCTCGCCGTGGCGCACGCCGCCTCCGAGGCCAGCGACCTGCCGCTGTTCCGCTACCTGGGCGGCCCCAACGCGCACCTGCTGCCGGTGCCGATGATGAACATCCTGAACGGCGGCTCGCACGCCGACTCCAACGTGGACATCCAGGAGTTCATGATCGCCCCGATCGGCGCGGAGTCCTTCTCCGAGGCCCTGCGCTGGGGCGCCGAGGTCTACCACACCCTCAAGAAGGTGCTGAAGGGCAAGGGCCTGGCCACCGGCCTCGGCGACGAGGGCGGCTTCGCCCCGAACCTCGGCTCCAACCGCGAGGCCCTCGACCTCATCCTGGAGGCGATCAAGGAAGCCGGCTACACGCCCGGCGAGCAGATCGCCCTGGCCCTCGACGTGGCCGCGTCCGAGTTCTACAAGGACGGCGTCTACACCTTCGAGGGCAAGGACCGCTCGGCCGCCGAGATGACCGAGTACTACGCGGAGCTCGTCGACGCGTACCCGCTCGTCTCCATCGAGGACCCGCTGTTCGAGGACGACTGGGAGGGCTGGAAGACCATCACCGACAAGCTCGGTGACAAGGTCCAGCTCGTCGGCGACGACCTGTTCGTCACCAACCCGGAGCGCCTGGCCCGCGGCATCGAGGACGGCGCCGCCAACGCCCTGCTGGTCAAGGTCAACCAGATCGGCTCGCTCACCGAGACCCTGGACGCCGTCGAGCTGGCCCAGCGCAGCGGCTTCAAGTGCATGATGTCCCACCGCTCCGGCGAGACCGAGGACGTCACCATCGCCGACCTCGCCGTCGCCACCAACTGCGGCCAGATCAAGACCGGCGCCCCGGCCCGTTCCGAGCGCGTCGCCAAGTACAACCAGCTGCTGCGTATCGAGGAGATCCTCGACGACGCCGCGGTGTACGCCGGCCGCAGCGCCTTCCCGCGCTTCAAGGGCTGAGCGACGCCCTCGTAGGAAGCGTCGTACGTACGTCCCCGCACCCGGTCCCGTACCGTGTGCGGGGACGTACGCGCGTGTGCACCACGCAGGCATGGGGAGGCGAGAGCCGAAATGGCCGTGAAGGAACGCGACCGTTTCTCCACCGCGACCAGGCTCAGGCTGCTCGGCGAGCAGACCGCGGCCCGTGTCTACCGCTCCCAGACCCGCCGCCAGGCCCGCCGTTCCCGGCTCACCGGCCGCGCGGCCCTGCTCGCCCTCGTCGTCTGTTCCCTGGTCGTCGCGCTCGCCTACCCGATAAGGCAGTACGTCGCCCAGCGCGCCGAGATCGCCGATCTGCGGCGGCAGAAGCAGCAGGCCGAGGCGCGGGTCGAGGAACTGCGCGACCTCAAGGCACGCTGGCAGGACGACGCCTACGCGGAGCAGCAGATCCGGCAGCGGCTGCACTACGTGATGCCGGGCGAGACCGGCTACATCGTGATCGACCCGGACGAGGCCAGGCAGTCCCGCTCCGACCAGGGCACGGCCGACCGCCCCTGGTACGCGAACGTATGGGACGGGGTCGACAAGTCCGACGCCGCCCACCACTGAGCCGGTCGCCTCCGGCCGGTGAACGTAACAGAGAGACAGGTATGGAAACGCCCCCGCCGCCCACCCCGCGCACCGAGCCCACCGACGCCGACGTCGAGGCCTTCAAGCAGCAGCTCGGGCGGCCGCCGCGCGGACTGCGCGCGATCGCGCACCGGTGCCCGTGCGGGCAGCCGGACGTCGTGGAGACGGCCCCCCGGCTGCCCGACGGCACGCCCTTCCCGACGCTGTACTACCTGACGTGCCCGCGGGCCTCGTCGGCCATCGGCACGCTGGAGGCCGAGGGCGTGATGAAGGAGATGACCGCCCGGCTGGAGACCGACCCGGAGCTCGCCGCCACGTATCGCGCCGCCCATGAGGACTACATCCGGCGCCGGGACGAGATCGAGGAGCTGCAGAACTTCCCCAGCGCGGGCGGCATGCCGGACCGGGTGAAGTGCCTGCACGTGCTCGTCGCGCACAGCCTGGCCGCCGGGCCGGGCGTCAACCCGCTCGGTGACGAGGCCCTGGCGATGCTGCCGGAGTGGTGGCGCAAGGGCGCGTGCGTGACCGCGGCGAACGAGGCAGACAAGGCGAACGAGGAGGACGGCAAGTGACCCGCGTGGTCGCCGTCGACTGCGGTACGAACTCCATCCGGCTCCTCGTCGCCGACGCGGACCCGGCGACCGGCGAACTGGTCGATCTGGACCGCCGGATGACCATCGTGCGGCTCGGCCAGGGCGTCGACCGCACCGGGCGGCTCGCCCCCGAGGCGCTGGAGCGGACGTTCGCGGCCTGCCGTGAGTATGCCGCGGTCATCAAGGAGCACGGCGCCGAGCGGGTCCGCTTCGTCGCCACCTCCGCCTCCCGGGACGCCGAGAACCGGGACGACTTCGTGCGCGGGGTCGTGGACATCCTCGGCGTCGAGCCCGAGGTCATCACCGGCGACGCGGAGGCCGAGTTCTCCTTCACCGGCGCGACGAAGGAGCTGGCGGTCCGGACGGATCTGCACCGGCCCTACCTGGTGGTGGACATCGGCGGCGGTTCGACCGAGTTCGTCGTCGGCGAGGACCATGTCCGCGCGGCCCGGTCGGTCGACGTCGGCTGCGTCCGGATGACCGAGCGTCACCTGGTCCGGGACGGGGTCGTCTCCGACCCGCCGTCCGAGGAGCAGATCGCGGCGATGCGGGCGGACATCGAGGCCGCCCTCGACCTGGCCGAGGAGACGGTGCCGCTGCGCGAGGCCAGGACGCTGGTGGGGCTGGCGGGGTCGGTCACCACGGTGTCGGCGATCGCCCAGGACCTGCCCGAGTACGACTCGGCCCGCATCCACCACTCCCGGATCGGCCTGGACCGGGTCCGCGAGATCACCGAGTGGCTCCTGCACTCCACCCACGCCGAGCGCGCGGCCGTACCGTCCATGCATCCCGGGCGTGTCGATGTCATCGCCGCGGGCGCCCTGGTCCTCCTTTCGATCATGGAACGGACGGGCGCGGAGGAGGTCGTCGTGAGTGAGCACGACATTCTCGACGGCATCGCGTTCCACGCGGCGAGCGAGCCGCGCTGACGGGTGGTGCCCGGCGGTGGTGATCTCGGGTGCGGCGTCACGGATTCCGGTGGACGCCCCGCCGGTCGTGAGCACCCGGAACGCGCGACGGCCCCGGTTCCTCTGGTGAGGAACCGGGGCCGTTCGTCTCGGCCCGCGCGGGCCGTCCGTCAGTTGCAGAGAAGGACGATGACTCCGCTGCACTCCTCGCCGTAGCCACCGCCGTAGCTGTGGTGGGGCGCCGACTGGACGGACGTGGCCTTCGTGGTGACGGGTGTGGCGGCCGCGGCGGACGCGGCCGTCACCACCCCGAGGCCGAGGGCGATGCCGAGGGCAGTGCCGACCGAAGTTATGCGCGAAGTGGCCCGCACGAGGGCCTTCTGTGAGGTGATCATGTCTGCACGTTATTTCCGCTTCCGGGTAATTTCGCATGGAGAGTGGCCGACCGGGTGACGGTGTGGGTGACCGGCGGTGCGGGGCGCTCGCGCGGCCCGGCGCGGCCCCGGCGCGCCACCGTCCGGCGGCCGACGGACGAGCAGGTCGACCCGCGTATGAGCGTCGTCGGAGGGCCTCCGGCGGCCGCTCGGACGCCCTCGGGGCGCCCGCTTCGGAAAAGTTCGTGAAGTTCTTCACAAGGAATTGGGCCCGCCGGGAGCACGGATGGGTGCCTGTTGACCCTTCCGAGGGGTGAACACGGTCTTGAACATGTTCAGATGGACCGTGTATGGAGCGGCCGGAGGCCCCTTGCGGGAGGGCCCGCCGCGCTTTCTCGGAGGCTCCGGAAGGTCAGAGGAGCAGCTCACGCGGCATTGACAACGGGGTCTGACAAGCCGTGGTTCCCGATGGTGACCATGACTTGCCTCACGCGGGCCGGGGAGTGTAGCACGGAGCCCGGATGTGCTTGTGAAGGGGCGCACGAGCTCCCCCTCAGAGGTGGGTGGATACTCGATGGCATGAGCACCACGGAGCGTCCCAGGATCCTCGTAGTAGGCGGTGGGTACGTAGGCCTGTACGCAGCTCGGCGCATCCTGAAGAAGATGCGCTACGGCGAGGCGACCGTCACGGTCGTCGACCCCCGGTCGTACATGACCTACCAGCCCTTCCTCCCCGAAACCGCCGCCGGCAACATCTCCCCGCGTCACGTCGTCGTCCCGCTGCGACGCGTGCTGCCCAAGGCGGAGGTGCTCACCGGCCGGGTCACCACCATCGATCAGGACCGCAAGGTCGCCACGATCTCCCCGCTGGTCGGCGAGGCGTACGAGCTGCCGTTCGACTACCTCGTCGTCGCGCTCGGCGCGGTCTCCCGCACCTTCCCGATCCCCGGCCTCGCCGAGCAGGGCATCGGCATGAAGGGCATCGAGGAGGCCATCGGCCTGCGCAACCACGTCCTGGAGCAGCTGGACAAGGCCGACTCCACGACCGACGAGGAGATCCGCCGCAAGGCGCTCACCTTCGTCTTCATCGGCGGCGGCTTCGCCGGCGCGGAGACCATCGGTGAGGTGGAGGACATGGCCCGGGACGCGGCCAAGTACTACACCAACGTGTCCCGTGAGGACATGCGCTTCATCCTCGTCGACGCCGCCGACAAGATCCTTCCCGAGGTCGGCCCCAAGCTCGGCAAGTACGGCCGGGAGCACCTGGAGAGCCGGGGCGTGGAGGTCTACCTCTCGACGTCCATGGACTCCTGCGTCGACGGCCACGTGGTGCTGAAGAACGGCCTCGAGGTCGACGCCAACACCATCGTCTGGACGGCCGGCGTCAAGCCGAACCCGGCGCTGTCGCGCTACGGCCTCCCGCTCGGCCCGCGCGGCCACATCGACTGCGAGCCGTCGCTCCAGGTCAAGGGAACCGACTACATCTGGGCCGCGGGCGACAACGCCCAGGTGCCCGACCTCGCCGCCCGCAAGGCCGGCGTGGAGAACGCCTGGTGCCCGCCGAACGCCCAGCACGCGCTGCGCCAGGCCAAGGTGCTCGGCGACAACGTGGTGTCCGGCATGCGGGGCTTCCCGCAGAAGGACTACAGCCACGCCAACAAGGGCGCGGTGGCGGGCCTCGGCCTGCACAAGGGCGTGGCGATGATCGTCATGGGCAAGATGAAGATCAAGCTCAAGGGCCGTCTCGCCTGGTACATGCACCGTACCTACCACGGCATGGCGATGCCGACCTGGAACCGCAAGGTCCGCGTCTTCGCCGACTGGACGCTCGCCATGTTCTTCAAGCGCGAGGTCGTCGCTCTCGGCGCGCTGGAGTCCCCGCGCGAGGAGTTCTACGAGGCGGCCAAGCCGGCACCGGTCGCCGCGGCCCCGAAGACCGAGGAGAAGGCGAAGGCCTCCTGACCTCAGGTCACCGGTGAGTCCGAAGGGGCTGCCCGCCATCCGTGGTGCGGGCGGCCCCTTCGCCGTGTCCGGAGGGGCCGCCCGCGGCACCCGGCCCGGTGTCGGCGAGGTGCTCTCCCCCGTACCAGGCGCCCCGTCGGCGAGGTGCTCTCCCCCGTACCCGGCGCCCCGTCAGTCAGGTGATCTCCGGGCCCGGCTACGCGGCATGTCCGGGCCAGGGTGGTACAGCAGGCATGTGAGCACCCCTCCACCGCCCGGTCCGCCGCCCGGCCCTCCGCCGGGCCCCCTGTACGCGAGCCGCGCCCCCGGCCCGCCCGAGAAACGGCGCCCCTGGTGGCGCAGGACTCCCGTGCTCATCGGTGCCGCTGCCGCCGTGGTCGCGATCGGTGCCGCCGTCGCCCTCGTGCCCGTTCTCGCCGGCCGTGACCGGGAGCCGGAGCCGATCACGACCGCCGCCGAGGCCCGGGACGTCGCGAAACGAGTGACGCTGACCCCGGCGGACTGGGGCTCCGGCTACGTCCGGAGCGATCCCTACGAAACGGACGACGTCACCCAGTACGTCGCCGACGACAGTTGCTACATCGTGGCGCAGCGACCGGCGACCATGCTGGCCGGTCTGCAGCGCAGTGCGCAGAAGTCGGATCAGTCGGTCGGCGCCACCTCGGGGGTCATCGTCCACCGGGACGCCGCCTCGGCCACGACGGACATCGCCAGGATTCGCGCCGACGCCCAGCGCTGCCGCACGGAACTGGACTCCACGAGCAAGCAGAAGTGGGAGGACGTTCGCGCCCTGGACCTTCCGCACCTGAAGGGCTCCGACGAGGTGGCGGGCGAGGAGGGGCACCTGGTCGTCGACCATACGGGCCTGAAGGCGGACACCTATTACACACAGCTCACCGCCCGCAAAGGGCAGGTCCTGATGCAGGCGACCGTGGTGCGCACAGGAAACCAGGGACACAACCGGGAGGACGCTGTGAACGCCCTCTCGGTCATGCTGGGCCGCCTTTAGCGGTGCCCGGGTCCGGGACGCGTCTCGGCTCACAAGGACCGGGTGGCCGCGTTGCTGGCCGACAGCTCGAGGCCGTTGAGGACCTGCAGGAAGTCGGCTTCCACCGCTTGCTGATCGTCCGTGGTGCCCAGGACCACCACCTGGACCATGTACTGGCCGAGGTCGACGAGGCGAGTGCTACCGGCCGTGCCGTCCGTGGCCGTGAGAGCCGCGTCGAGGGCCGGCAGTCCTTCGGCCGTGGTTCCTTCCTGGACGTCCTCGCTGCTGAGCGTGGCGCCGGAGGACTGGGCGGCGTCCTGGTTGTGCATGTCCAGCTGCTCCTGGAGAGACCCCGCCAGGTCCCATTCGGGACTGTCGTTCGACCCCTCGAAGACGGTGAATCTGATGAATCCGTAGTCGGTCGTCACATCGTAGACGCGAGCCTCGATGCCGTCGTCGTCGATGGTCTCGGTCTGCGCCTCCCCGGGCAGCTGCACCGTGACACCGCTCGCTGCGTCCGTGGTCTGCGTCCACTGCGCGGCGGCGTCGGTGCTGCCGGCAGCGTCGGCGACCGTCGTCGTGACGACGCCAGCGGGCGCAGCCGCCGCGAAGGCGCTGGTGGGCAGCAGCACGCCTCCGGTGATCACCGTGGTCGAGGCGGCGAGCAGTGCCATGCGCTGGAGCTTGGAAAGGCTGGTCATGCGAGATCACATCCAATGAGTCCAGGGAGGTGGAGTCGAACGTTTCGTTCTGTCTCCATTAGGGCGGGTCACCCCGGGCCGGGGCACGCCCCTTCATGTCGTGGCTTGACCGGTCGCACCCGCTCGGGTAACGCGGGAGTGTGACGGTTCGGCCAAGGTGTCGGCAGAGGCACCCGGAGGGGAATGACGTCGGCGTGCGCGGTCGTTTCCCCCGCCAGCGATGGAGACGAACCAGCGGGCTCATTCCTTTGACCGGAGGTGTGCCATGGCCGACGCCGCGTCGCGGCTGAGGAGTCTTGCCGAGCAGATGCTGGGAGCCCCGCTCCCGCTGAGGGTGCGGGCCTGGGACGGCTCGCAGGACGGGCCGCCGGAGGCGCCGGCCCTCGTCGTACGCAACCGGCGCGCCCTGCGCCACATGCTCTTCAAGCCGGGCGAACTGGGGCTCGCCCGCGCCTGGGTCGCCGGAGACCTGGGCATCGAGGGCGACCTGTACACCACTGTCGGTATCATCTCCGGGCTGGTCTGGGAGCGTGGGGAGGACGCCCGTGGTCTCGTCGAGGCACTGCGCGACCCCGACGTACGGGCGGGCGTACGGGAGCTGGTGAAGCTGGCCGGGCCGCCGATCCCGCCCGCCCCGCCGCGGGAGGAGGTACGCAGGCGCGGTCATCTGCACACCCGGCGCAGCGACAAGCGGGCCATCAGCCATCACTACGACGTCGGCAACGACTTCTACGAACTCGTCCTCGGCCCGTCGATGGTCTACTCATGCGCCTACTGGCCGGACGCCCGGAGCGACGGCACCCTGGAGTCGGCCCAGCGCGACAAGCTCGAACTGGTCTGCGCGAAGCTCGGGTTGACAGAGGGACAGCGGCTGCTGGACGTGGGCTGCGGCTGGGGTTCGATGGCCATCCACGCGGCACGCGAGCACGGGGTGAGCGTCGTCGGGATCACGCTCTCCCAGGAGCAGGCCGTGTACGCCCGCAAGCGCGTCGCCGACGAGGGCCTGACCGACCGGGTGGAGATCAGGGTCCAGGACTACCGGGACGTCGCGGACGGCCCCTACGACGCCATCTCCTCCATCGGCATGGCCGAGCACGTCGGCAGCGAGCGCTACCTGGAGTACGCGCGCGCCTTGTACGCCCTGCTGAAGCCCGGCGGACGGCTGCTCAACCACCAGATCGCCCGCCGCCCCCAGCGGGACGAAACGACCTACCGGGTCGACCCGTTCATCGACGCCTACGTCTTCCCGGACGGTGAACTCGCCCCCGTCGGCACCACCGTCACCCAGCTGGAGCGGGCCGGCTTCGAGGTGCGGGACGTCGAGTCGATCCGCGAGCACTACGCCCGCACCCTGCGGCGCTGGGTCGCACGCCTGGAGGCCGACTGGGACCGCGCGGTCCGCCTGACCAGCCCCGGCCGCGCCCGCGTCTGGCGCCTGTACATGGCCGCCTCGGCGCTCGCCTTCGAACGCAACCGCATCGGCGTCAACCAGGTCCTGGCCGTGCGGACCCCCGAGTCCGGCGCTTCGGGAATGCCGCTGCGTGCCCGCACCTGGAACAGCTGAATGACCAGGGGCCCCGCCTCCCGAAGGAAGCGGGGCCCCTGGTCGCCGTACACCCGGGACTACTCCGACTTGATCGCCGTGAGCATGTTCAGGCGCGCCGCCCGGCGGGCCGGCCACAGGGCCGCGAGTACACCCACGACCGCCGCCAGCAGCAGGAAGACCGCCATCCGGGTCCAGGGCAGGACCAGTTCGTACGTCGCCATCTTCGAACCCAGCAGCTCACCGGCCGCCCAGCCGAAGAAGACGCCCAATCCGATGCCCAGCACACCGCCGAACAGGGAGATCACCAAGGACTCCAGGCGGACCATCCGCTTGATCCCCCGGCGGTCCAGGCCGATCGCGCGCAGCATGCCGATCTCCTGGGAGCGCTCGAAGACGGACATCGCCAGGGTGTTGATGACGCCGAGGACGGCCACGATCACGGCCATGGCCAGCAGGCCGTAGAGCATGTTCAGCATCAGCGTGAACATCTGGGCGATCTCGTTGGAGAGGTCCTGCTTGTCCTGCACCTTGATCGCCGGGTTGGTGCCGAGGGCCTTCTCCAGCTTGTCGGCCACCGCGTCGGAGGGGCCGCCGGACGTCTTGACCATGACCATCATGTCGGCCGGGTCCTGCTGGTGCGGCGCGAGGGTCGCGGTGTCCAGCATGATCCCGCTGATCATGTCGTTGCCCTGGTAGACCCCGGCCACCGTCAGCCGCTGCTTCCTGCCGTCCTCGTAGGCGACGGTGAAGCTCGAGCCCGCCTTCCAGCCGTGCGACGCGGCGGTCTCGTCGTCGACGGTGACGTCCGTGCCGCCGACCTTGAACGAGCCCTGCTGGACCTCGAGAGCGGTCAGCTCACCGAAGGTGGCGCCGGAGACGCCGGTGAGGAACTCGGTCTCGCCGTCGATCCGGGAGACGGCGTTGCGCATCGGGCTGGTGGCGGTGACGCCGTCCGTCCGCTCCAGCTTCTCGGCGACGTCCGGCGACAGCGCGTTGCCGTTCGCCATGGAGACCACGTAGTCGGCCTTGATCGCGTCCGACGCCATCTTGTCGATCGACGTCTGCAGGCTGCCCGCCATCACCGTCATGCCCGTGATCAGGGTGAGGCCGATCATCAGCGCCGAGGCGGTGGCGGCGGTGCGGCGCGGGTTGCGCACCGAGTTCTGCCGGGCGAGCTTGCCGGAGACGCCGAACACCCGCAGCACCGGTGCCGCGGCCGCGATCAGCGGGCGGGACAGCAGTGGCGTCAGGATGAACACGCCGATGATCAGCAGGACCGCGCCGAGCCCCATCGGGGCCTGCCCGTCCGAGCCGTCCATCGTCGTCGCCGCGAGGACCACCGCGATGCCGGCCGCCGAGAACAGCGAGCCCAGCGTGTTGCGCAGCACCAGCGACTTGGTCGTCGCCTTGGCGTGCAGGCTCCCCATCGCCGCCACCGGCGGGATCTTCGCCGCCCGACGGCCCGGCAGCCAGGCCGCCAGCATGGTGACCAGGATCCCGACCGCGAGGGCGGCGCCCACCGTGCCCGGCGTGATCACCAGGGGGCCGTCCGGTACGGGCGCGTCGAAGCTGCCCATCAGGGAGCGCAGCCCGGCGCCGATACCGATGCCGGCCACCAGACCGACCACGGCGGCGACCGCTCCGACGACGAACGCCTCGATCAGCACCGACCGGGTGACCTGCTTGCGGGAGGCGCCGACCGCCCGCAGCAGCGCCAGTTCCTTGGTGCGCTGGGCGACCAGCATGGTGAAGGTGTTGGCGATGATGAACGTGCCGACGAACAGCGCGATACCGGCGAACACCAGCAGGCCCTGCTTCAGCCCGCTCATCGAGGAGGCGATCATCTCCGCCTGGTCGTCGGCGAGCTGCTTGCCCGTGGTGGTCTCCACGGCGCCCTTCGGCAACGCCTTGTCCAGTGCGGCCTTGAGCGCGGCCTGGGTGACGCCCGGCTCCGCCTTGACGTCGATCTCGTCGTACGTGCCCACCTTGCCGAACAGCCTCTGCGCGGTCGCCGTGTCGAACAGGGCGAGGCTGCCGCCTGCCGCGACATTGCCGTCGTCGGTGGTGAAGATGCCGGTGACCTTCGGCGTGAGGACGGGGCCGTCGACCGACAGCCGCACCGTGTCGCCGACCTCGTAGCCGGTGCGCTGCGCGGTCTCGGAGTCGATGAGGATCTCGTCCCGGCCCTTCGGGGCCTGGCCGTCGACCAGCGGGTACCGGGGGTCCTCGGAACCCCAGTAGTTGCCGCCCTGGGTGCTGAAGCCGTCGCCGATCAGCTTGCCGTCCTTGTCGGCGATGGCGGTGAATCCCTGCACGACACCGACCGCGGACGCCGCGCCGGGCACCTCGGCACTCCTGTCGAGCAGTGCTTCGGTCAGCTCGTGCTGCTTGCCGACCCGGTCGCCCTCGGCGTCCTGGAACCCGGGGCCGACCGCGACGTCGACATGGTCGAAGCCCTTGGCGGACTTGCTCTGGTAGGCGTCGGAGATGGTGTTCGTGAAGACCAGCGTCCCCGACACGAACGCCACGCCGAGCATCACGGCGAGGACGGTCATCAGGAGCCGGGCCTTGTGCGCGAGTACGTTGCGCAAGGCGGTGCGGAACATGGAAGTCTCAGTCCTGAGTCTGTGGGTGAGGGGACGTCAGCTGGTGCGGCCCTTGGCGTCGAACTCGGCGGTCCGGGGCGTTTCCCCGGAGAGATGCAGCATGCGGTCGAGGACCGAGTCCGCGGTCGGCCCGTACACCTCGTCCACGATCCGGCCGTCGGCGAGGAAGACGACGCGGTCCGCGTACGCCGCCGCCACCGGGTCGTGCGTCACCATGACCACCGTCTGGCCCAGCTCACGCACGGAGTTGCGCAGGAAGCCCAGTACCTCGGCGCCCGCGCGGGAGTCGAGGTTTCCGGTGGGCTCGTCGCCGAAGATGATCTCGGGGCGGGAGGCCAGGGCGCGGGCGACGGCGACGCGCTGCTGCTGACCGCCGGAGAGCTGGGACGGGCGGTGGCCGAGCCGGTCGGACAGGCCGACCATCGCGATCACGCTGTCCAGCCACTGCCTGTCCGGCTTGCGCCCGGCGATGTCCATCGGAAGGGTGATGTTCTCCAGGGCGGTCAGCGTCGGCAGCAGGTTGAACGCCTGGAAGATGAAGCCGATCTTGTCGCGGCGCAACTTGGTGAGCTGATTGTCCTTCAGGGAGCCGAGCTCGGTGTCGCCGATGCGCACCGAACCGGAGGAGAAGGTGTCCAGGCCGGCGACGCAGTGCATCAGGGTGGACTTGCCGGAGCCGGACGGGCCCATGATCGCGGTGAACTCGGCCTGCCGGAACTCGACGGAGACCCGGTCCAGGGCGACCACCTGGGTCTCGCCCTGTCCGTAGATCTTCGACAGATCCGTGGCGCGCGCGGCCACGGTGGTGGTCCGGCCGGCGACGGGTGTGGTGGTCACGGGGTGGCGCTCCTGTCGGGACGACGGGGTGGTTCTTGGGACGTGCTCCATCGTCTCGGCCGAACGGCGCCATGTAGTCAGCCGCTGTTCCGGTTCCCGGGGCAGTCTCCAGTCGCACTGCGGGTGCCCGCGTCATACCTGGGGATGACGGGCGGGCCCTACGGGATCCCCGGCCGGGAGGACCTGCCGGAAACGGGTGGAGCCACCTCGTTCGGGCGGTGAAATTCCGTCATTCCGCATGCGCGGGCGAGTCTCGCACGTAAGGCTGTTGGCAAGTGCGGACGGCGCGTACCGAGTGCTGATGCACCCTCAGGCGTCAATAAAATAAGACAACATGGGGCCGCCCTTCCGCTGTTCGGGGGATGCGTCCCGATAGGCTCGGGACCTCGACGCGGAGCCCATGGCCTGCCCGGATGGTGGAATGCAGACACGGCGAGCTTAAACCTCGCTGCCCCTCGCGGGCGTACCGGTTCAAGTCCGGTTCCGGGCACTTCCGAGGAAGTGGTGGCTGAACTAGCGAAAAGGCCGATTCGCAGGTCGCTCCATCGTGTCGCTGGCGCACGGCCCCCTGATTTGCCGTCATGGCGTGGCCGGGCTGAGCAAGTCCGCCGCCCAGTACTGGGCGTGATGTCGATGAGTGCTGCGCCGCACCCCCGACGACGAGCCGACCCCGCAGTCCAGCGGCGGCCCGGCGGGGGAGGAGCGCCCCGGGGGGGGGCGTGCCAGGCCCGGCCGTCGACGGGACCGCGGGGGAGGGGCCCCGGCGACGTCGACGAGGAAGGTCGACGTACTCGTCGAAGCCGCCCGGACCGAAGAGGTCGACGATCTCCTTGGAGTCGCTCGGCAGCGGGGTGTCCGGATCGGTCTCGACGGCAGGTCATGGGGTTGTCCGGCGGGGCCGGCTCGGGCGGTGACGGTGGCGGCCAGGGCGGTGTGAGGGCTCCGGCCTTCGGCCCCGCGGTCCTGCCTCTGCGGGCCTTTGGTGACGGCTGATCGCCGATGCTGATGAACGCGGGCGCTGGTGGACCCGGCGACCGGGTGCGCCAAGCCGTGGGCGCCGGTGCTCCCTCACGCACCGGCGCCCACTCACCCCTGCCCGAGGTGGCTTGGTGTCCTGCTGACAGGCGTCAGGGGACGAGGATGAGGCGGATCGGGTCGCCGATCTTGTTCTCCAGCCGGTGGACGGCGTCGGCGGCGTCGGCGAGCGGGATGTGGGCGGTGATGGAGGGGGCCAGGTCGAGACGGCCGACCTCGGCGAGGCGGACCAGCTCGGTGACGGACTCGGGGCTGCCGCCGTAGTGGCCGCGCACCTGCTTCATCATGTAGTTGAAGGTCAGGCCCTCGGTGATGGTCAGCGGCCTGGGGCTGATGCCGACCAGGATGAGGGAGCCGCCCAGGCCGAGCACGGAAGCGGCCTGCTCGCGGACGGCGGGTACGCCGGCGCAGTCGAAGGCGAAGTCCAGGCCCCGTCCGCCGGTGGCCGCGCGGACCTGGTCGGCGAAGTCGTCGGCGGCGGGGTCGAGGGCGTAGTCGGCGCCGAATTCCAGGGCGCGTTCGCGGGCGCTGGGCAGCGGGTCGACGGCGATGATCGGTGCGGCGCCGGCCAGGCGGGCGAGGCGGACGTTGTGGGCGCCGACTCCGCCCACGCCCCAGATGCCGACGGACTGGGCGGGGCGGACGCCCGCGGTGGTGACGACGGCGGCGTAGGGGGTGGAGACCGCGTCGGGGATGATCGCGGCCTGGTCGAAGGGGAGGTTGTCGGGGATGGGGACGAGGGTGTCCTCGCGGGCGATGGTGTACTGGGCCCAGCCGCCGTCGTAGTCGATGCCGGCGGTGCGTATCTGGGTGCAGGGGCGGGTGCGCACGCAGCCGACGCACTGGCCGCAGGTCTTGCCGGCTTCCAGGGTGACGCGGGTGCCGACGGTCAGGCCCCGCTTGAGGTCGGGGCCGAGGGTGTGGACCACACCTGCGACCTCGTGGCCGACGGTGACCGTGTCGGAGGTGGCGAACAACGGGACGAGTGAGCCGTCGAGCAGGTGGACGTCCGACAGGCAGACGCCGGCGGCCTTGACCTCGACGAGGACCTCGCCCGGGCCCGGCACGGGGACGGGAACCTCCTCCACGGCGAACTTCTTGCTGTCCAGGTGGAAACGTCCGGCGAGCATGGTGTCCATGGTGATCCTCTGTCTTCCTTGGCAAGTGCTATGTCGATCGGTCCGTTTGCCGGGCGTGCTGCCGGGGGACCGCGGTTCGGCCGCTGTGTGACGGGGCGTCGGCGGCTCGGGCCGAGGGGAGCCGGGTCGGTCTCCCGGCGGGTGTGGTGGCCGGGAGGCGTGCGGGGGAGGAGGATGGACCCGCACGTCTCCCGGCGGCTGGGGGGGGGTCAGGCGAAGACGTCCTGCTGGTAGCGCTCGTCGGCCTCCAGCTGGGCGAGCCACTGCTGGGCGGTCTCGTCGTCGGCGCCGGTCCGCTCGCGGTAGATGGCCGCCAGGGCCTCGCGGACGGCGGGTGCCATGCGGCGGCCGTCACCGCAGACGTAGATGTAGGCGCCGGCCTCGATGGCCTGCCACACCGTGTCGGCGGCGTTGGCTATGGCGTTCTGGACGAAGCGGGCCGGGTGGCCGGTCACCGCGGAGTAGGCGGTGTGCACCTGGGCGATCCCGGACCGCTCCCAGGACTGCATCTCCTCCTTGTAGAAGTAGTCGTGCTCGGGGTGGCGGCAGCCGACGAACACCTGCGACAGGCCCACCTGGGTGCCGTTCGCGTGCTGTGTCGCCCGCTCCTCCAGGAAGCCGCGCAGCGGTGCGATGCCGGTGCCGGGGCCGATCAGGATCAGCGGCGTGGCGGGGTCGGCGGGCGGGGCGAAGGTCGGGGAGGGCACGCGCACATAGCCGTAGACGACGTCGCCCTGCTCGAGGCCCGCGATGTAGGAGGAGCAGGTGCCGCGGTACTGGCCGTCGCCGGACAGGGCGGGGCCTTCGAGGAGGCCGACGGTCAGGCGCACGTGGCGGGGGTTGGCCTGCGGGGCGGAGGAGATGGAGTAGAAGCGCGGGCGGATCGGGCCCATCATCTCCAGGAAGACCGCCAGCGGCAGCTCGACCGCCGGGAAGCGCTCCAGCAGGTTCAGCACCGAGACGCGCTTGCCGAGGATCTCCTGCTGGTAACGCTCCTCGGCCTCCTGGGTGTCGGCGGTGTACGCCTGGAGCTGCGGGCGGGTCCACGGGCACTCGGTGTGCTCGGCGAGCGTCTGGATCTGGGAGCGGGTGGCGACGTCCTGCAGTTCCAGGAACTCGGTGAGCAGGATGCCGGCGGTGACCGGGGTGCCGACCGGCAGGTGCGTGCGGCCACCGGCCGGCTGCTCCAGCCGGAGCACCTGGTCGTACTCGACGCCGAGCCGCCTCAGCGCGCGCTCCACCAGCGCGAGTTCGTTCTTGGCGAAGACGGCCAGGTGGTTGCCGGTGTCGTAGGTGACGCCCTCGGGCAGCTCGATGGTGATGGACTTCGCGGACGGGCGCGGCGGCTCGATCTGGAAGTCCCACAGGCCGGTGGCGTCGGCCACGAGTTCCTCGTTGGCCACCACCGTGAGGGGGTAGGCCTGCTCGGAGACGATCGCCGGGCGCACGTCGGACTCGCTGAGCAGCTGGACCTGGTAGCGCGGGCCGCTGGCCTCGGAGGTGTCGGCGGCGTACTCCTCGGCCAGGGTGGCCCACAGGGTGTCCATCCACCGCGTGGCCATGCCGTCGAAGTCACCGGCGGCGTCCGCGATGCCGCGCTCGATGATCGGGGTGGCGCCGGCGGCGAGCAGGCCTTCCTCGATCCGCTTGGGGAAGGCCTGGTAGGTGGCCACCCACTGGGTGTTGCCGGCGCCCAGCAGCGCGAACCGCACGTTTTGCAGGGAGCCCTCGGGCAGTCCGGCGGCGAGCAGGTCGTCGAAACGCTGCGCGTTGTCCGGCGCCTTGCCGTTGTAGCTGGCGGCCACCACGGTGAGCAGGCCCTCGGTGGGCAGGTTGTCACCCAGCTCGTCCAGGCTCACCAGCGTGGTGCCGAACCCGGAGCGCTCACCCCGGTCGGCGATGGTGCGCGCCAGGTCCTCGCAGGCGCCCAGGCTGGAGCCGTAGGCGACGGTCAGGTTCACCCCGACACCGCTGACCGCGGCCTGCGCCTGCGTGTCGCCGGTCTGCACATCCGCGACGCCGAAGACGGTCCGCTCGTGCTCCTGCCGGCGGCGCACGACCAGCTCGAAGCCGCCGGGCTTGCGGGTCAGCGCCTCTTTGACGTCCATCTTGTAGTCGCCGGGGTCGGAGAACTTGAACTTCTGCAGCACCAGCGCCAGGGCCAGGCGGGCCTCGGTGAGCGCGAACTGCCGGCCGATGCAGGCGCGTACGCCGTTGCCGAACGGCTTGTAGGCGTGCGGGTGGTGCTTGGCGCGGTTCTCCGGCAGCCACCGGTCGATGTCGAACTCGTCGGGACGGTCCCATGCCTTGGGGTGGGTGTGCAGCGGACCTTCGATGATGTTGACCCGCGTGCCCTTCTTGAGCTGGTAGCGGCCGCCGATGACGGTGTCCTCAAGCGGCGCCTTGCCGATCATCGGGATGGGAGCCCACAGGCGCAGCGTCTCGTCCAGGATCCGCGGGATGACGTCCATCTGCATGATCGTGTCGTAGTCCGGGACCGTGTCACCGGGCATCAGCCGGTCCACCTCGGCATACGCCTGGGCCAGCACGTGCGGGTTGCGCATCAGCGAGTACGTGGCGAACGACAGCAGGCCGCTGGTGGTCTCGTGGCCGGCGATCAGGAACGTCAGCACCTGGTCACGGACGTTGTCGTCGGCCAGCGCCTTGCCGGTGTCCGGGTCGGTGGCCTCCAGCATCAGGCCCAGCAGGTCCTCCTCACCGCCGCCCTTCCCCTCGCGGCGCTCCTTGATGACGCTCTCGACCAGGTCCTGCATCATCTGGATGTTCCGGCGGTACTTCTTGTCGTCCGCCTTGCGCATCTTGGTCATCATCGGCAGCTCCTGCGAGCGCCGCAGCGACTCGATCAGGGCCTCCAGCAGCGCGTTGAGGAAGGGGTGCAGCTCCTCCTTGGCGAAGGAGTCGAACCGGTAGCCGAACCCCGACAGGGCGATGGTGTCGAGCGTCAGGCGGGTGTAGTCGTCGGTGATGTTGACCGGCTTCCCCTCCCGGCGCTCCCACTTGCCCGCCAGGTTCTGGGCGATCTCCAGCATCTGCCCGAAGTACGCCTTCATGGCCCGCTGGCTGAACGCCGGCAGCAGGACACGGTGCGCCATGCCCCATTCCTCTTCGTGCTGGTGGGCCGTGAACAGGCCGGCGCCCGCGTAGTCCCGGACATGGGCCAGCGGCGTCTTGTCGATCTGCTTGAAGAACCGCGTCTCGTCGCTGACCTCGGCCACCAGGTCCGGGTCCCAGACGAAGACCTGCTCGATACCGGCGATGTCCATGCCGTAGAGGCCCTCGGGGAACTGCTTGGCCAGCTCACCGAAGTACGCCACCGGATTGGTGCTGGGGATCTGCGGCGTGTGACCGAGCAGGGGAATCCCGCGCGGGGAGCGAATGGGGGTGAGGGCCGATTCCGACTGCGTGGTCATGTGCTTGCTCCTGAGTGCTGTGCGGAGAGGGGAAGCGGGCAGGTTGCCGGTCGACGCCGCGGTGTACGCGAATCCACACCGAACCGGTGCGACAGCGTGGCCGTTCGGCTTGCCGGCCGCCGGGAACCGCTGCGTTCCCGACAACCTCAGCTTCCGTCGGGGGACACCCCCCGGGCTCCGCCGCGCACGACAGGGATCCGGCCGTTGTCTGTCGCCGGACGACAACGACGGCCTTCGCGCACCGGACGGCCGGCCTGCGGCTCAGGCGACTTCGCCCAGGAGTCGGCGCGCGGGAGGACGGCGGCTTCCCGCCGTCAGTGGATCTGGCTCAGGAGTCGGCGCGCGGGAGGACGGCGGCTTCCCGCCGTCAGTGGATCTGGCTCAGGAGTCGGCGCGCGGGAGGACGGCGGCTTCCCGCCGTCAGTGC
>NZ_JBIUBW010000013.1:87301-90515 GCF_044548465.1 Streptomyces sp. NPDC052023 | reverse complement strand
AGTGGATCTGGCCCAGGAGTCGGCGCGCGGGAGGACGGCGGCCGGCCCGCCTCAGTCGGCTTCGCCCAGGAGCTCGGGGAAGGAATCGGCGAGCAGGAGCGCCGCCACCGTCTCGTCCGCGCGCTCGACGGCCGGGCGGCCCAGGATCTCCTCCGCCTGCCGGACGCGATAGGCCACGGTCGTGGCGGCCAGGTTCAGCTCCTGGCCGGCGGCGATCCGGCTGCGGCCGTGCTGCAGATACGCCCTGAGCGTCTCACGGATGCCCTCCGACCGGGCGTCGCGCCCGGTCAGCCCGGGCAGGACCGCCCGGACGAAACGCCCGGCCGCCGCGAAGTCTGCGCTCAGCAGCGCCAGCAAGGCGACGTCGTCGTACGACCATGCCCCCGCGGTCCCCTTGCGCTGCCCGACCAGGGACACGTGCCGCGCACCGTGCACACTGTCGCGGAGTCCGGACACGCCGACTCCGACCGGTCCCAGCGCGAGGGCCTGGGAGGATGGCCGCCCCACGGCCCGCAGCACATCCGCTGTCCCCGCATCCGGTGCTTCGGAGAAGGACCACACCACGAGAGCCGATCCGTCCTGCTGGGGGACCGCGAGCGCGCTCTCCGCCCCGGCCGCAGCCGCGGCCCGGCGGGCATAGCCCGGCCACTGGGAGGACCCGTCGTCACTGCGGACAGGGCTGATGTTCCACAGCACGCCGGCGAGGTGGTGTCCCGTGAGCCGCACACCGAGGATCTGTTCGGCGTCGGCCGGAGCCCGGCCGGTGTCGACGATCTCGTCCATGACCTGCCGCCTGGCTGCTACGACCCCTTCCTGCCACGCGGCGTGCTCGGCCTCGTAACAGGCGGTCAGCTCCCGCACGTACTGGTCCCCGAGGGCCTGCACCTGCCGTGTCAGCAGACGGACCTCGTCGACCAGGCGGTCCGGCGGGACGGCCTGGCTGACTACTGACATCAGCGCGTCCTGGAGGGCCACCTGGCCCCGCCAGGGCGCACGCAGAACGGTGCCGAGGCTCGCCCCCTGCCGGACGGCGAGCCGCACGTGCTCGAGGGCCTCCGGCGGCATGATGTTCTTCTGGCCGCCCTGTCCGGTCTGCCAGGTCTGCAGGAGCGCCAGCAACGACGCCTCACACGCCTGGCGCTCCAGACGGGTCAGGTGCAGTCCCGGATCGTGCCGCGCCGCGTCCGCCAGGCTGTCGCTGATGGCGGACGCCGTCTGGACAGCCCACCGGATGGCGTCCCTGCCGAGGACGCGTTCGGCCTCAGCGATCGTCTCGGGACGACTGAGGGCCTCCGAAACGGCTGTTCCCGGATCCTGCGCAGCCCGTAGCTCGGTGATCCACCCCGCCATGGAACAGCCGACCTCCTTCCACGCCGTTCACACACGGCTCAGCACCAGTGCCTGTGATCATCGCCTTCCGCAGACCTTGGCCTTGCCTCGAAAGATGGACACTGTTTGAGGTGTTGTACGACGAGTGTCATGGTAGCCGGTGCTCGCCTCTGACCAGCGGGGAGACCTCGCGATCGTGTTGTTCGCGTCGCTGCTGTCACGGCGGCTCCGCCGGTCGTTCGGGGGCGCGTGGCGAGTGTGGTCGGCCTGGCTGCCGCGTCGAGAGTGGTGACCGGACGTCGTCCGACTCCGCGTCCGGCTCGCGCCGCCCTGGGCTGGTGCGGGGACCTCCCTCCACGTACGTGCTCCGCCCCGAGGACCGGATGGTGCTGGCCGCGACCCGGCGGGGGCCCGCGGAGCTGCTCGGGCGGCGGCAGACGGGGCCTTGACCGCGTCGACGTAGGTGAGGGGAGGACGCCTCGAAGCGCTCGGGGACCTCCTCCGGGGTGCCCCCGAGGAGCGCTTCCATCTCGTCGTGGTACGCCGTGACGTGGTCGGCGACCGGGACGGCGGCGATGCCGAGGGGCCATGCGCCGGGGTGCGTGCCGACCCTTGACCGCCTTTTGTCGCGGCGATCGAGGAATCATGGACGAGGGGCCGCTCATGACCACCACCCTGGATGTGCTGACGTTCAACCTGAACAATCCCGGGTACGACTGAGCGGGTCCGGCAGCCCTTGCTTCGCAGCGAGGCGCCGGATCCATAGGTGGGCCGGCAGGCTTGTTGTCGGTCCACTCGTGTTCCTGATCGCATGTCATATCGGATGCCGTCTCAGACACGCCGGACGTGCGCCAGTTGGCGCACCAGTCCGACATCAGGCGGGTTCATCCGGGGAAATGCGTGAAGATCCGGGAGAGTTTACCGAGGTCACAGTATCGCCCCAGGTCAGAGGGTGTGTCGGGTCAGGTTCAAGTCCGATTCCGGGCACCACCCCGTCTGTCGACCCCCGTCTCCTGTGCTGGGGAGCCGGGGTCTGTTCGTCTTGGCGCCCCCTTCCAGGCGACGCCCGTCGGCGCTTTTACCTCTCCTTCGCAACGCTGTCAAGCCCCGAGTTTCCGGAACGTGACCCCCTCGGGCGATTCCGGCCTACTTGAAGTGCGGGCCTCACCGAGAACCACCGGAAATGTGGACGAGGCGCCGGTCACGAAAATCCCGGAAGTGAAATTCCTCGCCGTTCGAAGGAGCAGAGAAATGACTCGGAACAACAGCACCCGCGACAACGTGAGCCGAAAGCGTCGGATGATCATCGGTACGACGGTGGCGTCCGCCGTGGCGGTCGCCGGAGGCATCCTCCTGCCCGCCGCGTCGGCGTCGGCCGCTCCGCTGCAGGAGCCGGCGGCGGTGTCCTTGGTCGACGGCGACCACAAGGACAAGCACAAGAAGAAGGGCAAGGGCAAGGGCAAGGGCAAGGGGAAGAAGTACTGCTGGCAGAAGAAGAGCAAGCGCTCGTGGGACAAGAAACACAAGCAGTGGTACTGCTGGGGCAAGTACAACTACAAGTTCTATTGGGACGAGCACTTCGAGGTCTATTACATCTGGAAGGGCCCCAAGCGGTACTACTGCTGGGAGACGCGGAACGACTACTACTACTGGGAGAGTCACCGCGTCAGCTACAAGTACTGGGACGTCAAGAACCACGACATCTGGAAGCCGGGCAAGCATGACTGGCCGGAGCACCCGGACCACCCGAAGCACCCGGACGGCGGCGGGAAGGACGGCGACAAGGGTCCGGACGGCGGCGGGAAGGACGGCGACAAGGGTCCGGACGGCGGCGGGAAGGACGGCGACAAGGGTCCGGACGGCGGCGGGAAGGACGGCGACAAGG
>NZ_JBIUBW010000013.1:0-87205 GCF_044548465.1 Streptomyces sp. NPDC052023 | reverse complement strand
AAGGACCCCGACGCCGGTGACAAGGACGGCGACAAGGGTCCGGACGGCGGCAAGGACACGGACACCGGTACGGACACCGACACCGGTACGGACACGGACACCGGTACGGACACGGACACGGACACGGACACCGGTACGGACACGGACACGGACACCGGTACCGACACCGGTACGGACACCGACACCGGTACGGACACGGACACCGGTACGGACACGGACACCGACACCGGTACGGACACCGACACTGGTACCGACACCGACACCGACACCGACACCGGTACCGACACCGACACTGGTACCGACACGGACGCGGACACCGGTACCGACACCGACACCGGTACCGACACGGACACCGGTACCGATGACAGCACCGACACGGACACCGGCACCGATGACGGTACCGACGCTGGTACGGACGACGTCCAGGTCGACCCCGGCGCCGGTGACGCGGGCGGCTCCGACAGCGGCGGCGCGGACGACATGGGCGGCGCCGACAGCGGCGGCGACATGGGCGGCTCCGACTCCGGTGAGGGCATGAGCGAATAAGTGAGGGAGAGAGCTTCGAGCCCCCGCCACCGAGAGGTGGCGGGGGCTCGTCCCGTGTGCGCACAGTCGTTGACGCCGGGTGTTCCGACAACGCAGACTGTTGGGTGAAAGGAATTTCACCCAACGAACAACAGCGCCGCCGCCCCAGATGCCCCTGCCGTCCATCCCGAAGGGACCGCCCGATGCGTACGACCGTCGGCATCATCGGAGCCGGCCCGGCCGGCCTGCTGCTCGCGCGGCTGCTGCACCGCGCCGGGATCGACTCCGTCGTGCTGGAGAGCCGGGACCGCGCCTACGTCGAACGGCGGCAGCGGGCCGGAATCCTGGAGCAGGGGACGGCGGACGTACTGCGCGCCGTCGGAGCCGGGGAGCGGATGGACCGCGAGGGGCTCCGCCACGACGGCATCGAACTGCGCTTCGCCCGCCGCCGCCACCGGGTGGACTTCCCCGCCCTGACCGGCGGCCGCTCCGTGATGGTGTACGCGCAGACCGAGGTGTGCAAGGACCTGATCGCCCTCCAGCTGAAGGAGGGTGGTCCGCTGCTGTTCGAGGCGGAGGCGCTGGGGGTCGAGGGCGCGGAGAACGAGCGGCCCCGCGTGCGGTTCCGGTACGAGGGGGTCGAGGACGTGCTGGAGTGCGACTACGTCGTCGGCTGCGACGGCTACTGGGGAGTCGCCCGCAAGGCCGTACCGGCGTCACTCTCCCGTGCGTACGAGCGGACGTACCCCTTCGGATGGCTCGGCATCCTCGCCGACGTGCCGCCCTCCCACGACGAACTGGTCTACGCCCGCCACGACCGCGGCTTCGCCCTGCTGTCCATGCGCTCGCCGTCCGTGTCCCGCCTCTACCTCCAGGTGCCGGACGGCACGGACGCCGGGGAGTGGGACGACGAGGAGATCTGGGCGGAGCTGGAACGGCGCTTCGAGACCGCCGACGGCTGGCAGCTGCGGCGCGGGCCCGTCACCCAGAAGTCGGTGACGCCGATGCGTTCCTTCGTGCACGAACCGATGCGGCACGGGCGGCTCTTCCTCGCCGGTGACGCCGCGCACATCGTGCCGCCGACCGGCGCCAAGGGGCTCAACCTGGCCGTCGGTGACGTCATCACCTTCGCGCGAGCCCTGACCCACCAGCAGGAGACGGGCTCGGCCGGACTGCTCGACGCCTACTCGGAGACCTGCCTGCGCCGCGTCTGGCAGGCCGAGCGGTTCTCGTACGACATGACGACTCTGCTGCACCGGGCGCCCGGTGCCACGGCCTTCGAGGACCGGCTCCAGCTCGCCCGGCTGGAACGGATCGCCGCCTCGCGGGCCGCCGAGACCGACCTGGCGGAGGGGTACACCGGATTCCCGCTGCACTGACCCACCCGGCCGCGCGCACCGGCCGTCCGGTTTGATCACCGGCCGGTTCCGGCCATGTACCGGGTTCGTCAGGAATGACACCCTCCGTCGGCGGGAATCACGCACCCGGTTAGCGTGTTGCTCAGCACGAGGGGGAAAGATCCTCCCCAAGCACTAGGGTCATTCCTTTGCCTGTCTATTACTCTTGAGGCCAAGGCTACGCAGGGTGGCCATGGAGGAGTGAAATGAGGAGCAGCAACCCGGTCTTCTCGCGACGGGGGTTCAGCCGCGACAACGGCCACGCGGGCTTCAACACCGCGCCGCAGGCCGGGGGCGCAGCTGTTGGCACCCAGGGCAACCCGTACGCGCAGGGCAACCCCTACGCCCAGCCCGGCGCCGGTAACCCGTACGCCCAGAACCCGTACGCGCAGCAGGACCTTCAGTACGGCGCGCCGCCGCAGGCGCCCGCCGGCACCGGCCGGATGACGATGGACGACGTCGTCATGCGCTCGGCGATGACGCTCGGCACGGTCGTCGTCGGTGCCGTCCTCGCCTGGGCGCTGCTGCCGGTGTCGTCCAGCAGCTACGGCCTGGCGATCGGCGCCGCGCTCATCGCCTTCGTCCTGGCGATGGTCCAGTCGTTCAAGCGCAAGGCCTCGCCCGCGCTGATCCTGTCCTACGCCGCGTTCGAGGGTGTCTTCCTCGGCGTGATCAGCGAGATGTTCAACACCCGTTGGTCCGGCGCGCCCTTCCAGGCGGTGCTCGGCACCATGGCGGTCACGGGCGCCACGCTGCTCATCTACAAGGCCGGGTGGATCCGCGTCACGGCGCGCTACGCCCGGATCGGCATGGCGATCGCCATCGCCTTCGTCCTGGTCATGGCCGTCAACCTCCTCCTCGTCGCCTTCGGCGTCGCCGAGGACGGCGGACTGCGCAGCATGGGCCCGCTCGGTGCGATCGTCGGCATCATCGCGATCGTGCTCGGCGCGTTCTTCCTGACCCTCGACTTCAAGCAGATCCAGGACGGCATCGCCTACGGTGCCCCGCGCGAGGAGTCCTGGCTGGCCGCCTTCGGCCTGACCCTGACGCTGGTGTGGATCTACATCGAGATGCTCCGTCTGGTCGCCATCTTCAGCGGCGACGACTGACCGGCCCCGCGCGGCGGAACGCCGGCGCGGGACGCGGAAGACACATGAAGGGGCCCCGGGTTCTCCCGGGGCCCTTTTCGCTGTCCGGTGCGCGCTCAGAGCAGTTTGCGCGCGGCCCTCCTCAGGTCGTACTCGTGGATGATCGCCTTCGCGTGGCCGTACGCGAGGTCGTATTCGTGACGCAGCCAGCTGACCTTCTCCTCGAAGCGGAGAGCGGGGCCTTCTTCGACGGTGCGCAGCCAGTCGGAGACTTCACGACCGGTGCAATGGGGGATGCGGGCGAGCAAATTGCGATGGGTCTCCTCGGAGAAGACTTGGGACATCGGCGCCTCCGGATGCAATGGGGTGTAAGCCGGTCCTTCAGGTCACCGTGCCTGAGCGTTCGTCCGTTGGCAACAGTGCGGGTAGCCTGCCGGCGTGGTTGATACGACGCGTCTGATCAGTGCGGTTGATCAATTTGCCGATCGATTGAGGGCGGCGCCGCAGAGCCGGTTGCAGCGGGGGGCCGCGGCGGAGGCGTTGGCGCTGGCCAGAGCGCTGGCCCGGTGGACGCAGTCGGTGGAGGAGCCGGGGAGTGAGCCGCGGGAGATGCCGGACGCGGGGATGTTCGCCGCGGCCGACCAGATCAGTGTCGCGGGGCGTGATCTGGCCGTCGTGCTGACCAGCGAGGCCGAGGTGGAGGAGGCCGTGCGGGTGGTCGCGGAGGCCCAGACGCGGGCGGGGGTCTGACCGAGGGGGACCGGCGTCCCCAGGGTCACCGTCCGCCCGCCTAGAGCGACGCGATGACGCGGTCCGCCAGGATGTACACCGTCTCGCCGCCGCACGTGAAGGTCAGCGTGTACGCGCCCGAGATGCCCGAGCCGCCGAGCAGGGTCGGGGTCTCGCCGGAGCGGAGGGCCGCGGCGAGGCGCTCGGCGGTCTCGCGGTGGCCGGGGGTCATGCAGAGGGTCGTCCCGTCGGCGAAGACGTAGACGTCGAGGGTGCCGAGGGGGCCGGGGCGGACGTCGGTCAGCTCGACGTGGGACGTGGCCAGTTCCTCCAGGACGGACACCGTGCGTTCGTGGTCGCCCACGACCGGTGACGGGGCCGGTGTGAAGTCCGGGTGGGAGGGGTGGCGGCGGCGGGCGGCGGCCAGTTCGGGGGAGTCGCCGGCGAACTCCTCGGGCTCCGCGGCGGCCTCGGACACCGGCTCCAGCGGCTCCAGGCCCGCGAAGTCGGCCTGCCGGGGAAGGAACAGGTCGTTCTCGGTCAGGCCGAGCAGTGACGGCGCGTCGGAGATGTCACGGGCCTCCTGGGCGGCCCAGAAGGCGCGCGCCTCGGCCAGCTCCCGTTCCCGTTCCTCGGCCAGCGCCTCCGCCACGGCGGCGCGTATCTCGTCGGCGTCGGCCGGGGTGCGGGCGGCGGGCAGCAGGGCATGGGCGGCGGCGCGGCCCGCGGCAAGCTCGCCACGCAGGGCCGCGACCTGGCGGCGCAACTGCATGAGGGTGCGCAGGACGGCTACGCCCACGGCGCCTGTGGCGGCCGTGGTGACCAGCAGGGCGATCGGCATGGCGCTCACTGACGTACTCCCGGTTCAAGGTCGACCCCCGACTTCCTACATCAGCTTGATGGGTGAACTAACCAGCTGTCAGTGCGTAACGTCACGAAACGGACAGGTCTTTGGGTCGGATGTTTGGTGTGGAGCAGCCCTGACCTGCGGTGATCCCTGTGGTGAGGGAGATAGGTCACATCCTGGGGGAGATTGGGTCACAAAACGGCCCAGAACCCCGGCGGTTGCGGAGTTCTGGGCCAAGGCGTGACGTGGGGTGCTGCCCCGGTCACAGAGGGGGTGCAGGGATCAGCTGAGGCGCTCGATGACCATCGCCATGCCCTGGCCGCCGCCGACGCACATCGTCTCCAGGCCGAACTGCTTGTCGTGCCACTGCAGGGAGTTGATGAGCGTGCCGGTGATCCGGGCGCCGGTCATACCGAAGGGGTGGCCGACGGCGATGGCGCCGCCGTTGACGTTCAGCTTCTCCAGCGGGATGTTCAGGTCGCGGTAGGAGGGGATCACCTGGGCGGCGAACGCCTCGTTGATCTCGACGAGGTCGATGTCGTCGATGGTCAGGCCGGCGCGGGTGAGGGCCTGCTTGGACGCCTCGACGGGGCCGTAGCCCATGATCTCGGGGGACAGGCCCGAGACGCCGGTGGAGACGATCCGGGCGAGCGGCGTCAGGCCGAGCTCGCGGGCCTTGGTGTCCGACATGATGATCAGGGCCGCGGCGCCGTCGTTGAGCGGGCAGCAGTTGCCGGCGGTGACCAGGCCGTCGGGGCGGAAGACCGGCTTCAGGCCCGCGACGCCCTCCATGGTGACGCCGGCACGCGGGCCGTCGTCCTTGCTGACGACCGTGCCGTCGGGGAGGGTCACCGGGGTGATCTCGCGCTCCCAGAAGCCCTTCTTGATGGCTTCCTCGGCGAGGTTCTGCGAGCGGACGCCGAACTCGTCCATCTCCTGCCGGGTCACGCCCCACTGCCGGGCGAGGTTCTCGGCGGTCTGGCCCATCGCGATGTACGGGTCGGGCAGCAGGCCGTCCTCGCGCGGGTCGTGCCAGGTCGAGCCCTCGGAGTCGGCGACCGCGGCCGTGCGGGCCTCGGCGTCGGCGAAGAGCGGGTTGCGCGCGGTCGGGATGTCGGAGCTGCCGTTGACGAAGCGGGAGACCGTCTCGACGCCGGCCGAGATGAAGACGTCGCCCTCGCCGGCCTTGATGGCGTGCAGGGCCATGCGGGAGGTCTGCAGCGACGAGGAGCAGTAGCGGGTGATCGTGCAGCCCGGCAGGTGGTCCATGCCCATCTGGACGGCGACGATCCGGCCCAGGTTGTGGCCCTGCTCGCCGCCGGGCAGGCCACAGCCGAGCATCAGGTCGTCGATGTCCCCCGGGTCCAGCTCGGGGACCTTGGCGAGGGCGGCCTGGATGATCGTGGCGGTGAGGTCGTCGGGGCGCAGGTCCTTGAGGGAGCCCTTGACGGCGCGGCCGATGGGGGAGCGGGCGGCAGAGACGATCACGGCTTCGGGCATCACGGCTCCAGACGACGTGGGAAGGGGTGCACGGGGGAAGTTACCCGTACGTAGGCTGCCGGTCACCGGCATCGTCGTGTGACGCGGACCTCTTTTCCAAGCGCTTGCTTAGCGTATCGGATGTGTCCGCCGTCGTCTGCTGGGCGGGCAGCGGGGCGAACAGCCAGTCCACCGGCGGCCTGGTCAGCGGCTGCGCCAGCCGGCGCACCAACGGGGACCCGAGCACTGCCGCGAGCAGGACGGCCGCCAGCATCAGACCGGCCAGCTCCAGCGGAGTGTCGGCCCGCTGGATCACGTCGAGCTCCCGCACCGGCAGGATGATCAGCGGATGCAGCAGGTAGATGGTGAAGCCGCCGGCGCCGAGCGCGGAGATCAGCGGGAGCCGCTTCCGCGGCATCACGCGCAGCAGGCACAGCGCGAGGGCCACGGCCGTGGCGAGCAGGGCCAGCCGGATCAGCCAGGCACCTTCGAGGCCGAGCTGGGTGTCGGCGACGTACGGGTGGCGCATGGAGGTCCAGTTGCCCTTGAGCTCGGCGTGCCACAGCCAGGCCGCGGTGAACCAGGCGAGGATGCCGGCCACCGCGACCGGCAGGCTCCAGCGGCTGTCGAACCACTCCCGCAGCATGCCCTGACCCAGCCGCCAGCCGAGGTAGAACAGCGGCAGGTACACGAGGGTCCGGCTGGCCGAGAACAGCAGGTTGAACTCCTCCAGGTACCCCACGCCCAGTGACACGATCGTGGTGATCAGCAGCGGGTGGCGCAGTTGCACGACCAGCGGCAGCAGCAGCCGCCAGAAGAAGAGCGACATCAGGAACCACAGCGTCCACGGCAGCTGGCTGATGTGCAGCCGGAACGGGCTGCCGAGCGCGTACACCTCCAGCGAGTAGAGCAGGCTGCACAGGAGGGCGGGTATCGCGATGTTGTGCAGCAGCGTGCGCAGATGGCGGGTGCCCAGCGGCCCCGCGCTGCTGAAGACCCCGGCGAGGATGACGAACATCGGGACGCGGAAGGCCCAGGTCGCGACGTTGAAGGCGTGCAGCGAGTCATGGCGGCTCATGATGCTGCCGATGGTGTGCAGGACCACGATCAGTGCGGCGGACACGAACCGGGTGTTGTCCCACCAGGGGTCTCGGATCCGGCTCTGGGAGCCTGCGGATCTCGGAAGCGGCTTTTCCATCGCGGCCTTGTGCTCCTGACAGACGCATGACAGTGAAGAGGCAGTGAAGAGGTCACCTTCGTCGCGTCCGGGAGTACGGGGGTTACGCCGGGCGGCTCCTGGGGTGAACGCTGCGTGTACGAAAGGGGATGCGGCCCGGGTGCGGGCCGCATCGGGCGCGGTCAGGGCGGGGACGAGTGGCCCGTCCGCTCCGTCGGGGCGGCGTCGGGCTCCTGCACCCGGCGCCGGCGGCGGCGTTTGAGCAGGGCCCACGGCCCCCGTTGCCCCGTCGGCAGGGCGGCCGTGACCTCCGTGCCCGCCTCGGATGCCGCCTCGGCGGCGGCGCGGGCGACGGGGAGGAAGCCCTCGCGGCGGGAGACGTCCGGGCGCTCCTCCTCCGGCCACAGGCCGAGCGCGGCACAGACCGTCGGCAGGACGGCCATCGCGGCGGTGGCGTAGCCCTCGGCGGAGGGGTGGTAGTTGTCGGGGCCGAACAGCTCCCGCGGGTTCGCGGCGAACTCAGGACCCAGCAGATCGCCCAGCGACACGGTGCGGCCGCCCTGCTCGACGACTCCGATCGTCTGGGCGGCCGCCAGCTGGCGGGAGGCACGTCTGGCCAGCCAGCGCAGCGGCTGCTGCACCGGCTCGATCGTGCCCAGGTCGGGACAGGTGCCGACGACCACCTCGGCGCCGGCGGTGCGCAGCCGCCGTACCGCCGACGACAGGTGGCGCACCGAGCGGGTGGCCGGGATGCGGTTGGTGACGTCATTGGCGCCGACCATGATCACGCAGATGTCCGGGATCCGGTCCTGGTCCGCGAGGGCCAGTGTCACCTGACGGTCCAGGTCGTCGGACATCGCGCCGGGCAGGGCGACGTTGCGCAGGTCCACGCGGCGCTCGGCGACCGCCGCGAGGCCCGAGGCGAGCAGCGCGCCCGGGGTCTGGCCGGCCCGGTGGACGCCCTGGCCGGCGGCGGTGGAATCGCCCAGTATGGCCAGCAGCAGGGGCGGGGCACCCGGGGTGTCGTACGTCTGTCCGTACCGCCCGTCCGCGTTCGGTACGTACGGCGTCGAGCCGTTGCCCACCTGGCGCCGGGCCAGCTGCACCTCGGCCAGCACCAGACCGACGACCGCCGCACCGGCCAGGCCGATGCCGCCACCGCCGTACGCCGCCCCGGCTGCGATGCGCCGGGCCACCCTCGCCCTGGACATCCTCGTCATGCGTCGCCGCCACCTCCTCTCACCCGTACAACCACTCCTTGCCCCGAAGCGAGCCCCCGCCAATCTCAACGACGCGTGAACGCCGGTGACCGGCGCAGGACCCGTCCGGCGGTGTGATCACGCGCTGCGGCTTTCCTGAGGTCCGATCCGGGGGTCAGGCCATAGGCTGGCGGCATCACCCAGACCACTACTTCTGCGGCATCCGGAGACAACGGTGCAGTTCCACGACTCGATGATCAGTCTCGTCGGCAACACCCCGCTGGTGAGGCTCAACAACGTGACCAAGGGCATCAGGGCGACCGTCCTGGCCAAGGTCGAGTACTTCAACCCCGGCGGTTCGGTGAAGGACCGCATCGCCCTGCGCATGATCGAGGCGGCCGAGGAGAGCGGCGCGCTCAAGCCCGGCGGCACCATCGTCGAGCCGACCAGCGGCAACACCGGCGTGGGGCTGGCGATCGTGGCGCAGCAGAAGGGGTACAAGTGCATCTTCGTGTGCCCGGACAAGGTGTCCACGGACAAGATCAACGTGCTGCGGGCGTACGGCGCCGAGGTCGTGGTCTGCCCGACGGCCGTCGATCCCGAGCACCCCGACTCGTACTACAACGTCTCCGACCGGCTGGTGCGTGAGACGCCCAACGCCTGGAAGCCGGACCAGTACTCCAACCCCAACAACCCGCTCTCCCACTACCACTCGACCGGCCCCGAGCTGTGGGAGCAGACCGACGGGCGGATCACCCACTTCGTCGCCGGCGTCGGCACCGGCGGCACCATCTCCGGGACCGGCCGGTACCTCAAGGAGATCAGCGACGGCCGGGTGAAGGTCGTCGGCGCTGACCCCGAGGGCTCGGTGTACTCGGGCGGCTCCGGGCGTCCGTACCTCGTCGAGGGCGTCGGTGAGGACTTCTGGCCGACGGCGTACGACCGCACCGTCGCCGACGAGATCGTCGCCGTGTCCGACAAGGACTCCTTCCAGATGACCCGCCGCCTGGCCAAGGAGGAGGGCCTGCTGGTCGGCGGCTCCTGCGGCATGGCCGTCGTCGCGGCGCTGCGCGTGGCCGAGCGGCTCGGCGAGGACGACGTGGTGGTCGTGCTGCTCCCGGACAGCGGGCGCGGCTACCTCAGCAAGATCTTCAACGACGAGTGGATGGCCGACTACGGCTTCCTCGACGACGCCGGCCCGAGCGCCCGCGTCGGCGACGTGCTGAGCGACAAGGAGGGCGGCGCCATCCCGTCCCTGGTCCACATGCACCCGGACGAGACGGTCGGTCAGGCCATCGACGTGCTGCGCGAGTACGGCGTCTCGCAGATGCCGATCGTCAAGCCGGGCGCCGGGCACCCGGACGTGATGGCCGCCGAGGTCGTGGGCTCGGTCGTGGAACGGGAGCTGCTGGACGCGCTGTTCACCCAGAGCGCCTCGCTCGACGACCCGCTGGAGAAGCACATGTCGGCGCCGCTGCCGCAGGTCGGCTCCGGCGAGCCGGTCGGGGACCTGATGTCCGTGCTCGGTACGGCGGACGCGGCGATCGTCCTGGTGGAGGGCAAGCCGACCGGAGTGATCGGCCGGCAGGACCTGCTGGCCTTCCTGGCCAGGAGCACGAAGAAGTGACGGCGAACCGCCGGTGAACGGGCCGTGAGGGCGGCGAACTCGCGGTGACGTGCGCGTTTGCGGACTTCGCGGAAGTGGTACGAGCGCGTCACGTCCGCGCAGCACCCGCTTAACACGGGTCCGGCACATTGGTGGGTGTCGGCAGGGCGGGAGCGGCTCCCCGCCCGGGCCGGCCCGAACGGCGCCAGGAACCTCCGGAGCGGCTCCCGGACCTCCATGGACGCCACGGACGCGCAAGCCCGGCCCTGACCCGGCCCGCGTCCCTCGCGGGGACCGCCGTCGTCCCGCCCCCCGGCAACGGGGGTGCGGCGGTCCCCGCGCACAACTCTTCCCCGCGAGGTCAGTCCTCCCAGTCGCCGTCCTGCCCGGACTCGCGGCGCCGCCCGCCGAACAGCCCCGGGTTGACCCGGGCCGCCTGGAAGGCGTTCACGCCGACGATGCCGGCCCAGGCGACCAGCAGGCCCGGCAGGCCGGCCACGCCGCCGCCGATCGCGGAGAGCGGCACCGCCAGGACCAGCGAGACGATGCCGAAACCGAAGCGCTCGCCCCAGGAGTCCGTCGGCTTCGGCGAGCGGGCGTCCCGGGCCGTCACCATCTGCTGCTCGGCCAGCCGGCGCCGCAGCCGGCGCTCCACGGCCCCGTCGATGCGCTGCTCGACCTTCTCGAGAAACGAGTCGACCAGCGCGGAGTCGTACTCCTCGCCCAGTTCCCTGCGGGCCTGCAGGGTGGCGTCGAGTTCCTTCTTCAGCTCGGTGTCCCGCGCGTCCATTCCGCTCATGCGCTTCACGGTAGGGAGCGCGGACGCCGGTCGCACTGGGGGTAGCCCCCCTGTCGGCGGCGGGGTCGGCAGGGCCCGCGTCGGACTGGATCATGAGCTGCCCTTGCCCGCCCTGTATAACGTCATGCAGAGTTCTTGATGTCTGAATAGGTCGTCGATGCTCCGGCGTCATCCGTCATCACGGATGACCGGCAGGCGAGAACAGGTTTCCGGGTTGAGGAGGGTTTGCGCGTGATGTCGTCCCGGATCGTGGACACTCCGGCGGGCAATGTGACCGCCCTCGTGGTGCTGGACGGACGCGGGACGGGCGTCGCGGACGTCGTCCGGCTCGCCGACGGAGCCGCGCGGCCGGTGCCGGGGACCGAGGCGATGAAGCGCGCGGAGGAGTCCTGGGACGCCGCCCGCGTGATCGCCGCGACCGGGCGCGTGTACGGCCGGTCCACCGGAGTCGGCGCCAACCGGAACGAGGACGTGCCGACCGAGGCCGCCGCCGCGCACGGGCTGCGGCTGCTGCGCAGCCACGCCGGAGCCATCGGTGAGGAGCTGCCCGCGCGGCAGGTGCGGGCGATGCTCGCCGTCCGGGCCAACCAGCTGCTGGCGGGCGGCGCGGGGCTGAGGCCGTCCGTGGTCACCGCGTTGTGCGAGGCGCTGGACTCCGGGGCCTACCCGGTGGTCAACGAGTTCGGCTCGGTCGGCACCGGCGACATCGCCGCGCTGGCCCAGATGGGGCTCGCGCTGGCCGGCGAACACCCCTGGCGGGGAACGGGCGCCCCCGAGGCGCAGCCACTGGACAACAACGACGCGCTCGCACTGATCAGCAGCAACGCCCTCACCCTCGGCCAGTCCGCGCTCGCCCTGCACGAACTGCGCGGCCTGCTCGCCGCCACCCAGGTCGTGGCCGCCCTGTCCCTGCTGGCCGTGGACGGCTCGCACGAGGCCTACGCCGCTCCCGTGCACGCCGCCCGCCCGCACCGCGGCACCGCCGACGTCGCCCGCCGGATGCGGCAGCTGATCGGCGCCGCCGACCGGCCGCACCCGCCGCTCGGACGGCTCCAGGACCCGTACGGCTTCCGCTGCCTGCCCCAGATACACGGCCCCGCGCACGACGCCGCCGACGCCCTGGAGGACGTGCTCACCGTGGAGATCAACGCGGCCGCCGAGAACCCGCTGATCTCACCCGAGGACCTGGCCGCCTACCACCACGGCGGCTTCTACCAGGCCCAACTCGCCCTCGCCCTGGACCACTTCCGGCTGGCCATAACTCAGGTGGCGCGCCTGTCCACGTCCCGGCTGTCGACGCTCAACGAGCCCGCCTACACCCGTCTGCGCCCCTTCCTCGCCGACCACGAGCCGGCCTCCTCCGGCGTGATGATCCTGGAGTACGCCGCCGGGGCCGCCCTGGGTGATCTGCGGGCCTTCTCCGCGCCCGCGTCGCTCGGCCACGCTGTACTCTCCCGAGGCGTCGAGGAACAGGCCAGTTTCGCCTCGCTCGCCGCACGTCAGACACTACGCGCGTGCGACGCGTACCGTCTCGTCGTCGGCTGCGAACTCGTCGCCGCCGTACGGGCGTTGCGCCAGCGCGACCTGCGCCCCGAACCGGACCTGCCGGTGGGCCGGGCGCTGGCGCTCGCCGAGTCGGTGCTGGACGCGGACCCGGCCGACCGGCCGCTCACGCACGACGTGACGGCGGCGGCCGGCCTGCTCGACCGGTTCACGGACATCTGGAGGGGGAGCACGTCATGAGCGGGGACATGAACACCGGGGGGCCGGAGAGCCCGGCCGCGCGGTTGCAGGCGTTGTTCGAGGGGCACCGGCTGACACCGACACAGCGGCGCATCGCGCACAGCATGGTGCGGCGCGCCGCCGACGTGCCGTTCCTGTCCAGTGTCGAGCTGGCCGAACTCGCCGGGGTCAGCCAGCCGTCGGTCACCCGCTTCGCGGTCGCCCTCGGCTTCGACGGCTACCCGGCACTGCGCCGGCACCTGCGTGAGGTCGCGCCCGTCGAGCAGCCGGCGGACGCGGCGTCGTACAACGAGTACCAGCAGGCCGTCGAGGCCGAGATCGAGAACCTCAGGCACCTCGCCGAACTGCTCGCCGATCCCCGCCCCGTGCGGGAGGCCGGGCGGCTGCTGGCCGCCTCCCGCCCGCTGCCGGTGCTGGGACTGCGGGCGGCGGCCTCCCAGGCCTACGGGTTCGCCTATTTCGCGGCCAAGGTCCATCCGGACGTCCGGCTGCTCCACGAAGGCGGCACCATGATCCACGACCGGATCGACGGGACCGTACGGGCCGGCGCCTCGGCGCTGCTGTGCTTCGCGCTGCCCCGGCACCCCCGCGAGGTCGTGGACACGCTGGCGTACGCCAAGGAGGCCGGGCTGACGGTGGTCACCGTCGCCGACTCGGCGTTCGCGCCGGTCGCGAAGGTGTCCGACCTGCTGCTGCCCGCCGCCGTCGGCACCGGGCTCGCCTTCGACACGGCGTGCGCGCCGATGCTGCTGGGGCGGGTGCTGCTGGAGGCGATGTGCGACGACCTGCCGGACGCGCAGGCGCGGCTGGAGGAGTTCGACGCGCGGGCGGCCGCGCGGGGGCTGTTCGTGGAGTGAGCCAGGTGAGTGGCCGGCGCCGGCAGCGGGACCGGAAGGTGGCCGCCGGTGGCCGCCGCCCGCGGGCCTGCGCCGCCGCGCAGACCGCACGCCCCGGACCGCGCCCTGCCCGTCCCGCGACTTCTCAGACTCGTCTCACGTTGCCTCGCTAGCCTGCCTGTTCCAAGGACCCGGTACGGCAAGGGACAGGGGACGGGAGGCGGGACATGGTGCGCGGAGGTCAGGGACTGGCCCGGGTGGCCTGCGTCGTGCGGGCGGGGGCCGCGCCGCTGTGGTGGCTCGGGGTGTGCGCGGCCGGTGCCGGGGTGCTGGTGCCGGGACTGACGGGGCGCCGGATCGGTGTGCTGGCCGGGGCGGTGCTGTTCGTCCTGGCGGCGGCCCTGGTGGCGTACCCGCGCCGCAAGCGGTACGCCGCCCTCGCCCGCGGCGCCGCCCGGGCCGCCAAGCACGACGTGCTCCAGGACCGCGCCGTGACCGTGCGCAACTGGCGGCGCGGCCACCGCTGGTGGCTGCTGCTCGCCTTCCTCGCCGCGCTGGGCGGCTCGTTCGCCGCACCCGCCGCCGGCGGCATGCTGCTCGCCGGATGCGGTGCGGGGCTGTGGCTGAAGGCGGCGTGGCTCGGGCGGCGGGAGCGGGCCGGCGAGGCGCTGCTGTGGGTGCGCGTCGACTGGCTGCGCCGCGGTGGCCGCCCGGCCGGCAAGGCCGTCAAGGCGTACCGCAGTACAGGCGTCGCGGCGGGCGACGCGGCACCGGGTGGCTCGCGTCGCCGTACCGCCGCGCCGGTCTGAGCGGCGTTCTCAGACCTCGAGTTCCGCCTCGATCCGCCGCAACTGGTGGCGGGCCATCGCGAGGTTGGCGCGCTTGGCGTCGAGGGCGAGGTACAGGAAGAGCCCGTTGCCGCCGCGGCCGCTGAGCAGGCGGATCAGGTGGTACTGGTCGGTCAGGGTGATCAGGATGTCCTCGATCTGGCCCTTGAGCCCGAGGTGCTCCATCGTGCGCATCTTGGCGCGGACCACGTCGGTGTTGCCGGCGGCGGCGACGTTGAGGTCGAAGGTCTTGCTGCCGCCCATCGTGCCCAGCGCCATGCCGGTGGTGTAGTCGACGAGGGCGACGCCGGTGGCGCCCTCGATCGAGGTGAGGGCTTCCTTCAGGGTGATCTCGGTGTTGGCCATGGTGGTGGTGTTCCTCTCAGCTTTCCGTGGTGGTGGGTGTGTTCGTGGGGGTGCGGGGAGTCCGGCGGACGGGCTTCTGCCGCGTCGTGGGGGCCGTCTCGGGCTTCGCCGGGAGTGCGAGCGGGGCCGGTGGGAGGGCGTCGACCAACTCCCCGATACGGGCGCCGGTGCGGCGGCCCTCCAGGTGCAGCCGGCCGACGTTGACACGGTCCTCGGCGAGCAGCGTCAGCACGGCGGTGTGACCCGCGGAGTACGTCGCCACATAGCCGCGCATGCCACGCACCAGCACCTCGCGCAGGTCCCCCCGGCCGGTCGCGTCCGTGACCCGTACCGCGACGCCGAGCGCGGCGGCGGTCAGCGCGGCGAGCCCCTCCGGCTCCACGCCAGGGGTGTCATGGGCGATGACCAGGCCGTCCACGCTGGCGGCGAGGGCGCCGGTCAGCTGGGGGACGCGGGCTCTCAGCCGGTGCAGTTCGTCGAGGATCGGGGGTTCCACCGCCATCAGGGCTCTCCTCTCGGCGGGCGGTCGAGGCGGTTGCCGTGGTGTCGCATGTCGTGGTGCGAGCTGTCCCGGCGCCGGCGGTGCCTGCGCGGGCTGTCGCGGTTGCTGCCGTTCAAAGGGCCTCCAGCGCATCCCTGACCCTCTTCAGCAGTGCGATGTCGGGGTGCTCGGCGGGGAGCGGCCCGAGGGGGATGCTCGTCGTGCGGGCGGGCGTACGGGGCGGGAGAGCACCGGCAGGTGCGGCGCCGACGGGGGCCGGGTGGCCCTGGGCGCCGGGCACGTGCTGTGCGGGGCCGGCGGGATCGGGATGTCCGGGAGCGGCGGGATCACCCGGCGTCCGGTGCTCCGGCCAGGAACCGCCGTCCCTGGCCGGGTGTGGCGTGCGGGGTGCCACCAGGCCGGCCGCCGCCAGACGGCGTACGGACACCAGGGTGTGGAAGGCCGGTCTGCCCAGGTCGCGGGCGATGTCCGTGGCCGTGCGCAGGCCGTCCACACGGGCCAGGACCGCGCTCTGGCGGGGCGGCACCACCGGGGCCGCCGCGGTGTCGAGCCGTTCCAGGGGAGCGCTGTCGGTCGCCGGGTCCGGCCAGATGCGGTGCAGCAGGGCGCGGCGGCGCAGGGTTTCGTGTTCGACGGAACCGACCGGGACCGGGTGCACCGCACCGAGCCAGTGCGTGGGGCCGTACCGGAAGCGCCCCGGCGTGCTGCTGGGCGCGAGGGCGAAGTAGGCGGCGTCGTAGAGCGCGCTCAGGTGGCACAGCTCGAGCGCGCCCGGCGCGAGCCGGCCGCCGTCGAGGAGGGCGCGGTCGGCGCCGTCCGGCTGGTCGGCCCGGGCGACGGCGTCCTGCCAGTCCCGGGCGTCGAGGGTGCCGTGGGCCGTGAGGAGGATGTCCAGGCCGGGCGCGAGAGGGCTCTCGGCGTGCACCACCCGGCCCTCGGCGAGGTACAGGGTGCCGCTCGCGCGGACCAGGACGCCGGTGGCGCGCTCGGCCGCGAGGCGGGTGAGCATCGGGGAGACGCCGCCGGTCCGGTGCCGGGCCGCCTTGTCGCGTATCGGCAGTCTGGGGGGCGGGGTCGTGCCGACCATGGTCATCCCAGCACCAGCCGTCCGGCCATCTCGCCCAGCCGGATCCGGGCCAGCGCGAGGTTGCCGTCCGCCCGGCCCAGCCACAGGTGCAGGAAGACGCTGCTGTCGAACGACGTGCGCACGAACCGCAGGACGTGGTAGCTGTCCCGGTTGCTGAGAATCAGGTCCTCGACCGGCGGATCGGCCGCATCCGACCCGTCCTCGCCGGTCCGCCCGTCCTCGCCGCCCTCGCCGTCCGCGTCGCTCCCGGGCGCGAACGCCCGCTGCTCGGCGGCCAGCCGGGCCAGCTCCGCGGCCTCGGCGGCCGCCGCCTCGTGGTCACCGCCCGGCGCCTCGCCGACGGTGCCCAGTGCCAGTCCGCTCGTCCAGTCGACCAGCGCGGCCCCCCGGGCGCCGGGCAGCCGCATGGCTTCCAGTAAGCACTCGTCGATTCCGGGCACCCTGGACTCCCCTCCTGCCTGGGTTCGGCTGAGTGACCCAGAGACTACGCAACGTGTGTGCGGCAGGTGAGCGTTCTGGCATTTTCCGGTGGAACATGCGGCGAGTGGCTAATGTGGGTCAACTGTCGCCGTTTCCCGGCAAGTTGATCATCCCTGCGGGAGTGCGGGAAGCGCGCTCAATGTGCCCGCGTGCGCCCCGCCGGACTCGGCCACGATCTCGTCGAGCGTCTGCGGGGTGCGTACGGTCGCGAAGGTCACGCCCCCCACGCCGTCCGGGACGAAACCGTAGACACCGGGGCGGGCCAGAGAGTTGTACGCGTAGTGGTGCGCGAAGTAGTACGCGCCCGTGTCCAGCGCCGCCGCGTAGTCACCCTGCTCCAGCAGCGGCAGCTCGTGGCCCTCGGCCAGCAGGTCGCCCGCGAAACAGGCCGGTCCCGCCACGTCCTGCACCATCGGCGTACCCTCCTTCGGCCGCCCCTTGCCGTCGTACGCGGCGATCCGCAGGGGCCACGACCCCGGCGCGTACACCGTCCGCGTCGCCACCTGCACGCCCGCGTGCGTCACCGCCACCGGCCGGCCGCCCGCGCTCTTGGCGTACTCCACCCGCGCCACCACCGTCCCGTGCTTGGCCAGCAGCGACCGCCCGAACTCGGTGACCAGCCCGTACCGCCCGTCGAACAGACCCGGCACCGCCTCCTTCAGCATCCGCGCGTACTGCGCGTACGTCGGTGTCGTCGTCTCCGAGGCGAAGTTCACCGGCAGCCCGCCGCCGATGTCGAGCGTGTCGACCTGCGGCCGCCCGATCCGCCGGTTGATCTCCTCCGCCAGCGCGTACGTCGCCGCCACGCCCTCGGTCATGCGGGACAGCGGGATGCCCTGCGACCCGGTGTGCGAGTGCAGCCGCGTCAGCCAGGGACGCTCGGCGTACGCCCGTATCACCCACTCGCGCGCCCCCTCGTCCCGCAGTGCCACGCCGAACTTCGAGGTCGCCGTGGCGGTGGACAGCGCCTCGATGGAACCACCGCCGACCTGCGGGTTCACCCGGATCCCGATCGGGGACCGGCTCGGCGCCGACCGCATCAGGGCGTCGAGGCGGGCCAGCTCCTGCGGGTTGTCCGCGTTGACGGCGATGCCCAGCGCCAGCGCCTGGCGCAGCTCCGCCGGGGTCTTCGCGGGCGAGTCCAGTACCGTCCGCTCGGGCGCCACCCCGGCCGCCCTGGCCAGTTCCAGCTCACCCGGGCTGGCCACCTCGGCGCCGATGCCCTCGTCACGCAGCAGCCGCAGCACCGGGACCAGCGGGGACGCCTTCACGGCGAAGGCGTGCAGCACGGGCGTGCCGGGCGCCGTCACCGCGTCGAACGCCGCGCGCAGCTCCGCCGCCGACTCCCGGATGCCGGTGACGTCGAGCAGCCCGGCAAGGGGGGCGTCCGGGCCCAGCAGCCCTTGCTCCACGGCGGCCCGCACCGCCTCGTCACGCCGCGCGGCCCGCTCATCGCCCGCCCGGTCTTCGGGGACGTGGCCCATGTGGCTCCCCGTCCTGTCGGTAACCCTGTCGCTTCGCTGCCCGTGGTCCATGCATCAAGCCAAACATCCGTGCCGGCGATGTGTCGGGGCACCCCTCTATTGACTAGCTCTATTCATCTCGCCAGGATGTGAATAGACGCAGCAACATCGGCAACAGCCCGCAGGGACCCCGCGAGAGCCATCACCAGGAGGCAGACCATGTCAGGACCCCGCCCCGTACGCGCGCCCCGCGGAAACCGGCCGAGCGCTCTGGGCTGGCAGCAGGAAGCCGCCCTGCGGATGCTGCAGAACAACCTCGACCCCGAGGTCGCGGAACACCCCGACAAGCTCGTCGTCTACGGCGGCACGGGCAAGGCGGCGCGGGACTGGCGGTCCTTCGACGCGATGGTGCGCACGCTGCGCGGGCTGAAGCAGGACGAGACGATGCTCGTCCAGTCCGGCCGCCCCGTCGGCGTCATGCAGACCCACGAGTGGGCGCCGCGTGTCCTCATCGCCAACTCCAACCTCGTCGGCGACTGGGCCAACTGGGAGGAGTTCCGCCGCCTGGAGGCCCTCGGCCTGACCATGTACGGGCAGATGACCGCCGGTTCCTGGATCTACATCGGCACCCAGGGCATCCTTCAGGGCACCTACGAGACCTTCGCCGCCGTCGCCGCGAAGAAGTTCGGCGGCTCGCTGGCCGGGACGATCACCCTGACGGCCGGGCTCGGCGGCATGGGCGGCGCCCAGCCGCTCGCCGTGACCATGAACGACGGCGTCGCGATCTGCGTCGACTGCGACCCGCGGGCCATCGAGCGCCGCATCGAGCACCGTTACCTGGATGTGCGGGCCGACTCCCTCGACCACGCCCTCCAGCTCGCCACCGAGGCCCGCGACGCGCGCCGCCCGCTGTCCGTCGGAGTCCTCGGCAACGCCGCCGAACTCGTCCCGCAACTGCTGGCCATGGGCGCCCCCATCGACATCGTGACCGACCAGACATCGGCGCACGACCCGCTGGCGTACCTGCCGCTGGGCGTCGGGTTCGACGAGATGGCGTCCTACGCGGCGAAGGACCCGGCGGGCTTCACCACGCGGGCCCGCGAGTCCATGGCCCGGCACGTCGAGGCGATGGTGGGCTTCATGGACGCCGGCGCCGAGGTGTTCGACTACGGCAACTCCATTCGTGGCGAGGCCCAGCTCGCCGGATACGACCGCGCGTTCGCCTTCCCCGGGTTCGTCCCCGTCTACATCCGCCCGCTGTTCTGCGAGGGCAAGGGCCCCTTCCGCTGGGCGGCGCTGTCCGGCGACCCGGCCGACATCGCCCGGACCGACAAGGCGATCCTCGACCTCTTCCCGGAGAACGAGTCCCTGGCCCGCTGGATCAGGATGGCCGGCGAGCGGGTCCACTTCCAGGGCCTGCCCGCCCGGATCTGCTGGCTCGGGTACGGCGAGCGGGACAAGGCCGGCGAGCGGTTCAACGACATGGTCGCGAGCGGGGAGCTGGCCGCGCCGATCGTCATCGGGCGCGACCACCTCGACTGCGGCTCCGTCGCCTCCCCCTACCGCGAGACCGAGGCCATGCGCGACGGTTCCGACGCGATCGCCGACTGGCCGCTGCTGAACGCGATGGTGAACGTCGCGTCGGGCGCGTCCTGGGTCTCCCTGCACCACGGCGGCGGCGTCGGCATGGGCCGGTCGATCCACGCCGGCCAGGTGACGGTGGCCGACGGCACGCCGCTGGCCGGCGAGAAGATCCGCCGGGTCCTCACCAACGACCCCGGGATGGGCGTCATCCGGCATGTCGACGCGGGCTACGACATCGCCGAGTCGGTGGCGTCGGAGCGGGGCGTACGGGTGCCGATGCGTGAGGGTGACCAGGCGTGACGCGTGACGAGGGCGAACAGGGCGACGGCGCGGTGACGACCGGCGGTCCGTCGGCGGCCCCGGCACCCGCCGCCCCGGGCGGTGCCTCGTTCCAGGAGATGTGGCGCGAGTTGCTCCCGGTCGGCCGGCACCCCGGCACCCGTGGCTACCGCCGCTACGCCTGGACCGGTGCCGACGCCGAGTGCCGGGAGTGGTTCCGGGCGCAGGCCGAGGCGCGGGGGCTGGTCCACGAGCTGGACCGGAACGGCAACCAGTGGGCCTGGCTCGGGGATCCGGCGCAGGGGGACGCGGTCGTCACGGGGTCGCATCTCGACTCCGTGCCCGACGGCGGGGCCTTCGACGGGCCCCTCGGGGTCGTGTCGTCGTTCGCCGCGCTCGACGAACTCCGGGGCCGCGGCGTGCGCCTGGCCAGGCCCCTCGCCGTCGTCAACTTCGGCGACGAGGAGGGCGCCCGGTTCGGCCTCGCCTGCGTCGGCTCCCGGCTCGCCGCCGGGCAGCTCACCGTCGAGCAGGCGCATCGCCTGACCGACGGCGACGGGATCACCCTGCCGCGGGCCATGGAGGCCGCCGGATACGACCCCGGCGCCATCGGACCGGACCCGGAGCGGCTCGCCCGCATCGGTGCCTTCGTCGAGCTGCACGTCGAACAGGGCCGCGCCCTCGACCTGACCGGCGACCGGGTGGGCGTCGCCAGCGCCATCTGGCCGCACGGCCGGTGGCGGTTCGACTTCCGGGGCGAGGCCAACCACGCGGGCACCACCCGGCTCGTGGACCGGCGCGACCCCATGCTGCCGTACGCCGAGACCGTCCTCGCCGCCCGCCGTGAGGCCCACCTCGCGCAGGCCGTCGCCACCTTCGGCAAGATCTCCGTCGAGCCCAACGGCGTCAACGCCATCCCCTCCCTGGTGCGCGGCTGGCTCGACTCCCGCGCCGCCGACCAGGAGACCCTCGACACCGTCGTCACCGGGATCCAGCAGACGGCCCGTGAGTACGCCGAAGCGCACGGCGTCGACCTGGACGTCGTACGGGAGTCCTTCACGCCGGTCGTCGAGTTCGACCACGCCCTGCGCGACGAGATCGCCCGCATCCTCGGCAAGGACACCGGCCTCACGGTGCCCGTCCTCGGCACCGGCGCCGGACACGACGCCGGAATCCTGTCCGGGACGATCCCGACCGCCATGCTGTTCGTGCGCAACCCCACCGGCGTCTCGCACTCCCCGGCCGAGTTCGCCACCGAGGACGACTGCGTGGCCGGAGTGAACGCACTCGCCGACGTACTGGAAGGGCTGGCCCGCGCGTGACACGGACGTACTGGCTGGAGCACGCCTGGCTCGGCACCTACGCCGAGCCGGGAGTCGCCGTCGACACCGCGGACGGCCGGATCACCGCCGTCCGCCAGGACACCGGGGCCCCGCCCCCCGGTGCCGAGATCCTCCGTGGCCTCACCCTTCCCGGCCTGGCCAACGCCCACAGCCACGCCTTCCACCGCGCCCTGCGTGGCGTCGTGCAGGTCGGCTCGGGCACCTTCTGGACCTGGCGCGAGGTGATGTACGCCACCGCCGACCGGCTGACCCCGGACACCTATCACGCGCTGGCGAGGGCCGCCTACGCCGAGATGGCCCTCGCGGGCGTCACGGCAGTCGGCGAGTTCCACTACGTGCACCACGCCCACGGCGGTACCCCTTACTCCGACCCGAACGCCATGGGTGAGGCCCTCGTCGCGGCGGCCGCCGAGGCCGGGATCCGCATCACCCTCCTCGACACCTGTTATCTCTCCGCCGGCTTCGGACAGCCGCCCAACGCCCACCAGTTGCGCTTCTCCGACGGGACGGCCGAGGAGTGGGCCGAACGCTGTTCAGTTCTCAAGGAACGGGATCACGCGCGGATCGGTGCGGCGATCCACTCCGTGCGGGCCGTGCCCGCCGACCAGTTGTCGACCGTGGCCAGGTGGGCCGAGGAGCGGCGGGCCCCGCTGCATGTGCACCTGTCCGAGCAGACCGCCGAGAACGACGCCTGCCTCGGCGCACACGGCCGCACCCCCACCCGGCTCCTCGCCGACCACGGCGTCCTCGGCCCCCGCACCACCGGCGTCCACAACACGCACCTCACCGCCGAGGACATCGCCCTGATCGGCGGCAGCTCCACCGGCACCTGCATGTGCCCCACCACCGAGCGCGACCTGGCCGACGGCATCGGGCCGGCCGCCGCCCTCCAGAAGGCGGGCTCCCCCCTCAGCCTCGGCTCCGACAGCCATGCAGTCATCGACCTGCTCGAAGAGGCGCGCGCGATGGAGCTGAACGAGCGGCTGCGCACCCGCACCCGCGGTCACTGGACGGCCGCCGCCCTGCTGCGGGCCGCCTCGGCGGACGGTCATGCCGCGCTCGGCTGGGCGGACGCGGGCACTTTGGAGCCCGGCGCGCTCGCCGACTTCACGACGGTCGCGCTCGACTCGGTCAGAACCGCGGGGCCGCTGCCCGGACTCGGCGCCGAGACGGCCGTATTCGCCGCGACGGCGGCGGACGTGCGCCATACGGTCGTGGGTGGGCGGCATGTCGTACGCGACGGGGCGCACACCCTCGTACCCGATGTTCCGCAGGCCCTCGCGCAAGCCGTCGACGCCCTGCGCGCCTGACGACCGCCGACCCGAGCCCCCACGAGGACGCCATGAGCAGCAGCAGCGCCACCAGCACCGACGCCGGCACGACGACGGTCATCACCAACATCGCCACACTGGTCACCAACGACCCCTCCCTCGGTGACGGATCCCCCCTGGGCCTGATCCGGGACGCGGCCGTCGTCATCGACGGCGACCGCGTCGCGTGGACCGGTGAATCAAGCAAAGCACCCGCCACTGACAACCGGGTCGACGCCGGCGGCCGTGCGGTGATCCCCGGCTTCGTGGACTCCCACTCCCACCTCGTCTTCGCGGGCGACCGCACCGAGGAGTTCAACGCCCGTATGTCGGGCCGCGCGTACAGCGCGGGCGGCATCCGGACCACGGTCGCCGCCACCCGCGCCGCCTCGGACGCGGCGCTCGAAGCCAACCTCACCCGTCACCTTGCCGAAGCCCTGCGCCAGGGCACCACGACCTTCGAGACCAAGTCCGGCTACGGCCTCACCGTGGAGGACGAGTCGCGGGCCCTGCGCATCGCCGCCGCCCACACCGACGAGGTCACCTTCCTCGGCGCCCACATCGTCTCCCCCGACTACGCCGAGGACCCGGCGGCGTACGTCGCCCTGGTCACCGGCGAGATGCTCGACGCCTGCGCGCCGTACGCCCGCTGGATCGACGTCTTCTGCGAGAAGGGCGCCTTCGACGGCGACCAGGCCCGCGCCGTCCTCCTCGCGGGCAAGGCCCGGGGCCTGCATCCGCGCGTCCACGCCAACCAGCTGACGTACGGCCCCGGGGTCCAGCTCGCCGTCGAGCTGGACGCGGCCTCCGCCGACCACTGCACCCACCTCACCGACGCGGACGTCGACGCGCTGGCCAGCGGCTCCACCGTCGCCACCCTGCTTCCCGGCGCCGAGTTCTCCACCCGCGCCGAGTGGCCGGACGCCCGCCGGCTGCTCGACGCGGGAGTCACCGTGGCGCTGTCGACGGACTGCAACCCGGGCTCGTCGTTCACCTCGTCCGTGCCGTTCTGCATCGCGCTCGCCGTACGGGACATGCGCATGACCCCGGATGAGGCGCTCTGGTCCGCCACGGCGGGCGGCGCCCGCGCCCTGCGCCGCGACGACATCGGCCGCCTGAGCCCCGGTGCCTGCGCCGACCTGGCGCTCCTCGACGCCCCGAGCCACGTCCACCTCGCCTACCGGCCGGGCGTCCCCCTGGTGACCGGGGTGTGGCGGCGGGGCCGGCGCGTTCACTGACGTCCCGTCAGGCCGCGCCGGCCCGCCACCGCTGGTCCGGGTCCCCGTCCGAGTCGTGCAGCGGACGGAAGACCAGCCCGCCCTCGCCGTCCGGCGTCACCGCCGTCTCCTGGTCGAGGGCGGGCCGGATCAGCCCGGCACCGTCGACCAGGAACATCAGGTTCCGGGCGTTCCTGCCCTCGACGGACGAGCAGGTCCAGATCCCCACCCCCCGGTCCGTGGCACCCCGGCTGTCCAGGCAGTACTCCGGATCGGCGGCCGACTGGAGCACACCCCGCCCGCCGTCCACCCGCCAGCGCTGCGTGACGGCAGGCGAACAGGGCGCCGTGATCACGTCCACGCCCTTGTCCAGCTCCCCGTCCCGGATGTCCAGGCAGAGCCCCGAGGCGACGTTCACGACCTGCGCGTAGGCGCTGCCCGGCGGATGGGCGGGCGCAGACGGCGGCGGGGTCGGGGACGGCTCCGGCGGCCGGGCCGTCCGCGACGGCGACGGACTCGCCGTGGGCGAGGGGGACTTGGCGGTCCGCGTGGGCGAAGGTGAGGGGGGTGTGGGGGCCGCCGGCACCGTCGCCGTCACCGTCACCGCCGGCGGCGGGGTGGCGCCGATCCGGTGCGCGGCGTTCCCGGTGGGGGAGTCGCCCGGGGACAGCAGGAAGAACAGCAGCGGAGTGAGCGCCACCCCCAGTCCGGCCGAGGCCAGCGCGACCCGTCGGGACGGCGGCCAGGCCCGCTCCCGCACGCCACCGCCGTCCGCGCCGGGCACACCGGTGAGCCGCGACGCGTTCCCCGCGTCCGGCGCGTCGCCGGTCCGCGCCGCGTACGCCGCGCCGGCCCACGGCATCAGCCCCTCCGCCAGCGCGGTCCGCGGGGCGTCGCGCAGGGCGGTCAGCTCCTCGTGGGCGGTGGCGCAGTGCGGGCAGCGCGCCATGTGGGCGACCAGGTCGGGACTGTGCCGGGGCGAGGCGGGCCGTACAGACTCCTCGATCAGGCGGCGGAAGTCCTGGCACGCGGGGTCGTCGGAGGCGGCGAGCCGGGCCCGCAGCAGGGACCGGCCGAGCGTGCCCAGCGCCGGCTCGATGCCGTACGTCACGTCCTCGCGGGTGATGCCCAGCAGTACGGCTGTGCGTTCGGGGCTCTCCTGTTCCACGAGGCCGTACCAGATCAGGCCGCGGGAGCGGTCGGGCAGTGCCTTGTACGCGGCGAGCATGGGCGGTACGGGCCCGCCGGGTCCGCCCGTGCTGAGGACCAGCAGCAGGCCCGCGTCGAGCGCCGCCGAGCGGCCGTCCTCGGCCCAGGTCGCGGCCACCCGGGCCGTCAGCAGCAGGAGCTGGTGCCGCCACGGGGTGGCCGGATCGGTTCCGTGGGCAGCCTTCCGGGCCGCCAGGGTGAACGCCTGCGCCGCCAGCTGACGGGCCGCCGAGTCGCCGGTCGTGCACAGCCGGGCATAGGCGAGGACCGACTCGCGGTGGCGGGCACGCAGTTCCTGGAGTGCCGGGTAGGCGGCGGCGGTGCCGGCGCGCAGCAGTTCGGTCAGGCGTGCGTCCGGCGCGCCGGACTGCCCGCCGTCCGCCGCGCCGTTGTCGGTTCCCTCGGGCCGAGCCATCCACCCGCCTCCTCGCGTCCCCGCCGGAGCCCGGCCAAGTCCCTGACGTACCGGCCAGTTTGGAGGCTGACCATAGTGGTGGAGAGGGGCCTGGGGGGAAAGATGTTACCGAGGGTAATGGGATGGATGGGGCTCCAGAAGGGAGGGAGGAGGGGCGGCAGGAGGGGCGACGCGGCGGAGGCGAAAAGGCGCGTCCGGCGCCCGAGGGCGCCGGACGGAAAGCCTGTCGAGCGGTCTCACTCCGGGCCGGTCCCACGCCGGCCCGGCCTCACTCCTCGACCGTCAGCCCCTTGCGCAGCCGCCCCAGCGTGCGCGACAGCAGCCGCGAGACGTGCATCTGCGAGATGCCCAGCTCCTCGCCGATCTCCGACTGGGTCATGTTGGCGACGAATCGGAGCGAGAGGATCTTCCGGTCCCGGTGCGGGAGTTCCGCGATCAGCGGCTTGAGGGACTCGACGTACTCGATGCCCTCGATCCCGTGGTCCTCGTACCCGATGCGGTCCGCGAGAGCGCCCTCGCTGTCGTCCTCCTCGGGCTGCGCGTCCAGCGAGGAGGCGGTGTAGGCGTTCGACGCGGCCATGCCCTCGACGACCTCGTCGCGGGACAGCCCGAGCCGTTCGGCCAGTTCCGCCACCGTGGGCGCGCGGTCGAGCTGCTGGGCCAGCTCGTCGCCGGCCTTGGCCAGGTCGAGCCGGAGCTCCTGCAGCCGGCGCGGGACGCGCACGGACCACGAGGTGTCACGGAAGAAGCGCTTGATCTCGCCGATGATGGTTGGCATGGCGAAGGTGGGGAACTCGACGCCACGGCTGAGTTCGAAGCGGTCGATCGCCTTGATGAGGCCGATGGTGCCGACCTGGATGATGTCCTCCATCGGCTCGCTGCGGGAGCGGAAGCGGGAGGCGGCGAACTTGACCAGGGCGAGGTTGAGTTCGACGAGAGTGTTGCGCACGTAGGAGTACTCGTGCGTGCCTTCCTCGAGCGATTCCAGCCGCTCGAAGAGGGTCTTGGACAGGGCCCGCGCATCGACGGGACCGACCTCGTCGTACGGGGGGATCTCCGGAAGTCCGGCCAGTACGTCGTCCTGGACGGCGAGAGCGTCCGCGGGGACGGCGAACGTCTCGCTGTCCTGCGCGATGGGATCCAGATGTTCCGAAGGGAGTGCCGACGTCGCCGTCCGGGTATGCGATGCGTCGAGCCGGGGTGACATGATGTCCTCCATCGTTCTCGGCATATGGCTGCCGAAGCCAATACGTGCACTGCGGTGTGCGGCGCCTCCAAAGCCGGCCGTGTTGGTTTACGTGTCTGTACTAGCCCTACCCGCTTTCCCGAAGCCTTCGCAAGTGCATTCTGTGTGTATATGTCCGTTTCTGGGCGGATGTTCGGGTGTCGAATGGCGTAGGGAGGGCGTAGTGTTCGGGGGCGACAGTCAGCAGCCACGACCTCGGGAGAGAGAGACGGCATGGACCACGGGACGGTCGGCAGCGCACAGTCGGGCCGGCTTCTGGTGGAGGTGCGGGAGGAGGGCTCCAGCGCCGTTGTGACTCCGGCGGGTGAGCTGGATCACCACACCGCCGATCTGTTGCGCGAGCCACTGGACGAATGCCTCGCCAAGGGTTTCAGCCGTCTGGTCGTCGACTGCTCGCGCCTCGAGTTCTGCGACTCCACCGGGCTGAACGTGCTGCTCGGCGCGCGCCTGAAGGCGGAGGACGCCGGCGGTGGAGTGCACCTGGCCGGGATGCAGCCCGTGGTGGCTCGTGTGTTCGAGATCACGGGAGCGGATGCGGTCTTCACCGTGCACGACACGGTGCAGGCGGCCCTGTCCGGCGAGGGTGAGGCCGACTGAGCCATCCGGGTCGTCCCGAACTAGGGGGTGTTCCCCCGGATCGGTCGGGCAGGAGACATCCTGAACATGTCGGCGGCAATCATGATCGAGCGTGCGGACAGTGAGTACTGAGCACCGACCTATTCGTAACTGAACTCTTGAATCGTGAACTGGTGAATCGGTGAGGTGAAGCGCTGATGAGCACCACCCGGCCCTACTCGCCGGGCGACCGCGGCCCGGAGCCCAGCGGCGCTTCCGGGGCGTCCGAGGGGGGCGTGCCAGGGGCGGGGGCGTCCCAAGGGGGCGCGGCTGTGTCGTCGGGGACGCGTCAGGTCCGCAGGCTGTCGTTCGACGGCGAGAGCGGCGTCGTGCCGCTGGCCCGCGACTTCGCCCGTCAGGCGCTGTACGCGTGGGGCTGGCTGCCGGCCGCGACCGCTGACCAGCGGGCGGCCGCGGAGGACGTACTGCTCGTCGTCTCCGAGCTGGTCACGAACGCGTGCCTGCACGCGGAGGGGCCGGACGAGATGCTCATCACCTGCGACAACAAGGTGATCCGGATCGAGGTCACGGACCGCGGGACGGGCCAGCCCGCGCCGCGGACGCCGCATCGCGCCGGCCGGCCCGGCGGGCACGGGATGTTCATCGTGCAGCGGCTCTGCCTGGACTGGGGGGTCGTACGGGCCCCCGGTGTCGTCGGCAAGAAGGTGTGGGCGGAACTCGGAGCGCCCGCGTAGCGCGCCTCGCATCCCCACACTTCCAACACGCCTCACGTCTTCCCTCCTCATCCCCCCGGGCGTACCTTGACGGCCCGATCTGATGTGCCGTCAGGAATGAGGGGGCGACGATGTCCACCGTGTCGTACCGGAAACGAACCGCGGCGCTCGTGTCCGCCGCGGCCCTGGCCGGCTCCGCCGTGCTGCTCGCCGCCCCGACGGCCCAGGCCGAGGTCGTCGACGTCAACTACCAGTGCGAGACGCCGATCGGCGACAAGAGCGCCGTCTCGCCGATCGACATCGAAGGCGTCGAGAGCGGCTCCGGCTACAAGATCACCATGTCCTGGCAGAAGGGCGTCTCCTCCAGCCCCGTCGAACTCGGCAAGGGCGCGATGAACCCGAGCGCCACCATCGAGCTGGGCGGCGCCGACAGCGGCACGCTCACCGTGACCGGCCACGCCAACCAGGCCGCGATCCCCGCCGACACCCCCATCAAGATCAGCGACCTCTCGGGCACCTACACCCCGAAGAAGACCGGCAAGGTCACCTTCACGGCGGGCGTCCTCACCATCAAGGCCCTGGGGACGACGACGACCTGCACCCCGAGCAACGACCCCGGGCCCTCCCTCACGCTCGACGTCACCGCGCCGGACGGCGGGGGAGCACCCCAGGACGGCGGCGACTCCGGCGCGGAACTCCCGCAGACCGGCCCCGAGGACTCCGCGATCGCCCTCGGCACGCTCGGCGGAACGGTCCTGCTGGCGGGGGCGGCGGGCGCACTGTGGCTGACGCGACGCAACCAGGCGGCGCGGGTACGCCGCTGAGCCGCCGAAAGCCGGGCGGTACGCCGCCGACCACCCCGGAGTACGACCGCTGGAGCCGCCGATGTCGTATCCCACCCGTGCCGTCCCCGCGGCAGGCCTCGCCCTCCTGGCCCTGCTGGGTGCCGCACCCGCGGCGAGCGCGGCGGGCGAGGGCTGGTCCGTCGCGCCCGCCGGTGGTGGCCGTCCCTCGTTCTACGCCGAGGGCACGCCCGGCACGGCCCTGCGCGACACGGTCTCCGTGACCAACCGCACCCGGCGTCCGGTCACGTTCCGGCTGACCGGCACCGGCGTCCCGGTCACCTTTGCCGACGCCGAGGTGCGCGTTCCCGGCCGCACCCGCGCCGACATCGCGTTCACCGTGCACGTGCCCGAGGGGGCCGCGCCCGGCGACCGTGCGGCAACGATCGCCGTGCGGGACGGCGACGGGGGGTCCGCGTCCGTCCCGCTCCTGCTCCGGATCGGGGGGCCCGAGTTGTCCGCGCTCACCGTCGAGCGGGTCGCCGTACACGGTGACCGCGTCACCTACGACCTCGTCAACCGCGGCACCACCGCGGTCGTCCCCACCCTCGCCGTGCGCGTCGACGGCGTCTTCGGCACCCTTGTGGACCGCGCCCCGCGCACCCTGCCCGTCGAACTCGCCCCGGGCCGCCGCCTCCACCTCACCGAGCCCTGGCCGGACCGGCCCGCGCTGGACGCGGTCGACATCCGGCTGACGGTGACCGCGGCGGGCGGGGCGCGGGACAGCGCGCGGACCTCCGCGCGGTTCGTGCCGTGGGGCGGGGTGGTGGCGGGCGGGGTACCGGCCGTCGGTACGGCGGCCCTGGCCGTCGTACTGCGGCGAAGGCGCCGGACGGCACCCGGACCCGCGCCCGAAGCGGTGCGTGAACCGGCCGAGTTGACGGGAGCGGCGAGGTGAGGGCGCGCTTTCTGGTCGCCGCGTTCGCGTCGCTGTTTCTGCTCGCGCCGCCGCATGCAGCCGTGGCCGCCGGCGGGCCGGACGTCAAGCTGTCGAAGTCGCAGGCCGGAACCGGCGGTTCGGTCACCGTGACCGGCAGCGGGTGGCGGGAGCGGGCGCTGCTGATGATCCTGATCTGCGGGCAGTCCGTGCCGTCCCGGGGCGTGATCGGTGGCACCAACTCCTGTGCCAACGCGGACGGCCGGGCCGTCACGACCGACGCCGGGGGCCGGTTCCGCAAGCAACTGCCGGTCGCCGAGCCGCCCGTCCCGTGCCCGTGTGTCGTGCACGTCGCCACGGTCACCGGCCCGAAGGCGCAGGCCGACGCGATCTTCCAGGTGGCCGGGCACTCCGTCGAACCGCTCCCGGCGGAGCCGGCCGGCGGACGTCTGGCGGTGCTCGACGACATCCGGCTCGACGGCTCCGGCGGCCTGCTCACGTGGTTCGGCGCGCCACCCGCCCGCACCCTCGTCCTCACCGTCGGCAACGTCGGCACCTCGGCCGTCACCGACCCCGTCTTCCAGGTGGGCACCTCGCACGGGGTGTTCGCGCCGGAGTGGGAGGAACGGCAGTGGCGCGGCACGATCGCACCCGGCCGGAGGGCACAGATCCGGCTGCCGGCCGAACTGGCGGCCGGGGCGCACGGTGAGTACACCGTCTCGCTGAAGTACGGCGGGAAGGTCCTCGCCGAGCAGCCCTGGGCCGTGGGCCGGCCCTGGGGCGTGACCCTGTTCTGGGTCCTGGTGTGCCTGGTGGTGCCGGCGGCGGTGTTCCGCGCCGGGATGGCCGTGGTCGACCGGGTACGCCCACGGCGGCCGGGCGGCGTACGGCACCGGGGGCTCCCCGTACGGCTGCCGGCCCTGAGCCCCCGTCAGCGACCCCGGCCCCCCTCGAACTCGACCCTGCCGTGGTTCACCCCGGACGCCGATCCGGGCACGGCCGGTCGGCTCTCCGTACCGCACGACGACAGCCCGCCGAGTCGTACGACTCCGCTCAGAAAGGGACCCACGTGAGAACGCGAAGGAGAGTCACACCGGCCGTCCTGGCGATGCTGTTCGCGGGCGCCGGGGTGCTGCTCGGCATCGCCGCGGTGCCCGCCCAGGCAGCCGAGGTGTCGTACGGGACCGAGTGCGTCCCGCCGCCGATCTCCGGACTGCCGCCGGTGCGGGGCACCACGACGGTGCAGGTCACCGCGCCGGCGACGGCGAAGGTGGGCGACGAGGTGGAGGTGGTCTGGAAGTTCGTGCAGGCGGCCTCCAAGAACCCCGACCTCGTGGATCTGCCGGCGAACTCGGTGCAGCCGAGCGGCACCCTCAAGGCGGCCGGCGCCCAGGTCGCGGACATCGCGATGCGGGGGCCGCGGGAGAACCCGCCGATCCCCAAGGGCGGCGCCATGGTGCTGTCCGACATGAAGGGCACGCTGCAACTGACGACGCCGGGCGCGGTGACGCTGACACCCGGCGCGTACGCCATCAACGCCATGTCGACGGACACGAAGTGCGCTCCGCAGGAGGCCGTGCAGGCTGCGGCGACCATCAACGTCACGCCGGGCGACGGCGGCTCGGGAACGGGAAGTCCCACGCCCGGCCCCACGGCGAGTGGCTCCCCGTCGCCCACCTCCGCACCGACGGGAAGCCCGGCCCCCTCGGGCACTCCCGCGCCCACGGCGAGCGGGCAGACCGACTTCACCGGCAAGGAGGTCCAGGTCCCCTACCGGTGCAAGACGCCGATCGGTGACAAGGAGGCCACCTCGCCGGTGCAGATCGACGCCCGTAGGAACGGCGGGAGCTTCGATCTCACCGTGCAGTTCAAGAAGTCGGTGATGGACAGCCCCGCGGAGATCCCGAAGGACTCGGTCAAGCCGTCGATGGAGGTGGCGCTGGGCGGCGCCGACACGGGCACGGTCCATGTCGAGGGACCCACCAACGCCGAGGCGATCAAGGCGGGTGACCCGATCGAGATCCCGGATCTCACCGGCACCTACAAGCCCGGCGCCAGCGGTGAGTCGACGCTGTCGCCGGGCGTGCTGACCATCGAGGCCCTGGGAACGACCACGACCTGCACGCCGGCGAAGACCGAGGTCTCCCTCACCCTGGACACCACCCAGCAGCCGGGCGGCGCCGCGGGCGGCTCGTCCTCGGGCGGCTCGTCGTCCGGCGGCTCCGGCTCGGGCAGTTCGTCCTCGGGCGGCGGCCTCGCCGAGACCGGAGCCGGCGACCACGCCACCCTCAAGGCACTCGCCCTCGTGGCCGGCACGGCGGTCCTGCTGGGCGGCGCGGTCTTCACCTTCCTGCCCCGCAGGTCCTGAGCTTCCTGCCCCGCAGGTCCTGAGCAACGACGAGGGCCACCGCATCCGGCGAGGATGCGGTGGCCCTGCGAACCGTCCGGGCGTGCGTCAGTGCACGTCGCCCATGAGTTCCTTCACGCGCTTGCGGTACATGAAGACCGCCACACCGGCGAGGACCGCGAGGGCGGCCTCCGCGGCCACGACGCCCGTCTTGTTCAGGTCGACGCCGTAGGTGGAGAGCAGACCGGTGACGGCGTCGCCCGCGGTGACCGCGAGGAACCAGACACCCATCATCTGCGAGGCGTACTTCGCCGGGGCCATCTTCGTGGTCACGGACAGGCCCACCGGGGACAGCATCAGCTCACCGGCCGTCTGGCAGAAGTAGATCAGCACGATCCACCACGGCGAGACCTTGCCGCCGTCGGCCGCCATCAGGGGCAGCAGGAAGACGAAGAACGAGATGCCGACGAGGACCAGGCCGCCCGCGAACTTGGCGATGGTGCTCGGCTCCTTGCGGCTGCGTGCCAGTGCCAGCCATACCGTGGCGAACACCGGGGCCAGCGCCATCACCAGCACCGGGTTGACCGACTGGAACCAGGAGACCGGGAACTCCCAGCCCAGGACGTGGTTGTCGACATGCTCGTCCGCGAAGATCGACAGGGTCGAGCCACCCTGGTCGTAGATCATCCAGAACACGGCCGCGGCGACGAAGAACCAGATGTAGCCGGAGACGCGCGACTGCTCGGCGCCGGTGAGGTCCTTGTCACGCTTGATCCGCGCCAGGACGGTGATCGGGACGACCAGACCGATGATCATCAGCGGGACCATCACCCAGTTCAGGGTGTAGTGGCCGGTGCCCACCACGACGGAGTAGAACACCACCGCGATCAGCAGCCAGATCATGGACTTGCGCAGCGTGGCGTTGCGCTCGTCCGTGCTCAGCGGCTTCGGGACGACGCTGGAGCGGTCCGCCAGGTGACGGCTGCCGATCAGGAACTGGACCAGGCCCAGCGCCATGCCGAGTGCGGCGAGCGCGAATCCGAGGTGCCAGTTCACGTTCTGGCCCACGGTGCCGATGATCAGCGGAGCGGCGAAGGCACCCAGGTTGATGCCCATGTAGAAGACCGTGAAGCCGCCGTCGCGGCGCGGGTCGTTCGGGCCGTCGTAGAGGTGGCCGACCATCGTGGAGATGTTGGACTTCAGCAGGCCGGAGCCGATGGCCACGAGCAGCAGACCGAAGTAGAAGGTGCCCGCGGTCGGCAGCGCCAGGACGAGGTGACCGGCCATGATGACCGCTCCGGCGATCGCGACCGTCTTCCGCGGACCCCAGACCCGGTCGCCGAACCAGCCGCCGGGCATGGCGAGCAGGTACACCGTCGAGACGTAGACGGAATAGATGGCGATCGCCGTGCCGGCGTCCAGGCCGAGCCCGGCGGGGGCGACCAGGTAGAGGGGAAGCAGTGCCCTCATGCCGTAGTAGGAGAACCGCTCCCACATCTCGGTCATGAAGAGAGTGGCCAGTCCGCGGGGGTGGCCGAAGAAGGTCTTCTCGGAACCGGGGGTTCCCGGGGAGGCCGAGTCCTTCGTCAGGCTGGACGCCATGGTCGATCCTTGCTGGTCGGGACGCGCTCAGGAAGCGATGCGCGCCCGGTGGGGGGCGGCCGGCACCGGCGGATCGTCGTCCACCCCACGCCCACGGGGAGTCCGCTCCGGATCACGGAGCGGTGGACGACGCCCACCGGGATCCACGCCTCGCGTGCCTGGAAGTGCGCGCGCGGCCCGGCCACAGGTCATTCCTTTCGAGGCCGGCCGGAGCCGGCCCGCACACAAAAGAGACCCCTGGCGACAGAACGTCCGCCAAAGGTCCCCACGGTGCTACAGGCGTTCAATCACCATACGACAGGAGACTGCCGGAAATGGAAGGACTTGAGACCGGGATCACAGGTGTCGCCGGAACCACAGTCGCCCTTTCGAAGGTCCTTGCCGGAATCCCACGCTACAGAAGCAGGTTCGTACCAAAGCACGACAGGGTAAGAATCCGGGCCTCGTCATCGCGCCCCGGCCCAGGCCACGGGCGGACTACCATCACCTCATGACCCGTGTACTGCTCGCCGAGGACGACGCGTCCATCTCGGAGCCGCTGGCGCGCGCACTGCGCCGGGAGGGTTACGAGGTCGAGGTGCGTGAGGACGGACCCACCGCGCTCGACGCGGGCATCCAGGGCGGCGTCGACCTGGTCGTGCTGGACCTCGGGCTGCCCGGCATGGACGGCCTGGAGGTGGCCCGCCGACTGCGCGCCGAGGGCCACACCGTGCCCATCCTGATCCTCACGGCACGCGCCGACGAGGTGGACACCGTCGTCGGTCTCGACGCGGGTGCCGACGACTACGTCACCAAGCCGTTCCGCCTCGCCGAGCTGCTCGCCCGGGTCAGGGCCCTGCTGCGCCGCGGTGCCGCCGAGCCCCAGCAGCCGCCCGCCACGCACGGGGTGCGGATCGACGTCGAGTCGCACCGCGCCTGGATGGGCGACGAGGAGCTCCAGCTCACCGCCAAGGAGTTCGACCTGCTGCGGGTCCTGGTCCGGGACGCCGGCCGGGTCGTCACCCGGGACCAGCTGATGCGCGAGGTCTGGGACACCACCTGGTGGTCGTCCACCAAGACTCTCGACATGCACATCTCCTGGCTGCGCAAGAAGCTGGGCGACGACGCGGCGAACCCCCGCTACATCGCGACCGTCCGCGGCGTGGGCTTCCGCTTCGAGAAGAGCTAGTCCCGCGCCGCCCCAGCGGGGTAAGCCGCGGGTAATACACGGGTAAGAGGGACATGCGCCGCCGACTGATCCAGTCCACGCTCGCCGTGGTGCTCGTCGTGATCGCCGTGTTCGGCGTCTCCCTCGTCGTGGTGGAGACCCGGACGATCAGCACCAGCGCCCAGGAACGGGTCGAGTCCGAGGCGGTGCGGCTGACCGGCATCGTCGACAGCCGGATCCTCGGCGACGAGCAGATCACCTCCGAGATCCTCGTCGACCAGGTCGGCGACGAGCGGTATGCCGTGGTCCACATCCCCGGCCAGCCGCCGATCGAGATCGGCGAGAAGCCCTCCGGCGACGTCATCGAGTCGACCCGGCAGGGCGAGGAGGGCGAGACGGTCACCGTCCAGGAGCCGCGTTCCGCGGTGACCCGGGAGGTCGGCCGCACCCTGCTGATGATCGGGGCGGTGGCGCTGCTGGCCGTCATCGCCGCGGTGCTGCTCGCCCTGCGGCAGGCCAACCGGCTCGCCTCGCCGCTCACGGACCTCGCGGAGACCGCCGAACGACTGGGCTCCGGCGACCCCCGTCCCCGCCGCAAGCGGTACGGCGTGCCCGAGCTGGACCGCGTCGCGGACGTCCTGGACGCCTCCGCCGAACGCATCGCCCGGATGCTCACCGCCGAGCGCCGCCTCGCCGCCGACGCCTCCCACCAGCTGCGCACCCCGCTCACCGCGCTGTCGATGCGGCTGGAGGAGATCACCCTCACCGACGACCCGGCCACCGTGAAGGAGGAGGCGACCATCGCGCTCACGCAGGTGGAACGCCTCACGGACGTCGTCGAACGGCTGCTCACCAACAGCCGCGACCCGCGGACCGGCTCCGCGGTCACCTTCGATCTGGACGAGGTGATCCAGCAGCAGCTCGCGGAGTGGCGCCCGGCCTACCGCAGTGCGGGCCGGGCCATCGTCAGCTCCGGCAAGCGGCATCTGGAGGCGGTGGGCACCCCGGGCGCGGTCGCCCAGGTGCTGGCGGCGCTGATCGAGAACTCCCTCATGCACGGGGGCGGCACGGTCGCCCTGCGGACCCGGGTCACCGGCAACCAGGCGGTCATCGAGGTCACCGACGAGGGCACCGGCGTGCCGGCCGACCTCGGCGCCCGCATCTTCGAGCGCGCGATCAGCGGCCGCAACTCCACCGGCATCGGCCTGGCCGTCGCCCGCGACCTGGCGGAGGCCGACGGGGGGCGCCTGGAGATGCTCCAGACCCAGCCGCCGGTCTTCGGGCTGTTCCTGTCGCGTACGCCGCTGGCGAAGGCGTCGGACGAGGAGCGGACGGTCCGCTGAGGCGCGGGCCGGGGGCCGGGCGATCCAGGGGGCCGGGAGGCTGACGGCGCCGGTGTCAGACCCGGGCCCGCTGCGGCGGCCGGACCTGCTCGGCGGCCTCCACGGAGGCCTCCAGGAACGATTCCGCGTTCGCCACCGCCTCCCGGGCGGGCAGCGCCCGGAACACCCAGCTGCGGTAGGACCAGAAGCGGAAGAGCGTCGCGACACCGATGCCGAGGAACTTGAAGACGTTGCTCTGCAGCGGGCTGTCCCAGCCGAAGCCGTAGGTCGCCACGTACAGCACGCCGTTCTCGATCACCAGGCCGACCGCGCTGAACAGCAGGAACAGCGTCATTTCCCGGGTACGGCCGCTCTTGTCGCGGTCGCGGTAGGTGAAGTAGCGAAAGCCCAGGTAGTTGAAGGCGATCGCCACCACCGTCGCGATCACGCTGGCACGCACCACCTGGAGCTCGGTCACATGCCGGACCAGGTTGAACACGAGGAGGTTGACGAGGAGACCCGCGCCACCCACAGCTCCGAACCTGGCGACCTCCCGTACGAGCCTGCGCAGCCCTGCGGAACCACGTCCCATGGTCGTACAGGCCCCCAGTCGGTCGGTTCCGTCAACTCCGCCATGCTAACCACCGCCTTCCCGTGATCGCCTGTGTATGTCCTCACGCCCGCCGAAGAGGCGGAATCCGGCCGACCTGGCGTGGCCGTTACCCTGGGTGCGTGACGTTCCCGGTAGTCGGCATGGTCGGCGGGGGCCAGCTCGCGCGTATGACGCACGAAGCGGGCATCCCGTTGGGCATCAGGTTCAAGCTCCTCAGTGACACCCCGCAGGATTCCGCGGCGCAGGTGGTCGGCGATGTGGTCGTCGGCGACTATCGCGACCTGGACACGCTGCGTGACTTCGCACGCGGGTGCGATGTGATCACGTTCGATCACGAGCACGTGCCCACCGAGCATCTCCGGGCCCTGGAGGCGGACGGCATCCCCGTGCGCCCCGGACCCGACGCTCTCGTGCACGCCCAGGACAAGGGCGTGATGCGCGCGAAGCTCGACGCGATCGGCGTGCCGTGCCCGCGCCACCGCATCGTGAGCGACCCGCAGGACGTGGTCGCGTTCGCGGCCGAGGGCGACGGGTTCCCCGTCGTCCTCAAGACCGTCCGCGGTGGCTACGACGGCAAGGGCGTGTGGGTCGTGGACTCCGCCGAGGAGGCCGCCGAGCCGTTCCGCGCCGGCGTGCCCGTCCTCGCCGAGGAGAAGGTCGACTTCGTCCGGGAACTCGCGGCGAACGTCGTCCGCTCCCCGCACGGCCAGGCCGTGGCCTACCCGGTCGTCGAGTCCCAGCAGGTCGGCGGTGTCTGCGACACGGTGATCGCGCCCGCCCCCGGCCTCGACGAGGCCCTCGCCCTGCACGCCGAGGAGATGGCGCTGACCATCGCCAAGGAACTCGGTGTCGTCGGCCACCTCGCCGTCGAACTGTTCCAGACCCGCGACGGGAACATCCTGGTCAACGAACTGGCGATGCGCCCGCACAACTCCGGCCACTGGTCGATGGACGGCGCCGTCACCTCCCAGTTCGCCAACCACGTCCGTGCCGTTCTCGATCTTCCGCTCGGCGACCCGCGCCCGCGCGCGAAGTGGACGGTCATGGTCAACGTGCTCGGCGGCGACTACCCCGACATGTACTCCGCGTACCTGCACTGCATGGCCCGCGACCCCAAGCTGAAGATCCACATGTACGGCAAGGACGTGAAGCCCGGCCGCAAGGTCGGACACGTCAACACCTACGGCGACGACCTCGACGACGTGCTGGAGCGCGCCCGTCACGCTGCCGGCTACCTGAGAGGCACGATCACCGAATGAGCCCCGTTGTTGGCATCGTCATGGGGTCGGACTCCGACTGGCCCGTCATGGAGGCCGCCGCCAAGGCGCTCGACGAGTTCGAGATCGGCTACGAGGTCGACGTCGTCTCCGCGCACCGGATGCCGCGCGAGATGGTCACGTACGGCGAGCAGGCCGCGGACCGGGGACTCAAGGTGATCATCGCCGGGGCGGGCGGTGCCGCGCATCTGCCGGGCATGCTCGCCTCCGTGACCCCGCTGCCGGTGATCGGCGTCCCCGTGCCGCTGAAGTACCTGGACGGCATGGACAGCCTGCTCTCCATCGTGCAGATGCCGGCCGGCGTGCCCGTCGCCACGGTCTCGGTCGCGGGGGCCCGTAACGCCGGGCTGCTCGCGGCACGTATCCTCGCCGCCCACGACGAGGAACTGCTCGGCCGGATGCGGGACTTCCAGCAGGAGCTGAACGACCAGGCCACCGAGAAGGGCAAGCGGCTGCGCGCCAAGGTCGAGGGCGCGGGCAACGGCTTCGGCTTCGGCAACTGACGGCGAACGACACGGGAACGGCGATGACGACACTGGACGAGGCCCGGGAACTGCTGCGCGAGTTCCCGGTGGCCGACGGGCACAACGACCTGCCCTGGGCGCTGCGCGAGCAGGTCCGCTACGACCTCGACGCCCGGGACATCGCCGCTCCCCAGGGCGCCCATCTGCACACCGACCTGCCACGGCTGCGCGAGGGCGGGGTCGGGGCGCAGTTCTGGTCGGTGTACGTCCGCTCGGACCTGCCCGACGCGGTGCCTGCGACGCTGGAACAGATCGACTGCGTACGGCAGTTGCTCGCCCGGTACCCGAAGGTGCTGGCTCCCGCCCTGACGGCCGGTGACATGGAGACGGCGCGCGCGGAGGGCCGTATCGCCTCCCTCATGGGTGCCGAGGGCGGCCACTCCATCGCCAACTCCCTCGCGACGCTGCGGTCGTTGTACGCGCTCGGCGTCCGGTATCTGACCCTCACCCACAACGACAACGTGGCCTGGGCGGACTCCGCGACCGACGCGCCCGGCGTCGGCGGCCTGTCGGCCTTCGGCCGTGAGGTGGTGCGGGAGATGAACCGCGAGGGCATGCTGGTCGACCTGTCGCACGTGGCCGCGACGACCATGCGGGACGCGCTCGACACCACCGCCGCGCCGGTGATCTTCTCGCACTCCTCCGCGCGGGCCGTCTGTGATCACCCGCGCAACATCCCCGACGACGTGCTGGAGCGCCTGCCCGCCAACGGGGGCGTCGCCATGGTGACGTTCGTGCCGAAGTTCGTGCTCCAGGCCGCCGTCGACTGGACGGCCGAGGCCGACGAGAACATGCGTGCGCACGGCTTCCACCACCTCGACACCACGGCCGAGGCGATGCAGGTGCACCGGGCCTTCGAGGAGCGCCACCCGCGTCCGGTCGCGACCGTGGCGACCGTCGCCGACCACCTCGACCACATGCGCGAAGTGGCCGGCGTCGACCACCTGGGCATCGGCGGCGACTACGACGGCACCGCGTTCACCCCCCAGGGCCTGGACGACGTCTCCGGTTACCCGAACCTCGTCGCGGAACTCCTGGACCGCGGCTGGTCCAAGTCCGACTTGGCCAAGCTCACCTGGCGGAACGCGGTACGGGTCCTGGGCGCGGCGGAAGACGTGTCCCGCGACCTTCAGGCCACGCGCGGTCCGTCCAACGCGACGATCGACTCGCTGGACGGCTGACGCCGGGACGCCGGGCCGGAGCAGCGGCCGGCCTCCCGTGGCCCGGCTGCGCCGCGCGCCGGGCGGGCTCGCTGGGGCGGAGGGTGTCGGCCGGGTCGGCGGGTCCGGGCTCCTCGCCAGGGCCTCGCGGTGCTGGGCTGCGCAATGTGCCAGAGGTGGAGCGGGCTCGCTGGGCGGAGGGCCTTGGCCGGGTCGGTGGGGCCGGGCTGATTCCAGGGGGCGGCACGGCCCCGGGGCTGCCGTGCGGGTGAGCCGGGGTTCGGTGACGGCCCGTCCGGAGTCGGGTTCAAGTGCCGGTGCCAGGCAGCGGCGCGCGCACGCCGGCGCCGGGCAGCGCGCTGTTGACCGGCACCTGCGGCAGCGTCCGCTCGTGACGCCGGGCTTTCGCGCGGCGCGATGCTGTGGCCGGCTCCCTCGGGCCCGGCGTCGCCGGATCGGCGGCCGACTGCCACCTGGACCGGTGGACGTGACCCTGCCCGCGCCGGGTGGGGCCGCGGGTGTTGTCGTAGGGCCTTGCGGGCGTCTTCGCCGCCTCCCCCGAACGCCCCGCTCACCAGGAGCCCTCCGGTGGCCCGTGCGACGGTGACCTTAAGCGATCGCACGCGTACGTACGGAGCCCGCCATGGCCGATCTCCAGAACGACCTGCAGACCACCGCGGAGGTCGGCGAGCTCGACGCCCTGTCCCTGGACCCCCCGTTCCCGCCGGGTCCGTACGCCCGCGCCGAGGACCCCGATGCCGACCTCCTCGACCGGGCGCACGCCCTGCTCGCCGCCCATCCCGTCGCCGACGGCTACAGCGGTCTGCCGTGGGCGCTGCGGCATCTGCCCTGGTACGACCTGGAGCTGGGGGAGATCGCCGTCGACACGGATGTCCCGCGGATGCGGCAGGGCCATGTTGGCGCGCTGCTCTGCTCGCTGCACCTGCCGGAGGGACTGGCCGCCGACCGGGCCGTCGCCGCGACCCTGGAGCAGCTGGATCTGGTCCGCACGGTGATCGCCAGCCATCCCGAGGGCCTGCGGCTGGCCCGCACCGCGGGGCAGGTGATCGACGCCCGCAACTGCGGACGCACCGCCGTGCTGCTCGGCCCGGCCACCGCCGCCGCGCTCGACGACTCCGTGAGCCTCCTGCGCGTCCTGCACGCCCTCGGCCTGCGCATCCTCACCCTCACCGGCACCTCCTGGGCCAGCGAGGCCGGGCTGACCCGGTTCGGCGAGGAAGTCGTCCGGGAGATGAATCGCCTGGGTGTGCTCGCCGACCTCTCCGGCGCCTCCGAGCGGACCATCGAACGCGTCCTGGCCGCCTCCAAGTCGCCCGTCCTGTGCACCCGCTCCGGCGCCCGCGCCCTGCGCCCCCACCCCGCCAACCTCCCCGACGACCTGCTCGCCGCGCTGGGCAGGGCGAAGGGGCTGTGCCTGGTGCCGCTGACGGCGGAACAGACCGGGCCGACGGTCCGTGACGTCGCCGACCACCTCGACCACGTCCGCACGGTCGCCGGTCCCGGCAGCGTGGGCCTCTCCGGTACCTACGACGCCGGATGCGCCCATCCGCAGGAGCTGACCGACGCCTCCTGCTATCCGCACCTCGTCGCCGAACTACTGCGCCGCGGCTGGCCGGAGACCGACCTGGCGCTGCTGACCTGGGGAAATCTTCAGCGCGTCCTGCGCACGGCCGACTTCACCGCCCGGGCGGCGCAGGAGCGGCGCGAGCCGTCGACGGCACGGATCGCGGACCTGGATGCCTGAGCGGGCGACGAAGGGGCTGCCGATGTCAGGGAAGCACGTCACGGACCTGCCGGTGTCAGGCGTCCTCGATCCGGCACAGGCAGAACGGATGCCCCGCCGGGTCGGCGTAGACCCGGAAGTCCTTGGTCTCGTAGTCCTCGGCGTCCAGCACGCGCGCGCCCAGCTCCAGCACCCGTTTCTCGGCCCGGTCCACCTGCTCCCACGTCGCTCCGGCGTCGAGGTCGATGTGGAACTGCTGCGGGTTGCGGTCGGCGCGCGGCCACTCCGGAGGCGTGTAGCCGTCCACATGCTGGAAGGCCAGGCGCGGGCCGCCGGGGACGCGCAGGACGACCCAGCCGGGGTCCTCCTCCTCCGGCGTGCCGCCCACGATGTCGGCGTAGAAGCGGGCGAGCGCACGGGGGTCCGGGCAGTCCAGGACGACACTACGGAAACGGATCGCGGGTGCCATGGGGTTACCTTCCGGCTCAGCAGGCGCAGAGGCAGAACGGGTGCCCAGCGGGGTCCGCGTACACGCGCCACGTGCGTGAGCGGTCCCCGGCGTCCAGCACCCGGGCGCCCAGCGCCAGCACGCCCGCCTCGGCCGCGTCCAGGTCCTCGACCGTGAGGTCCAGATGGAACTGCTGGGAGTCCTCGGCGGACGGCCACTTCGGCGGTACGAATCCGGGGGCCGCCTGGAAGGCCAGCTGCTGACCGCCGGGGACCTTGAGGTCGACCCACTCCCCGTCGCCCTCGACGGTGCCGCCGAGCAGCCCGGCGTAGAAGCCGGCCAGGGCGTGGGGGTCGGGGCAGTCCAGGACGACGACGCCGAGCTGTGCGAGAGCCATGACCACTCCTCGGGGTTACCCATGAACGGGTCCAACCGGTAACGGTTACCCTATGGTGGCGCACTGGCGGTAACGTCGCAAGCATGAGTGAGAGATTGCCCGCGCCCGGCGGCCTCGCGCTGGTGGAGGCCCTGGTCAACACGGTCGACCTGGAGTCGGGCGGCGACGCGCTCGACTCGGCCGAGGGCCGGGCCCCGTTCGGGATCGGGGAGCGGGACCTCACGGACGTACGCGAACTGCGCGAGTCGCTGCGCGCCGCCTGCCTCGCGCACGCCGGGCACCCCCCGCACCGCGCGGTGACACCGCTGGGCGAACTGCTGGCGCGGGCGCCGCTGTACGTCGCGGTGGACGAGCGGGACGGCTCCGCGCACCTCGCGCCGGTCGACGGGGAACCGCTGCTGTCACGGGTCGCGGCGGCGGTGGCGCAGGCGCTGACCGAGGGCACCTGGCAGCGGCTGAAGGCCTGTGAACTGCCCGGCTGCCACTGGGCGTACTACGATCGCAGCCCGGCCGGCCGGGGCCGCTGGTGCTCGATGTCGGTGTGCGGAGCGCGGGCGAAGATGCGTCGGTACCGGGCGAAGGGCGCCTGAGCGGCGGGCCGGTGGTGCAGAATGCGTGAAGACGCCGGTTCGGCCGACTGAGCCTCGGCCGAACCGGCGTCGCCCGTCGTCCGGCTTCAGGCGGTCGGGCGGCCCATCGCGCGGTACGTCCAGCCCGCCCGCCGCCACAGCTCGGGGTCGAGGGCGTTGCGGCCGTCCAGGATGACGCGGGACTTCACGGCCTCGCCCAGCGCCGCCGGGTCCAGCTCGCGGAACTCGCGCCACTCGGTCAGGTGCAGCACGACGTCGGCCCCCTGCACCGCCGCCTGGGCGGAGTCGGCGTACCCCAGCGTCGGGAAGAGCCGCCGGGCGTTGGCCATGCCCTTCGGGTCGTAGACCGTCACCTGCCCGCCCTGGAGGTGGATCTGCCCGGCGACGTTCAGCGCGGGTGAGTCGCGCACGTCGTCGGAGTCGGGCTTGAACGCGGCGCCGAGCACGGCCACCCGCCTGCCCAGGAAGGACCCGCCGCCGAGCGCCTCCCGCGCCATCTCCACCATCTGCCCGCGCCGCCGCATGTTGATCGAGTCGATCTCGCGCAGGAAGGTCAGCGCCTGGTCGGCCCCGAGCTCACCGGCGCGCGCCATGAACGCCCGGATGTCCTTCGGCAGACAGCCGCCGCCGAAGCCGATGCCGGCCCGCAGGAACTTGCTTCCGATCCGGTCGTCGTACCCGATCGCCTCCGCCAGCTTCAGCACGTCGCCGCCCGCCGCCTCGCAGACCTCCGCCATCGCGTTGATGAAGGAGATCTTGGTGGCGAGGAAGGAGTTCGCGGAGGTCTTCACGAGCTCCGCGGTCGGGAAGTCGGTCACCACGAAGGGCGACCCCTCGGCGACCGGCGTCGCGTAGACCTCGCGCAGCAGCTTCTCGGCCCGGTCGCCGCGCACGCCGACCACGATCCGGTCCGGGTGCAGGGTGTCCTCGACGGCGAAGCCCTCGCGCAGGAACTCCGGGTTCCAGGCCAGCTCGGCGTCCGCGCCGGCGGGGGCGTGCTCGGCGAGGCAGGCGGCAAGGCGGTCCGCGGAGCCGACGGGCACGGTCGACTTGCCGACGACCAGGGTGGGGCCGGTCAGATGCGGGGCGAGGGAGGCGAAGGCGGAGTCGACGTAGCTCATGTCGCAGGCGTACTCGCCGTGCTTCTGCGGGGTGTTCACGCAGACGAAGTGGACGTCGCCGAACGCCGCCACCTCGGCGTAGTCCGTGGTGAACCGCAGCCGCCCGCTGGACCCCTCGATCCCGGCGACGTGCTTGCGCAGCAGCTCCTCCAGGCCCGGCTCGTACATCGGGACCTCGCCCCGGCGGAGCATCTCGATCTTCTCCGGGACGACGTCGAGCCCCAGCACCTCGAACCCGAGCTCGGCCATCGCCGCGGCGTGGGTGGCGCCGAGGTAACCGGTACCGATCACGGTGATCTTGAGGGCCATGGGGACTCCACTGGGTAGCGTCGGTAGTGCGGGGCCGAGCATAACCGCCGACCCTGACGGGCAACTTTCCCGCTGTCGTCAAGCTCACGTACCCCTGGCGTGGGCCGGACCCCTAAAATTTGGGTTACTTAACGGTAATTAGCGCCAGCAGCATCACAGCGTCTTCCTTGGAGCGTGAGAGACCTTGGCCGGATCGGCTGACTTCGACCTGTACCGCCCGTCCGAGGAGCACGAGATGCTCCGCGACACCGTTCGCGCTCTGGCCGAGGCGAAGATCGCGCCGTACGCCGCCGCGGTGGACGAGGAGGCCCGCTTCCCGCAGGAGGCGCTGGACGCACTGGTGGCGAACGACCTGCACGCGGTCCACGTACCCGAGTCCTACGGCGGCGCCGGCGCGGACGCGCTGGCCACCGTGATCGTCATCGAGGAGGTGGCGCGTGCCTGCGCCTCGTCCTCCCTGATCCCCGCGGTGAACAAGCTGGGCTCGATGCCCGTCATCCTGTCCGGCTCCGAGGAGCTGAAGAAGCGGTACATGACCCCGCTCGCCAAGGGCGACGGCATGTTCTCGTACTGCCTCTCCGAGCCCGAGGCGGGCTCCGACGCGGCCGGCATGAAGACGCGCGCGGTCCGCGACGGCGACCACTACGTGCTGAACGGTGTGAAGCGCTGGATCACCAACGCGGGCGTCTCCGAGTACTACACGGTGATGGCCGTGACGGACCCCGAGAAGCGCTCGAAGGGCATCTCCGCGTTCGTCGTCGAGAAGTCGGACGAGGGCGTCTCCTTCGGCGCCCCCGAGAAGAAGCTCGGCATCAAGGGCTCCCCGACCCGCGAGGTCTACCTCGACAACGTGCGCATCCCCGCCGACCGCATGATCGGTGAGGAGGGCACCGGCTTCGCGACCGCGATGAAGACCCTGGACCACACCCGGATCACCATCGCCGCCCAGGCCCTCGGCATCGCCCAGGGCGCCCTCGACTACGCCAAGGGCTACGTCCAGGAGCGCAAGCAGTTCGGCAAGCCGATCGCCGACTTCCAGGGCATCCAGTTCATGCTCGCCGACATGGCCATGAAGATCTCGGCCGCGCGCGCCCTGACCTACCAGGCCGCCGCCGCCTCCGAGCGCGGCGACGCCGACCTCACCTACCAGGGCGCCGCCGCCAAGTGCTTCGCGTCGGACGTCGCCATGGAGGTCACCACGGACGCCGTCCAGCTCCTCGGCGGCTACGGCTACACCCGTGACTACCCGGTGGAGCGCATGATGCGCGACGCCAAGATCACGCAGATTTACGAGGGCACGAACCAGGTCCAGCGGATCGTGATGGCGCGCAACCTGCCGTAGCCCCCGCTTCCGCCCACGACGTCGGTCGTTCGGCGTAGCGGCACACGAGCCCCCGGAACGAATCCGGGGGCTTTTGTCGCTTTGCAGGGCCTTTGTCGTGATCTGGTGTCGTCTTGTTCATGGCGAATTGTTTCCGTTCGCCCGATGGCGCGCGATGGCCGGGAGGCGTACGACGGAAGGGCACGGGGTCCCGCGAGGACCCCTCCCGCCCCCACCCCGACCCAGGAGGAGCCATGACCCAGCCCGGAACCATGACGGCGATGAGCAAGGCGATGCAGGACTGCGTCGACGCGTGCATGTCCTGCCACTCGGTGTGCGAGGAGACCATGAGCTCCTGCATGCAGAAGGGCGGTCAGGCGCAGATGCAGATCATGCGCGCGCTGATCGACTGCTCCGAGATGACCCGCATGTGCGCCGACATGATGATGCGCCGCTCACCGCTGTCGGCCGAGATGTGCGCGATGTGCGCCAAAGCCTGCGACATGTGCGCCGAGGCGTGCATGGCCATGCCCGACGACCCGCAGATGATGCGCTGCGCCGAGTCCTGTCGGCGCTGCGCCGACATGTGCCGCGCGATGGCGTAGGCCGAGGCGACGGGCCCGGGCGCCGCTCAGAGCAGCGGCGCCAGGGCCCGTTCCAGATCGGCGGGTTCCCGGAAGTGCACGGTCGTCATGCCGAGCGCGGCCGCCGCCTCCACGTTCTCCAGGCCGTCGTCCACGAAGAGGCACCGGTCGAGCGGTACGCCCGCCAGATCGGCGGCGATGCGGTAGATCCGCGGGTCCGGCTTGACCAGCCCGACGCGCGCGCTGCTCACGACGTGGTCGGCGAGGTCGGACAGGCCGAGCGCCTCCAGGTCGGCCTCCAGGGTCACGGAGGCGTTGCTGACCAGGACCAGCGGCATCAGGGCCCGCGCCCGGCGCAGCAGCGCCACCACGGTCCCGTCGGCGTGGGAGGGCGCCCCGGCGAGGGCCCGTGCGAGGTCGTACGCCACCGGCTCGGGCGCGAGCCCGGCGAAGGCGGCCACGATCGCCTCCACCCACTCGCCCATGTCGATCCGGCCCAGCATCAGCGGCAGGTCGGTCTCCGGCGCGAACGCCACCTTCATCGTGATGCCCTCGGCCAGCCCGGCGGCCCGCTCGAGCGCGGTCACCCGGGAGGAGTCGTAGAACCGGATCACGTTGTCGACGTCGCACAGCACCGCGTCGAAGGGCCGCCGGCTCAGGGGGTCAGTCACCGGAGACGGTCACCTTCTCGTCGTTCTTCAGCTGTTCGACGAGCGTCTTCACCTTGTCCTTGTCCCACAGCAGGTTGCCGCCGGAGCTGCCCGCGAGCGGCATGTTCATGGACTTGCCGTCGCCGCCGCTGACGCCCTTCATCGCCCAGAACATGTCGGCCAGGCCGAACAGGCTCATGTCCTTGTCGACGATGAGGGAGTCCAGTCCCGCGCCCATGGTCGGGTACAGCTTGAACGGGTTGAGGACCGTGCCCGGCGTGGCCACCTGGTTGGCGAGCGCGGAGAGGAACTTCTGCTGGTTCTTGGTGCGGTCCAGGTCGGAGCCGGCCAGCGCGTAGCGGGTGCGGACGAACGCCAGGGCCTGCTGTCCGTCGAGGACCTGCTTGCCCTTCTTGAGGTCCGCGCCGGACTTGGAGTCCTTGATGTCCTGCGGGATGTCCATCTCGACGCCGCCGACCGCGTCCACGATGTTCGCGAAACCGGCGAAACCGATCTCGACGTAGTGGTCGATGTGCAGCCCGGTGTTGAACTCGACGGTGCGGACCAGCAGTTCGGGTCCGTCCTCGGCGTACGCGGCGTTCAGCTTCACGTGCCGGCCGGTGCCCTGGTAGGTCTTGCCGGACTCGGATCCGACGAACGTGGGGATCTCCACGTCCGAGTCACGCGGCAGCGAGATCAGCGTCGGGGCGCCGCCGCCGGTGTGCAGGATCATCATCGAGTCGGTGCGCTTGCCCTCGGAGGAACCGGTGTGCAGCTTCTTCTTCTGCTCGTCGGTCATGCCCGCACGGCTGTCGGACCCGACGATGAGGTAGTTCGTGCCCTCGCCCGCCTCCGGCCGGTCGATCACCTTCGAGAGGTCGACCTCGCGGTTGAGCTTGGAATCGGCCCAGAAGTACGTGCCGACGAGTGTGACGATCAGCACGGTGACCAGCGTGATCGATGTCACCTTGATGCGGCGCCGCCAGTTCGGCGCGGGCCGCGGCGCGCCGCCGCCGTAGCCGTCACCGTGCCCCCCGGGGCCCCGGCCGCCCGGACTGCCGTAGACCTGGCCCGTGTTGTAGCCGCTGTCGTAACTGTCGTATCCCTGCCCGTCGACGTACGACGGCTGCTGCGGGACGCCGTACTGCGGAGCCTGCCGGCCGCCGGGCGGCGCCGCCGGGCCGCGCCGGACCTGGCGCATCACGCGGGCGCTCTCAGGCTGCGCGCCTGCGCTGCCGCGTCCGTACCGGTTGCCGCGGTCGTCGTCGGACCATCCCTGGGGCCAGTCATTCATGCGCCCAGTGTGCAGGGCAGGGATATGTGCCTTACAAGGTTCGGCGGAAAATCACAGCGCTGCTGTTGCCAAGCTGACACAAATTCCGCGGTCCCGGCCTCGGCATAAGGTGGAGCCCATGACAGACCAGGCCAGCGCCCCGGAGCCGGAGACCCCGGTCGCTCCGGACATAGCGGGTAAGCCCACCTCGGCGTCCCGGACCACTCTCAGCCACATCATGACCCACAGCGACACCAACCTGCTGGGCACGGTGCACGGCGGTGTGATCATGAAACTCGTGGACGACGCGGCGGGCGCGGTGGCCGGCCGGCACAGCGGTGGTCCCGCCGTCACCGCCTCCATGGACGAGATGGCCTTCCTGGAGCCGGTCCGCGTCGGCGACCTGGTCCACGTCAAGGCCCAGGTCAACTGGACCGGCAGGACCTCGATGGAGGTCGGGGTCCGCGTCCTGGCCGAGCGCTGGAACGAGTCCGCCCCGCCCACCCAGGTGGGCTCCGCCTACCTCGTGTTCGCCGCCGTCGACGCCGACGGCAAGCCCCGCCAGGTGCCGCCGGTCCTGCCGGAGACGGAGCGCGACAAGCGCCGCTACCAGGAGGCCCAGATCCGCCGGACCCACCGCCTGGCCCGGCGCCGGGCCATCATGGAGCTGCGGGCCAAGCGGGCGGCCGACGGCATCGAGGACTGACGGGGCAGCGTCGGCGAGGTGCCCCGGGAACTGTTCCCGCCCTACGAGCACTTCACCTCGTCCCCCCGCACGACCCCGAACTCCCCCTCCCGCACATCCGCCGCCCTCACCTTCCGCACCTGCCGGTAGTCCGACCCGACGATCACCTTCAGCGTCGCCCCCTGCCCCTTGACCGGCCGCAGTTCGCTGCCCGGCAGCGCCGCCGCCAGGGACTTCGCGGAGCGGTCCCAGCGCGGGTCGTAGGCGACCACCGTCCGGCGTACGGACTGGATCCTGGAGTTCGTGGGCCGGCGGGTGGTGCTGAAGCCCGTCGCCGCGAGCGCCGCGTCCGCGCGGCGGGCGAGACCCGGCGTCTGTGTGCCGTTCTCCACCTGGACACGGATCTGCTGGGGGGCGACGTCGACGCGCACCGAGGTGTTTCTGGGCCGGTCGGTGGCCAGCGGCTTGTCGTCGCGCAGGGCCGTGAAGAGGCGGCCGGACTTCACCGGGTCCCACTTGAGCGTCGAACCGATGCCCTTCACGGCGTATCCCATCCGGCCGATGGGGACGGTCGTGAACTCCGAGGAGGAGGGCGAGAAGTTGCGCATCGCCCGGCCCAGGTCCAGCAGTTCGTCGGTGCCGAACCCCTTGTCCGCGCGCACCGAGCCCAGCACCGCCCGGGTCACGTCCCGGAACTTCATCGGGTTCAGCAGCACCCCGGAGGACGTCGACTGGTCGATCAGCCCGGCCAGGAAGTCCTGCTGGCGCTGCATCCGGCCGAGGTCGGAGGCCCCGTCGACGTACCGGGCGCGGACGTACTGCAGGGCCTCGCCGCCCGAGAGCCGGTGCGTGCCCGCGGGGAGGTTCAGGCCGGTGTGGGAGTCCTTCAGCGGGCGGGCGGTGCAGACCTTCACGCCGCCCAGGACGTCCACGGTCCGCATGAAGCTGGCGAAGTCGATCTCCAGATAGTGGTCGATCTTCAGCCGCGTCATGTTCTCGACCGTCCGTACGGTCAGCTGCGGCCCGCCCTCCGCGTACGCCGCGTTCAGCTTCACCGGATGCGCCGCGTGCGGTGTGCCGCTGTTGCGGTCGGTGTGCGCGGGCAGCTCGGCGTAGGAGTCGCGCGGCAGACTCACCACGCTGGCCCGCTCCCGGTCCTCCGAGATGTGCACGATCATGATCGTGTCGGTGCAGTGGCAGGGCGCCCCACCGAGGCGGTATCTGCGCCGCTCCGCCTCGGAGATCTTGTCCCGGCCGTCGGTGCCGACCAGCAGCACGTTCATCCCGTGCCCGGCGCGCGGCCGGTTCTTCATGTCCTTGAACGGGTCGATCCGGGTGATGCCCGCGTCCAGGCTGGAGACCACCGCGTGCCCGATCCCGGCCGAGGCGAGAATCACCACCGACAGCGTGGTCACCGCCCGCATGGCCCAACGCGGCTTCTTGCGCCGTACGGGCGGACGCACCGCGCGGCGCGGCTGCGGCCGGTGCTGCGGGCGGGCGGGGGACCGAGGCGGCGAGGCGGGCATGGGAAACCTCCGCTGGAGCGGGCGCTACGGCCGTACGTGGGATCATCAGCACCGTAGGCCCATACGATCTGCGGACCGGTGCACCGCCACGGGCGGGGCGGCTCGCTGTCCCCCGTTCGCGGTAACGTGAGCCCCCTATGAACGCGAAGCCCGACGTGCAGCTCCCCGCCGTGTCCGTGATCATGCCCGTCCTCAACGAGGAGCGGCATCTGCGCGGCGCCGTCCACGCGATCCTCGCCCAGGAGTACGCCGGCGAGATGGAGGTCGTGATCGCTCTCGGCCCCTCCACCGACCGTACGGACGAGATCGCCGCCGAGCTGGTCGCCGAGGACTCCCGCGTGCACACCGTGCCCAACCCGACCGGGCGGACACCCGCCGCGCTGAACGCCGCGATCAAGGCCTCCCGGCACCCGGTCGTGGTCCGCGTCGACGGCCACGGCATGCTCTCCCCGAACTACATCGCGACCGCCGTCCGGCTCCTGGAGGAGACCGGCGCGCAGAACGTCGGCGGCATCATGCACGCCGAGGGCGAGAACGACTGGGAGCACGCCGTCGCCGCGGCGATGACCTCGAAGATCGGCGTCGGCAACGCCGCGTTCCACACCGGCGGACAGGCGGCCCCCGCCGAGACCGTGTACCTCGGCGTCTTCCGCCGCGCGGCCCTCGAACAGCAGGGCGGCTACAACGAGGAGTTCATCCGCGCCCAGGACTGGGAGCTCAACTTCCGCATCCGCGAGGCGGGCGGGCTGATCTGGTTCTCGCCCGAGCTGAAGGTGTCGTACCGGCCGCGGCCCAGCGTGAAGGCGCTGGCCAAGCAGTACAAGGACTACGGCCGCTGGCGGCACGTCGTCGCCCGCTACCACGCCGGCTCCATCAACCTGCGCTACCTCGCCCCGCCGACCGCCGTCTGCGCGATCGCGGCCGGGCTCGTCGTGGGAGCCGCGCTGACGCCGTGGGGGTTCGTGATCCCCGGCGGCTATCTGGCGGCGATCGCGCTGGGTTCCGTACCGGCGGGCAGGGGCCTGCCGTTGAAGGCCCGGCTCCAGATCCCCCTCGCCCTCGCCACGATGCACATGTCGTGGGGGTACGGCTTCCTGACCAGCCCCAAATCCCTGGCGAGGCGGGTCATCGCGTCGCGCCGCCCGGCCGTGCGGGACTCCGCCACCGCGTGACCGTCAGGGGGCGCAGCCGGTCGCGCGCCCCCGGCCCGGCTACCAGCGGTAGGGCGCGTAGACGTCCATGCACTGGCCACGGTCCGACCCGTTGATCGCGCCCGCCGACTCGGGAACGTCCCCCGCCCGGGGCGCCCCCTGCTTCGGGTACGTCGTGCCGTCGCGCCAGTCGGCGCCCACGACCAGCGTCACCCCGGTGACATCGGTCGACTTCTGCACCGAACTCAGCGGAACGCCCAGCGACTTGGCGACCCGCTGGGCATCGCCCGCCAACTCGGCGCTCGGGTAGCGGACGAGCGTCTTCTCCACGGACAGCCCGCCCGCCGTGTCCGCCGCCGCCCGTGTGAAGCCCTTCGCCACCAGCGCCGCGGCGAGCGCGTTCGCCCGTCCGTCGACCGGGCCCTCGGAAGTGCTCCGGGTGGCGTTCTGCACCAGCACCCCGATTTCGGCGTCCTCGGCGGCAGGATCGGTGGACGCCTTGCCGGGGTTCCTGTCCGTGCTCCCGGGCTTCTTCGCGGAGTCCTTGCCGTTCTTGTCGAAGGGCACGTCGTCCCGGATCATCGACCAGACCGTCTCGGCGTCCGCCCCGGCCGGCACCAGGTGGTTGGCGTTCTGCGGGTCGGTGGCGGTCGGCATGGTCGTCATGGTGATGCGGTTCGTCGGCACCGTCTTGAGCTGCAGGGCGAGGTCGTACAGGTCCTTGACCGTGCCGATCTCCTCCGAGACCTTCAGCGCCTTCGTGGCCGTCTCCGCGAGGTTCATCAGCCGGCCGGTGTCCGTGAAGACGTTCTGCTGCTTCAGGGTGCGGATCATCGCGTTCATGTACATGTGCTGGGCCTTGGCCCGGCCCACGTCGCTGTAGAAGGCGTGCCGGGTGCGCAGCCACTGCAACGCCTGCTTGCCCTGCACCTTCTGCCTGCCCTCGGCCAGCTTGAGGCCGGAGCCGCCGGGCACGCCCGGCAGCGGGCGGTCCCACACGTTCTGCTTGACGCAGACCTCGACGCCGCCGACCGCGTCGGCCATGTCCACCACACCCGCGAAGTCGATCGTCATCCAGTGGTCGATGTAGACCCCGGTGAGGTTCTCCCAGGTGGTCAGCGTGCAGCCGGGGCCGCCCCGGGCGAGGGACTCGTTGATGATCCGGTTGGTCGCCGGGTAGCTCTCGCCGGTCTCCGGGTCCTTGCACGCGGGTATGTCGACCCGGGTGTCCCGCGGAATGCTCACCACCGACGCGCTCTTGCGGTCCGCCGAGAGGTGGATCAGCATCTGCACGTCCGCGAGCGGTTTGCCGCCGACGCTGCTGCGGGAGCCGCCGAGTTTCAGGTTCTCCGCCGTGTTCCGGCTGTCCGAGCCGATCAGCAGGATGTTCAGCGGCGTCTGCCCGGCCGCGTTCGGCTCCGGCCGCTCGGCCTTGGAGTCGCCGCCGCTGCGCCGGCCCGTCTCCAGGTTGTCGTTGAGATGTTCGTAGTAGAGGTAACCCGCGCCCGCGGTGGCGAGTATGACCACCGACAGCACCGTCGCCGACCAGCGCAGCACGCGCCGTCTGGGGGGCCGCCGTGGGGTGCCGCGGCGCCCCCCGCGCCCCGCACGCCCCCCGCGGCGTCCGCGGAGGTCCGACGCGTCCGTGGACCTCCCGTTCCGCGTCGTGCGGGACTCCGTACCCTCGTCCTCCACTGCCGGAACGTTCCCGCGCACACTGCTCTGCGCCACCCGCCCGCCCTCCCACCCCTGCGCCTTCACCGACGGGTACGCCCCGCGACAAGTCAGACGCGCGAGGGACCCGTTGGGTTACCCCCCAATTCACTACTGGGCGCACACGACCTTGTCGGCCGTGGACTTCTCGACGTCCGGCGCCTTCGTCGGAGCGGTGAGGGAGACGCCGGCACCCTTGAAGTCCTTGCCCAGTGTCAGCGTCATCGTGGGCAGGCCCTGGGAGTTGGTCTCGCTGTCGCCGGGCTTCATCGCGGACCCGGACAGACCCATGATGTCGGCCAGCCTGCGTGCCTGGTCCGCCTGGTCGGGCGCGTACTCGAGGGTGGTCTTGCTCAGCTCGTCGCCGGCGTTGCCGGCGTTCTCGGACTTGCTGACCCCCTCTTCGATCTGGAGCCAGTTGAGGGTTTCCTGCGCGCTGCCCGACGGGGCGCCGCCGTTCAGGATCCGCACCCGCACCTCGGACGGGTCGGCCTTGCTGCCCTTCAGCCGGGCGGCCACCGCGGCCTTCTCCTTGGCCTTCTGCTGTTTGACGGCGGTGAAGGAGACGTCGTTCTGGATGGCCGCGAAGACCTCGGGCGCCTTGGTCTCGTCGACCACGACGGTCGCCTTGACCGTCTCGGCCGGGTTGTCGATGACCGGCACCGTGGTGAACGTCAGGTTCTTGACGTTGAGCTTGCCGAGCTCCAGGCCCAGGTCCTTGAGCTTGCCGATGCTGTCCAGCTGGGAGTCGACGGTCAGCGCCTTGGTGCCCGCCTCGGCGAGCTTCAGCATCTTCGACGGGTCGGTCAGCGTGTCGTTGGACTTCAGCTTGCGCATCAGCGCGCTGAGGAACTGCTGCTGCAGGCCGATCCGGCTGAGGTCGCCGCCGGTGCCGACGGAGTGCCGGGTGCGGACGAAGGCGAGCGCCTGCTCGCCCGCGATCGTGTGGTTGCCGGCCGGCAGGTCGAGCTTGGAGTCGGGGTCGTCGATGTCCTTGGCCAGGCACACCTCGACGCCGTCGACCGCCGTGGTCAGCGTCTTGACCGCGTTGAAGTCGGCGACCATGAAGTTGTCCGGCTTGATGCCGGTCAGCTCGGTGACCGTGCGCATGGTGCAGGACGGCGTACGTCCGCTCTGGCCGAGGCTCGTGTTGAAGCGGACGCCGGTCGAGCCCGGGATCACCTCGGTGCTGCCGTCCTCCTGGGTGGTGGGGCAGTCCGGGATGTCCACGATGAGGTCGCGGGGGATGCTCAGCGCGGTGGCGTTGGAGCGGTCCTTCGAGACGTGCAGCAGGATCGTGGTGTCCGCGTGGCCCGGGCTGCCGGCGTCGCCGTACCGCTCGTTGCCGGCGCCGGTGCGCTTGTCGGTGCCGATCAGCAGGATGTTGATGGCCTTGTCCTTCTGGAAGCCACCGGTGCTGGCACCGTCGTCGGCGACGGAGGTGATGTTGCCGTTGAGGTGCTCGAGGTAGAGGTATCCGGCTCCGGCCCCCGCGACGAGAAGGAAGGCCAGGACACCGCCGGTCCACAGCACGGCCTTCTTCGCCTTCGCCTTCTTCGCGGGCCGGCGTCCGCGCCGCCCGGGCGCGGGCTCGGCGGGCGCGCCACGGCGCCTGCGCGGACCCGGCACCTCACGGTCCGGCGCCTCCTGCTTGTCCCGTCCGGCGGGTGGCTTGTCCCGTCCGGCGGACGACGTCCGGGCGCGGGGTACCGCGCCGGAACCGCGGGTGCCTGCCCGGCGCGGGCCGGGAACGGTCGACTGCGGTGCGGAAGGGCTCAGTCGCAGTTCGTATTCGCCGGTGTTCGGATTGAGTACCCACTGGTCTGCGGGATCGACGTTCTCCGCCCGCCCACGGCCTTGCGCGTCCACGGTTGCCTGAATCCTCCGTCGGGGCCACGCGGCGCCTTCCCCCTTGAGGCGCTCGGTTTCGTACAAACCTCGTACACAGTGCGCGACCCCGGAAAAGGACTGCGTGGCCGGGGGCCGGTTGCACCGGAAGCGCTCACACTATCCGGCCGGTTCGACGGCAAGCGACGACGGTGACAAATTCCACGTCCCTACAACTGGGCAATCCGCCCATTTCCTGGAACGAATGCGGGCTGGCTTGGCGCGCGCCTTACCGGCAGTCGTCCTCGGCGGCCGTCTTGCCGCTGAACGTGGGTGCCGGAGAAGCGGGGGAGAGGACGGAATCGGCGTACTCACCGTAACCGTACGACTGCGAAACCGTACCGCCGTTCCCCTCGTACGCGCTTCCGGCGAAATCCAGAACGGTCTTTCCGGAGACTTCCACCGGCGCGTCGGAACGCAGCCGCTCGAAGAGCCGCTCCGCCGCGGGCTCCATCAACTGGTCGCGATTGGCATTGCCCTCGTACGACTCCCGCGGCACCGTCAGGAACTGCACATGTTCCATGGGAATGTCGCGCAGGCCACGGACAAGGTCGTACAGACCGCGCAGACTCGCCAGTCCCGGGTCCGTGGTGAGCGACGACGTGGCCGCGTCCAGCACGGGATACAGCTTCACCGGATTCAGCAGTACGTCGTTGCCGCGCAGCTTCTGCACCAGGGCCGCGAGGAATCGCTGCTGGCGCTCCATGCGGTCGGTGTCGCTGCCGTTGCCGAGGGACTTGCGGGCGCGGACGTAGCCGAGGGCCTGCTCGCCGTCGAGGGTCACGACGCCCGCGGGCAGCCGCAGCTTGGCCTCCTTGTCGACGATCGGCTCCTCGACGCAGATCCGCACGCCGCCGACGGCGTCCACCAGCTTCTTGAAGCCGCTGAAGTCGACGACCACGTGGTGATCGATCCGGATGTCCGTCATCCGCTCGACGGTGCGGATGGTGCAGGCGGAACCGCCCGTCTCGAAGGCGTAGTTGAACATCGAGAACATCGGGTCGGTGCGCTTGCCGTCCGGGCGCAGGCAGCTCGGGACGTCCACCATCAGGTCGCGCGGGATGGACACCGCGGTGGCGCTTCGGCGCCCTGCCGACAGGTGCAGCAGGATGGTGGTGTCGGACCGCTCGGTGCCGGAGTCCCGTCCGTACGCGCCGTTGCCCTCGCCCGCTCGCGAGTCCGACCCGATGAGCAGGATGTTCTGGGCGCCCCGTACCAGCGCGGTGGGCCGTTCCCGCTCGTAGCGCGCGAGCTCGGCGGCCGCGGCCTCGTCGGGCGTGATGTTCCCGTCGAGCTTGGTGTACACGATCCAGCCGGCGACCAGCGCGCCGGCGACGACCCCCGCGACACCTGCCGTCCCACCCCGTGTCCAGCGCCGCCGGCGCCGCCGTATGAGCCCGTCGCCGGTCGCCGAAGCCCCGCCGGCCGGCCCGGGAGTCACCGCCGGCGCGTTGTCGTCCGGGCCCCCGGATGGCAAGCCTGCGGTGTCCCTCACGACGGAATCCACCCCTCATGGAGTACGAGCGTGTACGAACGGTACGAGCGTGTCGTGCTGCCCTTACTGCTCTTACGACCATGACCCGGAAGGGGTGGGGGCGCGGGTGGTGGTGGGCCGATCGGGTGACACCCGGGGGTCCGAGAGGGGGGGCGCCTGCGGCGGGGCGTGCGGGGAGCACGCTGCGGGACTCGGCGGGGCTTCCTCCCGGCAGGGACCCGGGTCTGCCGTCCGGATCAGGCCGCCGGGAGGCGACGGTGCTGAGCGGTGGGGTGCGGTGCGGTGGGCCGGGGCCGGACGCGGGTAAGGGACCCCGCGTCCGCGGCGTTGTCCGGACGGCGGGGCCTAGCGGGCCGTCGCCGTGACGCGTTCGGACTCGATGCGCTGGGCCAGGGGCTCGCCGTCCAGGCGGTCCAGGTTCCGGCACAGCACCACGGAACCCCCGATCGCGAGCGGGGCGTACAGCCCGGCGCTGAGTCCCTCCCAGGTGTCGTACGGGCGTGCGGACAGGATCCTCGATCCGGGCCCCGTCAGGTCCAGCCCCGGCGCGTCGGCCACCGCGTGCTCCACGACCTCCGCCCCGGTGTACTCCGCCCCCGCCACGATCAGTGCGGGTGCCTCCGGGTCCACGGGCGCGTACGGCGTGAACCGGTCGCCGTGACTCGGCACGTCCACGGCGTAGTCGGCGTAGCCTTCCGGCGGTGCCGGGAACCGCCTGCCCAGCGGTGCCAGCGACAGCGCGTACCGCTCACCGCGGCAGGCGAGGCCGTCCTCGAACCGGCCGGGACCCGCCACCACGAAGTCCGCCCGCGACGGGTCGCCGTCCATGTCCGCGAGCGCGCCCACCGACGAACAGGCCAGCAGCCACACGGCCGTCTGCCAGTGCGCGGGGAGCAGCAGGGCGATCCGGTCGCCGGGCTCGGCCGACAACCCGTCCTGGATCAGGTTCGCCGTCTTGGCCACCCAATTGGCGAAGGTGGCCACGGACAATTCGACCCGTTCTCCGGTGGCGTCGTCGTAGAAGGTGACCAGGGGGCGCGCGGGGTCCGCGGCGAGCGCGGAACGCAGCAGGTCGGCAGGGGTGCGGTCGGTGGCGTTCACCCGCGCAAGCGTACGCGCGCGGCCCGGTGCGCATCGAGTGGCGGGGCCACCGGTTCGGGCGAATACCTGCCGACGGCGTGTCAATTCCCCGATGGACAGATTTGTGTAGTTATGTCCAGGATCAGGAGCATGCGTGGATTCCTTGCTTCCTCCATCGGCGTGACGTGTGCCGCCGCCCTCGCCCTACCGCTGACCCTGCCCTCCAACGCCTTGGCGGCGCCTGCTGCGAAGGCCGCACAGACCGCCGGCCGGTCCGTGCAGCCCGGCATCCCGGGCAGCACCCAGTCCATTCCCCTCGTCACCCTGACCGGTGAGCGTGCCCCCGGCGCGCCCCCCGCGCAGGGACTGCCCCGCCGTGACGTGCAGCGGTTCTCCCTCGTCGGCGTCGTCTGGGACGACCCGGCCGCCGAACTCCAGGGCCGCGTCCAGGTCCGGACCCGGGCCGCCGGAACCGGTGCCTGGTCCGGCTGGCAGGACGTCGAGACCCGCACCGCCGAGCACGCTCCCGACCCGGGCACCTCCGAAAGCACCTCCGGCCGCCTCCGTGGCGCCACGGCACCGCTGTGGGTCGGGGACTCCGACGGTGTGGAGGTGCGCGTCGAGTCCGAGGGCACCGCCGAACGTACGGCCGCCCCGCTGCCCTCCGGCCTCCGCCTCGAACTCGTCGACCCCGGCAGGGCGGAGACCGGCGGTACCACCGCCCCTCGCACCGGTGCCGACGACGACCCCCCGCTCACCGGTCCCCTCAGCGCCGAGACCGCGGCCTCCGCGGAGCCCAACGCCCTGCTCGCGCCGATCGGCGCCACCGTGATCCCTGCGCTGGGCCGGGCGGACACCGAGGACGAGCTGTTCGTGCTGCGCGCCGGCGAGATGACGCAGGAACAGCTGGCCCAGCCGTACATCGGCCCGCGCCCGGGCATCACCACCCGGCACGGGTGGGGCGCCGACGAGAAGCTGCGCGAGAAGGGGTTCCTCTACACCAAGTCGGTCAAGGCGGCCTTCGTGCACCACACCGCCACCGGGAACAACTACACCTGCGCACAGGCCCCGTCCGTCATCCGCAGTATCTACCGCTACCACGTCCAGAGCATGGGCTGGCGGGACATCGGCTACAACTTCCTCGTCGACAAGTGCGGAAACATCTACGAGGGACGCGCGGGCGGCGTGGCGAAGGCGGTCATGGGAGCTCACACCCTCGGCTTCAACAACGACAGCACGGGGATCGCCGTTATCGGCACGTTCAACACCTCGTCACCGACCGCGACGACCGTGAAGGCCGTGGGGCAGTTGGCCGCCTGGAAGCTGGGCCTGTTCGGAGGCAACCCGGGAGGCAAGACATACCTGAAGTCCGGTGGAGGCAACCTCTACAAAAAAGGTACGAACGTACGACTGAGCGTCATCTCCGGACACCGGGACGGTTTCGCGACGGACTGCCCAGGGCGGCTTCTGTACGGCAAGCTCGGATCCATCCGTGAGCAGGCGTCACGCCTCCAGGGGCGGCCGTGATGGCCGGGGGGGGCGTGTCGCGGAAGCCGGGACGAGTGACGGGGGTGTGCGGTGGTGGCCCGGTCGGCGCTCGTGTGCGGCGGACGTGCTCAACGGACGCAGTAGGCAGACATATCGGGCGGACGTGTTCAGTGGGGGGCTTTCGGTGAAGGCGTACGGCCGTCGAAGGCGCCGGACATCGGTCTGCATACACTGGCCGGCCGAAAGACAGTTCGGCCGGTCCCGGCAGGAAGCAGAGACGACAGGTGACAGAAGCGATCCTCCTGGTCGGCGGCAAGGGCACCCGGTTGCGCCCGCTCACGGTGCACACGCCCAAGCCCATGGTCAGGGCGGCGGGGGTGCCGTTCCTCACGCACCAGTTGGCGCGGGCGAGGGCGGCGGGCGTGGAGCACATCGTGCTCGCCACGTCCTATCTGGCGGAGGTCTTCGAACCGCACTTCGGGGACGGTTCGTCGCTGGGGCTGCACATCGAGTACGTCACGGAGGACGAGCCGCTCGGCACGGGCGGTGCGATCCGGAACGTGGCGTCGCGGCTGCACTCCGGTCCTGACGATCCGGTCCTCGTCTTCAACGGAGACATTCTGACCGGGCTGAACATCAGGGCGCTGGTGCGGACGCACGAGACGTCGGGGGCGGATGTGTCCCTGCATCTGACGCAGGTGACGGATCCGCGGGCGTACGGGCTGGTGCCGACGGACGAGACCGGGCGGGTGACGGCGTTCCTGGAGAAGCCGCAGACGCCGGAGGAGATCGTCACCGACCAGATCAACGCGGGGGCGTACGTCTTCCGGCGGTCGGTCATCGACACGATTCCGGCGGGCCGGCCGGTCTCGGTGGAACGGGAGACCTTCCCGGATCTGCTGTCGGCCGGCGCGCATCTGCAGGGGATGGTCGACTCCACGTACTGGCTCGACCTCGGGACGCCGGCGGCGTTCGTGCGTGGTTCGGCGGATCTGGTGCTGGGCCGGGCTCCCTCTCCGGCGGTGCCCGGCCGCTGCGGTGACCGTCTCGTCCTGCCCACGGCGAGGGTGGCGCCGGACGCCAAGCTGGCCGGCGGCACGGTGGTGGGCGAGGGGGCGTTCGTCGCGGAGGGCGCGCGCGTCTTCGGCAGCACGATCCTGCCGGGCGCGGTGATCGAGCCCGGCGCCGTCATCACCGACTCCCTGATCGGCACCCGCGCTCGCGTCGGCCGGCGTTCCGTCCTCACCGGTGCGGTGATCGGCGACGGGGCGGTGGTGGGGCCGGACAACGAGCTTCGGGACGGGGCGCGGGTGTGGTGCGACGTGCGGATTCCGGGGGGTGCGGTGCGGTTCTCGTCTGATCAGTAGGGGGCAGGGGCCGCCGGCACGGCCCCTTCTCGCCGTACGCGACTGCGGGGCCGCGGGGACCGCGGTGGGCTGTGGGAAGCCGGTCCGCGAGGGGCCGGCCTTACAGCCGGCCGATGTCTCCTCGCGGCATCCGCGGTGCCCTCCTGGGTGGGACCCTGCCGCTCAGGAGGATGAGGCGGGCCGCGCGATGCCGTTGCCCGGCGTAGGGCTCCAGCAGGGAGAGCATCACGGCGTCGTCCGCGTCCCGGTCACCGGCCAGGGCCCAGCCCACGATCCCCGGCAGATGGAGATCCCCGACGGTCACCTCGTCCGGCGCTCCGTGGCTGCGCTGGACGGTTTCCGCCGATGTCCACGGCCCTACTCCGGGTACGACCTCCAGGCGAGCCCGCGCGGCCGGGGGTTCCATCCCCATCGCCTCTTCGAGCCGCGCGGCGACCCGTACCGAACGCAGGATCGTCGACGCCCGCTTGTCGTCGACGCCGGCCCGGTGCCACTCCCAGGAAGGGATCAGCGCCCAGGTGCGCGGCGCCGGCATCACGTACATGCCCCCGGGCGCCGGTCCCGGCGCCGGCGTGCCGAACTTCCGTACGAGCAGCCGCCACGCGCGGTACGCCTCGTCGGTCGTGACCTTCTGCTCCAGGATCGAGGGGATCAAGGACTCCAGGACCAGCCCGCTCCGCCCCAGCCGCAGCCCCGGCCGGCGGTGCCGGGCGAGCGCGACGATCCGGTGCCGCGGGGCGAAGAGGGAAGGGTCGTCCGAGGCGCCGAGGAGGTCGGGGAGCTGGTCGAGGAGCCAGTCCGCGCCGGGGCCCCACGCCTCGCCGCGCACCTGACCGGCGACGGCCGACACCCGCAAGGTGCCCGGCCCGGCCGGGGTGAGGCACGCTCGCCACACCGACCCGTCCGGCGTGGTCCGGAACGTGGGGTCACCGGGGCCGCGCCGCAGCGGTCCCAGGGCCAGCCCCGGTTCGAGCGGTCCCTCCGGCGCCCAGGTCCGCACCCGCGCCGCCGCTCGAGCCGGCTGCCGCGGCACGGTCGCGGGCACGGCGACCTCCCCACCGCGCACCGTCGTACGCGTGGGCCGGGGGGCGAAACGTCCAGCCACGAATGTGATCCCAGGGGTAGAGGAACTGCTCTCTGAGGGTAGGCGCCGCCAGGGCGTGATCACCGCACCTCGATGAATCTCCCCGCGTCCCGCTCCGGACGTGGCCGCGGCTCCTCCGCCGGGTGGCCGATCGCCACCGCCCCCATGGGGTCCCAGTCCGCCGGCAGTCCCAGCACCGCACGCACGACGTCCCGGCAGAACATCGTCGACGACACCCATGCCGAGCCGAGCCGCTCCCCGGCCAGTGCCACCAGGAAGTTCTGTACGCCCGCCCCCGCGGCGACCACGAACATCTCCCGCTCGGCACCGTCGCGCCGCGCGTCCCCGTAGGTGTGCGAGCCGTCCATGACCAGGCAGGGGACCACGAGGTACGGCGCGTTGCGCAGCACGTCCCCGCGCTTCACCCGCTGGGCGACGGACTCCTCGGTCTTGCCGTCCCGCCGCAGGTCCGCGATCCAGGCGTCCCGCATCGCGTCCAGCAGCGCGGTCCGCGACCCGGGCGACTCCAGCAGGACGAAACGCCACGGCGTCGTGTGGTGCGGCGCGGGTGCCGTGACCGCGGCGGCCACGGCCCGGCGTACCGCCCCGGGGTCCACGGGTTCGTCCGTGAAGGACCGGACCGTGCGCCGCTGGGTCACCGCCTCGCGCACCGCCTCCGACGTGCCGAGCCGGAACATGTCGTCCCGCGCGCCCCGCACCAGTGCCCGGGCTCCTTCCCCGTCCTCATCCGCGACCGTGTGCGGCAGGCCGCGTACGACGGCGACCGGCAGCCCGGACGCCTTGCCCTTGACCAGGTCGCCCGCTGCCGCGAGTTCGTCGGCGGTGGCGACGACGGTGGCGCTCAGCGGATTGCCGTGGGCGTCCGTGCCCCCACGCAGGTCGTCGAGGACGCGCACGCCGGCGGCGCCGATCGCGACATCGGTGAGTCCCGAGCGCCAGGGGCGCCCGAAGGTGTCGGTGACGATCACTCCGACGTCGACGCCCAGGGCGTCGCGCAGGCCGTCGCGGATCGTCCGCGCCGAGGCGTCCGGATCCTCGGGCAGCAGCAGCACGGTCCCGGCCGGGGTGTTGGAGGCGTCGACGCCGGCGGCCGCCATGATCAGGCCCTGCCGGTTCTCGACGATGCGCAGTGGCCCGCGCCTGGCCACCACCCGCACCGTCTCGGCGTCGATCGCGGTCTCCCGGTCGTCCGCCTGGACGATCCGCCCCTCCGCCTTGGAGACGATCTTGGAGGTGACGAGCAGCACGTCCCCGTCGGCCAGGCCCGGTTCGGCGGCGGCGATCAGCTTGGCGAGGTCGTCGCCGGGAGCCACCTCGGGAAGGCCGGGCACTGCCCAGACCCGGTAGCCGGTCACGAGGCCCGCACCTCTTCCGCCAGCGCCAGCGCCTCGCGCGCCATCTGCGCGGCCGCCTCCTCGTCGGTCATCAGCAGCGGTACGGCACGGCAGCGGATGCCCGCCGCCTCGACCCGCTCCACCACGCCCGCGTCCACCGTGTCCACGAGCCAGCCGTCGAGCAGCCCGGAGCCGTAGTGCTCGGCGACCGCCGCCGCCGTGGCCTCCACGCCGACCGCCGCGAGCACCTTGTCCGCCATCCCGCGCACCGGCGCGTCCCCGATGATCGGGGAGAGGCCGACCACCGGCACGCCGGCGTCGGCGATCGCCTCGCGGATGCCGGGCACGGCGAGGATCGTGCCGATCGAGACGACCGGGTTGGACGGCGGGAAGAGGACGACGTCCGCCTGCGCGATGGCCTCCAGCACGCCGGGCGCGGGCTTGGCCTGCTCGGCGCCGACCGGCACCACCGCGTGGGCAGGGACCGAGGCGCGCAGCCGGACCCAGTACTCCTGGAAGTGGATCGCCTTGCGCACGCCGTCGAGCTCGACCGCCACATGAGTCTCGACGCGGTCGTCCGTCATCGGGATGAGCCGGACCCCGGGCTGCCAGCGGTCGCAGAGGGCCTCGGTCACCGCGCTCAGCGGGTATCCGGCGCCGGTCATCTGCGTGCGCACGATGTGGGTGGCGAAGTCCCGGTCGCCGAGGCCGAACCACTCCGGCCCCACGCCGTACGCCGCGAGTTCCTCCTTCAGATGGAAGGTCTCGTCGGCACGCCCCCAGCCCTGCTCCTCGTTTATGCCGCCGCCGAGGGTGTACATCACCGTGTCGAGGTCCGGGCAGACCTTCAGCCCGAAGAGGTGGATGTCGTCACCGGTGTTGCCGATGACGGTGATGTCCGCGTCCGGCACGGCCCGCTTCAGACCGCGCAGGAACCGGGCACCGCCGATGCCGCCTGCCAGAACCACAATCCGCATGGAGCAAGTGTTGCAGGCGGGTACGACAACGTGGCACGCGGTTACGGGAGCTCGGCGAACGCCGTGCACTGCGGGGTGTGCATCGGCATCTCCGTGAGGCCCGGGTAGTAGACGTGCAGGCTGACCGCCGGTTCGAAGGTGTCGTTGAGCACCTCGTGCGCGTAGCCCGGCGCGAACACGCGCTGCCGGCCCGGCCCCAGCGCGCGCGTGCCGCGTTGCGTCCGCTCGGTGAGGGTGCCGTCCAGGACGGTGAGGACCCCGGACGAGGGGCCGTGGTCGTGCAGCCCGCTGCCCTGACCGGGCACCCAGGACAGCAGCCACACCTCGTAGCCGGGGCCGGTGCGCAGCCGGTGGTACCAGCGGCTGGTGGCGTCGTACCGGACGAGATGCTCCCACTGGGCGCGGTCGGCGGCGATGGAGCGGGCCAGGCCGACGAAGTCGGCGACGGTGGCCGGGTGCTCGCGCGGGACCTGGAGCAGGTGCGGGACTTCGAGGATGTCGCCGGCGATCTGGAGGTCGCTGTCGCTGTTCATGGGGTGGGGTGGTTCCTAGGCGGAGAGAGGTGCGGGGCTGGATGTCACGGCCGTCCGCCCGGATCGCGGGCGGGAGGGGCGCCCGGGTGGGGGCGGGGGGAACAGCAGCCGAGTCGCGGTGGACTCAGAGGCAGCCGGAGCGCGCTGGGCTCAACAGCTGGAACAGCAACAACAGCTACGGCGAGCGTGGGCAGCACCGAGGGACCCGGCGGAGCGGGTCGAGGTGGGCGCCAAGTTCGCGAGCATGCCCACTAGGACAGCGGCTGACACCCCCACTGTCAACTCGGCGCCCGAAATGTGGGACATGTTTCACCTGTTCCGGTTCATCGGTCAGGTGAAAGGTTTGCTCAGGCCTTCACCCGGACACATGGCGCACAACCGGGCGCGCAAGCCCTGTTGCGATCCCGTGATCCGACTGTGATCCGGTTCGCTTCGGCGTGTGCGTCGGAACGAGATTGAGCCACTGGGCGTCCTTCTCCGTACAGGGTGCGTGCGAGGCCGACGGCCTCCCGGGCCTCAACAGCGTGTCAAGGTTTATGGCGATTTGAACACTTTCCGCACGGCCTTGGTTCCGCAGAGTGAATAAGGGGCTCAATAGCAGATCTCGGCTTGACTCGCCCGGAGCAGCACACTTGTAATTTCACTCGTGTCGTTCAGCCGGAATCGGTAACGGCTACATCACGGGGACGCGAAAGACAGACGAGGGGCGCACATGACCGAGCTGGTGCAGCAACTGCTGGTCGACGACGCGGACGAGGAACTCGGCTGGCAGGAGCGCGCGCTGTGCGCCCAGACCGACCCCGAGTCCTTCTTCCCCGAGAAGGGCGGCTCGACCCGAGAGGCCAAGAAGGTCTGTCTCGCCTGCGAGGTCCGCTCCGAATGTCTTGAGTACGCCCTGGCCAACGACGAGAGATTCGGCATCTGGGGCGGCCTGTCCGAGCGGGAGCGCCGCCGCCTGAAGAAGGCGGCCGTCTGAGCCAGCGGCACACATCGTCCTCGTACATACGGGGCGAACGGCCCGTCGCGGGTGGGTTGTCCACAGGCGGCGGGCCGTCGTCATGGGCAGCCGATAGTGTGGGCGCTCGTCCGAGACACCCCGCCGCCCCCATACGGCACAGGTGTCCACCGCAGTCCACCGAACCGGGGCCCGTACCTCGATGTCCGTGCACAGCCACACGGCAGCCCATCACGATGCCGCTGCCACACCAGAGTTCCCGCGTCATGTGGTGACCGCGGTCCTCGTCTCCCACGACGGCGCCCGCTGGCTGCCCGACGCGCTCGCCGGGCTGCTCGGCCAGGAGCGGCCGGTTCAGTTCGTCGTGGCCGCCGACACCGGCAGCGCCGACGACTCCGCACAGCAGGTCACCGCCGCGCTCGGCCCCGACCGCGTGCTGCACCTCGCCCGGCGCACCGGCTTCGGCCAGGCCGTCGAGGAGGCCAACCGTGCGGCCCCCGTCCTCACCCCGGAGGAGCTGCCGTACCTGAAGCGGCCGAGCGGCTGGGACCCCGTCACGCGCACCTGGCGCGACGACGCCTACGACATGCCCGAGCTGCCGCACGGAGAGCCCGTGCAGTGGCTGTGGCTGCTGCACGACGACTGCGCGCCCGAACCCGACGCGCTGGCGGAGCTGCTGCGGGTGGTGGAGAACGAACTCGGACTCGGCCGCGACGACGTCGCCGTGGTCGGCCCCAAGCTGCGCGGCTGGTACGACCGAAGGCAGCTCCTCGAAGTCGGCGTCAGCATCGCCCACTCGGGCCGCCGTTGGACCGGCCTGGACCGCCGCGAACAGGACCAGGGCCAGCACGACCACGTCCGGCCCGTGCTGTCGGTGTCCACCGCCGGCATGCTGATCCGGCGCGACGTCTTCGAAGAGCTCGGCGGATTCGACCGGCGCCTGCCGCTGATGCGCGACGACGTCGACCTGTGCTGGCGTGCCCACGCCGCCGGGCACCGCGTCCTCGTCGCCCCCGACGCGGTCGTCCGCCACGCCGAGGCCTCGTCCCGCGAGCGCCGGGCCGTCGACTGCGCCGGCCGCACCACGGCGTCCCCTCACAAGGTCGACAAGGCCGGCGCCGTCTACACCCTCCTCGTCAACGCCCGCACGGCCACGCTGCCCTGGGTGCTGTTCCGCGTCCTCCTCGGCACCCTGCTGCGCACCGTCGCCTACCTCGTCGGCAAGGTGCCCGGGCAGGCGGTCGACGAGATCCGCGGTCTGATGGGCGTGCTGCTGCGGCCTGAGCGGATCGTCGCGGGCCGCCGCAGGCGCGGCCGGCCGATGGTCGACAAGGGCGAGCTGCGCCCCCTGTTCCCGCCGCCGGGCGCGACGGTGCGGGCCACCGTCGAACAGGTCGCGGGCAGTGTCATGGGCAGCTCCGACCCGGAGGTCACCTCCGGCGCCGGACGCCACGGCGGCGGGGTCGAGTCCGGGCCCGGCGGCGACGACGCGGACTTCCTGGAGATCGAGCAGTTCGCCCGCCTGAAGCGCATCGCCCGCAACCCCGGGCCCATGCTGTTCCTGGTGCTGCTGCTCGTGTCGCTGGCCGCCTGCCGCGACCTCCTGGGCGGCGGCTCCCTCGCGGGCGGTGCCCTGCTGCCCGCGCCAGCCGACTCCGGTGAGCTGTGGTCGCGTTACCTCGACTCGTGGCACCCGGTGGGCGCCGGCGGGGACGGCTCCGCGCCGCCCTACCTCGCGCTGGTGGCGATGCTGGCCTCCGCACTGTTCGGATCCCCGGGCCTCGCGGTCACGGTGCTGCTGGTCTGCTCGGTGCCACTGGCCGGGGTCACCGCGTACTTCGCCTCCCGCCCGCTGGTCGAGTCCCGGCTGCTGCGCGCCTGGGCCGCCGTCGTGTACGCGTTCCTGCCCGCCGCCACCGGCGCCCTCGCCGGCGGCCGGCTCGGCACCGCCGTCCTCGCCGTGCTGCTGCCGCTCCTGGCGCGCGCGGCCGTCGCCGCCGGCGGCCTCGCGAACGCCTCCGGTGCGCGGGGCAGTTGGCGCGCCACGTGGGCCTACGCCCTGCTGCTGACGGTCACCACCGCGTTCACGCCGATCGTGTGGCCCCTCGCGCTGATCCTCGGCGTCGGGCTGCTCGCGGTGCGCCGCGGCGACATCACCGCCTACGGCCTGCGCTTTCTGACCCAGCTGGGCACACCCCTGCTGGTCCTCGCCCCCTGGTCGCTGTCCCTGCTGCCGTTCGGCTTCTTCCGTGAAGCCGGCCTGGAGTACGGCGCCTCGGCCGCCTCCGCCTTCGACCTGCTGGGCGCGAGCCCGGGCGGGCCCGGCACCGTCAGCGGACTGATGCTGATCGGCATCGTGCTCGCGGCACTGGCCGCCCTGCTGCGCGACGAGCGCCGGCGGGGCATCTGGGCGGCCTGGGCGGTCGCCCTGGTGGGCCTCGTCCTCGCGGTGCTGTCCAACGGATCGGCCTGGGCGGGCCCCGCGACGCTGGTCTACGGCCTCGCGCTGCTGACGGCCGCCACCATCGGCGCCGAGGGGGCACGCACGCGCGTGGCCGAGCAGAGCTTCGGCTGGCGCCAGCCGGTCGCCGCGCTGATCGCCTTCGCCTCGGCCGCGGGCCCGCTGCTCGTCGCCGCCGGATGGATGATCCGCGGCGCCGACGGACCCCTGGAGCGCCGCGACCCGGTGCAGGTGCCCGCGTTCGTCGCCGAGGAGAGCGGCACCCGCGACCAGGCCCGCACCCTCGTCCTCGACAGCGACTCCACCGCCCGCGTCGGCTACACCCTGGTCCGTGGTTCCGGCGCCCGCCTCGGCGACGCCGAACTCGCGGCGTCCGACGGCGGCCACGCCGTGCTCGACAAGGTCGTCGCCCATCTCGTCGCCGGTTCCGGCGCCGACCAGGCCGACCAGCTCGGCGCCTTCGCCGTGCGCTACGTCCTCGTGCACAAGGGCGCGCCCCGCGAGGTCAGCCGCGTCCTGGACGCCACGCCCGGCCTGAGCCGGCTCAGCCAGCAGGACGGCGGCGCCCTGTGGCGGGTCGACCGCCAGGTCGCGCGCGCGGTCGTCGTCCCGGCATCCGGCTCGGCTGCCCCGCAGCCGGTGGCCGCCGGACCCGTCGAGATCCACACCGACATCCCGGCCGGCGCCGACGGCCGGGTGCTGCGCCTCGCGGACACCGCGTCGGACGGCTGGACGGCCACCGTCGACGGCAAGCCGCTCACCCGCACCACCGTCGACGGCTGGGCCCAGGGCTTCGAACTCCCCGCGGGCGGCGGCACCCTGGACGTGACCTACGACGATCCGATCGGCCACACCGCCTGGCTGTGGGCCCAGGGCTTCCTCGCCGTCGTCCTCGTGGTGCTCGCCCTGCCCGGGCGCCGGCGTGACATCGACGACGACCTCCCCGAGGAGCCCGTGATCCCCGTTCAGGCCGCCGCCGGCGAGGGCCGCCGGGCCCGCCGCCTGCGCGCGCAGGCCGAGGCCGAAGAGGCCGCCCGGGACGAGGAGTTCCCGCCTGCTGCGGGGGAGGAGACCCAGGTGCCGATCCCGCAGCAGCAGTCCTACGGCGAGTACGACACCGCCAGCTACGCGGGCGCCGAGTACGGCACCTACGGTGGCGAGCAGTACCAGGGCGCCGGGGGGCACTACCCCACGGACGGCTACGGGCAGCCGTACGGGCACGACCAGTACCAGGCGGACCCCTACCAGGGCGGTCAGTACGACCCGTACGCGTACGGCGCCGCGCACCAGCCGGGGACGTACGAGCAGCCCTACGACCAGTACCCGCAGGGCTACGACCCGGCCTACGACCCCGCCCAGCAGCAACACCCGCATGACAGCGGCAACGAGCGCCCCGACGGGAGCCAGCAGTGAAGCGCACCACCCTGTCCCTGATCGCCGGCGCCGGCGCGCTCGCCGCGGTCACCGGTTTCGCCGCGCTGTCCGCCCCGGAAGCGACCGGCACGGACACCACCAAGGCGGCGGCCCAGTTGCCGGTGGAGCGTTCAAGCCTGGCGTGCCCCGCGCCGAGCACCTCCGACCTCGCCGAGACGACGTACACCTCCTTCACCCCGGTCACCGACGGCACGGGTGGTGAGGGGAAGGGCGAGCTGCTGCCCGCCGGCGCCGGCAAGCCCAGGAAGCCGGTGCTGAAGCCCAAGGAGCCCGGCTCGCCGGTCTCCGGCGACAGTGCGGGAGGCGAGGCGCCCGCGCTGATCGGTACCGCGGAGGGGAAGTTCGCGCCCGGGTGGACCGTGCAGCAGACGACCGAGGTCGCGGCCGGTGCCGGGCGCGGATTGCTCGGCGTCACCTGCTCGGCGCCGGACACCGACTTCTGGTTCCCGGGGGCCAGCACGGCCGACGGGCGTACCGACTACGCCCACTTGACCAACCCGGACGACTCCGCAGCCGTGGTGGACATCGAGTTGTACGGCAAGGACGGGGCGCTCGAGTCCACGGTGGGGGAGGGCATCACCGTCGCCCCCCGGTCCAGTGAGCCGATCCTGCTGTCGACCCTGACCGATGCCGAGGAGACCGACCTCACGGTGCATGTGAACGTCCGCAGCGGGCGGGTCGGCGCCGCGGTGCAGGCACTGGACGACAAGGCGGGCGGCGACTGGCTGGCCGCGGCCGCGGACCCGGCGGGCAGCCTGGTGATTCCGGGAATTCCCAAGGACGCGACGGCGGTGCGCCTGGTCGCGTTCACGCCGGGTGGCGCCGACGCGGACCTCACGGTGCGCCTCGCCTCGCCGAACGGGCTGATCACCCCGGCGGGGAACGAGACCCTGCACGTGAAGTCGGGCATGACGACCGCGCTGGACCTCGGCGACGTCACGCGCGGTGAGGCCGGTTCGCTCGTGCTCACACCCTCGGACCAGGCCGTGCCCGTGGTGGCGGCCGTGCAGGTGGTGCGCGGCGAGGGCGGCTCCCAGGAGACGGCGTACATCCCCGCCACGCGGGCCGTCGGCACGCGCGCGACGTCGGCGGGCAACGCGGAGAAGGGCGTGACCCTGTCGCTGACCGCGCCGGGCGAGGCGGCGCAGGTCAAGGTCACGGCGTCGGCGGGCACCGAGGGCGGCACGGCGGCGTCGAAGACGTACTCGCTCAAGGCGGGCACGACGCAGGACGTCGAGGTGCCGGCGCCGAGCGGGCTGAAGGGCATGTACGCGCTGACGGTGGAGCGGGTCTCGGGCGGCCAGGTCTACGCGTCCCGGACCCTCACCGCGACGCAGGACGGCGTCCCGGCCTTCACGATCCAGACCCTGCCCGACGACCGGGGGACGGTGGCCGTGCCGGAGGCGGAGCAGGATCTGTCGGTGCTCCAGAAGTAGGCGCCGTACCGGGCTGCTCAGTCCTCGCCGTACCGCGGATCCACCGTCTCCGGTGTCAGACCGAGCAGCTCGGCGACCTGCTCGACGACGACCTCGTGCACCAGCGCCGCCCGTTCGTCGCGCCCCTTGGTGCGGATCTCGACGGGACGCCGGTAGACGACCACCCGCGCGGGACGCCCCTCACGTGCGGCGACGGTGCCGCCCAGCGGTACCGCCTCGTCGTTCCACGCCTGGCCCGGGCCGTCCAGCCGCGGTACCTCGAGGACGAGGAAATCGATGTCGGCGAGCTGCGGCCACCGCCGCTCGAGGCGCTCCACGGAGTCCTGCACCAGATCGGCGAACGCCTCGGCACGGCTTGCCGCGAGCGGCACCTGAGGGGGCGCGATCGGGCCGCGCATGCCCCGGCCGTGACGATCACGGCGACGGGGCCCGGGGGCTGCGGCACGAGGCGGTACTCGGTTGTCCATCACTGGTGAAGCCTAGTCCTCGCGCGAGGCCCGTGCCGGGCGTCCACGCGGCGTTCCGGTCCTCCGCACGCCGACGCACGGCCTGTCGCCGGATGACCATTCCAGCCAAGATTGGGCTCGATTCCGTATCTCTCCGAGACCGGCGATCACGAGGCAATTGACGGCGTTTATGTGGAGTGTTGACCACTTTCGTGGTCGTACGAGACCACGCACAAGCATGTCCGCGCAGGTCAGCGGCGTGTGCCGGAAGGGGCCTGTGGGGCGTTTCACAACACGACACGGTGGAGTGACCTGGTGGAGAGTCGTCGCGGCCCGCTCAAGAGTGCGGTACCGTCCAACGTCGTGAGCCCTGTACGTCGCTGTTCGCGCACCGCTTGCGGCCGTCCTGCCGTAGCGACGCTGACGTACGTCTACGCCGACTCGACCGCCGTCCTCGGCCCGCTCGCCACCTACGCGGAACCCCACTGCTACGACCTGTGCGCCGAGCATTCCGAGCGCCTCACCGCCCCCCGCGGCTGGGAGGTCGTCCGGCTTCTCGACGGCTCCGCTCCGGCCCGCCCCAGCGGCGACGACCTGGAAGCGCTCGCCAACGCGGTGCGCGAGGCCGCGCGGCCTCAGGAGCGCGCGGCACAGGCGGGCGGCGGTGGCCGCGCGGCCGATCCGATGGAGGTCGCGCGCCGCGGCCACCTGCGGGTTCTGCGCTCTCCCGACAACTGAGCGCCCGGCCGGGGCCCGCACCTCATGTCGTTGAACGCTGCACACCCATTGACTGCCGCTTGACGCGGACACGATCATTCCGTCACCCGTGAGAAATCGCTTTCCGCATCGCGGAACCCGGGGAGGCGCTCGTGTACGTCCAGGAACTGGCCCCCGTCGCCGGCTCGCTCGGCCTGTCCGCCCTGGTGGCGGCGCTGCCCCTGGTGATCGTCCTGATCCTGCTCGGCGGCGTGCGCATGAAGGCCCATCTGGCGGGCCTCACCGGCCTGCTGGCGGCCTTCCTGGTCGCCTGGCTCGCCTACGGCATGCCGGTGGATCAGACGATCTCGAGCGCCGTCCAGGGAGCGGTGTTCGGGATCTTCCCCATCCTGTGGATCGTCGTCAACGCCCTGTGGGTGTACCGGATGACGGTACGGACCCGGCACTTCGACATCCTGCGCCGGTCGTTCGGCCGGCTGTCCGACGACCCGCGCATCCAGGCGCTCGTCGTCGCCTTCTGCTTCGGTGCCCTGCTGGAAGCGCTTGCCGGATTCGGCGCGCCGGTCGCGATCAGCGCGGTGATGCTCGTCGCCCTCGGCTTCGATCCGGTGAAGGCCGCGATCGTCGCGCTGGTCGCCAACACCGCGCCGGTCGCCTTCGGCGCCATGGGCACGCCGGTGGTGACGCTCGCTCAGGTCACCGGGCTGCCCCTGGAGGACGTGGCGTCCGTGGTGGGGCGTCAGACGCCGCTGCTGGCCCTGGTGGTGCCGCTGGTGCTGGTCGGCCTCGTGGACGGACGGCGCGGCCTGCGGGAGACCTGGGTGCCGGCCACGGCGTGCGGAATCGCCTTCGCCGTCGCCCAGTTCGCCGCCTCGAACCACTTCTCCGCGCAACTCGCCGACATCGCCGCCGCCCTGGCGGGCGCCGGCGCCCTGGTCGCCGTGCCGCAGTCGCGCAGGCCCGCCACCGAGCCCGTCCGGGCGTCGGTGCTGACCGGCGCCCGCAGCGAGGAGCTGGACGAGGAGGACCCGCGCGCGGAGGTCGTGCGGGCGTACGCGCCGTACGCGCTGATCGTGGCCGTCTTCTCCGTCGCGCAGATCCCCGTCGTCAAGGACTGGCTGGCCGGGGCCACGCAGACCTACGACTGGCCCTTCCTGGACGTCGTCGACCCGGACGGGGAGCGGGTCGGCGGCAACGTGTTCACCTGGCCGGTCGTGTCCACCGGCGGCACGCTCGTGCTGCTCGCCGGTGTGCTCACGGCCGTCGTGATCGGGGTGCACGCGCGCGCGGCGGTCAAGGAGTGGCTCGCGACCGTGCACGAGCTGCGCTTCGCGATCCTGACGGTGACCTCCGTCCTGGCCCTCGCGTACGTCATGAACCTCTCCGGGCAGGCGGCCACCATCGGCCACTTCGTGGCGGCGGCGGGCGCGGGGCTGGCCATCCTGTCGCCCGTCCTCGGCTGGTTCGGGGTCGCCGTGTCCGGTTCCGACACCTCGGCCAACGCCCTCTTCGGGGCGCTCCAGGTGACCGCCGCGCGCGAGTCGGGGCTGTCGCCGGAGCTGCTGGCCGCCGCCAACAGCTCGGGCGGTGTTCTCGGCAAGATGATCTCCCCGCAGAACCTGACCATCGCCTGCGCGGCCGTAGGGCTCGCGGGCCGGGAAGGCGACCTGCTGCGCAAGGTGCTGCCGTGGAGTCTGGCGCTGTTGCTCGTGATGTGTCTGATTGTGGTCGGCCAGAGTTCGCCGGTGCTCGGCTGGATGCTGCCCTGACCTCAGGGTTACGGCTGAGGGACCAGTTTCGGTCCACGCCGTGCGTTGTCACCTGAGGCGGGTAGTTTGGGGGCACCGATAGGACTTTCAGGAGGGTTGGCCGTGGCTGCTGATCTGTCGCAGATCGTGAAGGCTTACGACGTGCGCGGCGTCGTCCCCGACCAGTGGGACGAGCCACTGGCCGAGCTCTTCGGGGCGGCCTTCGCCCAAGTGACCGACGCCGACGCGATCGTCATCGGGCACGACATGCGGCCGTCGTCCCCGGGACTGTCCCGCGCCTTCGCGCGCGGGGCGGCGCTCCGGGGCGTCGACGTCACCGAGATCGGCCTCTGCTCGACCGACCAGCTGTACTACGCCTCGGGCGCGCTGAACCTGCCGGGCGCCATGTTCACGGCCTCGCACAACCCGGCCCGCTACAACGGCATCAAGATGTGCCGCGCGGGCGCAGCGCCGGTCGGCCAGGACACCGGCCTCGCCGAGATCCGCGAACTCGTCGAGCGGTGGAGCGACTCCGGCGCTCCCGAGCCCGCCGCGCAGCGGGGAACGATCACCCAGCGCGACACGTTGGAGGACTACGCGGCCCACCTGCGCTCGCTCGTCGACCTGACCTCGATCCGCCCCCTGAAGGTCGTCGTCGACGCGGGCAACGGCATGGGCGGCCACACGGTCCCCACGGTCTTCGAGGGCCTGCCCCTGGAGCTCGTGCCGATGTACTTCGAGCTGGACGGCACGTTCCCCAACCACGAGGCCAACCCGCTGGACCCGGCCAACATCGTCGACCTCCAGGCGCGCGTGCGCACCGAGGGTGCCGACCTCGGCATCGCCTTCGACGGCGACGCCGACCGCTGCTTCGTCGTCGACGAGAACGGCAACCCGGTCCCGCCGTCCGCGATCACCGCCCTGGTGGCCGCGCGCGAGCTGGCCAAGCACGGCGGCGAGGGCGTCGTCATCCACAACCTGATCACGTCCTGGACGGTCCCGGAGGTCGTGAAGGAGAACGGCGGCACGCCGGTTCGCACGCGCGTGGGCCACTCCTTCATCAAGGCCGAGATGGCCCGCACCGGCGCGATCTTCGGCGGCGAGCACTCCGCGCACTACTACTTCCGCGACTTCTGGAACGCCGACACGGGCATGCTGGCCGCTCTCCATGTCCTCGCGGCCCTCGGTGGCCAGAAGGGCACGCTCTCCGCCCTGGTGGACGAGTACGACCGCTACGCCGGCTCCGGGGAGATCAACTCCACCGTCGACGACCAGCAGGGCCGCCTCGCCGCCCTCAAGTCGGCCTTCGAGAGCCGCGAGGGTGTCACCCTCGACGAACTCGACGGCCTGACGGTCACGGCCGCCGACTGGTGGTTCAACGTCCGCCCGTCCAACACGGAGCCGCTGCTGCGCCTGAACGCCGAGGCGAGGGACGAGGCGACGATGGTGAAGGTGCGGGACGAGGCGCTGGAGATCATCCGGGGGTGAGGCCGAGGTGAGGCGGGGGTGAGGTGGCCTGGGGCGCGGGGTCGGGCGGCGCGGCGGCATCCCCGCCGCGGGTCCGGCCGGCTGCCGGGCACGATGGGGGCGCGGCGGCGTGTCCGGGGGGCGGCCCGGTTTCGTGGCGGGGCCCGCGTAGGGGCGTCGGCTTGGCTTCGTGGCGGGGCCCCCTTGGCTTCGTGGGGGGCGAGTACGCCATCCAGCCCCCTCCCCGCCGGTCACCGCACATGTGGCCCGCCCACCGGTGACCGCGCACCGACGACTCCTGCCCCCGTCCCCGGCGCCGCTCACCGCGCCCCCGCCGCAACGCCCTTGACGGCACACCACAACCCCCCACGCCCGCGGCCCCCACGGCGGTACCCTGACCAGGCACAACCGCACAGCCACATGTACCCGAACCGGTACGCACACCCCGCCCCGAAGGGACCCCCCATGCCGCTCGAAGCCGGCCTCCTGGAGATCCTCGCCTGCCCGGCCTGCCACGCCCCTCTCAAGGAGCAGGACGCGGAGCTGCTCTGCACCGGCCAGGACTGCGGCCTGGCGTACCCCGTCCGCGACGGCATCCCCGTCCTCCTCGTCGACGAGGCCCGCCGCCCCGCGTAACGGGCCGTAGACGTCCGCGCAGACCGGGCCCGCCCCAGAGGGACCCGCCGCCCGCACAACCGCCGACCCCGGCGTTCGGAGGCTGCCGCACATGCTCGACGAATCGCTGCTCGACTCCCCGGAGGGCCTCGCAGAGGCCGACCAGCGCGGCCTGCTGCGCGGCGCCGCCGAAGCCGGTGCCCGCGTGCGCACCGCCGCCCGGCTCGCCGTCGAGGCCGGAGTCGGTGAGCTGAAACCCGACGGCCGTCCGCGGGCCGTCCTCATCGCCGGCCCCGGTGCCGCCGCCACCCACGCCGCCGACTTCCTCGGCACGCTGGCCGGCCCCGGCAGCCCGGTCATCCGCCTCGCGCCGACCGGCGTGGCACCCGCCGCGGGCGCCCTGCGCTGGGAACTCCCCGGCTGGGCCGGCTCGGTCGACCTGCTTCTGATCGCCACCCCGGACGGCACCGAACCGGGCCTCACCCTGCTTGCCGAGCAGGCCTACCGGCGCGGCTCCACGGTCGCCGCCGTGGCCCCGGCCGGCACCCCGCTCGCGGAGGCCGTCGCGGGCGCCCACGGCCTCTTCGTGCCGATGGCGACCGCCCCGTACGAGCAGGACGAGCAGCCGCCGCTCGCCGCGTCCGCCCCCGGGGTCCTGTGGGCGCTGCTCACCCCGCTGCTCGCGCTGCTGGACCGTATCGGGCTGCTCACCGCCCCGCCGGACGCGCTGGAGAAGGTCGCCGACCGCCTCGACCACATCGCCGAACGCTGCGGGCCGGCCATCGAGGCGTACAGCAACGCCGCCAAGACCCTGGCCGCCGAGCTCGCCGACGCGCTCCCGGTGATCTGGACGGAAGGCACCTCCGCCGGCCCGGCGGGCCGCCGTTTCGCCGCCGCCCTCGGGGAGCTGTCCGGACGGCCCGCCGTCGTGGCCGAACTCCCCGAGGCGCTCGCCGCGCACAGTGCTCTGCTCGCCGGCCGGCTCGCCGCCAGCGCCGACCCCGACGACTTCTTCCGTGACCGCGTGGAGGACCCGCCCGCGCTGCACGCGCGCGTGGTGCTGCTTCGGGACCGCCCGATCGGTGGCCTCACCGCTGCCCCTGCGGCCCGTGACCTGGCCCTGAGCCACGACACGCCGATCAGCGAGCTGGAACCCGAACCGGGCGGCGAGCTGGAGACCCTCTCCGAACTGATCGCCATCACGGATTTCGCCGCCGTTTACCTGGCGCTCGCCTCGAGGGCCTGATCTGGCTCAGGACGCCCCGACCTCCGTACGCGGGGAGAACCGGCGCCCGTACGCGAAGAGAACCGAAAGCGTACGAACGTCGTACGAACGAGGTACGCGTGCCGTACGCACACCTGTGCCCAGCAGGCCCGGCAGAGAGAATCGAATGGACCGCCTCGACAACACCGTCCGCCCCTACGCCTGGGGTTCCACCACCGCGATCCCGCGGCTGCTCGGCGCCGAGCCGACCGGCGAGCCGCAAGCGGAGATGTGGATGGGCGCCCACCCCGGCGCACCCTCGCGCACCGACCGCGGCACGCTCGTCGACGTCATCGCGGCCGACCCCGAGAAGGAGCTGGGCCCGGCCGCCGTGGCGAAGTTCGGCCCCGGACTGCCCTTCCTCCTGAAGATCCTCGCGGCGGGCGCCCCGCTCTCGCTCCAGGTGCATCCCAACCTGGAGCAGGCGAGGGAGGGTTACGAGGAGGAGGAGCGCCGCGGTGTCCCGGTCGACGCCCCGCACCGCAACTACAAGGACGCCAACCACAAGCCGGAACTGATCTGCGCGCTCACCGAGTTCGACGGCCTGTGCGGATTCCGTGACCCGATCCGCACCGCAGACCTCCTCGAAGGACTCGGCGTCGACTCCCTCAAGCCGTACGTCGATCTGCTGCGCGCCCACCCCGAGGACGCGGCGCTGCGCGAGGTCCTCACCGCCGTCCTCACCGCCGACCCCGAGGAAATGGCCCGCACGGTCGCCGAGACCACCGCGGCCTGCTCGCGGCTCGGTGGCGACTACGCCCCGTATGCCGGCCTCGCCCACCACTACCCCGGCGACCCGGGCGTGATCGCCGCGATGCTCCTCAACCACGTCCGCCTGCAGCCCGGCGAGGCGCTGTACCTCGGCGCCGGCATCCCGCACGCCTACCTCAGCGGTCTCGGCGTCGAGATCATGGCCAACTCGGACAACGTCCTGCGCTGCGGTCTGACCCCCAAGCACGTCGACGTCCCCGAACTCCTGCGCATCGTGCGCTTCGAGCCGAACGACGCGGGCGTGCTGCGCCCGGAGGCGTCCCCGGACGGCGAGGAGGTCTACGAGACCCCGATCGACGAGTTCCGGCTCTCCCGCTACGTCCTTGCCGAGGGCGGCCCCACCCGCGACCTGACCCGGGCCACCCCGCAGATCCTGCTGTGCACCGCGGGATCGGTCCGGGCGGGCGAACACGTGCTGGCGCCGGGCCGGTCCGTCTTCGTAGCGGCCGGCGAAAAGGCCGAAGTGTCCGGTACGGGCACGCTGTTCCGGGCGACCGTGGTGGCCTGATCGCGCGGGTGTGCCGACCAGGCGCACCCCCGCCGGGCCGGGCTGCAACAATGGCCCACCGGCAAAGGACCGGCAAAGCCCGCGAGCGGGCAAAGCCCTGATGGACGGCGTACGAAGGGACATCGCGAACACATGAGCGCGTCAGGCGGCACCAAGGCGATCGTGGCGGCACTGCTCGCCAACATCTCGATCGCCGTAGCGAAGTTCGTGGCGTTCCTCTTCAGTGGCTCGTCGTCGATGCTGGCGGAGTCGGTGCACTCGCTGGCCGACTCCGGCAACCAGGGACTGCTGCTCCTCGGCGGCAAGAAGGCCCAGCGCGAGGCGACCCCGCAGCACCCGTTCGGCTACGGCCGCGAGCGGTACATCTACGCCTTCCTCGTCTCGATCGTCCTCTTCTCCGTCGGTGGCATGTTCGCCATCTACGAGGGCTACGAGAAGATCAAGCACCCGCACGAGATCGAGCACTGGTACTGGCCGGTGGGCGTTCTCGTCTTCGCGATCATCGCCGAGACGTTCTCCTTCCGTACGGCGATCAAGGAGTCCAACGCCCTGCGCGGCAGCAGGTCCTGGAAGGAGTTCGTGCGGCACGCCAAGGCGCCCGAGCTGCCGGTCGTCCTGCTGGAGGACCTCGGCGCGCTGGTCGGTCTGATCCTCGCCCTCGGCGGCGTCGGCCTGGCCCTGATCACCGGCGACAGCGTCTGGGACGGCATCGGCACCCTGTGCATCGGTGTGCTGCTCATCCTGATCGCGCTCGTCCTGGCCGCCGAGACCAAGTCCCTGCTGCTCGGCGAGGCGGCCGGCGTCGAGGACGTCAGGAAGATCGAGGCAGCGACCGTCGACGGCAGCACCGTCACCGGCATCATCCACATGCGCACGCTCCACCTCGGCCCCGAGGAGCTCCTGGTCGCCGCCAAGATCGCCGTGCGCCACGACAACACCGCCGGTGAGGTGGCCTCCGCCATCGACGCCGCCGAGGCCCGTATCCGCGAGGCCGTGCCGATCGCCCGCGTCATCTACCTGGAGCCGGACATCTACAGCGAGGCCGAAGCGGCCAAGGGCCCGGACCGGGAAGCCTCGCCGGGTGGCCCGACCCCGTCCACGGAGCACTGAGCTCCCTGGCACCTTCCCAACTCCGGGGGCCCGCCGAACTGTTCGGCGGGCCCTCGATCGGTTGTGGGCCTGCTGGTTGTGAGCCTGGCTGGTTGTGAGCCTGGCTGGTTGTGACCGGGAATCGTTGTGCCCCCGGCTGGTTGTGGCCTCGAGCGAGCCACCCCGTTCCGGGAGAGTGGCCCCGGCTACTCGACCTCGCGCAGCACTCCGAGCACCGCCCCCTCGTCCGCCGCCGCCAGCAACCGCTCCCGGAATCCGGTATCCATCAACTTCCGCGACAGCAGCGCCAGAATCCGCAGATGCTCGTCACCCGCGGCGGCCTCCGGTACGGCGATCATGAACACGAGCCTCGCCTTCGTACCGTCGAGCGAGCCCCACTCCACGCCCTCGGCGGAGCGCGCGAAACCGACGACCGGCGCGGTCACCGCGTCCGTCTTGGCGTGCGGGATCGCGATCTCCTCACCGAGCCCGGTGGTGCCCTGCTCCTCCCGCCGCAGCGCCGTGCGCACCAGTTCGCCGACGTCGGTGACCTTGCCGCTGCGGGCCAGCAGCTCCGCCATCTCACGGATGGCGTCCTCCTTGTCCGGCGCACCGAGCCGGGCTCGTACGGTTTGCGCCGTCAGATACCCGGACAGAACCTCGCCCTCCGCATCACCCCACGCCGCCACATCACCGGACGCCTCCGCCTCGACCGGCCGGTCACCGGCCGTCTCGGCAGGCCGCGTGCCGGTCGGCTCGGCCACCCGGCCCGCACCGGCAGCGACGGCCCTCGCCACCGCCTCTCCCGCTACGGCGGCCCCGGCAACCGGCGCCGCGACCCCCGCCCCCACGAGCGCGGCCCCGGGTCCGGCGGCGAACCCGCCACCGACCGGCGCCGAGCCGGGCCGCCGCGGGCCCCGAACCCGCTTCCGCTCGCCGACGCCGACGAGCCCGACGGTCGTCACCGCGGTCACCACGGTTCCGATCAGGACCGCCACGAAGAACATCGGCACCCCGCTCACCGCGCCCAGCACCGCGACGACCGGCCCACCGTGCGGCACCGCGTCCTCGACCCCGGCCAGCCCCGCGACCGCACCGGCCGCCGCGCCGCCCAGCATGTTCGCCGGAATCACCTGTGCCGGCCGAGCCGCCGCGAACGGGATCGCGCCCTCGGAGATGCCGAAGCACCCCATGAACAGCGCGGCGAGCCCGGTCTCCCGCTCCTGCTCTGTGTAGAGCCGCGTGCGCAGGAGCGTGGCGAGTCCCTGCCCCAGCGGCATCACCGGGATGGCCGCGGCACACATGCCCATCACGGCCTGGTTGCCGGTCGCGATGAGGCCCGCGCCGAACAGGAACGCCGTCTTGTTCACCGGTCCGCCCATGTCGAACGCGATCATCAGCCCCAGAATGGCGCCGAGCAGGACCGCGCTGGTCCCGGTCATGCCACCGAGCCAGCTCGTCAGGTGCTCGAACACCCAGGAGATCGGCCGCCCGATGACGTAGATGAAGAACAGCCCCAGTGCCGTGGTCGCCACGATCGGTATCACGATGATCGGCATGATCGGCTGCGCGAACTTCGGCACCCGGACCTTCTTGATCCACAACACCAGGTACCCGGCGAGGAACCCGGTCACGATCGCCCCGATGAAGCCCGCCCCCGCCTTGGAGCCGTACAGCTCACCGGTGTTGGCGATCCACCCGCCGATCATGCCGGGTACCAGCGCCGGCCGGTCGCCGATCGCGTACGCGATGTAGCCGGAGAGGATGGGCACCATCAGCGTGAAGCCGATGACGCCGATGTTGTTCACGTCCATCCAGAAGGAGTCCTCCGGGATGACCAGACCGCCGGACGGGTCCGTGTGCCCGCCCAGCGAGAGCGAGATGGCGATCAGCAACCCGCCGACCACCACGAACGGAATCATGTAACTGACGCCGTTCATCAGTGCCTTGTACGCGACGCTGCGCTCCTTGCCGCCGCCACCACCGGCGGACGCGGCCGTGGGGGAGCCGCCCTCCGTGTGCACCGGCGCCGACAGCACCTGCTCTATCAACTGCCCGGGATGCCGGATGCCCTCGGCGACCCCGGCCTTCAGAACCCGCTTGCCGGCGAAACGACTCAGGTCGACATCTTTGTCCGCGGCGACGATGACGCCGTCGGCTTTTCTGACATCGTTGTCATCCAGAACGTTCTCGGCCCCGATGGAACCTTGCGTCTCCACCTTCATCTCGATACCGCGGCTCTCGGCGGCCTGTGCGAGCTTCTCCGCCGCCATGTACGTGTGCGCGATCCCGGTGGGGCATGCGGTCACTGCAAGCAGCCGTAGCTGCCCGCGCTCGTCACCGCCGCCCGTGGGGGGAGGACCGGCCGGACTCGTCACGTCGTTCTCCTCACATCTTCGTGACACGGGAACGCCGCCCCGGACGCCCCGCACAAGTGACCGGATGCCCCGATCACTCCCGCATCCTGCAACACCCGCCCCGCCACTCCAAGGCCGCTGCCCGACGCGAAATGACCCCCTTGGCCAGCTATGTCGAGCCATATGCACCCCTTTCGTCGACGGGTCGAGGCCGCCCGCACGGCACCCTGTGGCCCCCAGCCCCCGGGTGCGCTGTTCGGCGTGAATTGTTCGGAGGTGGACTGGGGGCGCCTGGGCCGCCCGGTGTAGCTTGGGACGGAGTCAGACGTCGCTGCTGATGGCGGTCGGGCGGTCCCCAGCGGGACCGGCCGAGGGAGAGAGGGCCTCCGACGGACTGCGTTGCGCGCACGCGGGCATGCCCGCGTGCTCATCGGGCACCCCTGTGTCCGCCGCCGCGCAGATCAGCCGTACCCACCTCGACCCAACCACCGAGGAGCAGCCAGCAATGACCACTGTCGAGAACCGACAGGACTTCAAGGTCGCCGACCTCTCCCTGGCCGAGTTCGGCCGCAAGGAGATCACCCTCGCCGAGCACGAGATGCCGGGCCTGATGGCGATCCGCAAGGAGTACGCCGAGGCGCAGCCCCTCAAGGGCGCCCGAATCACCGGCTCCCTGCACATGACCGTGCAGACCGCCGTGCTCATCGAGACCCTGGCCGCCCTGGGCGCGCAGGTCCGCTGGGCGTCCTGCAACATCTTCTCCACCCAGGACCACGCGGCCGCCGCCATCGCGGTCGGTCCGAACGGCACGCCCGACAACCCCCAGGGCATCCCGGTCTTCGCCTGGAAGGGCGAGACCCTGGAGGAGTACTGGTGGTGCACGGAGCAGGCCCTGACCTGGCCGAACACCCCCACCGGCGGCCCCAACATGATCCTGGACGACGGCGGTGACGCCACCCTCCTGGTGCACAAGGGCGTCGAGTACGAGAAGGACGGCAAGGTCCCCTCGCCCGACACCGCCGAGTCCGACGAGCACCGCGTCATCCTCGAACTGCTCACCCGCACCGTGAGCGAGAGCCCGCAGAAGTGGACCCAGCTCGCGTCCGAGATCCGCGGCGTGACCGAGGAGACCACGACCGGCGTCCACCGCCTGTACGAGATGCACCGCGACGGCACCCTCCTGTTCCCGGCGATCAACGTCAACGACGCGGTCACCAAGTCGAAGTTCGACAACAAGTACGGCTGCCGCCACTCCCTGATCGACGGCATCAACCGTGCGACGGACGTGCTGATCGGCGGCAAGACCGCCGTCGTCTGCGGCTACGGCGACGTGGGCAAGGGCTGCGCGGAGTCCCTGCGCGGCCAGGGCGCCCGCGTGATCATCACCGAGATCGACCCGATCTGCGCCCTGCAGGCGGCGATGGACGGCTACCAGGTGACGACGCTGGATGAGGTCGTCGACAAGGCCGACATCTTCATCACCACCACGGGCAACAAGGACATCATCATGGCCTCGGACATGGCCAAGATGAAGCACCAGGCGATCGTCGGCAACATCGGCCACTTCGACAACGAGATCGACATGGCCGGCCTCGCCAAGATCCCCGGCATCGTCAAGGACGAGGTCAAGCCGCAGGTCCACACCTGGACCTTCGCCGACGGCAAGGTACTCATCGTGCTGTCCGAGGGCCGCCTGCTGAACCTGGGCAACGCCACCGGTCACCCGTCGTTCGTGATGTCCAACTCCTTCGCGGACCAGACGCTGGCCCAGATCGAGCTGTTCACCAAGCCCGACGAGTACCCGACCGACGTCTACGTGCTGCCCAAGCACCTCGACGAGAAGGTCGCCCGTCTCCACCTCGACGCCCTCGGCGTGAAGCTGACCACGCTCCGCCCCGAGCAGGCCGAGTACATCGGCGTCCAGGTCGAAGGCCCGTACAAGCCCGACCACTACCGCTACTGAGTCCGCAAGCCGGCCCGCTGAGCCGCCCGCCCGTGCACTGACGCGCAGCTCAGCAGCAGGACCTCCGAGGCAGGCCCCCGCACCCCCGTGCCGGGGGCCTGCCCCTTTGGCCGTGCCGGAACGTCACCGACCTGTCGCGGCGAACCGGACCAGCCCGTCACACCCCAGGACCCTCATGCCCCGCGGCCGCTATTCGCTCCACGATCCGCACGATCACACCCCCCTCGCAGAAGAGCACTTCCACTGCGCCCCCGGCCCCTCCGGCTGGCGCTACGTCTCGCAGCTGACCTCCCCCTCAGGCGATCACCGCGGCTCCGTCGACCTCACCCTCGACGAACTCGGCCGCCCCATCCGTCTCGAACTGCATGCGTCAGGCTGGCAGGTGCGCGGTGCCGCGCTCGACGGCGTCACCTGGGTCCGCACCGACCCCACCGGTACCGACGCGACGGAAGGCAATGTGCGCGCCCATGCCTTCACCGGGACCTCTCCCGCGTTCCTCATCGCCACCACCCGTCTGCTGCGCCTCACCCCCTCCGGCTCCGCAACCCGCGTACGCCTGGTCGCCCTCACAGATCCGGTCCTCGCTCCGCGCACCGTGGACCAGTCCTGGGCTCTGCTGAAAAGAGAAGCACACGGCACTGACAACGGCCCTCTGACCGTGGAGGAGTACCAGGTCACAGCCCTGGACACCGGCGAGCAGCACGTCGTGCACATCGCCGGAGACGTGGTTCTCGCGGCGCCGGGCATCGAGCTGGAGGACCTGGACTCGCCGCCGTCCGTCTTTACGTGAGCGGGCGTCGCCGCCGGCTGCCGTGACGCGCCTAGGCGGGAGGGGCGAAGCCGGTCGTGGGGCGATCAGTATCGGCCGACTCGGCGGCCGCACCCTGCCCGCTGTGCGCCGGTCCGGGCTGTGGCGTCTGCGCGGGGCTCCCGGCAGGGCCTTCGGGTTGCGCCGCTCCTCGCGCCGATTGAGCAACCTCGGGGTGCCCGGGCCCGGCAGGTGGCGGAGGGGGAACCGCCGAGGGATAGGAGGGGTATGCCGGATAGGCCGGATGGGAGGGGAGTGACGAATGGGTGGGGTGGGCGGGGTGAGCGGGGTGGGAGGAAGACCCATACGTTCCAGAGACCGCGCCACCGCCCCCGTACTGTCCACCCTGGCCCGCTCCACGGACACCGGCGCCGTCCGCCTGAGCCTTCCGGATCTCCCGCGTCTGCCTCTCCTGCACCACCGCAGCCAGATAGGCGGCCGGCGGTATCCCTTGCGGCACCGGAGTTCCCGTCAGCTCCGCGAGATCGGCGGCGAGCCGTTCCGCCATGGCACCGCCCACTTGCGGGTCCAGCTGCTGCATCCGTGTGAGGTACTGCCGTATGGCGAGCCACAACCCGTCGGGGACCGCTGAGAGGTCGAGTCCTGAGAAGCGCCCTGCAAGCCAAGGCGGCGGCGGGGGCACGAAACGGGTGCGGGCAGCGGGTATTCGCTCTCTCACGACCAGCGTCCCCGCGAACACGTCGCCGAGCCGTCGCCCTCGCTCCGACACGAGCGAAGCGATGCAGGCGATGACCCCGAGCGTCAGCAGGATCTCGACGACGCCGATCGCACCACGCACCAGAGCGTGCCGGAACCGGATGGGCCCGCCGTCGTCGCGAACCACCCGTAGCCCGAACGCCAGCTTGCCCAGCGACCGCCCATGACTGAGCGTCTCCACAGCGATGGGCGCGCCCACGAGAACCAGCAGAAACGTGGCTATGGACACCGCGATCTGAGCAGCTTCGTCCAGGGAGGCCGTGGAGATCAGCAGCACCATGCTCACGATCACGTACGCGGCGAAGGCCACGATGAGATCGAGCAGGACGGCCAGCGCCCTGCTGGGCAGCCTCGCGGGGCGCAGCTCCAGCGCCACCGCCTCACCCGTCACCAGCTCACTCACGCTCGTTGTCCTTCCCCTGGCCTGCCCCGAGACCGGCCAGTCTGCCAAGCTGAGGGCCTTGAGCATTGCAGTACGACAAGCTGACACTCACGACGGGCCCGCCGACGAGCAGCCGAGGAGCAGGCAAACCGATGGACCTCGACGTCTTCGTCTCCGCCCACCGAGCGGAATGGGACCGCCTGGAGGAGCTGCTCCGGCGCCAGCGCCGACTCTCCGGTGCCGAGACCGACGAACTCGTCGCGCTCTATCAGCGCACCGCAACTCATCTTTCCCTGATCCAGTCCAGCGCACCCGACCCGCAGCTGACCGGCCGCCTGAGCCAACTGGTCGCACGCGCGCGTGGTGCCGTGACAGGGTCCCGACGCGCCTCGTGGCGCGACGTCACCAATTTCCTCGCCTACGGCTTCCCGGCAGCCGTTTACCGGTCCCGCCGCTGGTGGGTTCCCACCGCACTTGTGTCGACGCTCGTCGCGGCGCTCCTCGGCTGGTGGATCGGCGCGCACCCCGAGGTCCAGGCAACCATCGCGGCGCCCAGCGAACTGCGCGAGCTCACCCGACCCGGCGGCCAGTACGAGAGCTACTACTCCACCCATCCGGCGGCATCCTTCGCTGCACGCGTCTGGACGAACAACGCGCAGGCGGCGGCCATGTGCCTGGTCTTCGGCGTCTTCCTGGGCGTCCCCGTCCTGTGGATCCTCTTCCAGAACATGCTCAACCTGGGGATCGGCTTCGGCCTGATGTCCTCGGCGGGCCGCCTCGACACCTTCCTCGGCCTGGTCCTCCCGCACGGCCTGCTGGAGCTGACCGCGGTCTTCGTGGCCGCCGGAACAGGCCTGCGTCTCGGCTGGACGGTGATCGACCCGGGCCCCCGCACACGCAGGAAGGCCCTCGCGGAGGAGGGCCGGGCTGCCCTCGGCATGGCGATCGGCCTTGCCCTGGTCCTCTTCGTCGCCGGCGCCATCGAAGGCTTCGTCACCCCGTCGGGCCTGCCGACCTGGGCACGGATCGGCATCGGGGTAGTCGCCGAGGTGGCCTTCCTCGCGTACGTGTTCGTGCTCGGACGGCGAGCCGCTCAGGCCGGGGAGACGGGGGACCTGGACGCGGCCGAACGGAGCGCCACGGTGCCGACCGCCGCTTGATGTGCGGACAGGCCCTCGAGGCTGCTAGTCTCCTCTTCGCCCCACAGGAGCCGTTGACACGGCGCATGTGGGGAGGTAGATTCAAACAGTTGCCTGGACTGGAGCTCATCCGGTCGGCACTTGGAGAACCTACTCGCTTCTTGGAACTTCAGCTTCGAGAAGCTCCCTCGATTAATCGGAATGGATGGCCGGTCAGACCGGCCCGAAACTTCTGATAAAGTCGGATCCGCCGGAAAGGGAAACGCGGAAGCGAGAACCTGGAAAGCACCGAGGAAATCGGATCGAGAAAAGATCTGATAGAGTCGGAAACGCAAGACCGAAGGGAAGCGCCCGGAGGAAAGCCGCGAGAGAGAATCTCGGGTGAGTACAAAGGAAG